>CADCIP010000042.1:0-468 GCA_902801485.1 uncultured Bacteroidales bacterium | reverse complement strand
CGTATCAAGTCCATCAGCATATCATTACCTGTGGCCCAAAGAAACTCTTCAAAGTCCATAGGGTACATCTGAATAGAACGTTCTTCCGATGGGAGCACGATGCCTTGTGTGTTTTTCTTGATACTTACCAAAGAGCCCGTCTCAATGTAGTCATACCTTCTGTCGGCCACCAGAAACTTGATGGCTGCTCTCGCTCTGGGGCATAACTGTATCTCATCAAGGATAATAAGCGACTTGCGCTCATGGAGCCTTACCTTATAGTGTTGGCTCAGATAGAGGAACAACGTGTCGAGGTCTTCCAGATAGAGGTCAAACCAATCTCTTACCATCTGGGGAGCCTTATTGAAGTCGATGAGGATATATGACTCATACTCATTCTTGGCGAATTCCTCTACGATATAACTCTTTCCGATACGTCGTGCTCCCTCTACGAGTAGTGCCACCTCACCGTTTCTTTTCTCCTTCCAA
>CADCIP010000041.1 GCA_902801485.1 uncultured Bacteroidales bacterium | reverse complement strand
CCGCGGTTCTGCTCTTGGTGCCTTGAATGGTGTTAAGGAGTGGGAAGACAAGGTTATGGAGCTGATGGATGCTTGCGATACTTGGATTCAGGAGCCCGTACGTGCCGTTGATAAGCCATTCTTGATGCCTGTTGAGGACGTGTTCTCAATCACGGGTCGTGGTACCGTTGCTACTGGTCGTATCGAGACTGGTGTTGTTAAGGTAGGCGATGAGGTTCAGATTCTTGGTCTCGGTGAGGATAAGAAGTCAGTTATTACCGGCGTTGAGATGTTCCGTAAGATTCTTGACGAAGGTGAAGCTGGTGATAACGTAGGTCTGTTGCTTCGTGGTATTGATAAGAACGAGGTTAAGCGTGGTATGGTTATCACACACCCCGGTGCTATCACTCCTCACAAGGGCTTCAAGGCTTCTATCTATGTATTGAAGAAGGAAGAGGGTGGTCGTCATACTCCCTTCGGTAACAAATATCGTCCTCAGTTCTATCTCCGTACCATGGACTGTACAGGTGAAATCCACCTGCCTGATGGAATCGAGATGGTAATGCCTGGTGATAACGTTGAGATTAAGGTCGAGCTCATCTATGCAGTAGCTCTGAACGTAGGTCTTCGTTTCGCTATTCGTGAAGGTGGTCGTACCGTTGGTTCTGGCCAGATCACAGAGGTGTTCGATTAATCGGGAAACCCTAAATATTTTTGCTGCCTTCAGATTCTGGAGGCAGTATTTTACGGGAATAGCTCAGTTGGTAGAGCACTGGTCTCCAAAACCAGGTGTCGGGAGTTCGAGCCTCTCTTCCCGTGCAATTAAACAATACAATTATGTTAGAAGAAATTAAAACATACTGTAAAGATTCATACGAAGAGCTTGTGCATAAGACCACTTGGCCTACACGTTCGGAGTTGATGAACAGCGCTGTTGTAGTATTAACAGCTTCCCTATGTATAGCGCTGGTTGTTTTCGTTATGGATTGGTTCTTCCAGTCAGGAATGGAACTTGTTTACGGTTTATTACGTTAATCATTCTGTTTGGTAATGGCTGAAATAGAAATGAGATGGTACGTTATGCGTGCCATTAGTGGAAAGGAAGGCAAGGTTAAGGAATACATCGAAGCGATGCTTCACCAAGGTGGAGAGTTCGCCAAGCATGTAAACCAGGTCTTAATTCCAACAGAAAAGGTAGTTACGATTGCCAATGGCAAGCGTAAGGTAAAGGAAAAGAATCGCTTTGCCGGTTATGTCTTTGTAGAGGCAGAATTGGTGGGTGAGGTTCAGCCTATGTTACGTAATGTACCAAATGTTTTGGGTTTCCTGAGTGATACCAAGTCAAACACAAAGCCTATG
This sequence comes from uncultured Bacteroidales bacterium, assembly GCA_902801485.1. Taxonomy (GTDB): domain Bacteria; phylum Bacteroidota; class Bacteroidia; order Bacteroidales; family Bacteroidaceae; genus Physcousia. Next base: position 34,492 of record CADCIP010000041.1, on the reverse strand, counting down.
CCTCTACGACCTGCTGAGGTAAGTCAGATGCTGGGTACAATTGATGAGATCGCCGAAATTCCAGAGGATGTATCAATTCCATTCGAAGTCGGCGAAAGCGTAAAAGTTACAGAAGGTCCTTTCTTTGGCTTTGACGCTACGATTGAGGATGTAAATAACGAAAAGAAGAAACTGAAGGTGATGGTTAAGATCTTTGGACGTAAAACTCCATTGGAACTTGGTTTTTCACAAGTAGAAAGGCAGTAATACGTTTGTTACGCGTGTTACGCTTTTATTTAATAAATAATAAAATAAAAATCAAATGGCTAAAGAAGTTGCTGGATTAATCAAATTACAGATTAAAGGAGGCGCTGCAAATCCATCTCCCCCAGTTGGACCTGCATTAGGTTCTAAGGGAATCAATATTATGGATTTCTGTAAGGCATTCAACGCCAGAACACAGGATAAGGCCGGTAAGGTGTTGCCTGTTGTTATTACTTACTACACAGATAAGTCTTATGATTTCATCGTAAAGACTCCTCCTGTTGCAGTACAGTTGATGGAAGTTGCCAAGATTAAGGGCGGTTCTGCTGAGCCCAACCGTAAAAAGGTTGCCGAGATTACTTGGGATCAGGTTCGCACAATTGCTCAGGATAAAATGCCTGATTTGAACTGTTTTACTGTAGAGGCTGCAATGACTTTGGTAGCAGGTACAGCCAGAAGTATGGGTATCACTGTAAAGGGTGAGTTCCCTGGTAAATAATTTAAACTTCAATTACAATGAGTAAACTGACAAAAAACCAGAAGTTGGTAGCTGATAAGATTGAAGCAGGGAAAGCATACACTCTGAAAGAGGCTTCAGCCTTGGTTAAGGAAATTACTACAACCAAGTTTGATGCTTCTGTAGATATTGATGTGCGTTTGGGCGTTGACCCCAGAAAGGCTAATCAGATGGTACGTGGTGTTGTATCACTTCCTAATGGAACAGGTAAGGTTACACGCGTATTGTGCCTTTGCACACCAGATGCTGAAGCTGCTGCCAAAGAGGCAGGTGCTGACTATGTAGGTCTCGATGAGTATATCGAGAAGATTAAAGGTGGTTGGACAGACATTGATGTCATCATCACAATGCCTGCAATCATGGGTAAGATTGGTGCACTTGGACGTGTACTGGGTCCCCGTGGTTTGATGCCAAACCCCAAGAGTGGAACTGTAACCATGGATGTAGCTAAGGCTGTTCGTGAGGTTAAGCAAGGTAAGATTGACTTCAAGGTAGATAAGACTGGTATTATTCACGCTTCTATCGGTAAGGTATCTTTCTCTGCTGAGCAGATTGCCCAGAACGCAAAAGAGTTTATGGCAACTATTATCAAACTGAAGCCTGCTGCTGCTAAGGGTACATATGTTAAGAGCATTTATCTTTCAAGTACTATGAGCCGTGGTATCAAAGTAGATCCGAAGGCTACTGAGGAAATCTAAAATTACAGAAAGTCATGAGAAAGGAAGATAAAAGTGTTATTGTAGAGCAGATTAGTGCTTTGCTGCAGCAGTATCCTCATTTCTATTTGGTAGATATTGAGGGAATGAATGCAGAAACAACAAGTGCAATGCGTCGTAAGTGTTTCCAGAGCAGCGTAAAGATGGTTGCTGTTAAGAACACTTTGTTGAAGAAGGCCTTGGATGCAAACGAGACTGACTTCAGCGAAATGTACAGTGTGCTGAAGGGTTCTACTGCATTGATTTTCACAGAGACTGCTAACGTTCCCGCTAAGATGCTTAAGGAGTTTGCAAGCAAGAAACAGGAGAAGCCTGCTTTGAAGGCTGCTTTTGCTGAGCAGACTGTATATGTTGGTGCAGACCAGTTGAATACACTTGCTGCACTGAAGAGCAAGAACGAACTTATTGCAGATGTTATCGCAGCTTTGGAGTCTCCGATTATGAATGTACTGAGTGCATTGGAGAACCGCGAAGCACAAGCAGCTGCAGAGTAATTAACTAAGAATAATAACAATTAAATACATTAAACAAAATGGCTGATATTAAGGCTATTGCTGCTGAGCTCGTTGCGCTCACAGTACAGGAAGTAATTGATCTTAAGAACGAACTTAAGGAGACTTATGGTATTGAGCCCGCTGCTGCTGCTGTTGTTGTAGCTGCTGGTGGTGAAGGTGGTGCTGCTGCTGAGGAGAAGACCGACTTCGATGTAATCCTCAAGAGCGCAGGTGCTGCTAAACTCCAGGTTGTAAAGGCCGTTAAGGAAGCTTGCGGTCTCGGTTTGAAGGAAGCTAAGGAGCTCGTTGACGGTGCTCCCAGCACTTTGAAAGAAGGTATGCCTAAGGCTGACGCAGAGGCTCTGAAGAAGACCCTCGAGGAGGCTGGTGCAGAAATCGAGTTGAAGTAATCTAACCCCTGTTTAACAGGTAATATGGTAAAGGATCCTCTGGTAGAGGGTTCTTTGCCTTTTTGTGTCTAAAAACTTTCACGAGTCAATCAAATCTGTTTTAGATGGCTAATATTATTAATCAAAGAGTAAATTTCGCTTCTGTCAAAAGTCCGATGGCATATCCCGACTTTTTGGAAGTGCAGTTAAAGTCGTTCAAAGACTTTCTCCAGTTAGATACTCCACCAGAACTTCGCAAGAATGACGGTCTTTACAAGGTTTTTGCCGAGAATTTCCCTATTCAGGATACGCGCAACAACTTTGTTTTGGAGTTCCTTGACTACTACATTGACCCTCCCCGCTATTCAATAGAGGAGTGTTTGGAAAGAGGACTTACTTACAGTGTACCTTTGAAGGCTAAACTGAAGTTGTATTGTACAGACCCCGATCATGAGGACTTTGATATGGTGATTCAGGATGTCTTTCTTGGTCCCATCCCTTACATGACGGATAATGGTACATTTATTATCAACGGAGCTGAGCGCGTTGTTGTTTCTCAGTTGCATCGCTCTCCTGGTGTATTCTTTGGTAGTAGTGTACACGCTAATGGTACGCAGTTGTATTCTGCACGTATCATTCCATTTAAGGGTAGCTGGATCGAGTTCGCTACTGATATTAATAATGTAATGTATGCGTATATCGACCGTAAGAAAAAGCTTCCCGTAACAACCCTTTTAAGAGCCATCGGTTTTGAAAACGATAAGGATATTCTGGAAATCTTCAACCTTGCAGAAGAGGTTAAGGTAACTCGTCAGAGTCTGGAAGAAAGAAAGGGGCAGAAGTTGGCTGCCCGCGTTCTGAAGAGTTGGACTGAAGACTTTGTTGATGAGGATACCGGCGAAGTTGTTTCTATCGAGCGTAACGAGGTTATCTTGGACCGTGAAAGCGAACTGACAGATGATGCCATAGAAATTATTTTGGATAGCAATGTTCCTACTATCCTTATACACAAAGAGGATGGTCAGAGTTCAGACTATTCAATCATTTTCAATACATTACAGAAAGATACCTCAAATAGCGAGCGTGAAGCCATTTGGTATATATACAGACAACTTCGTAATGCAGATCCTGCCGATGATGCCAGTGCACGCGAGGTTATCTTCAATCTGTTCTTCAGCGAGAAGCGTTACGATCTTGGTGAGGTAGGACGTTACCGTATCAACAAGAAGTTGAATCTGGACACAGATATGAGCGTTCGTACGCTGACCAAGGAGGATATTATCGAGATTATCAAGTATCTTATTGAGTTGGTGAACTCAAAGGCCAATGTCGATGATATTGACCACTTGAGCAACCGTCGCGTACGTACCGTTGGTGAGCAGTTGGCAAACCAGTTTGCCATTGGTCTGGCTCGTATGAGCCGTACCATTCGTGAACGTATGAATGTTCGCGACAACGAAGTATTTACACCAACCGACCTTATTAACGCAAAGACTATCAGTAGCGTTATCAACACGTTCTTCGGAACAAACGCCTTGAGCCAGTTTATGGATCAGACCAACCCTTTGGCAGAGGTTACTCACAAGCGTCGTTTGTCTGCTTTAGGTCCTGGTGGTTTGTCTCGTGAACGTGCCGGCTTCGAGGTTCGAGACGTACACTACACCCACTACGGACGTCTATGTCCAATCGAGTCTCCTGAAGGTCCTAACATTGGTCTTATTTCATCGCTTTGCGTCTTTGCAAAGATTAACGACTTGGGCTTCATCGAGACTCCCTACCGTAAGGTAAATAATGCTGTTGTTGACCTCTCGCCAGAAGGTGTTCAGTATATGACTGCCGAGGAAGAGGAAGGTCAGATTATCGGTCAGGGAAATGCTCCTTTGAATGAGGACGGAACATTTATCCGTACTAAGGTTAAGTGCCGTCAGGACGATGACTATCCTGTCGTTCCTCCCAGCGAGGTAAACCTGATGGACGTTGCTCCTCAGCAGATTGCCTCAATTGCAGCATCTTTGATTCCCTTCCTGGAACACGACGATGCTCACCGTGCATTGATGGGATCTAACATGATGCGTCAGGCAGTTCCTTTGATGCGTACCGAGGCTCCTATTGTCGGAACAGGTATTGAACGTCAGTTGTGTGAGGATTCACGTACGATGATTACGGCTGAGGGCAGCGGAGTTGTAGAATATGTTGATGCAACCACCATCCGTATCCTTTATGACCGTACAGAGGATGAGGAGTTTGTTAGTTTCGAGCCTGCTCTCAAGGAGTATCGTATTCCCAAGTTCCGTCGTACCAATCAGAATATGACCATCGACCTCCGTCCTATTTGTAATAAGGGCGATAGGGTAGTAGAGGGCCAGATTCTGACTGAAGGTTATTCTACCGAAGACGGTGAGTTGGCATTGGGTAAGAACCTGTTGGTTGCCTACATGCCTTGGAAGGGTTACAACTACGAGGATGCCATCGTGCTGAATGAGCGTGTTGTTCGTGAGGATATTCTTACCAGTGTTCACGTTGAAGAGTTTGCTCTGGAAGTACGAGAAACTAAACGTGGTATGGAGGAACTCACAGCAGATATCCCTAATGTAAGCGAAGAGGCAACCAAGGATTTGGACGAGAATGGTATCATCCGTATTGGTGCTCGTGTTGCTCCTGGTGATATCATGATAGGTAAGATTACACCTAAGGGTGAGAGCGATCCCAGTCCTGAAGAGAAGTTGCTGCGTGCTATCTTCGGCGATAAAGCAGGTGATGTTAAGGACGCTTCTCTGAAAGCAAGCCCATCTCTCAACGGTGTTGTTATAGATAAGAAATTGTTCTCACGTGCCATTAAGACACGTGCCATCAAGAATGCCGACAAGCCTCGTCTGGCAGCTATCGATGAAGAATTCAATAGCAAGGTAGAAGATCTGAAGGCCATTCTCGTTGATAAGTTGTTAGAGCTTACCAAGGGTAAGAAGAGTCAAGGCATCAAGGATTATATGGGTGCCGACCTGATCGCCAAGGGTGGAAGCATTACGGCCAATATGCTGAACAACTTCGACTTTACAGCTGTCCAGTTGAGTAACTGGACCAATGACGACCGTATTAACGGTCTGATTGCTAAGTTGATTATCAATTACTTGAAGAAGTACAAGTTACTGGATGCCGAGATGAAGCGTAAGAAGTATGCCATCACCATTGGTGATGAGCTGCCCAGCGGTATCATTCAGATGGCTAAGGTTTATATTGCCAAGAAGCGTAAGATTGGTGTCGGTGATAAGATGGCCGGCCGTCACGGTAACAAGGGTATTGTAAGTAAGGTGGTACGTCAGGAAGATATGCCGTTCCTCGAGGATGGTACTCCTGTAGATATTGTTCTGAACCCTCTGGGTGTTCCTTCACGTATGAACATCGGTCAGATTTTCGAGACTGTTCTTGGCGCTGCAGGCAAGAAACTGGGCGTTAAGTTTGCCACACCTATCTTCGATGGCGCATCTCTCGATGACCTTTGCGAGTGGACCGACAAGGCAGGCCTGCCCCGCTACTGTTCGACACAGTTGTATGATGGTGCAACGGGAGAACCTTTCGACCAGTTGGCAACTGTAGGTGTTGCCTACATGCTTAAACTTGGTCACATGGTTGAAGACAAGATGCATGCACGTAGCATTGGCCCGTATTCACTCATTACCCAGCAGCCCCTTGGTGGTAAGGCACAGTTCGGTGGTCAGCGCTTCGGAGAAATGGAGGTTTGGGCTATCGAGGCCTTCGGTGCTTCTCATGTGCTGCAGGAAATCCTCACCATTAAGAGTGATGACGTAGTTGGCCGTAGCAAGGCTTACGAGGCTATCGTCAAGGGTGAGCACATGCCTACTCCTGGTATTCCTGAGTCTTTGAACGTACTCTTGCACGAGTTGCGTGGTCTTGGATTAAGTGTTACATTGGATTAACGTAGAATACTCTTTTAGAAAGGATATATAATATGGCTTTTAAGAAAGAAACAAAGGTAAAAAACAATTTTACCAAGATAACCATCGGTTTGGCATCTCCTGAGGAAATCCTGGAGAATTCGTATGGCGAGGTCTTGAAACCTGAGACTATCAACTACCGTACCTATAAGCCAGAGCGTGATGGCTTGTTCTGTGAGCGTATCTTTGGTCCTACCAAGGATTATGAGTGCCATTGTGGTAAGTATAAGCGTATCCGCTACAAGGGTATTGTCTGCGACCGATGTGGTGTTGAAGTAACAGAGAAGAAGGTACGTCGTGAGCGTAGCGGACACATTCAGTTGGTTGTTCCCGTTGCACACATCTGGTACTTCCGTTCTCTTCCTAATAAGATAGGCTATCTGTTGGGTATTCCCACCAAGAAGCTCGATGCTATCATCTACTACGAGCGTTATGTTGTTATCCAGCCTGGTGTGATGGAGAACGACAAGGATATGCCTTTGCAGAAATTCGACCTTCTTTCCGAGGACGAGTACATGGAGATCATGGACCGTTTGCCCCAGAACAATACATTCCTTGAGGACAATGACCCCAATAAGTTCATTGCCAAGATGGGTGCTGAGGCTATCTATGATTTGCTTTTGCAGTTAGACTTGGATAAACTGTCTTACGAGTTGCGCGATTCTGCCAGCCAGGATTCTGCACAGCAGCGAAAGAACGAGGCCTTGAAGCGCCTGCAAGTAGTAGAGAGTTTCCGTGCCAGCAAGGGCCGCAATAAGCCTGAGTGGATGATTATGAAGATTCTTCCCGTCATTCCACCAGAGCTCCGTCCTCTTGTTCCATTGGATGGCGGTCGTTTTGCGACCAGCGACTTGAACGATCTCTACCGTCGTGTTATTATTCGTAACAACCGTCTGAAGCGACTCATCGAGATTAAGGCTCCTGAGGTGATTCTGCGTAATGAGAAGCGTATGTTGCAAGAGGCCGTTGACAGCCTCTTCGACAATAGCCGTAAGAGCAGTGCTGTTAAGACCGACAGCAACCGTCCTCTGAAGTCTTTGAGCGACTCGCTGAAGGGTAAGCAGGGACGTTTCCGTCAGAATCTGTTGGGTAAGCGTGTTGACTACTCAGCCCGTTCCGTAATTGTTGTAGGTCCCGAGTTGAAGATGGGCGAGTGCGGTCTGCCTAAGTTGATGGCAGCAGAGCTTTACAAACCATTCGTTATCCGTAAACTCATCGAACGCGGAATTGTAAAGACCGTTAAGAGTGCCAAGAAGATTGTAGACCGTAAGGATCCCATTATTTGGGATATCTTGGAATATGTGATGAAGGGCCATCCCGTATTGCTCAACCGTGCTCCAACACTGCACCGTCTGGGTATTCAGGCCTTCCAGCCTAAGATGATAGAGGGTAAGGCCATTCAGTTGCATCCATTGGCTTGTACTGCTTTCAATGCCGACTTCGATGGTGACCAGATGGCTGTTCACTTGCCTTTGAGCAACGAGGCTATTTTGGAGGCTCAGATTCTGATGCTTCAGTCACATAATATTCTGAATCCTGCCAACGGCGCTCCTATCACTGTTCCTTCTCAGGATATGGTGTTGGGTCTGTACTACATTACCAAGCTGCGCCCAGGTGCAAAGGGTGCCGGCCTCAAGTTCTACGGTCCCGAGGAAGCCATCATCGCTTACAATGAGAAGCGTGTAGATGTTCATGCTCCTGTTTTTGTTGTGGTTGATGACCTGATGGAAGACGGTACTCTTGGCAAACGTATGGTAGAGACCTCTGTTGGTCGTGTAATTGCTAATGAAATTATACCTGCCGAGGTTGGATTCTTCAACGATGTTATTTCCAAGAAGACTCTCCGCGGTATTATTACCGACGTTATTAAGACCGTTGGTGTGGCTCGAGCCTGCGACTTTCTGGATGGTATCAAGAACCTTGGTTACCGTCTGGCATACGAGGGTGGTTTGTCATTCAACTTGGGTGATATTATCATACCTAAGGAGAAGGATGAACTTATCCGTAAGGGTAACGAAGAAATCGACCGTATTCAGGGTGAGTATGGTATGGGATTCATTACCGACAAGGAGCGTCACAACCAGGTAATAGATATCTGGACACACGTAAATAACGACCTCTCTGCAATCCTTATGAAGACCATGAAGGAGGCCGACCAAGGTTTCAATGCCGTATATATGATGCTTGACTCCGGTGCCCGTGGTAGTGCCGGTCAGATTAGCCAGCTCTCTGGTATGCGTGGCTTGATGGCTAAGCCTCAGAAGGCTGGTGCCGAGCCTGATACCATCGAGAATCCCATTATCTCTAACTTTAAGGAGGGTATGTCCGTGCTTGAGTACTTCATCTCTACCCACGGTGCCCGTAAGGGTTTGGCCGATACCGCTTTGAAGACTGCCGATGCCGGATACCTGACTCGTCGTTTGGTTGATGTAAGTCATGATGTGATTATCACCGAGGAGGACTGTGGTACCTTGCGTGGTCTTTCCTGTTCAGCTCTTAAGAATGGCGACGAGGTTATCAGCAGTCTCTATGAGCGAATCCTGGGTCGTGTTTCAGTTCACGATGTTATACATCCTGTTACTGGTAAACTGATTTGTGCTGCAGGTGATGAAATCACAGAGTCAAAGGCTCAGGAGATTGAAGACAGTCCCATCGAGACTGTTGAGATCCGTTCCGTTCTTACCTGTGAGAGCAAGAAAGGTGTTTGTATGAAGTGTTACGGTCGTAACCTGGCAACCAGTCAGATGGTGCAGAAGGGTGAGGCTGTAGGTGTTATCGCGGCTCAGTCAATCGGTGAGCCTGGTACCCAACTTACACTTCGTACCTTCCATGCCGGTGGTGTGGCTGGTAATGCAGCTGCCAATGCTATGATTAGGGCTAAGTACGACGCTCGTCTCGAGTTCGAGGAACTGCGTACAGTAGATATTACAGACGAGAATGGAAACTCAGCTCAGGTTGTCGTAGGTCGTTTGGCTGAAGTTCGTTTCGTAGAACCCACCACAGGTATTGTCCTGCTCACCCAGAGTGTTCCTTATGGTAGTACACTCTACAAGAAGGAAGGCGATAGGGTTGAGAAGGGTGATGTTGTAGCCAAGTGGGATCCCTTCAACGCTGTAATCGTTACTGAAGCTCCTGGTAAGGTCCAGTTCGAAGATGTTGTGGAAGGTTTTACCTTCCGTGTTGAAAGCGATGAGGCTACCGGTTTGAGCGAGAACATTATCATTGAGTCTCGCGACAGAACCAAGGTTCCTGCTGCTCACATTGTTGACGAGAACGGAGAACTCTTGCGTACCTATAACTTCCCCATTGGCGGTCATATTGCCATCAAGGACGGTCAGGAGGTGAAAGCCGGTGATGTACTGGTTAAGATTCCTCGTGTTGTAGGCGGTGGTGGTGATATCACCGGTGGTCTGCCACGTGTAACCGAGTTGTTCGAAGCTCGTAACCCCAGTAACCCTGCTATTGTAGCCGAAATCGACGGTGAGGTAACAATGGGTAAGCTCAAGCGTGGTAACCGCGAGATTATCATTACCTCTAAGGTAGGTGATGTTCGCAAGTATCTTGTTCCTCTTAGCAAGCAGATTCTGGTGCAGGAGAACGACTACGTTCGTGCCGGCACACCTCTTTCCGATGGTGCCATTACACCTGCTGATATCCTTGCTATTAAGGGTCCCACTGCCGTTCAGGAATATATCGTTAACGAGGTTCAGGACGTTTACCGTCTGCAGGGTGTAAAGATCAACGATAAGCATTTCGAGGTTATCGTTCGTCAGATGATGCGTAAGGTTCAGATCGAAGAGCCCGGTGACACTCGCTTCCTTGAGCTTCAGGTTGTTGACAAGTTGGAATTTGCTGCCGAGAACGACCGTATCTGGGGTAAGAAGGTAGTTACTGATGCCGGTGATTCAGAGACCATGCAGAAGGGTATGATTGTAACAGCCCGTCGTCTGCGTGACGAGAACTCCCAGCTCAAGCGTAAGGACCTCCGTCTTGTACAGGTTCGCGATGCAGTTCCTGCTACCTCTACACAGATTCTGCAAGGTATCACACGTGCAGCATTGCAGACCAGCAGCTTCATGTCTGCTGCCTCATTCCAGGAAACCACAAAGGTGCTGAACGAGGCAGCTATCAATGGCAAGAGCGACTACCTGGAAGGCATGAAGGAGAACGTTATCTGCGGTCATCTTATTCCTGCCGGTACCGGTCTGCGTGAGTTCGACAAGATTGTGGTAGGTAACCGTGAAGATTATGACCGTGTTCTGGCAAGTCGCAAGACCCTGTTGGACTATGTCGAAGATTTATAATTGATAACTGAATAATCTATATATTAGAAAGCCCTGCAAGAGATTGCGGGGCTTTCTTGTTGTATTCTAAAGGTGTCTATGTGCCAAATAATTACGTTTTATTGTCAAAGATTAAAGATGTATTTCCTGTAATTATTGTATTTTTGTAGCAGAAATATAAACTTTATATAATACTCTATAGAAAATATGAAAAGAAAAGCCCTTGCAGAAGTCTTGTTTGCGCTATCATTATTTATTCCACAGGTGACAGACGCGCAAGAAGTTTTTAGTACGCGTGGTTTTAGCCTGCCGGAAATGAAATGGCGTCCCATACCACTCTGGTTCTGGAATAATACCACCATTGCGGGTGATGAATTGGAGAAGCAGTTGGAGCAAATGGTGAAAACCGACTATTATGGTGGCTGCGCCATCCTTCCTTTTGGTGATGGGTTTCGCCCAGGCTACCTGTCGGATGACTATTTTACGCTCTACGGCCGTGCCATAGAAACTGCTCGCTGTTTAGGAGCACATATGTCGATATATGACGAATACGGATTTCCCAGTGGGAGTATGGGAGCTATTAATGGGTCGGGGGTAACAACTTTCAAGAACAATCATCCCGATCATACGGTAAAACGGCTTGACAAGACTGAGTATACAGCTTCTGTTGGGACGACGTTCTCCAGAAAAATAACACTGACGGGAAAACTGATGAGTCTGGTAGCGTGGAATAGAACATCGAATGAGATTGTTAGCCTTCGCCAATACCTTTCGCCAGACAATCAGCTCACTTGGGAAGTTCCTGGAGAAGGTAACTGGAGGGTGATGGTGTTTCAATGCGTGACAGATGGTGATCCTAATGTGGACTATCTGTCTTCCGAGGCTGTGAACCTTTTTATAAAAGACACTCATGAGGCCTATTATTCCCATTTCCCAGAATCCTTCGGTCAGACGGTGGTATCTACTTTCTTCGACGAGCCCACCATGTACCGTGCCCAGGGACGTATGTGGACTAACGACTTCAATGAGCATTTCGAAGCACAGTATGGTTTCTCGCCAGAAACCCTCTACCCAGCTCTTTGGTATAATATCGGAAGTTCGACGGCAGGAGCCCGCAACCTGCTCTTCAGCATGCACACAGAACTCTATGCACGTGGCTTCATGGGTACTATCAGCTCATGGGCAGAAGAACATGGAATATTGGCTACCGGGCATCAGGATCAGGAGGAGATAGCAAACCCCACCAGCGTGGCTGGCGACTTAATGAAGGTGGGTAAGTATATGAGTATGCCTGGCATTGATAAGATCGGTGGAGGACGTCCGACAGAGAATTTCTATAAAGTGGTTTCCTCTTCGGCTAACAACTGGGACAAAGACTATGTGATGTCCGAAACATACGGCGCGATGGGAAATATTCCTTTCGAGACAATGTATCAGGTAGCCATAGACCAATACACCAAGGGCATCAACCATCTGATTCCGCATGCAGTATGGTACAACGACCAGAATGTTACATTTCTCCCGGAACTTTCTTGGCGCAATTCACTCTATAATGCGGGTCTGCCCAGGTTTAATAGGTTCCTGTCGCGTTTGAACTATATGCTGGCTCGTCCAGGACGTCATGTAGCCGACGTAGCAGTGCTCTATCCCATCGAAACTATGTATGCGGGACATTATCTGGATGGTCCTAAAGGATACTATGAAGGAGGCGTCGAGGTTCCCGGGACAGATTATCCTGTGGTTTCGCATTTGCTGACGGATGAACTGGGTGTTGACTTCACCTATCTTCATCCCGAAGTGTTGAACGAACGCTGCTCGGTAGAAGACGGACGACTGGTCTTGAATAATAATGTGAACAGGGAAACGTTCTCAACAATGATTCTGCCTGGTGTAAAGACTATTTCTCTGCACAACATGAAGATGATAGAGGCCGCCTGGAGGGCCGGTATGACCATAATCTTCACCACTCAGAAACCAAGTGTCTGTGCCGATCTCAACGGTGACAATGAGGAAATAAGGAAGATAGTGGAGAATATGCTGGCTGGTGAAGAGAACTGCGGAAAGGCCTTCTTTGTTGCCCAGCCCTCAGCAATGAATCTAAGAAAGGCTCTACAACAAAGTTCTGTTCCTGCCGACCTTGCTTTCTCAAAAGTGGCACAACCCTTCAACTATATTCACAAAATCATTCAAGGATATGATGTTTATCTTTTTGGGAACATCGATGCAAGCACTATATCCAACACCATTTCTTTGCGTTCCCCTATACGACATGCTATGCTACTGAACCCACATACAGGCGAATGTACAGAAGCACAGCTGACCGAAGGTGAAGACGGGCGTCAGTTGCTGGAATTAAGTCTGCGACCCAACCAATGCATGTTTTTGGTTGATGCGAGTCTTGTTAAGCAAGACGGTACCCAGGAGGAGGTTATTGACAAGCCCCTCTCTTATTCAATAGAGGCAAAGGTCCGCATAGAGAAGTTATCCGGAAGCATCTGCTTTGCCGGTAGCGATGACAATAGTTACTGTATGTGGCAGTTCAACGTTTCAGATGCTACAAAGCCCCGTTTGCGTCCTCATCGTTGGCTAGGGGGTAGTGTTACTGTGTTGGGCGAGGTGACATTGCCTAAGGACGCACGTATTCAACGTAGTGTTATCTTCAATGTTAAGATAGAGGTGGAGAACGAGCAGTGTGTAAAGACCTACATCAACAATGTTCTGGTGGATGAGCGAGAGGGAAGTTTCCCCTATGGTAGGTTTGGTTTCCGGCAGGCACATGATGATACGTATGGATCGGAAGAAACGGCAAGATTCGATGATGTAAAGGTAACGGTAAACGGAGTGAAGGTGTTTGAAGATGATTTTTCTGGTGTTAACCCTTTCAGTGCCGGTAGTATTACGGGCGGTTGGCTACGTGTACAGGGAAGCATGTCACGCGATATCCTTGCATGGATAAAAGAATTGCCCGACCTTCTTACGTCTGTTACCACACCTGATCACCCGGCAAATACATCACAGTTGTGGAGCCTTTCAGGAAGACCTCTTACTACAGTCCCCAGAAATGAGGTTTACATTCAGAATGGTCGTAAACAGTTAAGGTGAGACTCATTCCTGGCTGATACTAAAAGATTTATTCCTCCAAGGTCTTCAGGGCCTGATAGATAAGGATGTCGTTGGGATAGGTCAGCTTGAAGTTCATGATGTCGCCTTGTGCAATATGAAGGGGTTGGAATCCCAATTCGTTGGCTAAGGTAAAAAGACTCTGAGCTTTGGTAATCCCCTTCTCTTTTGCTTTCTCCATCATCTCCTTCAGTGTTTTTAACGGGAAGGTGTGAGGAGTCTGGGCTCTGAGCAGATTCTCGCGAGGGATATAGCTGTCGCTACTGCTCCCATTCTCGCTGACCAAAAAAGCTTCCTGACTGCGGACTGCTGTTATGGCGTTCCCGTGTGTCAGACAAACGGCAATGTTACGGCTGATGACATCCTGACTGATCAGCGGCCTTACCGCGTCGTGAACCAGCACAATTGATTCTGTATCTTTCACTTCTTGAAGAAGATAGGCTATCCCGTTTTTTAGGGATTGGAAGGATGTGTCTCCACCGATTATGGCATTACGGAATTTAGTTATCTCTCCGCTCTGTGCTTCATCGCAAACGGTTTCTTCCCAACCGCGAGCGCATACTACATAAATATCTTGTATGAGCGGATGAAGTTGAAAGGCCTTCATGGTATGTTTCAAGACCGATTCTCCGTTTACTTCGATATACTGCTTGGGACGGTTGGTGTTCATCCTTGACGATTTGCCGCCAGCCAGCAATAGGGCTATATGTTTATTGTTCTTCATATTCGGCCCCTCTCCCTAACCCTCCCCCAAATGGGAGGGAACTGCAAGCTGGGGCATGGCAGTTTTTATTTTTCTTAAACTATTGAACTTATTGAACATTTATTTCGTCAAGGTATTTCTGACAGAATGTTTCATGCGTGTGAATCATCCAGTGGCGGAGGAGCTCCAATGCAGTTGCTTCGAACACAAAGTATATCCAGGGCATTCCTATGATGACCGAAAGGAAGAGCACACCTGCACGGGTGTCGAAGGTAAGGATATTGGTAATGGGCATCAGTGGGAGGCTGTCAGCACGGAATCGTTGCCGCATATCGTCAGACACATTGCCTCCCAGTTTTTCTTGTATAGTCTGAAAAAGTTTTTGAAAGACGGGTGTCTGGTCCTCCTGACTCTTCGTATACCTTATATAAAAGAGAAGGTATAGCTTGTGGAACCATTCGTGGCTCTTCCATTCCAGGTTGCGGTATTCCTCCTCTTCCTGCCGACTGGTAGCCAATTCACTTTTTTTCTCACCCAAATAGAACCACATATGTATGTTGCGGTAGTAGTCGGCTATTGCACACTGGCGACCATGACAATGGAATCCGGCCCACGCCGCCAACAGCCAAATCCATATACTCCATTCTGGTGTCAATCTGAGACAAAGGCCCAGATAGATGCAGAAAAACCAGACATCTCCGGCAAAGCCGTCGAGGATTCGGCCAATAAGCGTCTTCTTACCTGTCATACGTGCCAGTTGTCCGTCGGCACAATCATACCAGTTGGCCCAAATCAGTAAAAGGATACCTATCAGGTTCATCTTCAGGGTAGGAAGGTAGAAGAAATACCCACTGGCGGCTCCAATGACGATACTCATCAGCGTAACAGTTATGGGATGTACACCCATCTTCTGGAACAGACGAGCCCACAGGTAGCCTGGCGTACGGGTGACGTAAAGCTCGAACCGACTTTCTGTGTCGGTCGATTTCATCGTTGCCAAGACCTTTTCCTTTAATTTCATTTACTTGCCTTCAGTCCCTTAATAACACTGTTTGTAAATCCGTTCTCCTCCATAGCGTTCAGTCCGCGAATGGTAATTCCGCCGGGAGTTGTTACACGGTCTATCTCTGTCTCTGGATGACTCTGGTTAGCTCGTAATAGTTCTACGGCTCCCAGAAGTGTTTGTCCCACAATATGCTGAGCATCTCGGGCGTACATGCCTAATTCCACACCGCCTTCCGTGGCAGCTCGAATATATCTCATGGCGTATGCTATGCCGCAACTGGCCAAAGCTATGCCGGCACCCATCAGTCGTTCCTCTATAATCATCGCTTCTCCCAGTTCCCTGAAAATGGTCAGAATCTCTTTGTCCATCTCAGGTGTAGTGTTCTTGCGGGCAATGAAGGTCATACTCTGACGGACCGCAATAGCTGTATTCGGAATGATGATGTAGATAGGGTGCAGGTCGAACATATTCTCTATCTTTTCTGTGCTGATGCCTGCAGCCATGCTCCCCACAATTACGTTTCTGTTTTTCAGATGTGTGGTAATCTCCCGGGCAACATCTTCTACTTTCCAAGGTTTAACGGCCAGAATGACCATATCGGCATTCTTAACACATTCCTTATTGTCCTGCGTGGTGTTTATCTCTGGAAATTCTGTCTTGATGGCATCCAGTTTACCCTTGCTGGGGTTACTCACAGAGATATCTTTTGCGCTTACATGCAGGCTCTGTGCCAGTCCTCTGGCGGTGGCACCTCCCATATTTCCGGCTCCTATGATTGCTATTTTCATATTTGGTTTACTGTTTACTGTTTACCGTTTACTGTTTACTGTTTACCGTTTACTGTTTACCGTTTACTTTTAAATCTTGAACCTTTTGAACTTCTTGAACCTTGGCTCCCTCTCTTTTGGAGAGGGCGGGGGGAGAGGCTAGTCCTATTTTTTGATGACGGATCTTACGACGAACCAGCCATGGGCAGCTATTGCTTTTGGCCATCCGTAATGATGAGCCATAAGCTTCAGGCGCTCCATAAGAGATTTGCGGTGATTCTTGGTGGTAATACCTTCATTAAGGTAATCCGTAAGAATCTCATGTGTATTTATTATTCTTAATCTGCGCTTAGCTGCCTTTTTCATGATGCGAATACACCAGTCGTAGTCGGCAGAGTATCGGTAATTCATATTGTATAACTCGTTTTTTGCGATGTCTGTACGAGCATAGAACGACTGGTGGCAAACCAACATGCCGCTGAGGAAATTTTTCCAGGAAAGGTTCTCGGGAGCAGAAAGACGACGGTGACGAAGGAACTTACCTTTGTCGTCCACTAAATCTGTTTCGCCGTACAGAACGGCAGGGTTCTTAACGCTCCCTTTTCTCCAGTTGGCACTTGCCGTTACTTTTGAGATGGTCTCCCCGTCGTGCAATTTGTCTCCGGCATTCAGGAAAACAATGTATTCCCCTGTTGCCATAGTCAATGCTTTGTTCATGGCATCGTATAGTCCTTCGTCGGGTCCGCTGATAAGACGAATCTGGTGTCTGTTGTCGTTCTGCTCTACGTAGCGCTGCACCAGGCTGAGGGTTCTGTCAGTTGACAGCCCATCGACAATCAGGTGCTCAATACGTGCATAGTCTTGTGCTGCCACACTGTCTAAAGTGCGTTGCAGGGTAGCCTCTGCATTATAGGTAACAGTGGCTATGGTTATAAGTGGGAGTGTTGTATTGGAAGTTTTATCTGGATTCATAAATGTTAATATATTTCTGGGCTACATGTGTCTCCCCGTATACCGATGCAGCCTTATGAAGTGCAGCTTCGCGCATATCGTGGGAAAGAACATAGAGGATGCCTTCTGCCAGGTCGGTCACATCCTTGTATTTGGCAACATAGCCGTTCTGCTGATGGTCTATCATCTCGGGAATGCCACCCACATTAAATCCAACGCACGGCGTGCCGCACGACATGGCCTCGGCTATGGTGTTGGGCAGATTATCCTGCAGGCTGGGTATTACGAATACATCGGCGGCGGCATACATCGTAGCCATCTCTTCTGGACTGCTGATGTATCTGCCTCCCTTTCCTATGCATACAGTTGAGAGTTGAGAGTTGAGAGTTGAGAGTTTCTCTATGGCTTGCTGCAGATAGGAGTACCCTTTGCGTTCATCGTTGAGTCTCTGTGAACAGAAGAGGATGATTTTCTCGTCGAGGGGGAGGCCCAGTTTCTTGCGTGCTTCCTGTTGGTCAATGTATCGGAAAATGTTGTGTGGAATGCAATTGTTAATATGAACCACCTGTGCCTCTGGCATCGCTTGTTGAGCTCTTTGGGTAATCCATACGCTACATCCCACAAAGGTGATATTACCTTTCTTATATAGTTCTTGTTTTTTGAGATAACGTTTGTGAGCTATATTGCCCGGCAGAAGAGGACATTTCCTGCATTCTGTCTCCTGACATTCACCTCTATAATGGCAGATGCCCAGATAAGGCCATTCATCGTGCAGAGTCCAGACAATCTTCTTGCCGTCCTTTATCATCTGCTTCAGGCAGGAGAGGGAAATCATTCCTTGGTTAATCCAGTGCAGATGAATGATGTCTGCCTCTTTGTATTCTTCGGTTCGGGTAATATCGATGCCAAAGTCTGCTGTGTCAGCTTCCCAAAGTTTTCCTTTCAGGTACGACATGATATGCAGACGTTCCATCACCTTGGGGATGATTGTACCAACCTGAGCAACGGTAACAGAAGAGGATTGCTTGTCGCGAACCAGCATTTTTGCCTTGATGCCGTTATTGTTCAGGGCTTCCATTAGTCGGTAGGCTGCAATGGCCCCTCCTCCCGCAAGGTCGCTGGTACTAACTAAGAGAACTTTCATTTGTATGCAGTCTTTCCCATCCATTTAAGGATGCGTTTATTTAGGGATTGTAGGATGAAACGGAAATTGCCGTAGCGTAGGTTTAGGAAAAGTTCTTCAAAAGACCTCCCAATCTTGACCATTGGATTCATCCATCCCATAATCTTGTAGGCCCTCTTGCGGTAGGCAACATTTTCCATTATATAGGCGGGATGCCGGATGGGTATTTCCTGTTCGAACCGTTTCATGGTGAAGATGCGGCGGTAACCATGTGGCATAGTTTCTAACGAGCCTCCAAAATGCGTGCTGCCTGCTGTGGCACCCAGATTGTTTATCATGTTTCTGCGTGGAACAATGCAGAGACCGTTGCTCATCAGCAGGTGAGCCCAGAAGATGGTCTCGTAGAAAGCTTTGCCTTGCGCCCTGTGTTGCTTGCACATAGGCAGGAAATCGTTGCGGTAACCGCGTTCCTGAATAATGGATTCCAGCTGAGCAACCGCATGTGGGTCATCCATCCATGTGTAATGTTCGTCCCACTGGTCAACGACTCTTCGCCACGATGCCCAACCCCAGATGCTGAAGTTGGTAGAGAAGAAGTAGTCCTCCTTTACATCAGGTGTCTGCTCTTCCACGTTGAATCCGGAAATCATGGTAATGCGCTCATCGTTCTCATAGCGATCCAGCATTTCCTTGCAGAATGTGAAGAACGAGACGGCAGGTACATCGTCATCTTCCAGTACCACACATTTGTCCGTTTGGCTGAAAGCCCATTTCTGGGAGATAAATTCCGAGGGGTCGCAGCCGTAGTTGCGTTCCTGGTACAACTGATGCACCTCGCAGTCCCAGTCAATCTGACTGACCACTTCCCTGCAGGCCCGTATGCCTTCAATATCTTTCTCGTTGCGTGGACCGTCTTGGTAAAGGAAGAGTCGGGCGGGGCGTGCTTCCCGTACTTGCGCAAAGACTTGCTTCAACGGTTCGGACCGGTTGAAGAATAAAATAAGTACGGAAACATCCACAAGCGCTTCTTTCATGATGCAAAATTACGAATAAGTGAGAGAAGAACAAAATAAAACTTTATTTTTTCTTCCGAACGTGAGTAATTTCGAGGCACAGCCTCAAAGGTATGTCTTTTAATTCATAATTATGGATTTTGTGTCGGATTTCATAAAAAATGTTCAATGTTCAATATTCAATGTTCAATGTTTTTTATACTTTTGTCCCCATGAAAGAGAGGAATCATGCTTTTGACTTGCTCTGTGGACTCTGCATTCTCAGGATGATTGTCCTGCATTGTGTCAGTATGTGCGGGTTCAGAGGTTGCACGTTTTGGTTCGATAAACTGATGGCGTGGACCTTCTTCTTCATTTGTTTCTTTTTCTTCAAGGCAGGTTATTTTAACAAAAGCATTTCCGCCCCGACCAAGTTTTTCCTGAAGGACAAGTTCAAACGTTTGTTCATTCCCTATCTGACTTGGGGAGCTATAGGCAGCATCTTTTATTTTGGTATATTGCTGTTGTTTCCCCATGAGTTACACAGATACTGGGATAAGTTGGAGTGGAGCCACGTCTGGATGCAGAGTCATTTCTATGGTAATCCGCCCGTGTGGTTCTTGTTCTCCTTCTTCTGTATGTATGTGATGGTGCATTTCATGCAGAAGGTACCTTATCTGGCATATCTGGCCATCTTCTTTCCGCTCGCAAGTTGGGTATTGGCGGATAATAAGATTCAGGTACCGATGAGTCTGGGTAATGTCTTTATGGGCGTTTACTTCTTCTATTTAGGAAAATGCTGGCATTGGTTACTGCATAAAGTCCCCAGGCATACTTTCATGTTCGTATCTTTGGTTTTGCTCCTCGTCTTCCTGTTTGGGAACCATTATTGGCACGGCGAGTATGACATGAGCCTGAACCACTGGGTACATCGTCCTTGGGGAGCTGTGGTGAATATTACCTGTGCATTGTGCGGAATATCGGGCATCCTGTTGATGCTGCCTGCCTTCCGTGTACCTTTTGTAGCGTATATCGGAGAGCATAGTATGGTTTATTTTGTACTCCATTATCCTATTCTGCTGTATTACGCTATGGTACATGGCGTAGCTGGTAGGGGGATGAATAAACATTGGGATGATTGTATCCTGGTTTTTATTCTGATAATCAGTATCTGCACTTGGATGGTTCCTTATATCGAGAAGGTACCGTGGCTGAGTGGCAGATGGCCTAAGACAGTTAATAAGACGGTAAATGAAGAATAGGAACCATACATTCGACTTCCTGTGCGGACTGTGTATCATTCGTATGATCAGTCTTCACGTCATGGACTTCTGCGGGATGGGAGAGGTGCAGTGGTGGACGCATGTCATGGAATGGACGTTCTACTTCATGTCGTTCTTCTTTTTCAAGGCCGGATATTTCAACAAGGGGGTGAATAACCTTCCCACGAAGGACTATCTTATCGATCGCACCAAACGGCTTTTCGTTCCCTATCTGTCGGCAGGCATTATAGGACTGGCTATATACTTTGCCTTCCTTCCTGCGTTGCTTGACAGATACCATAAGCCGATCGAACCTTTGTATTGGTCGCATATCTGGGACACCAGCAGTTTCTATGGCAACCGTCCGACATGGTTCCTGTTCTCGTTTTTTGTGACTTATTTGGCGGTTCACTTCATCGAGAAGGTTAAGGGCTTGCACTGGATAACTGTCCTTTTTCCTATGTTGGCGTATTTCCTTTTCCTCAACGGAAATCCGTTGTGGATGAGTGTCAACAATGTGTTCATGGGTATATTCTTCTTCTATCTGGGAATGCTATGGAAGTATGCGATGAACCATTATTCCCGTCAGCTAATCCTATGGTTTTCCCTAGCAATGGTTGCGGCTTTTGTCGTATTAAATATCTTGTGGCACGGAGAATATACTATGTCCATCAATGATTTTAAGGGCAATTTCGTCGTAACATTATTAAATATGGTGCTGGTGACATGCGGGCTGGTGGGTATCCTGTCCAGTCTGAATCTTCCCCGGATTCCTGTCATCTGCTATATAGGCGAGCACAGTATGGTCTATTTTATCTCGCATTACCCCATGCTTTACTTCTATAAGTTTATGCATTTGAGCTTCGGGCGTAGCATATGGAACAGACCGGAAGAGGTGTTCATCCTTATTCCTGCTGTCTTTTGTCTGTGCAGTTGGATGGTACCGTTCATAGAACGCATTCCCTGGTTAAGTGGAAGATGGGAGAAAAAGTTTAGAGTTTAGAGTTGAAAGTATCGTTGACGTTGACGTTAACGTTATCGTTGAGAATTGATCATTGTTTATTTAAATAAGTTATGGTAATAGGTTATACAGCTGGAGTATTTGATTTGTTCCACATCGGACATCTCACTTTGCTGAAGAATGCAAAGGCACTCTGTGATAAGTTGATAGTCGGCGTGACAGTCGATGAGTTAGTATTGTACAAGGGGAAGCATGCCATGATTCCTTTCTCCGACCGAGCCGAGATAGTAAGGAGTATCAAGTATGTGGATGCTGTTGTTCCCCAGTACGATATGGACAAGCTTTCTGCCTGCAAGAAGTTGGGAGCCAGCGTACTGTTTGTCGGCGATGACTGGTATGGGACCGAGAAGTGGAAGAAGTACGAGGAAGAATTTGCCCGCGAAGGAATAAAGATTGTGTATTTCCCTTATACAAAGGGTATATCCTCAACCAAGATTACAGAAGCCTTGAAAGCTGCACGCGGATGGGCGGCAGATGGAAAAGAAGTAGCAGCAGAAGAACATTTAAATCAATAAGAATATGGTAAATAAAGCGTTTTGTTTAAGTTCCTATATGGCATTCCGCTATATATGGAAGGATGGAGTTGATTTTGCAGAAGGTTTTCAGCATAAGAATATCCTTCCTGTGGAAAATAAGGATCGTATTCCTGTCAAGACATCCGAAGATATCGACAGGGAGATTCAGAAGCAGTTCGATGAGCTGTATGCCAAGTACGACAACATCGGAATCCTGCTCTCAGGCGGTATGGACAGCGCCAACCTTGCTGCTTATCTGAAGCCGGGCAGCCACGCCTATACATTTAATTCTGTATCCGGTGAGTTTGATGCCGATGTGGAGCGTGCCAGGAAATATTGCCAGAAGTTGCAGTTGCATCACCACCTGATAGACATCACGATGGAGGATTACCAGAAGTACACTCCCATTGTGATGCGATATAAGTTTGCTCCTGTTCATTCCATCGAGCCCCAGATATATAAGGCTGCGGAAATGGCCAGACAGGATGGCGTTCAGCTTATGATTGTGGGCGAGAGTGCCGACCTCATCTTTGGCGGTATGGATAAGCTGATCTCACCGGAATGGACCTTCGACGGATTTGTAAAGCGCTACACTTTCCTGGAGCCTACGTTGGTGCTGAAGAATCCTGTTCCTCAGGACGAGTTGTTCGAGAAGTATCGTATCGATGCAGAACATATCGACTTCATGAAGTTTATGGACGAGGTGTTTGCCATCGAGAGCAGCAGTTCCTACCTGAACGCATTCGGTGCTGCCTGGATGCCTTACTACGATCCTTACGCTAAGTTGGTGATGGCCGATTCCTTGGATATGAACCGTGTGAGGAACGGAGAACCCAAATACCTGGTTCGTGGGCTGTATGCCATCAAATATCCCGATTTGGAGATTCCTTTCAAGATTCCTATGCCTCGTCCCGTTGATGCCGTCTTCCGTAACTGGGAAGGTCCCAAGCGACCGGAATTCCGTACAGACATCCCGATGGATTCCCTTACGGGCAACCAGAAGTGGCAACTGTGGTGCGCAGAGCAGTTCCTTAATCTTCTCCACTAACAGACCCCACCCCCTTCCCCTCCCTTTAAGGAGGGGAGAATAGTTGAATAAAAATGACAGAAGAAAATAAACATCTTTCTCCCTTAGAGGCGAGGTCAGGAGACCTCTTAAAGACTCGTCTGCTGGAAGTGTTCCAATTCGCCAAGGAATTCTTCCAGCGGCATAATCTTCGTTATATAGGCTGTGGCGGAACCGTCTTGGGTGCTATCCGTCATAAGGGTTTCATTCCTTGGGACGATGACATCGACCTCTACATGCCTCGTAAGGACTATGAGCAATTGCTGCAGTTAGCCCATGAGTTTCAAGGCACCGGATACGAGCTCCTGCATTGGGATAACCTAACTCTCAACTCTCAATCTTCGTATTCCCTCCCTATAAGGGAGGGCCAGGGTGGGTCCCTCAATTCTCAATACTACATGCCTTTCGCCAAGATTGCCGACTGCCATAGTACCATCTGGGAGTTCCGGCATCTGCCTTTCCTGTTTGGCGTAAGCATAGATATCTTTCCCTTGGATGAGTTCGATGAGGCTGACGAGGTGATTACTGCACGTCAGTATCGCAGTCATTACTACTTCGATAAATACCTGAATGCCGTCAGCCATTATACGTTTGCTGATATGATAAGGTCCCTCTTTGCTGGTGATGTGCACCGTTTGGGCGTTCAGGTACTCAGCAAATGGCGCAGTCGTAATCCCCGTAAATACTTGCAGGCTTTCCGGCAGTTCGAGGAAACGTACAAACACAATAGCCCCGGGCCCAAATGTGTTTGTGTAACCCAGTGGGAAGGTCGGATCTTCCAGTCGGAATGGTTTCATGATGTGATAGAAGTTCCTTTCGAGGATACCACGCTTATTATTCCCCGTGCCTACGACGCTTATCTGCGCAAGCTTTATGGCGACTATATGCAATTGCCGCCAGAAGAGAAGCGTGTCAGCCATCCCCATTACTTCTTCGATATAGACCACAGGCTGACGCTGGAGGAGCTCAGAAGTCGTAACAAGCACTGAAGAACGACAACTTCTTATGGGTTTTGTCAAGTTTCTTGCTGGCACTATTAACATATTGCTTTAAGGAACAATATTGCTACTATTAATACTGGCAAAATTTACTGTTAATAGTAGCAATTGTTTCTATTAATACCCACAATCGAGGGTATTTTGCACACGTTTGAAAATGTAAAGAATATTCCGGATTTTGATTCTTCACTCTTCATTCTTCACTCTTCACTCAATTTTTCCTCCCACGTGTGGCAGTAAAAATTTTCTAACTAGGCAGTAAGTTTTTTATGGTTATGCAAAAAAACGGTCTTTTAAGCCGTTTTTTAAATTTGTAAGGATTATTCACATAGCCTGCAAACTTCTGTTTTTTATTCTCCTATGGCGTTCCGCCAAGAGATCTTATGAATAATCTTGAATGATTAAAGAAAACCGCCAAAACCCTTCTGCTCAGGCTGAGACTACGTCTTTGATGCTATGTCTGTGTTCTTTTACTTGTAAGCCAGGCTTCCAGATAAAAGCACCCAGCCACACCATCAATCTCTAAGAGATTCAGCCTGAACAGAAGAAAAACCCCGCTTCGCTAAAAAATAAAGCCTCACCCCCCGCCCTCTCCGAGGAGAGGGAGCTGAGGTTATGAGGACTATGATAAAATGTTAATAATCTTTTTTCAGTTCCCCTCTCCTCGGAGAGGGGTTAGGGGTGAGGCTGACATTAGACTTGTTTTCTCTGTTTTTCGGTTCTGTTGCTCAAGCCGTAAGGCTGTATTCGGTTTGTGAAGCAGCGAAGGCAAGCTTTACTTGGATTCGATGATTCACGGACTGAATACCAATGGGTGAAACACATGAGCAACAGAAACGGGTTTTGGCGGGTTTTCTTTTATCAACAAAAGTAAAGAAGAACCAATCGAGTAGACGAGTTGATAGGCCCCCTTCTGACTTCCCCTAGGAGAACAGAAACCAAAAATAGCCTAACATATACCCTGAATGGTTATTACCTGTTGTTGCAACAGGTAACTAACACCTCACTAACAGGTAACTTATCAGAATTTCGAAATCCTAATTGTCCGATGTTAGGTGTTGTGTTACCTGTCAGTTACCTGTCAGGCAAACAGGTAATACGCTGTCAGCCCGCATGGTTATCGGTCTCACAACTATATCAGGTTAGGTGTTAGCTGTTTTTAAGAAATGTATTCATTTAAGTTTCGGGAGTTATAGAAGTTAAAGGAGTTACCGGGCTTTCGCCCTCCGAAGTTACCGCTTCGCTCCGACGTCATAGAATTGAGAATTGAAAGTTGAAAGTTGAAAATTAGTTTACTGTTTACCGTTTACTGTTTACCGTTTTCGTCGATAACCAATAACCAATAACCAATAACCGATTTTCGTTTTCGTTAACTCTCAACTATCGTCTTTAACTCCTGTCCGAATGGACGAGCGAAGCGATAACTTCTCTAACTTCCATTTTAACTTCCTATTTAACTTCCATTTTAACTTCCCATTAAACTTCCGAAACTTCAGTTAATAATTAACACAAGTTCCTCATTCCCGAGCTCTGCTTCTAGGCAGCTTCTGCTCTTACTCGATGAGTACGGCAAAAGTATGGATGAAGCGAGGCAAACTTACGGTTAGTTGGTTAAAATAGACCTGAGAATTTAAGTGGTTCAAGGAGTTTCACTTCCACTCTGTCAGTTCTACGGGACCAAGGAGCCCGGAGGGTCGGAGTTCAGAATTGGCTGAGGGGCCGTTGATGACCCAGGTCTTGCGTTGCTCCTTGGGTTGACGGGCATCATAGACCAGACGGTTGAACCAGGTGCTGGTGACTTGGATGCTCAGTTGGTTCTTGCCTTTACGGACGTAACGGGTAATGTCGGTCTCGTAGGGCTCTGCCCAAAGGGTATCGGTGACTTGGCCGTTTACGCTGACCACGGCTATCTCCTCCACCTTTCCTAGATTCAGGGAAAGCCTTCCTTTTTTCTTAGGCTTGTGGTCAAGCAAGAATGTGGTCTCGTATGTGGCAGTACCGGAGAATGCCTTGCCTTCATCGCTCAGGGGAAGATCTTTCCAAGGCAAAAGTTCTGTGAGGGTGATGGGCGCATCGATGCCCCATCCCTGCGGGAAGTTGAGAGTCCACGACTCTCCCCCTGCCTTCCCTACAGTTCCCTCCCTAACAGGGAGGGCGGAGGGAGAGTCCCGGAACACTACGAAGAGCATCTGACCGCGGCTTAGGTTGAGGTCGAGGCAGGTATAGTCGCCGTCCTGCCTGGTAGCTATGGGGGTGATGCTGCCGTTCATGGGATTCCACAGCTCTGCATGTCCTTTCTGTCTGAAAGAGACCTTGCCGCTGAACGACTGCTCCGCCTTCGGACAAACCATGTACCAGTCGGCTCCGCCTGTATGGCGATGGAGCCAACGCAGTTCTGTTGGTTTAACATCATACTGTAGCCCTAGTCTTTCAAGGGCGTGACCTAATTCCGAGAGGGGAACATCCTCAATAGCATGTCCTCCCTGCGCTGTCATTGCTTGCAACTTGGTACTAGTCTCGGGTAATAGGCGTTTTGTGTCTGGTACCCAAAGCACATCGTATGCAATACCTTCAGGGGTCGTCCATCGTCCGTCCTTCATGCTGATGCGGTGGAGTAGGGCATCGGTATTGCAGTAGTCGAACGCATAGCCTTCGGGGAAGGGCGCATACTGGTCGGGCTTCTGCTCTATCTCGTCACCGATATACCAGAGTACGCTGCTAACGGGCTGTCCCTTCTCCAGCATGAAGGCACAACGGGCCAGATAGGTGTTAAAGTGCTTCATATAAGGCCACCAGGTCTGCTTGCGGAGGAAGGGAGTACCGATGCCGCTGCCGAACGAAGTGCCCGGGTAGTAACGGTCCGCATCAGGATTATGGGTGTAGGTATGGAATACGGTATGTGTGACGCCTTCCACCATGTTCTGGTTGGCTACCTCGCGCAGCATGTTAAGGTGTTCGTCCCACGTGAGTTCGAAAGATGTGAAGCTCTCTGCTGAAATGCGCGGTTTACCATACATACGGGCAGCCGAAGCCGTGACACGTATAGGCTTGTAGTTGTGATTGGCCAGCCAGTTTGTGATTGGTTGCCAGTATTCGGTCATAGGCACATCGGCATACTTATAGTATTCCATAGGATCGCCAGGGAAGATATCCCCTGCCGCCGTCTCGTAGCTTACCGTCATCCCCTTCTCGTGGGCCAAACGGGTCATCTGGCCGTAGAAATTGTCCGTGAAGAGTTCGTTGATGGTCCGGCGCCAGTCGGAAAGGAACTTACTGGTCTGCTGGCGGTTTTCAACCACCCATCCGAAAATGGCAGGCATCCATGTCAGCAGGTCGTAGTGTCTTCGGCTGAGAAATTCATGCTGCATGAATCTTGTCCACGTCTGCGACGAACACTCCCAGCTGTCCATCAGCATATTGTCCACCAATCCTTTCAGTGGTCCGTCTGCCAATCGGCCTATATAACTGCGGAACTGGTAGGTGACATAGGCCGAGTCGAGCTTGTTCACTTCCCAGCCCGTAGCCTCCTTAGGTGCCGGGCCGTTCTGCCTTCCAGTGTTCACATGCCCGATGCGCAAGATTGTCCAGTGCCCCTCGGGAGCTGTCCAGCGAAGCTTTCCGTCGGGTGCCATCTTATCCGTCAGGTTAACGATATCAGCTCTTTTGACGAAGCCGCTCCCGTCCTCGTTCATATTCTCCGGAAGCCGCAGCAGCCAGCGTGACGTCCATCCTGCCTCCATCTCCCAGTTATGTCCGCGTGTAGCGGTGGAGAAACGCAGGCTGGTAAGGTGCATGGGGTGCAGGTTCGTAATCTCGACCTGATAATCCATTGAACATTGTTCATTGTTATTTGTTAATTGTTCATTGCACGAAAGTGCAAACGTCATGCTCTTCTCATTATCCTGCCAGTTGGCGTGTGGAAAGTCTGTGTCGAGTCCGACGAACTGATTCGGAGTCAGAACGCGCAGGTGTATGTCGGGTTGGACGGCGAATTCGTGATTAAAACGGTCTATGGGATTGAACTCTATGGAGCGAACCTTCTCTGTGTTCTTGAGTTTGACACTAAATCGGTAGGGTTTCCCTGGCTGAGTAGGAGGCAGCACAAAGTCCTTTCCCTCCTTCAGCAGGCGTTCCCATTCTTGCTGGTGGTCATCAGCTTGAACCTCCTCCACATCGCAGTAATGACCCGTATCGCCCTGTGGGGTAGGGAAGGCCAGCACGCAGATATCCTGCCAGTTGCGCCACTCTTCCTTGGCATCTATGGACAGGTTAACATCTACCGTCTTGCCCCCTTCCACGTCCGTACGTGTATATATAAGGTGGCGCATGGCCTGTTCGGGTTTAATCCAGGGCCCGCCGCTCATGGCCCATCCCGGACAGGTCTGCAGACTGAACCGCATCCCCAACCGGTGTGCTTCGTTAGCGGTGTGGCGCACGAGGTCCTCCCATTTGGGTGTCAGGCACTCTATGGGCTCCTCGGTACCTGGCCAAACATCATCGTTCATGCGTCCGTGAAAGAGCTGAATGCCCTGTATGCCTGACTCAGCGATAGCCTCCAAGTCGCGTGTGATACCTTCCCGACTTACGTTCCCATTTACAAAGTGGAACCAAGTCTCGGGATAGAAGATGCGGTCAGGGTGCATGAACTTCTTCTGGTCCGCCATGCCAAAGGGGCGCAGCAGTGTGCTGTCCGGTATGGCAGTATGTGGACTGGTCTTTCCCTCGGAGAGGAGCTGCATAGGGTGCAGTCCAACCAAAAGAAGCAGGTACAGCATTCTTCTCATTTTTTATCGTCAATAATTTCGTATGCAAATATACAACCTTATGTATTAATTGCGCTAATATTTTTGTAATGTTTCAAAAAAAACTGATTCAAGATACAAGAACCTATTAACGGAGTAGCTTCTTCTGTCCGTTCACCACATATATGCCATAATGACCAGCTGTCTTATTGTATCGCCTGCCTGAGAGGTCGTACATCTGTTCTGTATAAGAGGGCAAGCTAACGGGCACTTTGTCGATGGCTGTTTGCATTTGCTCGTCAAGGTTATCCGCGGATATGATAAGGCTGTCCCCTTTCTTCATGTCAACAGAGAATGTTCCGTTCTGGCCTTGTGTGGGAGTTACCCGCTTGCTGTTCAGATAGAAGAAAGCATTGCCTAAGTCTGTCGTAGCTGTGTTGTGAAGAATAAGAGGACCTCCCCCCAGGCTATTGATTCTGGCACAGTCCAGTTTACCTTCTGCCCATTCCATGAATACCTCAAAATTCCCCTCGGCCTTTAATCCGGATACATAGCCATTGCTCCATGCTGAGGGAAGGGCAGGCAATAAAGCTATGCCGTCATAGCTGTGCAGCAGCATCTCGGCAATACCTGCTGTGCAGCCGTAATTGCCGTCAATTTGGAAGGGGGAATGAGAATCGAACAGATTGTAATAGCAACCGCCATAGTTACTCATCTGAATGACATAAGAACGTGAATGCTTCAACGCCTGAGACAGATAGCTGCGAGCCTTATCGCCGTTCAGAAGTCGGGCATAGACGTTTGTCTGCCATCCCATAGACCAACCTGTTACATCGCCGTTACGTGCCAGTATGCCATTCTGTGCGGCATTGAACAAGTCCTTCTGCTGCTGCGTGGTTCCGTATGCTGTAATCTGACAGAACGGATACACGCACAATAGGTGACTCAGGTGTCGGTGCTCCGGTTCAGAGAGTGGATAATGCTTCCATTCCGAAATACAGGGAACGTTGCTGTATGTCTTGCCATCGCGGGTAAAGGTGTAGTTCTCTATCTTCAGGCCCTTGTCAAATTTGTTATAAAAAGCCTCCAAATCTGAAATCTGGTCAGCAGAAAGTGGGGATTCTTCACCCAATTCCATGTGTGCCATTAGAATTTCATGCAGCAACTCGGAAGATGTCTGTTGTGCAAAGGCGGTTACTGTATTCCCTGGCCCGTGTTCGGGAGACCACTCATCAGGTACCACCCATGTTCCTTTGTCTTTGGGATCTTCAACAGCAATAAACATGATGAAACGTGCGGCATCATACATTACGGGTAGAGCTCTCTTGAGGAAATCCTTGTCGAGGGTGAAACGGTAATAGCGCCACAGATGGGTGCAATACCAGGCTCCCATAGTCTTAATGGAACTGTTGCTCCAGTTACTGGTGCCGCCATAGATATTATTCTCAACGGCAACGGTCCAACCGGGTGCACCCGACTTCAGTGTCTTGGCAAAAGAGCGCCAGGGATAGCCCTCCTGCGCCATATCAATGATATGGTTCAGGAAAGGCAAGTGCATTTCACTGAGGTTGGTGGGGTCGGCAGGCCAGTAGTTCATCTCTACGTTTATATCGGCATGAATATCACAATGCCAGAAGCTGGAGTTGCTTCGGTCGTTCCAGATACCCTGTAAGTTACTGGGAGCATGAATACTTTGGTTGGCATTGGCGCCAATGGTCAGGTACCGGCCGTACTGAAAGTAGAGTTGTTCCAAGAATAATCCGTCTTTAGTCTGTTTGTTCTCTGCCGATGCATTATAGAAGTCAATCAGACTGTCAGTTGTCTTATCAGAAGTGCCGCCCACATTAAATTCCACACGATTCATCAGGGCGCGATGAGCAGCTGTGTGAGAGGCGCGTAAAACATCAAATCCCTTCTCCTGTGCCGATGTGATGCGTTTGTCCACATCCTGGGAAAGCGTGGAAGGCGTGTCATTGCTAATGATAGACTTAGAGCGGCTGTCGTAGTTGGTCTTAGCCGCCAGGAACAGTGTTATATAGGTAGCATCACTTACTCGTATGCCAGAAGTTGAAGCTTTCAAGGTTCCGTCAGTAAAGATACGGAAACGCGTATTGTACTTTATTTTTGTCAGGCTGCCGCTGAAAGTTCCGTAATTATCCCTGTATGCCGGATTACTTGCATTTATCTGTCCATCCTTCTGGAAAGCGAAATTCAGGTATAACAGTTCCTTTCCCTCTGCAGTAAAATGTGCCACCAGCACATTATCGGTCAGACTTGTAAAGAATTGGCGCTCAAACTTTGTGTCAGCACTCTCGTACCGTACACCGGCTATACCGTCTATAATATCCAGATAACGCGAATAATTGTTTACCGGCTTAGAGCCGTCTTTCTTGCTGAACGTGTCAGAAAGGTCCCTGACTACTATGCTGCCAAAGTTCTGGAAGTAGCCTTGATTGGAACTGTTTGTAGAGTTCCCTTCCCATAGTGTTTTCTCGTTGAACTGTATATCTTCAGTCTGTATGCCGCCAAGAATAGTAGCACCAATCTGACCATTGCCGATAGGCAGGGCATACTCCATCCATATATCGCTTACCCCCGACTTTGTGGCCGGAGTATTGTACCACAAAGTGTAAGGACTGACATCAGTCGGGCGCATACCCATATTTACGGTGTTGTACTCATTGTATGTTGCAGCGCTGGTCGCAAAACAGCATATAAAAGCAGCCAGTAGAAGCTTAATTCCGGTTAGTTTCATAATGGAAAGATTTTTTTTTTTACAAACAAAGAGAATCTCATTATTTTACTACTCGAGTGCCCAAGGGTGAGCAAGCCTCCATGTTTCCTGTTCCCTCTATGGCGTCGGTCTTGGCGCTGAGGTTGTCCAGCATATTAACGATGACAGCTTCCTGTGTACAAGGCAATACGGGGCTTCCGAATTCGCGTGTCCCGTGGTGAGCGAGAATCACGTGGATGATGCGTTTAATCTCTTCTCCGTCAACACCCTGTTGTTCCAACACATTCTGCAGTTTGTGGGCACCGATGAAGATGTGTCCCAGCAGATACATGTCAGTTTGTGTCTCACCTTCTGTGTTGTACTCGTAAACTTTTCCATAATCATGGAAAAGGATGGCAAGTATGCAACGTTCCACCTTTATCTCGTAAGGCAGACACGGGTACAGACCTTCCAACATGTGCAGCATCTGGTAGGTGTGATTGGTCAGGCCACCGGGAAAGGCATGGTGTACGCTGGTGGCGGCAGGATATTTACAGTAGGGAGCGTATAACTTGTCTGCAAAATCGCGGATGATGGGGATGAGGCTCTGGTCAGAGCAATAGCTGATGAGCTTCTCTATTGTCTTGTCCCACACGTCGCGTCTGATGGGGCGGGGGAGCAGATTATACAAGGGATGGTCGAGCAAAGGCATGGCTCCTACCCTCATGTCAGTAACGGAACAGGATTTCTTTCCCGCATTATCTTTTATGGCATAGAAACTTACCAGTTGCCCGACTTTGGGTTCTGCTGTAGGTTGCAAGTCCCAGACAGAGATGTTAATGGTTTCTATCAGATCTGCAACTTTCAGTATTGCGTAAGGTGAGCCGGTACGGGTTGTTCCGTTGCTGCGGCTTAATACAAGATATTCTTTGATCACAATTCTTTTAAAGTTTAAAGTTGATAGTTAATAGTTGATAGTCAGTTAAAATCGTGGATAGTTGTAAAGTATAAAATTGTAAACTTGTTAAACTTTGAACTTACCACTGACTCTAAACTCTAAACACTAAACTATCAACTATAGATAATTATTTACTGATTCTCAACACCGGCGCAATTTGGTTTACGGGCTGGGGGAGTTCTACCATGAGGCCTTCTGCTGTTTGGCGAGCCTTCAGCTTGCCGTATCCTAAAAGATGCACGCTACTGATGGGCTTCTTGAAGTATGAATTGTCCTTAGCCAGTGATTTAATGACAAGGTGTTTATCTGTAGGCCATCCCATAGCTGTAACGTACAGATATTTCTTGGTCTGGTTAAAGCGAATGTCTCTGTAATCCATGCCGGCATACTGACCGTCATTGAAGCCTTGGTCATTGATTTTGATATCCTTTTCGGCAATGGGACCTTCACCGAACTTTACCCACGGGCGTGTACCGAAGATGCTCTCTTCGTTCTGTGTCATCCAAGCCTCCAGGTCGTCCAGTATCTTAGATTCCTTCTCGTCGTATGTCCCGTCTGCACGCAGGGGAATGCTTAGGAGCAGGTTCCCATTCTTCGATACGATATCTACCAGTTGCTTAACTACGGTTGTTGCGGATTTATATTGGTCATTCTCATAGATGCTGGTATTGTAGTGCCAACCGCCTATGCAGTTGCAGGTTTGCCAAGGGATGGGGATAATCTCGTTGGGTGCTCCGCGCTCTACATCCCATGTTAATGCCTTACGCTGGTCGTTGCTGAGAATCTTGCTG
Source organism: uncultured Bacteroidales bacterium (assembly GCA_902801485.1). GTDB lineage: Bacteria > Bacteroidota > Bacteroidia > Bacteroidales > Bacteroidaceae > Physcousia. Next base: position 1,169 of record CADCIP010000041.1, on the reverse strand, counting down.
AAAACTACGCTTCGCGGGTTTTTATTATAAAGATGTGTTACGATACGCAGTCCGCAGTCGCTCAAAGGATAAAATGGCAATACCGTTACGTCGAAATAGATAAGGTCTGGCTGATAGCGGTTGATGGCATCAAGTGTACGGTCATAAAAGTTGGTCACGAACTCCTGGGATGGCGGACAGGCACCGTTCTCCCAACCCCATTGAGCATGAATGCGACCATTGTCCCACGACCCCTGACTCATGGGGTGATTCTGCTGATAGAGCATCTGAGGATCCAATCCTTCCCACCATTTTCCCTTGCCGTCTTCTTTGGTCAGGTTGCCATCGTAGTAGATTCCTGCCTTCGGGCCTTTCAAGTCATAACGCTGAGCGGGCTCGTACCAAGTCCAGGCATGGTCGGCATGAAAGGAGATACCTAATGGCAAACCGGCTTTCTTTGCAGCCTTTGCCCATTCATCAAGAATGTCTCTGTGCGGACCAATGTTCTTCGAGTTCCATGGCTGGTATTTAGAGTCCCAAAGGTCAAAATTGTCGTGATGGTTGCCCAGCACAAAGAAATATTTTGCCCCACACCTTTTATAACGTTCCAAGAGTTTCTCGGGTTCCCACTTCTCAGCTTTGAACTGGGGAAGGATGTCCTTGAAGCCTACTTCTGAGGGATGCCCGTAATGTTCCACATGCCACTTGTACTCCCGGCTACCTTCCATATACATCGATCGAGCCATCCAGTCGCCGGAACCTTCTACGCACTGGGGGCCCCAATGTGCCCAAATGCCGAACTTAGCATCTCGGAACCATTCCGGGGTCTGATGTGTCTGGAGCGATTCCCACGTCGGTTCAAACTGCCCGGTTTGCATCTTTTCGTGCTGTTCCGACACAGGTATCCTATACTGCTGTGCTGAGGTGGAAAGCCACGCAGAAAGTAAAATAGCGACAAATAGACTCTTCTTCATCATTGCTTCTTTTTTTTTGCAAAAATACGATTAAGTGAGCGGAATAGAAAATAAATTCATTTATTTTTATTCCCGAACGCAAGTATTTTCGAGGCAGAGCCTCAAATTTACGATTAAGTGAGCGGAATAGAAAATAAATTCATTTATTTTTGTTCCCGAACGCAAGTATTTTCGAGGCAGAGCCTCAAATTTACGATTAAGTGAGCGGAATAGAAA
>CADCIP010000040.1 GCA_902801485.1 uncultured Bacteroidales bacterium | reverse complement strand
AATTTCTTTTCTGGTAAGAAGCATTAAACTTGCAAATGCGTTGCTCAAATATTGCTTCCACCCTGTAAACACCCAAAAGCATGTAGGCATCATGTAGGCTTCATGTAGGCTTTTAGGTAATGAAAACGCGACAACCATCGCATTTCCCAGTGTTTTTATGTAGGCATGTAGGCTGTTTTATGATTTTACAAGAAAAATAGGGGCATTGTTCCAGAATGTTAATATTATGTCTATATCAGGTGATAATTGCCGATAACGGTAATTGCTTCAGGCATCGTCTTTACCTGAAGCTTCTTGAATAGCTGGTGACAAGGGACTGAGCCCCAAGTATTTTTTCAAAAGATATTGGGAAGTTTTCAACCCTTTGCGATAGAAATAATCCACCTTTTCTTTGTGCGTATTGGTAAAATCGTTATTTTTGCAGAAAGAAACATATTATAATGTCGTTGTATGGACAGGCTGCAAATGATAAAAAAAAATAGCCGGGTACATCAATAGTAAAACCTCTTAACAATATCAGAAATAATGAAAAATTCTCTCTTATACCTGTTTATCTTATATTTCTGCTTGTGGCCCCTGAATGCGTTTGCCGCATTAGAGAACGGAGTCTATTCCATCTCTTGTCTGCAAGGTGATGGGTACGTAGCATTGGGCGCATATCACAACGTAGATCCATATATCTGCTACATGAAAGATGGCAGTGCTTTAACGGCTGATGCCTTTTGGGTAGTTACTAATACCAAATCCGGCTATACTTTCCGAAACGAAACAAGCGGTCAGTATCTCATATATACAACAGACCGAGTGGATGCTAATTATAAGTATATGACTCTGGCGGATTCTGCGCCTGATGACCAAAGCCATTTGTGGTATGTACTCGAGAATGGTGACGGCTCGTTCAGCATCAACAGCGTAGTAGCCGATTCTTATTACTGGAATCTCCGATATGACCAAGGGCTATTAGGTACGTATCACGGAGGATGGGGAAATAGTAACAATGAACACTTTTTCTTTGAGAAAAAAGGGGATGATCCTGGTTCTGATCCGCAGATAGACCCCGATCCTGCAGAACGCACTTCTTTCCCTGATGCCCTGCATGTATATCTGAAAGACGGCCGGTTGGAAGCTTACCCAAAGGGCTATGTCACTAAGTCTGGCGAGAAAAACGGGCAGTTGGTTATTGAGACCAACATTGGGCAGACATTCACTTATGCGCTGGCCGATGTGGATTCTGTAAGCGAAACGGCACCAACGGATTTCCCCACTTTTGAGTCGTTCAAATTCAATAACAAATATAACGACCAGGTGTTTACGGATGTCGATGGGGAGATAACAGCTGATACTGTCTTCGCAACTATCGCTGCTATAGGCAAACGCCTGACACCATCGTTTAAACTGACCGAGGACGAGAATGTCGAGGTATATGTGAATAATGAACAGCAAGAGAGTAAGGTCTCGCGCTTGCGTTTCGACAAAGACATCTATTACGTTATAACTCGTCCCGGCTGCAGGATGCTGCTGCCTGTCGATTCTTCGGAGAAAGGCACGGGTACCTGTTCCATGCAGCCTTATGGACGTATTGTTCGTGTTCATGTGGATTGGCTGACAGACCGTGCCGAAGTTCCCACTGTCTATATCAACACCTCCGACGGTTTGCCCGTTACAAGCAAGGATTATTTCAAGGATGCCACCATCCGCATCGATGGGCACGACATCTTCCCTTCGATGGACGAAACTGAGGTGCAGATAAAAGGGCGCGGCAACAGTAGTTGGGGCTGGCCTAAGAAGCCCTACCGGCTGAAGTTCGCAAATGCACTAAAACCTCTGGGTATGAAGAAGGGAAAGAACTGGGTCCTGTTGAGTAATTACCAGACCGGTTCGATGATGTCAAACGCCATAGGTATGAAAGCTGCCAACCTGATAGGAGCAGCTGCCGCTAACCATATTGTGCCTGTTGATATATACCTGAATGGCGAATACCAGGGAAGTTACAACTTTACGGAAAAAGTCGGTTTTGCCAACAACAGTGTCAATCTGGACGATGAGAGCGCTGCCGCTTTGCTGGAACTTGATTCATACTACGATGAAGATAATGCTCAAAAATTCCGTTCGGAACCTTACGGCCTGCCCATCAACGTTAAGGAGCCTACATTCTCGGAGGGCACAACAAAGCTGACGTTGGAGGATGTATCCTCGAACTTCAACGCATTCATGCGTACAGTCTATTGGAAACGCGATATCTCTAAATACGTTGATGTTACGCAGTTGGCACGTTATATGATGGTCAACGAGTTAATTCTGAACTATGAGTTTTACCATCCAAAGAGTACCTTCTGCTATCGTGAATCGTTTGAAAGCGACACAAGTAAATATGTCTTCGGTCCCGTATGGGATCTCGACTGGGGGTATGGCTACGAGCGGCATGGAAACTACTTCCGTAACGAAGCCACCAACAACTACTGGATAGATTGCCCTGGAATGGAAGTGGTAGAATTTATTCGCGACCTACGCTTCAAATACGAACCATTAAGTGATATCTATAAAGAATTGTGGGAGCAGTTCATGGAGAATGGTCTGACGGAATTGTTAGAGTACTGCCAAGACTACTACGACTTTGCCAAGAACTCTTTCAAGGACAACCGAAAGGTATGGGGTGATTACACTGACTACGCCGCACAGGCCCAGGAAGCCTCTGACTGGTTGGCTATCCGTTCTCAGACAATCTACGATGATATTGTCAGTGGCCGCATGCCGGATATCATTGATCCGGGAGAGGATCCGGGAGACGAACCAGAGGAAAATCTGTTTGCCAACAATAAGCTATACACGCTCAAGTGCCGACGTGGTGGACTGGTGCTGGATGATTATTACACGGGTCTGGCAGCAGGACAGACCAGAAGAGATGCGCCTGATGAAGACAAACTCTTTGCCATCCTCTATATTGAAGGTAAGAACTACCTCTATAGTCCTGTAACAAAGGAATTCCTCAACTATCGTGACAATGGAACGTGGGTAGATGCTTTGGGAACTCCCATTCATTTTAGTACGGATCATGCAGACGGGAAATACCTTTATATGCTTTCTGTTAAGAACGAGAGCGGCGGCATATACTATTTCAACAACAACGGACAGATTGTCATCAACAGTTGGGATACACCCGACGACGGTAACCGTTGGCTGATAGAAGAAGCCGGCGACTTTGATCCTACAGAGGCTTTGGCACTGGCAGAAGAGAGCTTCTTTGCCGTTACTAACCGCATCTTGTTTAACGGACAGGTTATTGGCGAAGAAACCGCAAAGGTGGCAGATGGCTCTATGGTGCCCACGCCATCCAGAAATTGGGAGAATGCCTACACACACCTTATAGAACCAGAAGATATACCCTTTGCCGTTCATGAGGATTTGACGTTGGATTACGAGGCAGAATGGACAGGACCCTTTGAGTTCTCCATCTCTGAAAAAGATGCCGTGTGGTATAACATGCACATCCGCAGCGGCTGGTATGTAGGCAAGCAGGAGAGCGAGCCTTACTATCCAGAGCGAAACGATGGTAAGATAACCCTGACGGAAGAATACCTGTGGGCCTTCGGCGGTGATCCCTATCATGTTAAGGTATATAATTACACAACAGGTTTTGCGGAAACGCTGGCAAAAGACGGAGACAATGCAGTAATGCGTAAGGGTGACTATACGTGGGACCTACTGCCCAACAACGGTGGTTTTGTGCTACGGGAAACGGGAACCGACTATCGCTGTATTAATCAGTTTGGCGGCGGAGACGGTCCACTGAAGTTCTGGGATGATGGAAATAGCCCCACCGATGACGGATCCACCTTCCGTGTGGAAGAGGCAATGGATATTGTGGATGGCATTGAAAGCCTCACCCCAACCCTCTCCAAAGGCGAGGGAGAAATTTATGACCTTTCTGGCCGTAAAATGGCCAATGAACGGAGGAAGGGAATCTATATCATCCGCATGAAGGACGGAACGACAAAAAAGACTATGGTTAAGTAACCCTAAGTCACCTTTGCTTCAAAATTTGGTCGTGTTCCATTTTAATCGTAACTTTACACCCACCAAAAATAATAAGAACCTATGAACATAGCTATTTTTGTATCGGGAAACGGTACTAACTGCGAGAATCTGATTAGGTATTTTGAACATTCAGACCAGATACATTGTGCCCTTGTTATCAGTAACAAGCCCGAGGCATACGCTCTGGTTCGCGCAGAGCGTTTGGGCGTACCTGCAAAAGTAATCAACAAGGCCCAGTTGAATGATTCTGATGTGATGATGCCCTTATTACAGGAGTACGAAATAGACTTTATTGTACTGGCGGGTTTCCTTCCGCTTGTTCCAGACTTTATGGTGGCAGCCTATCCGCGTAGGATTATCAATATACATCCTGCTCTGCTACCAAAGTACGGTGGAAAGGGTATGTGGGGACATCATGTGCATGAGGCAGTGAAGGCTGCCGGAGAAACGGAAACGGGTATGACGGTGCATTATGTGACGCCCGTCTGTGATTCGGGAGAGATTATTGCCCAGTATCGTGTGGCTCTCACTCCTGATGATACAGCCGACGATATAGCCGAGAAGGAACATCAGCTGGAGATGAAGTATTTTCCTAAGGTAGTGGAAGATGTTCTTAGTAAATTCATTGTTCATTGTTAATTATTCATTGTTAATTATTCATTATTCATTGTTAATTGTTCATTGTTCATTATGAAAGGTTTTGCTTTATGTCTGTTTGCCGGACTGTATGCTGTTTGTGCTATGGCGCAGGTCGAGAAGGAAGGGTGGAAGCTTGTTTGGAACGATGAGTTCGATATTGACGGACGTCCTGATGCCCAGAAATGGGACTATGAGCGTGGCTTTGTTCGTAATTATGAATTGCAGTGGTATGCTCCCGAAAATGCATTTGTGCGTGACGGAAATCTGGTGATTGAGGCTCGTCAGGCTGATTTCCCTTGTCCTGCATACCGAGAGGATGCCAAGAACTGGCGTAATAGCCGCGAGAAAGTAGAGTGGACAAGTGCCGCCTTGATTACCAAGGGTAAATATACTTTCCAATATGGCCGTCTGGAGGTTCGTGCCCGCATCCCTGTCTGCAAAGGGGCGTGGCCTGCCATCTGGCTTTTGGGTATTAACCATCCTTGGCCGGCCAATGGTGAAATAGACGTGTTGGAGTATTATCAGGTTAAGGGTGTGCCCACCATTCTTGCCAATGCTTGTTGGGCAGGTGATACGACAGACGACGCAGAGTGGGACTCTTCATATACTCCGCTGACACATTTCACAGAACGTGACCCTGCGTGGGCATCCCGATTTCATGTTTGGCGCATGGACTGGGATAAGGACTTTATCCGGTTGTATCTGGATGACGAACTGCTGAACGAGATAGACCTGAAGCGTACCATCAACGGAAAATCCAGTGGTACAGGCATCAATCCATTCCATTACCAACAATACATTCTGCTGAACCTTGCCTTAGACACTCGTGTAAAGGAACTGAACCCTGCAGACTTCCCCATGAAATATGAAATTGACTATGTACGCGTTTACCAGAAGTAAAAAAAAAATAAAAAAAAGTGTAGCAAATAGGGTGGTTTTGCGTCAAAGGAGTGAAAAGTAAAAAAAATCTACCGTTGTAACAACAGTCAACTTAATAAATATGGATGTAAAAGAACAAGAGTTCTCAAAGATGGTCAGAGAACAGAAAAGCACGATTTATACTGTGTGCTACATGTTCTCAAACGATGAGGATGAGGTGAGCGACCTCTTTCAGGAGACGCTTATAAACCTATGGAAAGGTTATGAGTCTTTCCGCCATGAGAGCAAACTGAGCACGTGGATTTACCGCGTGGCTATGAATACTTGCATCTCGGCCGACCGCAAGAAACGCAGACAGGGAACCAAAGTTCCTTTGTCGATGGACATTGACTTGTATAATGACGAGGACCACGAAACCAAGCAGGTTCGGCAACTACATGAACGCATACAACGACTGGACCTGATAGACCGTGCCTTGGTGATGATGTGGCTGGAAGGTATGAACTACGATGAGATAGCCGATGTGATAGGTATCAGCGTGAAAAATGTAGGCGTAAAGCTGGTTAGAATTAAGGAAAAATTAAAGCAGAAGTAATATATGGAAGAATTGAACTTTGATGAGATGCGTGATCAGATTACGCTACTCAAACAAAAACTGGACCGTCAGGAGATTGTCAACGACTCCTTGCTCCGTGAAGCCATGCGTGGCAAAATGGGAGCCATCAACTGGACGAAATATAAATCTTATATCTGTGTTGCTTTATGTATTATATTCTATCCTGTAATGTCGTGGGCGGGTGTATTTAGTAATGCCTTTGTGTTTGCAACCTGTGCTATGATGCTTTTCTGTGCTTACGGTACATATTATGTGCACAGACCCGTGGACCGTATGGATTTGATGACAGATGATTTGGCTACCGTTGCTAAGGTGATGGCTAAGTTCCGCAAACAGTACAACCAGTGGCTATTTTACGTTACCCCAGCCCTGTTGATTCCCTGGTTGAGTTGGGCTTTGTATGAATATGCATGGAAGAATGCTCCGGATGGTGTGAGCCATTGGATGCTGGCATTGCCCATCCTGATTGGTGCCGCAATAGGCGGACTCATAGGCTACCATTGGCATTGCAAGGCAGTAGATGCTGCTGATAATATCATCAGGCAGATAGAAGAAGAAAACTGATAATCTTAAATGGTTTTAGCTTGTTGAAGCAGATAGGCATCCAAAATGGTGATAGCTGCCATTGCTTCTACAACAGGTACAGCACGTGGAAGGACACAGGCATCGTGTCGGCCACGTGCTGTTAATTTTGTGGCCTGTCCTTCAGTGTTTACTGTATCCTGCTCCATCAGCAGGGTGGCAACAGGTTTGAAGGCTACACGGAAGTAGATGTCCTCTCCGTTAGAAATGCCGCCTTGAATGCCGCCGCTACGGTTGGTGGCAAATCCTATCTTGCCGTCGGGTAGGGGAATCATTATGTCGTTCTGCTGGCTTCCGCGTTCTGTAACTCCGCCAAAACCCTGTCCGTACTCAAACCCTTTTACGGCATTGATACTGAGCATGGCATGGCCTAATAGGGCGTGAAGTTTATCGAAAGCGGGTTCTCCTAATCCTATGGGACATCCCTTTATTACACAGGCTATAACACCGCCTATGGTGTCACCTTCGGCTTTTACCTCGGTGATAAGTTGTGCCATTTTTTCGGCATAAGCTGCATCTGGGCAACGAACATCGTTGCTCTCTGTCAGGTCGAGGTCGTAATCTTTGTAAGTTCCCGGCAACACAATGCTGCCTACCTGTTGGGTATAGGCCTGAATGCTTACGCCCAACTTATTAAGGGCCAGTTTGGCAAAGGCACCTGCTACAACCCTACTGATGGTTTCACGGGCAGAACTTCTGCCGCCGCCGCGATGGTCTCGGATTCCGTATTTCTGAGTGTAGGTAAAGTCGGCATGACTGGGCCGGAAAACATTTCGCATATTCTCGTAATCCTGACTGTGCTGGTTGGTATTACGTACCACGAATCCTATTGGCTGCCCCGTGGTTTTGCCCTCGAAGATACCACTTAGCAACTCCACCTTGTCAGCCTCGTTACGGGCTGTGGTAAGTTTACTCTGACCAGGACGACGACGGTTTAATTCGCTTTGGATGAAATCCTCATCCACAGGAATGCCTGCCGGCATCCCGTCAATTACTCCACCTATGGCTGCTCCGTGGCTCTCACCAAAGGTGGTTATGCGAAATATCTGTCCGAATGAGTTCATTTTAGACCTTAAACTCTAAACATTAAACTATTAACTTTATCCGTTGCAGCCGTCACAACCACCTTCACCGCAACTGCCGCAACTGCCGCAACTGCCGCCGCTGCAGCCTCCACAGCCACCAGAACAACCACCGCCTGTCATTACGTTCAGGGCATCCTGAATCTCTTCGTTTGTAGCCAGACGGCTTTCTATAACCTTACCCACAAAGTTCAGTTCCTTGCCGGCAAGGGGGTGGTTCAGGTCAACCGTAATTTCCTTTTCCGTAATCTCTGTGATGGTGCCGTTGAAGCGTTCGCCATCGGCATTCTGCAGAGGCACTACTGCACCTTCGTAGATGTAGCGCGAATCTATTTTGCCGTTAATCTTGAAGATGTCGGCTGATACCTTCTGGACCGCCTCAGGAACAAAGGGACCGTAAGCTTCTTCGGTACCCAGTTTGATATCAAATTCGGATCCGGGAGCCAGAGGTGAAATCTGTGCCTCGAAGGCATCCAGTGTCATGCCAAGGGCTGAGATAAACTGGAAGGGGCGCTCCTCTGTTGCTTCTTCTATTAATTCACGGTTGTTGTCCTGCATGGGGGTAAACAACTTATAAGCTACGGTAATGTATTTGTTTTCAGCCATAATTGTTCGATGGTTTAATTGTTTTGTCGGCGCAAAGGTACGAATAAGCGAGAGAAGAACAAAAGAAAAGCTTGTTTTTCTTTTTTATTCCGAGCGAAAGTACTTTTAAGAAGAAGAATCAAAAAGCGCAAAATCACATATAAACATTTAATTTTGGATTCAGATATGGTAATTTTTCTCAGATTCTTACTATATTTGCATAAAATAAGGAACAAAGATATGGTGAAAAAGATTTTTTATACCTGCATATTTGCAACTACCTTCCTTTTGACGATTTCTGCCCAGCGTGGCATGCATATACGGAAGGATGTGCCGCTGGACTCCATTCGTCTTAGTGACCCTGCGATTCTGGCTGATCAGAAGACAAAGATGTATTATATGACAGGTACTGGTGGCATGATGTGGCGATCTGCTGACCTGAAACTTTGGGAAGGCCCAATGCGTGTGACAGAATTCAAACACGATTCGTGGATGGGACCCCGACCGATGATTTGGGCTGCTGAATTGCACCAGACGGGTGATGGTTGGTATTATTATTTTGCCACATTCACCAATCAGGAAGTGAAGATTGATACCGTGCGTGGCAACATCATCGAGCGTCGCGCCTCGCAGGTGCTCCGAGCCGATAATCCAATGGGACCATACAAAGCCTTTGGCGATGCTACGTATCTACCGGCCAATCGTCCAACACTCGACGGTACTTATTGGAAAGACAGCGACGGAAAGCCCTATATGATCTTCTGCGGCGAGTGGCTGCAAAACTGGAACGGGACAATCGAGAAGATAGAGTTAAAGCCCGACCTCAGCGGCACAATAGGCAAGCCAAAGGTATTGTTCCGAGCCAGCGATTCGCCCTGGAGTCGAGAGAAGAACGACAAGGGCGAAATCACTTGGAACAAGGTAACCGATGGACCTTATCTCTTTCGTACAGACACAGGGCGTCTTGGCATGCTCTGGACTTCATGGGTCTTCGATGTCTATACCCAAGGTGTGGCCTACTCAGAGAGCGGTACACTGGACGGTCCGTGGGTGCAGGAACCTGAGCCCATTACTCCACCAGGTTATGGTCATTCCATGCTCTTCCAGCGTTTTGACGGTCAGTGGATGATGTCTGTACACTACCACCAAAGGGACGCCCAAGGCCGCACTATTCGCACGCCTCATCTTTTTGAGGTGGACCTGAGTGCCGATAAACTTATCGTGAAAAGGGCGAAATGAGTTTTTCCGCCCACATCTTCTTAATATGCAAAACTTGAGTGCCGTTTTTTTTGTAAGTATTGGAAATTATTCCTTATCTTTGCAGTCGAAAGTGTAGCATTTAAATCAGTCGTGAAAGACCATGAAGAAATTATTATTATCGTTGTTGACGCTGATTGCCATAAGTGCAGTTGCTCAGGACCGGGTTTCCCGGATTAGGGAAAAACTGTTGAATTGTGATTACAGTTCAGTAATCGTTGCCTCGCATCGGGGTGACTGGCGTAACTTTCCGGAAAACTCCTTAGAGGCTATCGACAATGCCATAAAGATGGGAGTTGACATTGTTGAACTGGATGTTCAGCGCACAAAAGACGGACAGCTGATTCTGATGCATGATGCAACACTGAACAGGACAACAACCGGAAAAGGGGCGATAGCGGATACTACGCTGGCTTATATCAAGACACTAAAACTGAAGAACGGGTGCTCTATCCGAACCATTCATAATGTTCCAACGCTGGAAGAGGCTCTGTTGCGTGCCAAGGGTAAGGTGATGCTGAACCTGGATAAAGCGGACAGATACTTCGAACAGGTTTATGAATTGATGAAGAAGACAGGAACCACCAGGCAGATTGTCATGAAGGGCACTTCTTCGGCCGAAAAAGTCAAGGAACTGTATGGCGACTATCTGAAGTATGTCATCTATATGCCTATCGTGAATCTTGACAATAAGAATGCTGAGGAACAAATAGAGAAGTTTATCGACGATATGCATCCTGTGGCTTTCGAACTATTGTATAAACTGGATTCCAACCCATTGCCCAAGAAACTGAAAGACTCCATGAAGGGGCGTTCCCTTATCTGGTATAATACACTTTGGGATACTATGGCTGGCGGGCACGACGATGATGCATCCCTTCAGGATTTCGATAATGGTTATGGCTATCTGATAGATGTTCTGGGCGCCAGAATCATTCAGACGGATCGTCCGCAGTTCCTGCTGGATTATCTTCGTTCGAGGAATCTTCATGATTAAATGATTCGTTTTTACACAAATTGATGTTCATTTGCTACCAAATGAGCATAAATATCTTGTAAATTGTTGCAAAAGAGCAATAATTTGACTAATTTTGCCCCCTCATTTATAATAAGGTAAAGAGGATAAGAAATGAAACATCAACTGAGGAGTGCTGTTTGCACAGAAGGAAGGCGAATTGCTGGAGCCCGCGCCTTGTGGGTGGCAAACGGTATGAAACGTGAGCAGTTTGGCAAACCTATTATAGCCGTAGTGAACTCATTTACACAGTTCGTGCCAGGTCATACACATCTGCACGAGATAGGGCAGATTGTAAAAGCCGAGATAGAAAAACTTGGCTGCTATGCTGCCGAGTTCAATACCATTGCCGTGGACGACGGTATTGCTATGGGGCACGACGGTATGTTGTACTCGTTGCCCTCTCGTGACATTATTGCCGATTCTGTAGAATATATGGTGAATGCCCACAAAGCCGATGCTATGGTGTGCATCAGTAACTGCGATAAGGTAACACCAGGTATGCTGATGGCTGCCATGCGACTGAATATTCCTGCTGTATTTGTGTCTGGCGGACCTATGGAGTCGCACAAACTGAACGGTGAGAATGCCGACCTGATTACGGCAATGATAAAGGGGGGCGATCCTACCGTTTCCGATGAAGAGTTGGCACAGGTGGAGAGTATGGCATGCCCTGGATGTGGCGCCTGCTCGGGTATGTTTACTGCAAACTCTATGAACTCGCTGACGGAGGCAATAGGACTGTCACTGCCAGGAAACGGTTCTATATTGGCAACACATAAGAACAGAATAAACCTCTTCAAGAAGGCTGCACAGATAATAGTAAAGAATGCATTGGCTTACTACGAAGATGGCGATGAGAGTGTGCTGCCAAGAAGCATTGCTACACGTGCTGCATTCCTGAATGCTATGACGCTGGACATCGCTATGGGTGCCTCTACCAATACTGTGCTCCACCTGTTGGCTGTTGCGCAGGAGGCAGAGGTGGATTTCAAAATGAGCGATATCGATGCGCTCAGCAGAAAGGTTCCTTTCCTCTGCAAACTGGCTCCTAACTGGCAGAAATACAGCATTCAGGAAGAGAATAGGGCAGGTGGTATATTGGGAATCTTAGGAGAATTGGCTAAGGGCAACTTGCTCGACCTCACCTGCAAGCGTGTGAATGGTGCTACACTGGGTGAAGATATACAGAAATACTCTATTACCGGTCTGAAACTGAATGCAGACGGCACATGGACAAATAACCCTATGGCCGTTGTAACAAAGGAAGTCGGCGACATCTACGGATGTGCTCCCGGCGGAAAGTTCTCAAATGTAATGGGTTCTCAGGAAACGTATTGGGAAGAACTGGATACAGACCGCGAGAACGGATGTATTCGCGACATAGAGCACGCTTATACAAAAGACGGCGGAATGGCTGTCCTGTTTGGTAATATTGCTCAAGACGGCTGCGTAGTTAAAACTGCCGGTGTAGCTCCTGAACTTTGGCATTTCGAAGGTCCTGCCGTATGTTTCGACTCTCAGGAAGATGCCTGCGAGGGTATTCTCGGCGGAAAGGTAAAGAAGGGCGACTGTGTGGTTATTACCCACGAAGGTCCCAAGGGCGGCCCCGGTATGCAGGAAATGCTTTATCCCACATCGTACATCAAGAGTATGCACATGGGTAAGGAATGCGCGCTGATTACCGACGGACGTTTCTCTGGCGGAACATCAGGACTTTCTATCGGCCATATCTCTCCCGAGGCTGCCAGCGGCGGTAACATCGGTAAGATTAAGGATGGCGATATCATTGTTATTGATATTCCTTCTCGTTCTATAAACGTGAAACTTACAGATGAAGAGTTGGCTGCACGTCCCCAGCAACCGCTGAAGCGTAAGAGAGTGGTTAGTAAAGCCTTGCAACATTATGCAAAGAGTGTAAGCAGTGCAGATAAAGGAGGGGTTAGAATATAAAAACCCCCTCTAACTCCCCCTTGGGGGAGGACTGAATTTTGAGAATAGATAAAGCAATGAGATTAGAAAAACAAAATACAACTCCCCTCCATAGAGAGAGGGGACAGGGGGAGGGTCCTCAGGGTTCTCTTATTTCTGGTGCAGAGGCAATGATGCGCAGTCTGGAGAATCAGGGAGTGGATGTACTCTTTGGTTATCCTGGAGGTGCTATCATGCCTACTTACGATGCACTCTATGATCATAAAGACAAATTACATCATATCTTGGTGCGCCACGAACAGGCTGCCGTACATGCTGCTCAGGGCTATGCCCGTGTGAGCGGCAAAGTGGGATGTGCCATCGTAACCAGCGGTCCTGGTGCCATGAATACCATTACAGGTGTGGCTGACGCCCTGATGGATTCTACTCCTCTGGTTGTTATCTGCGGACAGGTGGGTGCTGCTATGCTGGGTACAGATGCCTTTCAGGAAGTGGACGTAGTAGGTGTAACACAACCTATCACCAAGTGGAACTATCAAATCCGTCGCGCCGAGGATATTGCCTGGGCTGTGGCCCGTGCCTTCTTCATTGCCAGTAGCGGTCGTCCCGGTCCTGTGGTTTTGGACTTTACCAAGAATGCCCAGACGGCGATGATAGAATACCAGCCCCAGGCCATCGACTTCATCCGCAGCTATAACCCCAATCCACAGCCCGCTGAAGGAGCTGTAGAAAAGGCTGCCCAGATGATAAACGAAAGTGTGAAGCCTTTCATGCTTGTGGGGCAAGGCGTGGAGTTGGCCGATGCACGTAAGGAACTGTTGGCACTTTGCGAGAAGGCCCAGATACCTTTCGCAACAACTTTCCTCGGTCTTTCTGCTGTCCCATCAGACCATCCGCTGAATATGGGACGTTTGGGTATGCATGGTAATTTGGCTCCCAACGTAATGACCAATCAGTGCGACTTGCTGATTGCCGTTGGTATGCGTTTTGACGACCGCGTGACTGGTAACCTGAAGAACTATGCCAAGCAGGCAAAGATTATCCATCTGGAGATTGATCCCAGCGAGGTGGATAAGAATGTGAAGGTAGATCTGCCTGTTCTGGGCGACTGCAAACAGACGCTCCCTGCTATCACTAAATATGTTGAAAAAACTACTCATAAGTCATGGATAGAAGGTTTTAAGCCTTACGACGAGAAAGAATATAATAAGGTAATAGAACCTGCCTTGCATCCAACCGAAGGTCCGCTCTTGATGGGCGAGATAGTACGCAAGGTAAGCGATGCTGCCAACAGCGAGGCCATTATGGTAACCGATGTGGGGCAGAACCAAATGTTCGGCTGCCGATACTTTAATTTCACCAAACCCCGTTCTGTAGTTACAAGCGGTGGTTGCGGAACTATGGGCTTTGGTATTCCTGCTGCCATAGGTGCTACCTTTGGTGCTCCCGACAGAACAGTTTGTATGTTCTGCGGCGACGGTGGATTCCAGATGACCATTCAGGAACTGGGTACTATCATGGAACAGCGCTGCCCTGTTAAGATGATTCTGCTGAACAACAATTATCTTGGTAACGTACGTCAGTGGCAGTATATGTTCTTCAACAAACGATATTCCTTTACTCCTATGCTGAATCCTGATTACGAGAAGATTGCCGCGGGTTACGGTATTCCCTGTAAGACGGTCATCGACAGAAAGGACCTGGATGCTGCCATCAGCGAGATGCTGAGCACAGATGGTCCGTACATCCTGCAGTGTGCCGTAAAGGAGGAGGACAATGTGTTGCCTATGACACCTCCGGGAGGTAATGTGGATGAAATGTTGTTGGAAGTAAAATGACGCCCCTCTCCCCAGCCCTCCCCCAAATGGGAGGGAGGAGACGGATTAAATAGAGTATTATGAAATCAAATAAGAAAGATATAAAGTCCTCCCCTTTGGGAGAGTTAGAGAGGGGCCGCAATGTGGCTTCCCAATGTGGCGATTGCAATACATGCGGGAAGTGTGACGAGGCGAATGTTACGGAATCCTTTGATGCCGCAGTCAGAGCCGCAGCCTCTATCGACCGCGATTCATACGAGAAGAATCTGGCTCGTCAGCGTCAGGCCACTTTGGCAGATGACGTAAAGAGTGACGGTCAGTATGAAACTTTTAAACGCAATGCTGTGGCGCGTCGGTCAACAGCAGGCAAAGAAGGCTCTTTGCTTAACCACAAAGGGCTTACGCTTTACACACTGATTATTTATTCAGAAAACTACGCTGGTGTGCTGAATCAGATTACGGCAGTCTTCACCCGTCGTCAGGTGAACATCGAATCGTTGAACGTTTGCTCATCCAGTACCCCAGGTGTACACAAATATACCATTACCTGTTTTTGTAAGCAAGAGATGGCCGAGATGCTCTGCAAGCAGATCGAGAAGAAGATAGATGTGTTGCAGGCCAACTGTTTCCTGGAGGACGAAATCTTCATTCTGGAGACATCCTTGCTGAAACTCTCAACTCCCATCGTACTGGCTAATCCTGAAATCTCACGTATTGTACGTAGGTTCGATGCCCGTATAGTAGAGGTGAATCCCACCTATACAACAGTAGAGAAGACGGGTGTGACCAGCGATGTTTTGGAGCACTTCAAGTGTCTGGACGACCTGGGCTGTGTTCTTCAGTTCGTCCGTTCTGGCCGAATCGCCATCACCAAGTCGTGTGTAGAGCGTCTCGACCAGTATATTGCCAAACGCGAAGAAGAAAGGGATAATGCATGATGAACTTCTCAAAGATTGATTCCTACCCCTTCTACGTAGAGCCTTTCCATGTAGATTTTACAGGGCGCATCTTCATGGGCATTCTGGGCAACCACCTTCTTAATGCGGCAGGCAATCATAGCCAGAAGAGAGGGTGGGGCATAGGAGCACTCAACGAGAATCATTACACCTGGGTGCTGAGCAGGTTGAGCATAGAGATGGAGGAATTGCCCCGTCAGTATGAGCATGCCGAGGTTCAGACGTGGGTCGAGAGTGTGATGAAGCTCTTTACCAACCGTAACTTCGCTATCCTCCGATCCGATGGAACTGCTTACGGCTATGCCCGTAGTGTGTGGGCCATGATAGATATGCAGACACGCAAGCCCTGCGATTTGCTGAGTCTTTATGACGGCGACATCCTGAACTATGTGGTAGAGCCGGAGGAGAATATCTGTCCTATAGCCGGACACGGAAGATTCCGTTTCAAGGATGCTCAGCTTGTACGAACCATAGATACGTATTACAGCGATGTGGACATTAACGGACACATTAACAGCATTAAGTACATAGAGCACATCTTGGACCTCTTCCCACGTGAGAGGTATGAGCAACAGCACATTCGCAGATTCGAGATTGCCTACAAGGCAGAATCATATATGGGCGACCGATTGGGTTTCTACATCCAACCTGTTGACGAAAACGAGACAGACGTGGAAGTCAGAAAAAATGACAGCGAGGTGGTCTGTCAGGCAAAAATTTGTTTCAGATAGAGTTTATTCAATAATTATAATCCACATTAAAAAAAACAAAACAATGGCAAAAATGAATTTTGGCGGTGTTATTGAAGAAGTAATGACCCGCGAAGAGTTTCCTTTGGAGAAAGCTCGTGAGATTTTGAAGGACGAGACAATAGCAGTTATCGGTTATGGTGTTCAGGGTCCTGGCCAGGCATGTAACTTGCGTGACAATGGTTTCAACGTAATTGTTGGTCAGCGTCAGGGTAAGACATACGAAAAGGCAATTGCTGACGGATGGGTACCAGGCGAGACCTTGTTCTCTATCGAAGAGGCTGCCACCAAGGGTACAATCGTTATGTGTCTGCTTTCCGATGCAGCCGTAATGTCTGTATGGCCTACGCTGAAGAACTGCCTTCAGCCCGGCAACGCCCTGTATTTCTCTCATGGCTTTGCTATCACATGGAACGACCGCACCGGTTGTGTTCCCCAGAAGGATATCGATGTTATCATGGTAGCTCCTAAGGGTTCTGGTACATCTTTGCGTACCATGTTCCTCGAGGGTCGTGGTCTGAACAGCTCATACGCAGTATATCAGGACGCTACAGGCAAGGCGCTGGAGCGTACATTGGCTCTGGGTATCGGTATCGGTTCAGGTTATCTGTTCGAGACAACCTTCCAGCGTGAGGCAACCAGCGACCTTACTGGTGAGCGTGGTTCACTGATGGGTGCTATTCAGGGCCTGTTGCTGGCTCAGTACGAGGTACTGCGCGAGAATGGTCACACACCTTCCGAGGCCTTCAACGAGACCGTAGAGGAGTTGACACAGTCTCTGATGCCTCTGTTTGCTCAGAAGGGTATGGACTGGATGTATGCCAACTGCTCTACCACAGCACAGCGTGGTGCTCTCGACTGGATGGGCCCCTTCCACGATGCTATCAAGCCTGTAGTTGAGAAGCTCTACGCAAGTGTTAAGAGTGGTCATGAGGCTCAGATTAGTATCGATGCCAACTCTAAGCCTGACTACCGTGTAGGTTTGGAGAAGGAACTGGCTGCACTGCATGACAGCGAGATGTGGCGTACAGCCGAGGTGGTTCGTAAGCTTCGTCCCGAGAACAACTAATTTTTTTGGTTATCCATAAGACAAATAAGAGAGGATGCACTTCAAATTCTGGAGTGCATCCTCTTTTTCAATTATTCTTGTGGGATCGGGTGAAATGTTGTATCTTTTCCTTCGAGATACGAAATGCTGGGTTAATGACTCGTTCGGATAGGGTTAACGAGTTGTTCGGATAATCCTTTAGGGGGGTAAGGGATTATCTGAATGAGTCGTGGAGATAAGGGGAACAACTCGTTCAGCCTATCTGAATGAAGCAAAGGTGACAGGCCTTGTTTGGTTAAGGGTTAATGGTTAGCGATTAGCGGTCTTTATTGAATTGAGAATTGAGAATTATCGGTTATCGGTTAGTGGTTTGTGTACTGGTGTTTTTTTTGCTATTTAACTTGAAGGTTTTCTATGTAAAGTGGTTCTTCTTCAATTTTATTATATACATCGAAGAAAAAAAATGAGATAACCCATCAACAACAGAAACGGGTTTTTCTGTTTTTCCCCAAATTACACTAGAGCCGGTATCTTTACAAAAAGTCGAAAATATCTAAGGGATTGCGGTTCATGATTCATCATACATCACTGGTGGTGGTAATGCCGAAATTCCTGTCATTACATAATAACAGAAAGAGGGTACTTCGCTATTGAAGCACCCTCTTTCTATATGACTTTGATTCTGACTTCTCGGATTAATAGAAGAGGTAACGCTTGTCCTGAACGTCTGCCTTCAGGTAAAGCTCGTTGGTGAAAGCACCGAGGGCACGCATGCTCATCTGTGCAGCCTGCTGCTTTTCCTGCTTAGCATCGAACTTGGCATCAGACTTTGTCTGGTTGAGAACCTGGTATGCATATACAGCACCGTTACCCTTCAGGCCAGCCTTGAAATCACCTTTCTTGGCTGTGCTAACTGAACCGCTCAGAACGGGCTCGCTATTGCCAACCTTAGAAATGAAGGCGTTACTTGCAAAGTTTATGTGCTTAACGGTATCGGTAACAGCACCTTCCATCTTGGCTACGTCGGCAATGCTCTTGGCAGCCTGCATCTTCTCCAGAAGCTTGGCAGCCTTCTTGTCCTTCTGAACTTCGGTGGTCAGGTAAGCCTTAACCTGCTCGTCATCCCAGTTCATATATCCTTTCTTGTGGATGCCTGTGAGCATTACAACCAATAGGTGGTCATTGTCGCCACACTCATAGAGGGGAGAAACATCGCCTACCTTGGTCTTCTCGTCGAAGATCCAGCGGAGTGTCTCGCGTGTGCTGTGAACACCGGCTACTGTATGTTCTGTGCTTGACATTGTGCGAGTCTGAACTGTATATCCAGCCTTTGAAGCGTTAGCCTCGATGTCCTCAGCCTTGGGGTTGCCGGCAAGGAAGCTGCTGAAGTCGTTGAATGCCTTGTTGTAAGTGTCCTTGCTGAAGTCCATAGCGCGTTTGATAACAGCAACATTGTACTTGTTAATCATGTTGCGCTTGTCTGTAATCTGTGCAATGATAACACCCTGTCCGTCCAGAACAATCTTGTTGTTTGAACCAACAGCAGCTGTAGAAATGGTGGTGATGAACTTGCGGTTGTTCTCGTCCAGAACCTGACCCTCGTACTGTGCACTTGTAATCCAAGTCTTTTCGGCGGGCTGGTTGTACTTCTTGGCTATAGAGTCGAAGTTGGCACCGGCTGCCAAAGCATTCATGATAGAATCTGCTGTCTTCTCTGCTGCTTCCATATCCTTTCCTGAAGCGGCAATCTGACGAAGCTCAACGGAGTCGGGACGGCTTACCTTGTCGATAAGACGGACAATGTTGATGGTGTTGTCGTGCTCGTGTACAAAAGGACCGACCTGAGAACCAATGGCCATAGAATCCAACAGTTCTGCTACATCATGGGGCAGTGTCTTGCTGCTGATAGGCAGAGCACTGTAAGATACCTGGCTTGCTGCCTCGCGAACGGTCTTTGCTGGATCAGCTCCTTCGTTCAATGCCTGTGCGTAACCTTCCATTTCCTTCTGAAGTGCATCCTTGTCAGCCTTGCTTGCTTCAACTGCGATGTCGATGTATTTGAAGTCGCGAGTTTCCTGAGTGGTACGGAAAATCTCCTTCTTCTCGTTGTACTTAGCTTTCAAGTCGGCATCCTCAACCGTTATGTCGGCATCTTTTACGCTGGTGTAGGGAAGGGCAGCCAGGAGAATCTCGCTCTCGTTGGTACGAGACTCGAAATTAGCCTTTGCTGCAATGGGATTGCTGATGATAGTACCGGCAAGCAAAGACTGGTATTTCTGGGCCAGTGTCTGCTGGCGGATGGTTTTCTCGATGAATTTCCAGTAGTTGTACATCTGCGTGTACTGCTCCTTAACTTCAGAACCCATTTCTGCGCTGTTCATCACCTCGTCTTTCTGGCTCAGGAACTGCTTGAGCTGGTTGAAGTCGAAAGCACCCTGCTGGTTGCGGAATGGGGTTTGAGCCAGCATGGGGTTCTTACCTGTGCTGATGATGTTCTGTAATTCGGCATCAGTAACAGTCAGACCCAGTTTTGCACATTCGTGTTCGATAATCTGCTGGTTTACATAGTTCTGCCAAACCTGGTCGCGGATGGAAGAAAGCTGATCATCGTTCAGAGATGTCAGACCGTTTGTAAACTTGATAACGTCTGTGTACTCGTCAACTAATGCATTGAAGTCCTGCACGCTGACATTTTCGCCATATATCTTGCCAATTCTCTGGTGTCTCTCTGACTGAGTATATGAGAGAGAGCGTACAAATTCCTCGGCAATAAAGGCGAACAGGGCAAGGCCTACAACGCCAATAAGAAATTTGCCCTTGTTGCGGATTTTTTGTAATGTTGCCATTTGTTTATTATTATTATTTGTTGTTATTTTCAAATTTAGCGCACAAAGGTATGAAAAAAAATCTATACATCTCTTATTTATAGGGGAAAAAGTGTTCTTAATTGAGAACTTTCAATCTTACAAGCTCGATTTTGGTAGTTGTGTTCTGGAGGATTTTGAACTCGTATCGGTCAAATTTCACCACTTCATTCAGTTTGGGGAAGCTTTGGTATTCGTGCAGAATGAGCCCTCCAACTGTCAAATAATCATCGCTTTCGGGAAGGTCGAGTCCCAACAATTCGTTTGCTTTTGCAATCTCTATGCGGGCAGATAGCAGGTATTCGTTGTTGCCCAAGTCGCGGGCTACATAGTTGGTGCTGTCATGCTCGTCTTCTATCTCTCCGAAGATTTCCTCGACCAGGTCTTCAAGGGTTACTATGCCGCTGGTACCTCCAAACTCATCTACGATTACGGCAATAGACTTCTTCTTTGCAGTGAATATGCTTAGGAGTTTCTGGGCGTTCATTGTTTCCGGAACGATGGGGATTTCCTTTATGCTTTTCCGCCAGTCGTCGTTCTCTTTCAGCCGGAACATCTCGGCTGTATGTATGTAGCCTGTAATGTTGTCGATATCGCCTTTGTAAACAATGATTTTCGAATGTCCGCTCTCGATGAAATGCCCTCTTAGTATTCTTAGTTCGGTATCTTCATCTACAGCATCTATTTCTGTACGTGGTACGATGCAGTCGCGCACTTTTACATTGCTGAATCCCAGTGCGTTCTGAAAGATTTTTATCTCTTCTTCGATCTCCTTTTCGTCCTCGATATTTTCTATGTTGCTTTGGATTAGGTAGTCCAAATCGACCTTTTTGAAGGTTTTCTCCTTTTTTGTCTTTTTTACCTTCTGTCCCATAATTCTGAGCAGCAGCTTGCTGACGCTTGAAGTGAATTTGCTGACGGGCCACAGGATGATGTAAAAGATATATGCAGGAACGGCAAAGACGTTCATCATTCTGTTGGGGTTCAGCTTGAAGAGTGTTTTGGGAAGGAATTCTCCTGTTACCAAGACAATCAGTGTACTTAAGATGGTTTGGATAAGAAGGCAGATGACCTCGTTGGGGCAGTCTCCCAATTCTTGGTGGATGCCTAAGGGAATGAGTATGTATGCATTAATGAGCCTTGCCATCAGTATGCCGTAGATGACCAGTGCTATGTTGTTTCCTACCAGCAGTGTGGAGATGAAGCTGTTGGGATGTTGGTAAAAGGTGTCAATCAGTCTTGATGTGAAGCCCCTTTGCTCACGTTCCATCTCAAAGCGTAGCTTGCTGCTGGAAACAAAGGCAATCTCCATCCCGGAGAAGAATGCTGAGAACAGAAGGGCTATCAGGGTTTCAATGATTAGAGTACTTTCGGTGTACATTGTTTTCTTGTATGTAATTGTTTAGGTTGGGCTAAATCTTTTGTGGCTATCTTTTGTTGGGGGCGGGCAGGAACCTCATTTGTTTGGAATGCGGTTTGACAGGTTCTGATGGAATAACAGAATCCTTCTTATTTTCGTTCCCGTTCCCGTTCCCGTTCCCGTTCCCGTTTTCGTTCCCGTTCCCGTTATCGTTATCGTTATCGCTTTCGTTCCCGTTCCCGTCCTCGTTCTCTTTTTCCGTGATGGGGAAGGCGCCAATGGAATTGCTTACAGAGTATTGTGTCATCTGTTCGTTGCTATGGAATTCTGTTCCTTCCAGTTCTCGTTCGGGTGTCACTATACGTATATATTTATAGCTCCACATCTCGTGCTTGTTCAAATCCCAGAAGAGTTCTTCCGTTCGGAAAACATCGCCTTTGATGTTTCTTACCACCACGCGCCCTCTAAGTTCCCACAGGTGTTGCTCGTGCAGGTATGCTGTGTCGGATTGTACGTATAGGTCGATATGGAAATCCTTGTCATATCGTTCCATCAGTAACCCCTTGAGGAATTTCCATGTGGGTGCTTTCCCGTCTGTTCCGTTATAGATATCCCATTCCTCTACCACCATGTGGTATCGTAAGACACCGGAATCGGATATAAACGTGTTCACCCCTCTTGCATGCAAATTGAGGAGTGAGTCGGAATCGCTCAGGGCTTCTGCCACATGTTCCACTCTGGGACTGCATGAGAAGGTGATTCCAACGGCAGATACAAGGCTGCAAAGAATTATGATTCTATGTAAATTCAATATCTGTGTGTACTAAATTACCGAATCTTAAATTTCCTGAACCATTCCTCGTTGAAGGTGATTCCCAGGTTCAGCATGAAGTAGTTTTCCGTTATCTGGTTGGCGGCACTGGGGGAACGTCTGAGCCATTCAAATCCCACGTTCACGAAGGTCGTACGGTTGTTAAGAATCGGAAGTCCGAATCCGGCTGTCAAAGAAAACTCCTTGGGTCCATTCTGTCCGTTGATATTCAGATATGGTGAAGAATAATTGGCTCCAATGCGGTATTGGATAACTTTCCAGTAATGGTTGCCATACCTGTTTGGGGTGTATTGTGCTCCCACGGCAATCTTGAATTGGTTTTTGTATGTTCCGGTCTGGGAGTCGAATCTGGGGATGCCTCCAACGGAAACCATTTGCGGTGAACGGCAGTTCCCCCACATTTCCTGTTTGAAATCCAGCCCCACCTGCAGTTTGTCTTTGTGGTTCCATGCTGCTCCCAAGCCAAAGGTGTATGGGAGGTCGAAAGCATTGGGCACAGTGTCATTCGAAACATCTTCGTCCTGCTTATCTGTAAAACGGATTAGTGTGGCATCGCTTTTTATTTTATGGCCAAAACTTGCTGTGGCACCAACTGTCAGCACATCGTTTGGAGTCAGTCTAAAGGGATATTGGGCACCCAAATCCAGTTTCCATGTTCTTATTTCTGCACTCTCTATCGAATTGAGTCCGTTGTAGTCGGAGGATGAAGCCCCTCCAGAGTAATAGCCTTGCAGAATGGTGTGAACGTAATTGCCCCAGATAAGGCTTGCGTTTGCACCGACAGACAATTCCTTGTACACCTTGTATCCTAATCCCAGATAGGCCTGATGCAAACCTCCGTCACCGCTATAATTGGTGATACTGGTGATGGTCTGTAGTGTATTGGGGTCGGTGGCTACTTTACTTGAAGTGGTAAAATCGTAGCCAATAGTGGTGTAAGGCATAAAACCTGCGGATAAACCCAGTTTTCGGTACAGCCTCAGTCCGATGTTTACGTAATCCAGTTTGCATTGGTAGATATTAACGCTGCTGCCGTTTTGCTTCATATTGCCGAAGGCTGCAGTCATGCCTACGTCCAACAGAATGGTTATGGAGTCTATGGCAGAGTATGAAGCTGGGTTTTGTGTGTTTATACGGCTGCCGCCACGGAATCCCAGTCCTACACCGCCCATGGCTTTGTTGAATCCTTGGGACTGGTTCTCCAGCGATCCCAAACCAAAGCGTGAGTAAGAAGAACTGCTTCCGTTACTTTGTGCCCAAATATTTGTACACATCGTGCACGCCAGTATGAAAGCTGCTATTTTGCTAAATTTTATCATGATTATAGTCTAATATCTTGTTGAGTCCTCTTGAAACTATGAATTTGTCTGCAAAGATACTGTTTTTGATGTTTGAGTCGAAGTTGATCTTGTCGCCTCCTGTAAGGAATACCAGCAGGTGGGGATATTTGGATCGCATGGATTTGATATAACCTTCTATCTCGTATTTCATGCCACGTAGTACACCGGATCGGATTGCTGTCTCGGTGTTGTAGCCCAAACCGGGAACCTCGCCTTCAGCCTGAACAAGGGGTAGCCTAACAGTGTATTCGTGCAGGGCATGAAGTCGCATTTGCATGCCTGGAGCTATGTTGCCGCCCCAGTAATTCTTCTTGGCATCTATCACATCGTATGTAATGCAGGTTCCGGCATCTATGATGAGGATATCCTTATCTGGCTTCAGAATACTGGCACCCACGGCAGCAGCCAAACGGTCGGAACCTAAGGTATAGGGCGATTTGTATTTGTTGCAAATGGGAATGGGTGTGTCTGGCGTAAAGCGAAGAATGGGGAAAGGCATGCTGGTTAGCATGTCTTCCACTCCTTCTGGGATACCTATAACAGATCCCACAATGCCACAGTCAAAGTGGTATTTGCTGGCAAACGCTGGCAGTCCGGCCAGTGTCTCGTTACTTGTTTTTACCTCCTCAATGGGTTCTTCTCCCTCAAAGGCTACTAATTTGGCAACGGTATTGCCTATGTCAATTATTAATTTCACGGGCTCAAAGGTACAATAATTAATTGAGATAATAAACAACAAAACTGAAAGTTTTACATTCCTTAGCAAAAATATGGTCAAAAGATGCCTTCTTTTTACAAAAAAGACTTACTTTTGTGCCATGATTTTAAGACGAACGCTTTTGTTTTTGGCATTATTGCTTTTCTTTTTGCAGGGGTATGCCCAGCAGATGGATAGCATCCGGGCCAGTCTGATAACATGTTCTCCTGGTCAGGAGGTTTATGCCTTATATGGTCATACGGCCCTTCGCCTTCAGAATTTTTCTGCCAATCAGGATCTGGTTTTTAACTATGGGGTTTTTTCTTTCAAACAGCCTCATTTTGTGTGGCGTTTTGTCCGAGGACAATGTGATTATATGGTTGTTCCCATTCCTTGGCAGTATTTCACCCGTGAGTATGAAGAGCGCGGCTCGTCTATTACTGCCCAGGTGCTGAATCTGACGCCTCAGGAAGCCAACCTTCTGTATTGTAAAATGCTTGAAGACTGTAAACCGGAGAACCGGCAGTACAGATATAATTTTCTTTACAATAATTGTACTACAAAAGTTAGGGATGCAATAGAACAATGTGTGGAAGGTCGTGTGGTTTATCCAGACAGTATTCCTCTTTATACTTATCGGGAGATGTTGCATCAATATACAGAGAATCATCCTTGGGCACAGGAGGGAAACGACATTCTCCTTGGAGCTGCGGTGGATACTCCTCTGTGTGCCCGTGCTGCCATGTTTGCTCCGGAGTATATGCTCAGGTATGCCGGAAACG
This sequence comes from uncultured Bacteroidales bacterium, assembly GCA_902801485.1. Classification (GTDB taxonomy): domain Bacteria; phylum Bacteroidota; class Bacteroidia; order Bacteroidales; family Bacteroidaceae; genus Physcousia. The sequence goes on along the minus strand of CADCIP010000040.1, from coordinate 19,028 downwards.
CTTTCATCTATGCGGAAAACAACGATAAGCGTCCGTTGGTTTCTTCTACCGAAATACTTTTACAGAAGAAACACCAGAACATAAAGCCGGAATTTCCTCTGACTCCCATTCAGGCTATGTTTGCTTTGTTGGGATTCTCTTTACTTGTTCTTCTGTTCGAGCGTTGGCTGAATTGGCAATTCTGGCTGTGGGATGCTGTGTTGCTTTTGGGACAAGGAGCGGCAGGCTTGCTGCTTCTTTTTATGTTTTTCTTTTCCGAGCACCCGGCGGTTGACAGTAACTGGCAGATTTGGGTTCTTAATCCAATAGCCCTGATTGCTCTTCCAATGGTAATAAAAGCTGCATTCAAACGTAGGAAGACCCTATGGCATGCAGTGTTTTTTGTCATTTTATCCACTTTTTTGGTATTTTCTCCCTGGATGCCACAAGAATTCGGAAAATTAGTTGTACCTTTGGCGCTATCTTTGCTCACAAGGCCTATAAGTTATTACTTATATTACCGTAAGAACAACAATATATGACGCCAAAAGGAAATAGGTTCATAACATCGCTCATGGCATTGCTTGCCATCATGGGAGCTGAGGCACAAACCGCCTCGGATGTCCCTTGCTTGGTTGTGAATGTCATGATTGACCAGCTCCGCTCCGATTATCTCGAAGCTTTCTCTCCGCTATACGGGCAGGGTGGTTTTGCCCGTCTGATGGAGAAAGGGCGTATGTACACACAGGCTGAATATCCTTTCGATGGTCCTGATGCTGCGTCTTCCGTTGCTTGTTTTGTTACCGGAACCAGTCCCTACGAAAATGGCATTATCGGACAACGCTGGTTGGATCGCCAGACCCTTCAACCTGTTTTTTGTGTAGATGATAATAAGTACAATGGGGTTTATACGCTGGATAAATCTTCGCCTCAGCACCTTGCTGTCTCTACCATCGGTGACGAACTGAAGGTTGCCAGCGAAGGAAAGAGTGTAGTGCTCTCTATTGCTCCAAACCGCGATGCCGCCATTCTTTCTGCCGGTCATGCTGCCGACGCTGCTATATGGCTAGACGACTGGACAGGCCGTGTGTCGGGCACATCCTATTATGGTGCCTTGCCCAGCTGGGCATCGGACTTCGATAACAATAATCCCCTTGCATCGCGTATTGGTAACATTGTATGGAAACCGCTCAACGACGAGGTGGTCAATTTCAGCTATTTTGTTTTCGAAGGTAGCAAGAAGCCTTTCAATCATAAGTTCAGCGGTGATAGGAAGTTTCGACAGTTCAAGGCCAGTTCGTGTGTGAACGATGAGGTAAACCTGCTCGTTAAGGAACTTCTCGATAAAACCAGTATTGGTACTGACGGTGTACCGGATATGCTGAATCTTACCTATTATGCTGGTGGGCTTGACCATGAATCCGACTCCAAATTTGCCATGGAGGTTCAGGATACTTATGCACGTCTGGATCGTCAGCTGGAGGAACTTATCAATGCAGTAGAAAATAAGGTAGGAAAGAACAGGGCACTGTTTGTGGTTACCAGTACAGGTTATTCCGACAGTGAGGATGCCAAGGACCTCAGCCTCTATCGCATACCTACGGGAACTTTCTCCATTACCAAGGCTAAGCTCTTGCTCAATATGTATCTCATTGCCGTTTACGGTCAGGGAGATTACGTAGAGACGGTAATGGGTAATGAAATATACCTGAACCTGAAACTGATAGAGAGCAAGAATCTGAACCTGACAGAAGTGCTGGAACGCAGCAGTGATTTCCTTATCCAACTGAGTGGCGTTAAGGATGTCTATACCAGTCAGCGTCTGGCTCTTGGAGCGTGGACACCCGGCATCAGCAAACTGCGTAATGCATACAACCCCAAATGCTCAGGGGATATTACCATACAGGTTTCGCCTGGTTGGAACCTGAAGAACGAAGACACGCTGGAGCAAACCTTTGCCCGCGAATCATATATGGGCTTCCCCCTCTTCCTTTTCGGATGTGGTGTTGCCCCGGAAAAAGTTCATATTCCTGTCAGTATAGACAGGGTAGCGCCTACTATTTCAAAGGCACTACGAATACGTGCACCGAATGGCTGCTCTCAGGCTCCGCTGAATTATTAGATTAGAGTTGAGAGATTAGAGTTGAGAGATTAGAGATTAAAAAAAGTTATCGTTAACGTTATCGTTATCGTTGAAAAAACAGTTATCGTTAACGTTATCGTTATCGTTTAAAAATAGAATAAGATTAAGAATAAAAACAGTTGACGTTGACGTTAACGTTATCGTTTAAAATACAGATTATGGATATAGCAAAGATATTAGTTAAGATTTTTGGTGACAAGAAGTCGCGCGACCTTAAGGCTTATCGCCCTCTGGTAGAGGACGTTCTGAAAATTTACCCTGAGATTCAGGCACTCAGCAATGATGAACTGCGTGCCCGTTCCAAGCAATTAAGAGAACGTGTTCAGGGCTCTGCCAGCGAATTGCGTGCTCAGATTCAGGAACTCAAAGACCGTATTCCCAATACCGAGATTCAGGACCGTGCTCCTATCTTTCATCAGATTGATAAGTTAGAAAAAGATGTTCTGGAAGTTTTGGAGAAAGCCCTTGATGAGGCTCGTGCTGAGGCTTTTGCCATAGTGAAAAGTACGGCAGACCGTCTGGCTCATGCCGAGAATGGCGTGATAGAGGTAACAGCTAACGACTTCGACCGTGAACTGGCTGCCACCCATGATTTTGTTGAGATAGAAGGTGACAAGGCCATTTATCACAACCATTGGGTAGCCGGTGGTAACGACACGTTATGGGATATGGTACACTTTGATGTACAGCTCTTCGGAGGTACGGTACTGCACCAGGGTAAGATTGCCGAGATGTTCACGGGTGAAGGTAAGACTCTTACGGCTACACTCCCCGTCTTCCTGAATGCCCTTACCGGTAACGGTGTTCACGTAGTAACGGTGAACGATTATCTGGCCAAGCGTGACTCTGAGTGGATGGGACCCATCTATATGTTCCATGGCTTGAGTGTGGATTGTATTGATAAGCACCAGCCCAATAGCGAGGCCCGTCGTAAGGCTTATATGGCAGATATTACCTTTGGTACCAACAACGAGTTCGGTTTCGACTATCTGCGTGACAATATGGCCCAGGATCCCAGGGATTTGGTGCAGCGTTCTCATAATTATGCTATTGTGGATGAGGTGGACTCAGTCCTCATTGATGATGCCCGTACACCTCTTATTATTAGTGGTCCTGTGCCCAAGGGCGATGACCAGCAGTTCGAGGAGTATCAGCCCTTGGTAGAGCGTTTGGTAAATGTACAGCGCCAGTTGGCAACCCAGTATCTGGCTGATGCCAAGAAGCTTATCTCGGAAGGTGCCGACGAGGGTGATAAGCAGAAGACTACCGAGGGATTCCTCTCGCTCTTCCGTTCTCACAAGGCATTGCCCAAGAACAAGCCTCTTATCAAATTTCTCTCTGAGCCTGGTATAAAGGCTGGTATGCTTACCACAGAGGAGATTTATATGGAGAACAACAACCGTCGTATGCACGAGGCTACGGACCCCTTGTACTTCGTTGTTGATGAAAAGCAGAATAGCGTGGACCTTACTGACAAGGGTAATGAGTGGCTGGCCTCTCAGGTAAACGATGCCGATCTCTTCATTCTTCCTGATATCGGTTCAGAAATGCACAAGATAGATTCTACTAATCTGACTCCAGAGGAGAAGATAGAAGCCAAGGATAAGGTCTTCAATGACTATGCAGCCAAAAGCGAGCGTGTACATACCATCCAGCAGCTGCTGAAGGCATATACGATGTTCAACCTGAATGATGAGTACGTGATTCAGGATGGCGAGATTAAGATTGTCGATGAGCAGACGGGTCGTATCATGGAAGGCCGTCGTTGGAGCGATGGCTTGCATCAGGCAGTCGAGGCCAAGGAGCATGTTAAGGTGCAGGCTGCCACACAGACCTATGCCACCATTACCCTCCAGAACTACTTCCGTATGTACCATAAGTTGGCTGGTATGACGGGTACTGCTATTACCGAAGCTGGTGAGTTCTGGGATATCTATAAGTTGGATGTCGTGGAGGTGCCCACCAATCGCGAGGTAATACGTATTGATATGAACGACCGTGTCTATCGTACACAGCGCGAGAAATACAAGGCCGTTATCCAGGAAGTGGAGCTGATGCGCAATAGCGGACGTCCTGTTTTGGTAGGTACTACCAGCGTTGAGATTTCCGAGATGCTGAGCAAGATGCTCCAAATGCGCAAGATACCACATCAGGTGCTGAATGCCAAGTTGCACCAGAAGGAGGCTGATATCGTAGCCAAGGCAGGTACCAGCACGCTTACAACAGTTATGGAGGACGGACAGCCCGTAGAGCGTATGCTGGGTACTGTTACCATTGCCACCAATATGGCAGGTCGTGGTACCGATATCAAGCTTACTCCCGAGGTGAAGGCTGCAGGTGGTTTGGCCATCATCGGTACAGAACGCCATGAAAGCCGTCGTGTTGACCGTCAGTTGCGCGGTCGTTCCGGTCGTCAGGGCGACCCGGGTAGCAGCGTCTTCTTCGTATCTATCGAGGATAAGCTGATGCGACTCTTCGCCAGTGAGCGTATAGCCCGCGTTATGGACCGTTTGGGCTTCAAGGAAGGCGAGATGATAGAGCACAGCATGATTACCCGCAGCATCGAGAATGCCCAGAAGAAGGTCGAGGAGAATCACTTTGGTGTTCGTAAGCGTCTGTTGGAGTATGACGATGTGATGAACAAACAGCGTACCGTTATCTACGAAAAGCGTCGTCATGCATTGATGGGTGAGCGCTTGGGTATGGATATCAGCGATATGATTTGGGACCGCGTTTGCAACATCATGGAGAACAATGATTTTGCTGGTTGCCAGCAGTGCTTCCTCGAGATTATGGCTATGGAGTTCCCTCTCACACAGGAAAAGTTCGAGAGTGGTCGTCTTCCAGAGTTGGAGGAAGAAGTATATCAAGAGGTATTGAAGCGGTTCGGCCAGAAGACAGACATCATGGCTGCTAATGCCTATAAGGTGGTTAAGCTGGTTTACGAAGGTCCTCAGGGCCAGATGTACGAGAATATGATGTTCCCCGTCTTGGCAGGTAAGCGTCAGTACAATATTCCTTCTAACCTGAAGGAGGCATACGATACACAGGCTCGCAGCGTGGTAACGTCTTTCCACAAGGCTCTTATCCTGCATACAATAGATGATGCCTGGAAGGAGAACCTCCGTCTTCTGGATGAACTGAAACACAGTGTCCACAATGCCAGCTACGAGCAGAAGGATCCCCTGTTGATTTTCAAGTTGGAGAGTGTGAAACTCTTCGATGATATGGTTAACCGCATCAACGACCGCACGGTATCCGTCATTATGCGTGCCATGGTTCCTGAGTTGCAGATTCAGGAGGCTCCTCAGCAGGAGATGCCTCGTCAGGAGCGTGTTCGTACTCAGGAGTCTCGTGGTGAGCTTACCGATGCAGGTCAGCAGCAGGCAGCAGCTCGCGATACCCGCGACCGTCAGCCAGTCCAGCCTATGCGTGCAGAGAAGTTGCCCGGACGTAACGATCCCTGTCCTTGCGGCAGTGGCCTGAAGTTCAAGAACTGTCACGGAAAGAACCTTTAATAAATTGAGAATTGAGAAATATTAGTTAACGTTATCGTTATCGTTTACGTTAAAATTAAAGCAAAACTCCATGAAAGCTTCACAGCAAACCATTCAGCAGATTGAGCGAGCACTTAGGAAGGTGATTGCCAAGTTCCCACAGGATGCTGATCCTTTGATGACCGACATACACATGCTGGTTAGTAATTACACGGGTGAGATACGCACCTACAACGATGACGACGAAGAGTTGGACCGTTGTGTGGTAGAGGAATGGATAAAGAGCAAGGAGGAGGACTTCTATGATCAGGTAGCTTCTATCCTGCGCAAGTGTATTCAGAACTTGCGTCCTGAAGTGGAGAAGATGAGTATCCTGCAGCCTTTCTCCTTTGTGCTGATAGACGAGGATCACGAAACGCTGCAGGACCTTGTTATTATAGATAAGGAAGAGACGGTGGTCTTAGACCATCAGTTGCTGGAAGGTTTCGAGGAAGATCTGGATAAGTTCTTCGAGGATCTGATGAAAGAGGAATAAAAAGCCCCCTTCCCGTCCCTCCCCCGAGGAGGAGGGGGATATTTCCTTGACATTTTTCTATATAAACGCAGAAAAGGTTAGACAATTGTCTAACCTTTTCTGGTATAAGAAGCGCCTCTTACTCCCTCCTCCTCGGGGGAGGGACGGGGAGGGGGCTGGTCTTATTTCTTCGTAAATTTCAATCCCATATACATTCCCTTTACGTTCTTGGTCAGGGTATTCAGGGTGCCTAATGTGCTGTTAACGGTACCGACTTTTGATGTGATGGCATTGACCAGTGACAGCAATTTATCGGATTTCATCGCTACCTGAAGTTCATTACCCGTCAGTTTAGTATTCATGGTAACACCTTGATTAAGCAGGGGAAAGGTCAGTTTCAGATTTGTGCCATCAACAGCCCAGTTAATCTTTGCAGACTTTCCGTTGTATGTAATTGTCCCTGTTTTGTCCTCGTTTAACGTCATTACTACCTTGCCGCTTGTAAAGCCCACCTTGGTTAGGCCGTTCTGCATAGTCTTCTCCACCTTGCTGCTAACTACGCTGGTGCCTATGTTGGATAATACATCCTCACTCTCAAAGGCTACGCCAGGTTGGGAATAAGTCCAAGTGCCAACCAGACTCTTTTCCGATACATCGGTGGTACCTAACAGGTTGCCAAGCAGGTCGCCTGCAACTTTTCCGATAGTGGAATTGCCTGTTGCCTGGTCTATGGCTGTACCGGCGGCATTCTTCAGTATATCACTCAACTGTGCATTTGCATGGGTGCAAAGCATCATTTCCAGGGCCAAGAAGGCCACTTTCAATACATTTTTTTTCATATCCTTATCAATTTAAGTTTCTGGAGTTATAAGATGAAGTTAAATAGGGAGTTATGCGCTACGCGCAGGAATTTAAGCCAGCAAACTGGCTGGACGATAGAGTTGGATGCTGTCTGCCTATATGGTATTGTCCTTTTATAACTTCCAATTTAACTTCCATTTTTACTTCCGAAACTTCAGTTATTAATATAAATGATTATTTTAATGACAAAAATACGTCTTTTCCGGTTATAATCTTCATATTGTCGAGTTAAGAAAAGTTAAGGTTGTGAATATTCTCTTCTGTTATGGCTAACACATATACAAACCGTTCAACCATAGAAATGACAGATACATCAGAAGTGAATCAAGTGTCCGTTTCCGAACAAACAAAGTGTCCGGAAATGGACACTTCTTTTTGATCCTATATCTGATTTTCAGAGAGTTACGAGTTTGGCACGCTTCTTGCTATATATAATGTGGATTGCTTAAAAGTAAATTGCAAATGAAATACATTAGACAAGTATTATTGATGATGCGCGAAGAAAAGCTGTTCTCTGCCATACACATTGCAGGAACGGCAATGGCAATTGCTTTCACGATGGTGATGGCGGTGGTTTATTACATCAAGCTGGCACCCATCTACCCAGAGGTGAACCGCCCGCGGACAGTCTATCTGAACATGATTGAGGTTCAGATGGAGAAGGACGGCAAGACAATGGGCATGACAGGCTATAGCTTCAGCGAGAAGGCATTCGAGGAGTGGCTCCTGCCATCGAAGAACTACGAGTATTGCGCCCCGACGCTCGCGATGATAGGGTCGGGGAGGATTTCGGACTTCGGCAACGAATGTGCCGTGAAGGGAAAGGAGGAGTACATCGAGGCCATCACCGACTACACGAACGCCGACTTCTTCAAGATTTACCAATATGAGTTCCTCGAGGGCCGGCCGCTCACGGAGCAGGACGTAGAGAACCGCGAGAAGGTCTGCGTCGTCAGCCATGACTTTGCCGAGCGCTACTTCGGTCGGGGCGTGAAAGCCGTGGGCGGGACGGTGGAGACCGAGAACCGCGAGGCGGTGCGCGTCGTGGGTGTGGTGCGCGGCACGAGCAGTCTGACGCCCGACAGCCATATACAGGTCTTCAAGCCCTATACGCTTCGACAGACCGCACACAGCGGCAATCCCTACTGCGGCTCGCTTGGCATCGTGCTGACGGTAAAGGACGGCAAGCAACTGCAAGCCCTCAAGCGCGAACTGGACGAGGTTGCGGCGCGGCTCACGCAGTCGGGAGCGATTCGCGTCGGCTGGATGGAGGAAGGCGCAACAAGGACTGTCCGGCTGACAAACGCCATGGAGACGCACCCGATGCACACCTTGCGGAACGAGTGCTCCAATGGTTCGTTGCTCGAGGACGTGTCCACCTGGCAGGTCGTGAAGCACTACGCCGGCCTGCTCTTCATTCTGCTCTTCGTGCCGGCGCTCAATCTGTGCGGCATCGTGGCAGGCAGGATGGAGCGACGCAAAGCAGAGATGGCAGTCCGCAAGACCTTCGGCGCCCGTCGCTCCGCCTTGCTCTGGCAGGTCATCATGGAGAATCTTGTGCTCACCGGCATAGGCGGCCTCATCGGTCTCATCGTGGCCTGGCTCAGCATCTATGCTTTCCGCTCAGACCTGCTGGGCTTGTTCTTCGACAGCAGCGCCGTCGGTTCGTCGCCCATCGTCACGGGCGAGATGCTCTTCGCTCCGTTGCTCTTCGTCGGAGCCTTTGCCGCCATACTTGTGCTGAACGTGCTTTCCGCGTTATTGCCGGCTTGGCTTAGTTTAAGGAAACCTATTGTTGAATCTATGATGGAAAAGAGATAGAGCCCCCCTCCCGACCTCCCCCCAAGGAGGGAGGAGAGACTAACAAGAAATATAACAACAAAAGAGATGAAAACGAATAAACTATCATTCATAAATCTCCTCCCTCCCCGGGGGGAGGTTGGGAGGGGGGCTATTTGGCTCTTCCTCGAACTCGTCGTGATAACCGTCGTCGCTTGGGTCGTCGTGGACCCGGCTGTCGTGAACCTCTACTACATGAACCAGCCGGTGGGCTACGACAGCGACCGCCTCGTCCTGGCCGAGGTGACGCGGATATACGACACCGACGGCACAAACTCCTCCGTCGCTATAGAACGTGTGAACGAATTCTTGCCGAGGTTCGCAGAGAAACTGAAAGCCACGGATGACGTAGAAAATGTCTATGGCTACGAGTACCCTTATTCGACAATTTCACACAGATACGGCAGCCAGCGGCTCATTTGCCTGGAGCATGACACGATAGGTATCTACAGCATCACCTTCTGCGAAGGCTGGCATTTCTTCGAGACCTACGGCCTCAGGACCTTGCCGGGCAGCCCCTCAGCGGAAGAGCTTTCGGAGCTGACAAGGACGTCGCGGCAGGTGGTGCTCTCCGAGTCGGCAGCCAAAGCCATCTTCGGCACGACGGAAGGCGTCGTCGGTCGAAGCATCACGGAGCCAGGTCAGGGAGAGAACACGCCGGAGCCCATGACGGTGGCCGGCGTGGTAGAGGACGTGCAGCATGAGCGCTTCGGCTCCACCCGCAGCACGCTCTACACCCCAACCCAGGTCGACTACTATACCAAATACCTTGTGCTTCGCCTCAGGAAAGGCGTGAAGCCGGCGCGATATGTAAACGAACATGCCGGCGACGTCATGGCTCTGGCAAAGACACCCTTCATGCGTATCAGCAAGATCATGCCCTACGAGGACTCACTTCTGGCTGACGACCTGCAGGATGGTCTGCCGCAGGAGACGAACATGAACCTCGCTCTGGCCTTCTTCTTCCTCGTGAACCTGAGCCTGGCCGTCATTGGTACAGTGTGGCTGCAGGCCAAGCGTCGGACCGAGGAATGCGGCGTGCGGCGTGCCTTCGGAGCAACGAAGGTGCGCCTGCTGCTGTCGTTCCTTGCCGAGGGAGCTTTAATGGCTACCGTTGCCGTCGTCATCGGCTGCATCATCTATCTGAACTATGCCCATAGCGGGTACGAGACGCAAGGCGGATTCGAGACCTTCAACATGTACACTTCGCAACTGAACATGCCGCCTCTCTCTGACCTCACTTGGGTCGATCACTTCTGGCCGCACTTCCTCATCGTCTCCGGCGTGGTGTACATTATTATATTATGTACCGTCCTCATCGGCACCACGATTCCTGCCCTGAAGATAATCAATACAAGAATAACAGAATCGTTAAGAGAAGAGTAACAGAAGCCTCACCCCTAACCCCGAACACCGTCGAGAGTGGGAACTCTCTCCCCTCTGTGGGGCCGCAGCCACATTTAGTGGCTACTCTAAAGACCCCATTCGCTCCGAGGAGAGGGGAACTAGTGGCCAAACGATAAACGAAATACGGATTCGCTAACCGCTAACCACTAACCGCTAAACGTTATGTGCGTGTAAAACCATCGTCTTTAACTTCTCAGGCCGAAAGGCCGATAACTTCTCTAACTTCTTTAACTTCTAATCAAAGAAATTATAAACCATTAAAATAATATGATTATGAACACCGAACAGAATGTAAACAAGCAGAATCAACCAAGTCTAACAACATCTGAGTTCCTCCCCCAAGGGGGAGGTCAGGAGGGGGCTGTTATTAGGCTCACTGGCATTAACAAAATCTATCGTACTGACGAAGTGGAGACACAGGCGTTGGAGAATGTGAACCTGGAAGTGCAGAAGGGCGAGTTCCTGAGCATCATGGGACCCTCCGGCTGCGGCAAATCTACGCTCCTCAACATTATGGGCCTCTTGGACGAACCCACGAGCGGCACCATCGAACTCTGCGGCACGAAGATTGACCCGAAGCTCTCCGACAACCAGATGGCAGAGATTCGCAACAAGACGCTGGGCTTCGTGTTCCAGAGCTTCCACCTCATCTCAACGCTCAACGTACTGGACAACGTGCAGATTCCCCTTATCTATCGTGGTGTACGCAGCAGCGAGCGTCTGCGCCTCGCCAAGGAGGTCATTGCACGTGTGGGCCTCAGTCATCGCATGAAGCATCGTCCCACTCAGCTCTCAGGCGGTCAGTGTCAGCGTGTCGCCATCGCCCGCGCCATCATCGGCAACCCCGAGATTCTCCTTGCCGACGAGCCGACAGGTAACCTCGACTCTAAGATGGGTGCCGAGATTATGGAACTGCTGCACAAGCTGAACCGAGAGGACGGCCGCACCATCGTAATGGTAACACACAACGAACAGCAGGCCGCCCAGACAGACCGCATCATCAAGTTCCTCGATGGACGACAAATCATGTAATTTACGATTTGACAATTTACAATTTACGATTTATATGCTGAGTAAGTTCTTTCTATTTCTGCGCCATGCGATTGCGTTGGTGCGTGCCGACAAGCTGTTCTCCACCATCTATATCGCGGGCACAGCTGTCGCCATCGCCTCGGCCATGGTGGTTGTGATAGTGTTGAACATAAAACTGACTGACATTAAGCCAGAGGTGAACCGCAGCCGGACGCTGTATCTAAACATGAGATTTAAGAGTGAGAATGTAAGATCAATCTATACAGAATTCTCCACCTTAGCCCTTGACTCCTGTTTTAGAAAAATGAGAAGCGTTGAATTAGCTACAGGATTCTACAATACAAGTCAATCTATTTATCCGAAGGGGGAGAACCCCTGTTACGTTGCCGCAAAATGGTGCGATCATGAATTTTTCCGCCTATATGACTTTACATTTGTTGATGGACGGCCATTCTCGGAAAAGGAGTTCAGAAACGGTGAACGTGTTTGTGTTGTTACGGAAAATGTGGCAAAGAAGCTGCAAATAAAAGAAAACGGAGGAACGCTCAATCTATATCATGTGGTGGGTATTATCAAGCCGGTATGTACCCTATCGGAAAATGCTGTGGCAGATATATTTTATCCTTACACGTCAGAACCGTCCAGGCAGGAGTATATAGAACACAATAGCATGTTGCCAATGGTCACCTATGCCGGATCTCTTACTACACGTATTCTTCTTCGTGAGGGTTATACGCGTCAGGATTTCCTAAACGAAGCAGAACCGCTGTTTAAATTTTATTGCAACCAGATTAATATTCAAACTGGCGAGAATATAGAATGTGAATTGAGTGCACGAAGCAACTTCTTTCAACAATTCAGATTAGGAGAAGAGGGATCAGATGCAGTAGTCAAAACTATCTTTTATATTCCAATAACCCTTTTGATACTGATTTTCCTCTTGCTGCCCGCTATCAATCTGAGTGGCCTTGTCAGTAACCGCATGGAGTCACGTCTTCCGGAAATGGGTATTCGCAAGGCCTTTGGTGCCAAACGTAGCACGTTGCTGCGTGAGGTCATTAACGAGAATCTGGTACTGACACTCTGTGGCGGAGCCGTAGGGTGGGTAATCTCGTGGTTCTTTGTCAATATTCTCCGTAACAGTACGGTGTTCATGACAGTATTATTCCAAAACCAAACGGAAAGACAAGCCAATGCTATCACGGATGCTGGAATGGAGTTTGCCATGTTTTTCACGCCTAAGCTGTTCCTGATTTGCTTCCTCTGTTGTGTAGTGCTCAACCTGATGGCTGCACTCATCCCTGCGTGGCGTACGCTGAATAATCCAATTGTTGAATCACTAAATCAGAAAAGATGAGACAGACCATAAAGACATTCTGGGCGCATCGTAAGAAAAACGGATGGCTCATCGCAGAAATCGCCCTCATCAGCCTGCTGAGCTTCTATTTTGTAGATCACACTCTAATGATAGGATACAATACCTACATCTGCCGTGCGGACGGAGAATTTGAACGAGAACATCTGGTTACAGGATATGTGGCACACATCACAAAAAAGGAAAATAACAATGTTAGCTACAACTACGATATAACTGGCAAGGACCTTGCAAATCTCTATGCCCTGCGTGAATATTTGATGGCTATGCCAGAGGTACAATCGGTATGTTTCACCGATGATTTTATCGGATATAGATCGTGGCATCAAGATGTGATAGTATATCCCGAAGGCGATACTACACGTACGTGTCCTGTGTATTCTCAGAACTTTGTTCCAGGACAGCACTACTTCGAAACACAGGGACTTACCCCTGTAGATGGTAGCCCCATGACTCAAATACTCTCTGAAGAATGTCCGAATGATGGTGTAGTCATCAGCCGCAGCCTTGCCATCTCTCTCTTTGGCAACGACCAAGTTGTAGGGCGTACTATAGTAGTGAATCGTGAAAAGCAAGACCCGCCACTCGTAAAGCATTGTAAGATAATGGGTGTTTTGAAAGACGTTAAGATAGATCCGAACGAGCGCTATTGTTATACTATCTTCGAACCAGTTGTAATAGTAGATAATATGCCCATGCTACTTCTTCGTTTGAAACCAGAAGCCAATGCCAGGGAATTCCTGGCAAAATGGGTCGAAAATAGGCTTGAGAGAGATGATTATTGCGTAACATCGTTACAAATCTACGAAGACAGAATGGAAAATAGTCATTCCATTACCGGCACTACCGTTTTCCTTTTCTTTATTGGTATTCTTCTATGTCTCTTCATGCTGAACGTTGTTATTGGTACCCTCGGAACATTCTGGTTGCAGATACGTAAGAGGACAGGTGATATAGGCATCATGCGAAGTTTCGGGGCTAAGCGGCGTACCATCTTCGGTATGATATGGAAAGAGGCAGCCCTGCTTACGTTCATTGCTTGTTTAATAGGTCAGATTATCTGGCTGCAGATTGCTGTCAACTCTGGCCTTGCTGATGGTGGTATCGAACTGAAGTCAGGTCGGGAAACGGAATGGATAACGCAGTTCTGGCCGCATTTCCTCGTTGTCTCTGCTGTACAAATCCTTCTTCTGCTTGCCATTGTTACTCTGGGCATCATCATCCCTACCCTGATTGCTATGTATAGGAAACCTGTTAATGCATTGAGATATGAATAAACTAGACTATGTCAAAGAAATTGGAACACATTGTGACTTTTAGTCCGACACGGACGGACTCTCAGTCCGTAGCGGACGGACTCATAGTCCGCAGCCTACGGACTATAGTATCTCTCCTAATTGCCATGATTCCCCTAGGCGCATTAGCTCAGACGGACACGCTGAAGCTGACTTTGGACGAATGCATCGCTATGGCTCGTCGCCAGAGTGTGGATGCTGCAGTGGCATTGGGACGGTTGAAGTCGGCCTACTGGCAATGGCGCAGTTACAAAGCCGACCTGCTGCCGGAAGTATCATTCTCAGCTACATTGCCCAGTTACAACAAGCGCTATACCAGCTATCAGCAGGCTGACGGAGGCGTAAGCTACGTCCGAAACGATTACCTGGGTCTGGACGGTTCGCTCTACGTAAGCCAGAAGATTTGGCCCACAGGAGGTACGCTGTCCGTCGAAACATCGCTGGACTTCCTGCATCAGTCGGGAACAGGTGGCGGCAACCAGTTTATGTCCATGCCTGTAGCGCTGACCCTCTCCCAACCTATCTTCAACGTCAACCATCTGAGGTGGAACCGCCGCATAGAACCTTTGCGCTACCGCGAGGCACAGGCTAATTTCCTGTCGCAGACGGAACGGGTGGCAATGCAGGCTATCAACCATTTCTTTAACCTTTTACTGGCCAAAGAACAGGTGGGTATAGCACGCCAGAACCTGCAGAAAGCAGAGGAACTCTATGAGGTGGCTAAGGCCAAGCGAGAGATGGGTTCCATCAGCGAGAACGATTTGCTGCAGTTCAAACTGGACGTACTGAAAGCCCACAGCGCCCTAACTAACAGCGAAAGCAGTTGCCAAAGTTGTCAGTTTGCCCTGCGTGCCTTTCTGGACGTAGAGGCTGACATAGAACCCGAGACACCAGAGACCGTTCCGGCCATGCATCTGCAATACAGCGATGTGCTGACACACGCCTTGGAGAACAATGCCCATGCTACCACCATACGCCGCCGGCAATTGGAGGCCGACTATAGTGTGGCGCAGGCAAAGGCCAACAGACGCAACATCAACCTATATGCCCAGTTGGGCTATACGGGTATGGCAGATAACATAGGCGGTGCATACAGAGACCTGCTGAGCAAGGAAATAATTTCGGTGGGCGTTTCCATTCCCATCCTGGACTGGGGCAAGCGTAAAGGCCAGCGTAGGGTGGCTGAAAGCAACCGCGAGATAGAACAAGCACAGCTACGTAAGGAGGCACAGGAGTTCAAACAGGACATCTTTATCCTGACAGAGAGATTTAACAACCAGGCTGAACAGTTGCGCATTGCCTGCGAAGCCGACACCATAGCACGTAAACGCTACGAAACAGACGTGGAAACCTTCAAGATAGGAACCATCAGCACGCTTGAGCTCTCGGATGCCACTACGGCCAAGGATCAAGCACGACGGGACCGCATCTTAGAACTGCAAGACTACTGGTATTACTACTATCAGTTGCGCAGCATTACCCTCTGGGACTTTGAGAAGGGATGTGATATCACTGAGGATGTGGAGAAGCTAATAAAGACCCCCTAACCCCCTTTAGGGGGAATCAATGAAATGTGAGGAGCTAACATTTAATATTTAACTATAAATAATTACCCCTGAATTCCCCCTAAAGGGGGTTAGGGGGTCCAAAACAATGAAAAACGATAATCAGACAATGGACAGGCAGATTCCTGTCAGCGAACAACGCAAACGCAAGATAAAGAAAGCAGCGGCGTGGACAGGAGGCTTCCTCGCTGTGCTGGGCATTGCTGCATGGCTCGGCACGCAGATGATTCCGACATTGGATAAGAAGGCGCTCATCATAAGCGAGGTGGACCGTGGCACAATAGATGTCAGCGTCTCGGCTACAGGCAAGGTGGTGCCGGCCTTCGAGGAGGTCATCGTCTCGCCCATCAGTTCGCGCATCCTCGAGGTCTATGCCCATAGCGGCGACAGCGTGGACATTGGCACGCCGCTGCTACGACTGGATCTCCAGTCGGCAGAGACGGACTACGCCAAAGCCCTAGACGAGCGCGAGATACGCCAACAGCAAATGGCGCAGCTCCGAGCGAATACCGAGACGCAGCTCTCCGACCGACAGATGCAGATTGAGGTGGAGGAGATGAAGGTCTCGCAGTTGGAGGCTCAGCTCAGGAACGAGCTTTACCTTGATAGCCTGGGTTCCGGAACCCGCGACCGTGTGCGACAGGCAGAGACGGCCCTTCGCACGGCACAGCTCCAGCTCAGCCAATTGCGCCAGCAGTATGCCAACGAGAAGAAGGTAAAGCAGGCCGACCTGCGCATGCAGCAACTGCAAAACGGCATCTTCGAGAAAGGTCTCGCCGAGAAGCGCCGCACTTTGGATGATGCCAAGATATGCTCGCCTCGTCGTGCAACACTGACCTATATCAACAATGAGATAGGCAGCACAGTTAGCGCTGGGCAGAAGCTCGCCATCGTGAGCGACCTCCGGCACTTCAAGGCAGAGTGCGAGATAAGCGACACCCACAGCGAACGCGTCCACGTGGGCGGCCCTGTCCTCCTCAAGATAGGCAAGGAGCGGCTGACGGGCACCATCAATACCGTGACGCCTCTCAGCCAAAGCGGTGCCATCACCTTTACCGTCGTGCCCGACGACATGAGCCATCCGCGCCTGCGCTCAGGCCTCAGGACGGAGGTCTTCGTCATCACCAGCATCAAGGACGATGTGCTTCGCATCAAGAACGGCTCGTTCTACAGCGGCCCGGGCGACTATACGCTCTTCGTATTGAAGGATGAAGAGTTAAGAGTGAAGAATGTACGGCTTGGTGAATGCAACTACGACTACATCGAGGTCATCGAGGGTTTGCAAGAAGGCGAACAAGTGGTAGTCAGCGATATGACAAAATATAAAGGAAAAGAAAAACTGAAAGTGAAATGAGATATTTAAGCCAAGCCCTCGCCATGATGCGAGAAGAGAAACTTTACTCTGCGATGTACATCAGCGGCACGGCCCTCGCCATTGCCTTCACGATGCTCATTGCCGAAGTGTATTATATCAAGGTGGCAGACATTGCGCCGGAGGTGAACAGGAGCAAGACGTACTATCTGAAATACTTCGAAACCGAAGTGGATGGTCATCCTAGCACAGAAAGTATCTATGAAGACACATTCCGCGACCTGTTCCAGACGATGCATACACCAGAGTGCGTAATGGCAACGACGGAGATGCAGTTGTGGTCATCGTCCTTCATGAAGCTTGCCGACAATGTTCACGACCATGGCGTGCGGGTAAAGCTGACCGAACCAGGCTTCTTCAGCTTCTACCAATTCAACTTCATAGAGGGTGCGCCCTTCACGCAGGACGACTTCGACCACCGCAGCAGAACTGTGGTGGTGACGACGGAGGTGGCGGAACTTCGCTTCGGCAAAGGAGCAAAAGCCGTGGGAGAGCGCATCTACGTCAACAATCGCGACTTCACAATCTGCGGCGTGGTGGAGACGCCAAGCTCGCTCACGGAGAAATGCGTGGCCGACATCTGGTGCCCGTATAAGGCCCAAGGGCTATTCGATGACTTACACCTCGTTGGTAAAGATGGCAAGGTAGTCAAAGGAGTATATAATATAAACTTGAATCTGAATGTATCCTTCGCGGTGCCTGCCGACAAGCGGGATGCCTTCCTGCAGGAACTGAAGGAAGTGGAGGCCCGCTACAACTCCATGCATAAAGACAAGCCTGTGGATATGATAGCCAGCCTTGAGACACACTACTCCACCGTATGGAAAGAACTTGGCGGCATATTCCAAGCCTGGGACAAGAACCTGTTCTGGTACATCGTACCAGCCATCCTGCTCCTGCTCCTTGTGCCTGCTCTCAACCTGAGCGGCATGGTAGCCAGCCGCATGGAGCGTCGCCTGCCCGAGATGGCTATCCGCAAGGCTTTCGGAGCCAAGCGCCGCACATTGCTCTGGCAGGTCATCATGGAGAATCTGCTGCTCACACTCATGGGCGGCGCCATAGGACTATGTCTGGCATGGACAGCTCTTTACAGCTGGCGCGACTGGGTCTTTTATATATTCTCCACGAACAGCAACCTTTACGAGAGCGTGCCCCTCATCAAGGGCGAAATGTTCTTCGGTCCAGTCATCTTCCTCATCGCCCTGCTCATCTGCACGCTGCTGAATGTACTGGCAGCTACCCTGCCCGCATGGCTCAGTCTCAGAAAACCGATTGTTGAATCTATGATGATAAAGAAATGAAAAGCCCCCCTCCCGACCTCCCCCCGAGGAGGGAGGAGAGACTAACAAGAAATATAATATCAAAAGAAATGAAAACGAATAAACTATCATTCATAAATCTCCTCCCTCCTCGGGGGGAGGTTGGGAGGGGGGCTTCTTGGCTCGCTTTGGAACTCATCCTCGTCACCTTTGCCTGCTGGTGGGCTTTCGACCCTGTGCTGGTCACTGGCACAGTAATACGGATGAAGCCTGGCTATGATATTGACAGAATTGTAAAACTGAATGTGTCCAGCACAGTCACCCGTCTGGATATTGAGGAACAGCAGATTACTACTATTCCCGACGAGGAAGAACGCTTGTTGCAGAAGGTGCAGGAGCTGGAGGACGTGGAGCTGGCTTACCGAGCCAATTATTATCCTCTCGGTTTTGGAGCCGGCGGTGGGAATGACTACTTCTACCATGAAGGCGACTCTCTTAGTGGATGGGGGTACTACTTCATGAAGGATTCTCGGACGTTCGAAGTCTATGGCATCCAGTCGCTCACGCCCGAGGTGCCTACCACCGAGCTGACCCACGATTGCGAATGGGACAAGAGCGTCATTATTACGCGCTCTATGGCGATGGGACTCTTCGGCACCATCGATGTGGCGGGACATAGCATAATTAGGAGAGAATATGACAGGGAAGGGGGTTGGAAGAAAAAGCCCTACCGCATCCGTGCTGTAGTGGAGGACATCCGCAATCAAGTATGGGATCGCAACCTTTCCACGGTGTTCATCTGTTCAAATGGTTCCAATACATCTGAACCCATTATCGTGCGACTGCGTGAAGGCGTGAATGCTGAGCATTTCGTGGAGAGTCATAAACAG
>CADCIP010000039.1 GCA_902801485.1 uncultured Bacteroidales bacterium | reverse complement strand
ATAACGGCAGCTATCACAGCTTTGGGCACAGCAAGTTGTGTGCGTGGTCTTTAGCTCCCTCCTTAAAGGGAGGGCGGGGGGAGGGTCCCCAATCATTACCGCATTGGGAACTACCAGTTGTATGCGTGGTCTTTAGAGGTTTTTCAATCTTGTCTGGAAACCTTTCAATCTTGTCTGAAAATGAAAAAATGTCTGAGCTATCGGGGCTCAGACATTTTTTTAATGAATCAATTCTTCTTTTCATAAACCTTAATCCAGTCCACACGGAGTTCCGAGGGCAGTTGTTGAGGCTCACTCACAGGACCTACCCATTGCCCTCCAAGCTGATTGGACAGAATAATGTAGAAGGGATATTGGGGCCAAGGGAACTGATATTCCTTTCCTGTTAACCGGGGGTAAGTCAGGGTCTTCATCCCGTTGACGAAGAAACAGATGCTATCGGGATGGATCTCGGTGGCATACGTGTTCCACTCGTCCGTCTTGATTTCCGAACTAACGGACTGTTTGGGCTTGTCTGAATCCTCGATGTGAAGCGTGTAATGTGAGTGAACAGTCTGATGTGCCAAGGTCTCGAAGTTGACGTGCTCCATGATATCTATTTCGGCGTAGTCCGGATGGGGCATCCCCGTATCAGGCATCAGCCACAGTGCAGGCCAGAAGCCTTTCACACTATTGAAACGGGCACGAATCTCAAACCTTGCCATACGGAACGACTTCTTATGTTGGCTCCAAATGCCGCCCGTGACAAAAGGAGTAGTTTCCGTTCCTGAGTGATCGTTCACCTTGCCAAGGAGCACCAGCTGTCCGTCCTCCACATAAGCCAGATCCGGACGTACCGACATCATGTCATTCCAGTCCGATGTTCCTTTCCCGATGCGCGACCACACCGTCTCGTCAATCGCCTTCCCTTTGAAATCCTCTCTCCATACAAGTTTCCAACCCTGCGGATGAACAGCACAACTGGAAAGCACGGTCAGAAGCAGGGCAAATACAGCAGGCAGGAATATTATTTTCTTCATACAAAATAGATGATTTATAGTAATTTCGCAGTATTTCGGCTCAAATATATGAATAATCCTCCATACTAGCGCGATACTGAGGAATCTTTTTGTGGTTTGCCGACTTTTTATAGGAAAGCTCCATCGATCATGATGTGGAAGCCCGACTATCCCTATTTTCCAGATGGAAGTCATCTTTTTATTTTCAATCTTGTCTGAAAACCCTTCAATCTTGTCAGAAAATAAAAAAATGCCTCGACGCGATAGTAGAGGCATTTTTTTTTACTAAGGGCTTTATGTTGACTTTAATCAAAATTTTCATTGGCTTAAATAGGGATTATTCAGAAATTTAACTAAATTTGCCCACATTAAATCTACAATTCATTTTGCCTCATGCGAACCTATAGTCGTTTAATCCTTATCATTTATTGTATATCGTACGTTATCTTGTCCGTTTCAGCACAAAGTAATCTCAGCGATTATAAGATGGCCGGACCATACGAAGTTGTTGCACGCGACGGACAGTTCCGCGCTTCCAAAGGTGGAAGCGAAAAGGATATGTGGACGGCTTATGAGTGTGCCAAACGGGGCCATACAGAGAAGGCGCTGGAAATAATCAATGCCTATGCCTCAACACTTCAGCGATTCGACGGGCATGATGCACCACTCTGTGCTATCCAAGGTTTTCAACTGGTGCGTGCAATGACTTTGCTGCGTTCGCATGCTACGGCAGAGTGGAGCGACATGATACGCCGGGCTATGATTCCCACCATCAACAAATTCGAGGCGGATAGTCCTTACGCCAACGGAAACTGGGGTGCTATCGTGAACCGGCTACGTATGGCATGTGCCATATTCCTGAAAGATAGCGTGATGTACAAGTCTGCCGTCGATTATTTCCTATATGCCAATGATAATGGTGCTCTACCCAGATACATCAGCCAGTCCGGTCAGTGTCAGGAGACAGGACGTGACCAAGGGCATGCACAGCTTGGTCTTGGGATGATGTGCGATATTTGCGAGATGGCATGGGAACAAGGCGATGACTTGTGGGGTGCACTTGATAACCGACTGATGAAAGGCATCGAATATGCTGCCCGCTACAACCTCGGATACGATGTACCCTTCACAACATGGAAGGATTGTACAGGACTCTATAACGACTGGACGGAACCCGGTTCTATGGGACGGGGACGCATCTGGGATATCTACCGGAAACCCTTCGACCATTATACAAAAGTAAAGCAACAGCAGATGCCCTACACAAAGAAGCTGCTAAGTCTGCAATCCAAGGCAATACGCCGGGACGAAATGAAAGAGAATACAGAAGGACGGACATTCCAGATAGCCGGCGTGGCAGAAGGAAAACGCTTGCATCAGCTCTTCACTTACCCTGCGCCCCAGGGAGCACCGCTCAAGGATGACTACGATGTATTTGTACAGTCACGCGGAAGTAAGGAATGGACAAAGGTAGATACCTATATGGCGAAGGCGAATGCTTCTATTGGAGGCAATAAGCACAAAGTAAGCGAGATATCCTACTGTATGTTTGATTTCTCGGGAGATGTCTTTGTAAAGGTCATCAGCAAGAAAAAAAAGTTCCGTACAGCTCGCATACGTCCCGACTATCGGGGGACAATAGCCAATGTGCTGAACGACTCTACCGTGCAGTTCCTGCTCTTCCAACCAGAGAATGTGAGTGTAGAACTCGACGGATGCATCACCGACAACCTTCTCGTTTTCACTTCCAAACCGCCAGTAAGCAAGGAAGAAGCCGGACAAGAGGCAAAAAATCTGGGACGCAAGTTCATCTACATCCCGCCCGGCTACTATAGTTCCACCCCTTCCCCATCAGCCAGTCATACAGAGGGAACGGAACAGCTGGAGAAAATATGGAAGTCGGGTAAGGTAGAGAGCGGGACTGTAATCTATCTTGCCGGCGGCGTTTATTTAGAAGGAACCCTGCCCATAGAGAACTGCCATGACGTAAGCATTCTTGGTCGTGGTATAGCCCGTCCCGGAAGAGGCTACGAGGGTGCTCATGTCTACCGCTCACGCAACGTGCTCATTGACGGACTTGTGCTGAACACCTGTCCTATCGGCGAATCGCATAACGTCACCCTGCACGATGTTCGTAGCATCTCACATCCCTCTTGGGGCGACGGCCTGAATGTCTTCGGCGGCTGCTCCGATATCCTCCTCGACCGCGTATTCTGCCGCAACAGCGACGACTGCACCACAGCGTATGCCACACGTAAGGGATTCAGTGGTAGCACACGCAACGTAACGATGCGCAACTCAACCCTTTGGGCCGATGTGGCTCACCCTATCTTCATCGGCATTCACGGAAATGCAGAACGCGGCGACACCATAGAACACCTGCGCTACGAGAACATCGACATACTCGGACAGGCTGAGCCGCAAGTTGACTATCAGGGGTGTCTTGCGATAAACTGCGGCGATAACAACCTTGTACGCGACGTCATCTTCGAAAATATCCGCATCGAGCAAATCGAGCAGGGAAGCATCGTACAAGTAAAGGTGGGCTATAACCAGAAATATTGTGCTGCTCCAGGACGAGGTGTCGAGGACATCACCTTCCGGAATATACGCTACTATGGCGAGCTGCCCAAGAGCCTGAGTCTAATCAATGGCTACAACGAGGAACGGCAAGTGCGTAACATCACCTTCGAGGGACTGAAAATCAACGGACAAGTTATGCATGAGAAGATGCCAGGGAAACCCACCTGGTACTCCACGGCCGATTATATACCGATGTACGTGGGCAACCACGTCAGGAATGTTGTCTTCAGCAAGGACAGCAGAAGCACTCTTGCCAGTCAGTCCCTGGCCTACTGTTCTTCGCAGGTTGACCGTGCGCTGGAAACCTTACAACCATATAATTACACCATGATGCCCAGAAACATTCTTAACGGGCAGCACACCTGGAATCTTCGCAAAGCCAAACCGCAGGAGTGGTGCAGTGGCTTCTGGCCAGGTATTCTTTGGATGACATACGGCTACAACAAGAGCGAATACGTGGGTAAGGTTGCCGAGGCTTATACCAACGCTATCATACCCGTCATCAGTCAGCCTGTCTTCGATCATGACTTGGGATTCATCACCATCAACTCATTGCTGAAGGGCTATGAGCAGAACAAGAACCAACAATACAAGGAACTGGCACTGCGTGCTGCCGACTCTCTGGCAACCCTCTTTAACCCCAACGTCGGCACAATCCTCTCCTGGCCCAGACACGTCAAGGACTATGGCGGGCACAATACCATTATGGACAACATGATGAATCTTGAACTGCTGTTCTGGGCGAGCCTCGTCGACAACACCGCTGTTAAGAGCGACGGAAACAGCAAAGAGAATAAAAGGAGGAAACTCTATGATATGGCTGTGCGACATGCTGAGACAACGATGAAGAACCACTTCCGCAAAGACGGCAGTTGCTATCACGTAGCTGTTTATAATCCTCAGACGGGAAAGTTCATCAAGGGGGTTACCCATCAGGGCTATAGCGACCAGTCTATGTGGAGCCGCGGACAGGCATGGGCTGTCTACGGATTTACAATGGTATACAGATACACCAGGGACCAGCGTTTCCTCGACTTTGCACAAAAAGTAACAGACTGCTATCTGAAACAACTTAAGGAAACCAGTGATGACCATATCCCGTTCTGGGACATGGACGACCCTCGAATCAAGACCGAGAAGGAGAAATGTCCCAAGGATGTCTCAGCCGCTTGTATCGTAGCTTCTGCCCTACTCGAACTGAATAAGTATGCGCCCTCTAAAGGCTACCGCGAAGCAGCTGTTGAAATCCTCAGCGACCTTAGTTCCGAACGCTACCAGAGTCGTAAAAGAAATGTCTCCTTCCTTATGCATTCGACAGGTCATCATCCGGCTGGCAGCGAGATAGATGCAAGCATCATCTATGCCGACTACTCTTATCTGGAAGCTTTGCTAAGGTTGTACAAAGAATAACATTTGTGCAACCCTAGCAAAGCACGTCAATAAAAAAACTAAGGCCTACCTCCCGGCAGACCTTGCGTCTTCTTAAAGAAACAATCAAATTTACCTTAACTAATACCTAAAACTAATTAACCTAAAAACTTTTCTTAATCTTAAACTAAAACTAACAACACTATGTTTCTTAACACTATGTTTCTTTTTTCTGTTGCAAAGGTACGTCGGATTTCCAATACGCACCAAATTTACCAACAAAAAAACGTAAATTTCTGCTTTTTTATTGACTTAAATCAAAACCAGGAGCTCACAAAGGCTCATTTTGGGACAAATGTCTGCTGTTTCGAAATTGTTGCAACAACATACTCAGATTGAGTGCCAATGCGGAATTTTCCACCCCAGATTCCTATGCCGCTACTTACATAATAATGGGTTACACCTCGCTGATATGATCCATAGGCACATTCATACATCTTTCTTGTAATCCACGAGATAGGCCATACCTGTCCATAGTGAGTATGACCGCTAAACTGGAAATCTATCTTTTCCCGTTCTGCCTGCTCGAGATGGTATGGCTGATGCTCCAATACAATACAGTATTTAGTACGATCAACCTGTTGCATCAGTTTTCCCAATGAAGCCCTGTGTCTGTTGGTGCGGTCATCACGTCCTATGATACACAGATTACCCACTACGGCGCATGAATCCTGCAACAGACAGATACCAGCATCCTGATAAAACTTCTTTGCCAAAGGCTCTCCGCTATAATATTCATGATTTCCTAAACAGGCATAGACAGGAGCTTGCAAGCGCAGAAATTCCCTGTGCATCTGCTCGTCTATTAAAGGCCGCATACTACCATCAATGATATCACCGGCAATAAGTATAATATCAGGATGTTCCGCATTTACTATATCCACCCACCTGTGCAGTTCCTTACACCGGTTGTGATAGCCGATATGCATATCACTCATCATTACCAGTTTGATCGGTTTGGTTAATTCCTTGGAGGTGGTAAGTTGTATATCTTTGCGATTTTTATGTAGATAGTTCAGGTTGCCGAATATAAACAATCCCAGCATCAGAAGCACAATACATCCTACAGTCCACCAATTGCTGTATAGTACGGTTTTCGGTACAAGGTGTAGGAGCCGGCCTAAATCGAGAGTCAGAAACAACATAAACAGATAAAGCAACACGATGATACTTGATGTTCCTACTTCGTAAACACCGATAGCCAATGACATCGGCAGACGGTCAGTAGTACGCATGATGCATGCAGGCAACAACAGAAATGACCCTGTCATACAACCGATTACCAACATCTTCCAAACCCATTCCAATGGCAACAGACACCACACATGCCAGCAAATATAAACGAGAGCCGAAAATGGCAATATCAGGAAAAGAAACAACCACATAACAACTAATGGTTACGCAGACGGCGTAACATCTCTTTATTAATAGAACGGATGCGCTGCTGCTGGCGGGTAATATCCTCGCGAATGGCATCCAGCTCGGCATTCATATTGTTATAGAAATCAGAAAAAGCACGAATCAGGGGCGGAGTATAAACCTGATCGTTGGTATTCACCACCATGCGAATACCTTTTGGCTCAAGGCTTACCTGAATATCTGTTCCTTCTTCTTTGGGGTCTCCGTCGAAATGTATAACACCAGGCTGATTACGATGAATCCGCAGGCTTTTACACTTGAAAGTGCGGATGCGACTGTTCTTGTCAATGGTCTTATTGAAGAGTTGGATGGCTATCTGCGGAGCTTCCAGCATAGTAAACGGCTCCATTATGGTAACATCCATCAGACCGTCGGACATACTGGCACTGGGAGCGATATACACATTGTTCCCATACTGGCTAGCATTGGCACAGGCAATAAGGAATGCCTTGTAACGCTGTTTTTCTCCGTCGATTTCAATCTCGTAGGTATCGGGCTTGTAGCGCAGGCCTTCGCGCAAGGTATTCTCAATATAGGAGAGCAGGCCGCGGCGTTCACTCTTAGCAAACATGCTGCTTACGAAAGCATCGAAGCCGATACCGCAAGTACAGAAAAAAGGGGTTTCGTTTATCATACCATAATCCAGAGCCTCGACATGACAAGTTGAAAGAACTTGGAGGGCACCCTCAGGGTTCATTGGTATGAAAAGATGGCGTGCCAGACCGTTACCGCTTCCGCAGGGGATGATACCCAGTGCCGTCTGGGTATGAATAAGACAGCGTGCAACCTCGTTAACAGTACCGTCACCCCCGACAGCCACTACCACGTCAATGCCCTGCTCCACGGCTTGAAGTGCATAATGGGCAGCATGACCCTTGAACTGGGTGTACAGAATTTTTATTGCGAAACGTTCTGCATCCATGTACGAGGGTATCAAATTGACAATCCGACTTTTGTCGGTAGTACCCGAAATTGGGTTCACAATGAACCAAACTGTTTCTTTATTTTGCATAAAATTCTGCACAAAGGTAACAAAAAGTGTACGAAACAGAGCGGTTCAGAAGATGAATAATCCTATAAATGTGCATTTTTTCAATCCACATTATGAGAATATGGATAAAATGTCGTACCTTTGCAAAAATTTTCATGAGGGACTTACCCTCGAAACATTAAAATTCAAACATGGGATTATTACAAGACAAACTCTCTAAGCACCCTTTTTACTCCTTATCTAAGGAGATAAAGGAGAAAGGTATATACCCATATTTTCGTGAGATAGAAGGAAAGCAGGGTACCGAAGTAGAAATGGGCGGCAAGCACGTTCTGATGTTTGGCTCAAACGCATATACCGGTCTGACGGGTGACGAGCGTATTATAGAAGCAGGATGCAAGGCCATGCACAAATACGGTAGCGGTTGCGCTGGCAGCCGTTTCCTGAACGGTACACTTGACATCCATGTTCAGCTGGAAAAGGAATTGGCTGAATATGTTGGTAAGGATGATGCCTTATGTTTCTCAACTGGTTTTACCGTTAACAGCGGTGTTATCCCCCAGTTGGTAAGCAAGGACGACTATATTATCTGCGACGACAGAGACCATGCCAGTATTGTGGACGGTCGCCGTCTTTCCTTTGCCACTCAGCTGCATTACAAACACAACGATATGGCCGATCTGGAGCGCGTACTGCAACGTTGTGAGCCCGACAAAGTGAAACTGATTATCGTAGATGGTGTTTTCTCGATGGAAGGTGACCTGGCTAAATTGCCTGAAATCGTAGAGTTGAAGCATAAGTACAATGCCAGCATTATGGTGGACGAGGCTCATGGCTTGGGCGTATTCGGCAGACAGGGTCGTGGTGTCTGTGACCACTTTGGTGTAACAGATGACATTGACCTTATTATGGGTACATTCTCCAAGAGTATGGCATCAATTGGCGGTTTCATTGCTGCCGATCAGATTATCATTGATTCGCTGCGCCACACGGCAAGAACATACATCTTCAGCGCCAGCAATACGCCAGCTGCCACAGCAGCAGCTTTGGAGGCTCTGCACATTATACAGGCTGAGCCCGAAAGACTGAAGGCTCTGTGGGATGTTACCAACTACGCTCTGAAACGTTTCCGCGAGGAAGGTTTTGAGATTGGCGAGACTGAGAGCCCCATCATCCCCTTGTATGTAAGAGATACCCGTAAGACATTTATGGCCGTTGCGATGGCATTTGAAGAGGGTGTGTTCATCAACCCCGTAATTCCACCTGCATGCGGTCCTCAAGACACTTTGGTACGCTACGCCTTGATGGCCACTCACACTCATGAGCAGGTTGACCTGTCGGTAGTAAAGCTTAAGAAGGTATTCCAGCAGCTGGGCGTGCTGAAGTAACGAGAAACGAAAACGATAACGATAAAAAAAGCATCTGTTCAAATGGACAGATGCTTCTTATTTTAAGTTTCTGGAGTTATAAGATGAAGTTAAATAGGGAGTTATGCGCTACGCGCAGGAAGTTAAGCCAACAAGTTGGCTGGACGATAGTTTTGGATGCTGTCGGTATTGTCCGTTTTAACTCCTACGAGCGTAGCGAGTTTACTTCCATTTTAACTTCCAATTTAACTTCCGAAACTTCAGTTCTTATTTTTATTCTGCTAAAGCAAAGATGGTTTTGATGCCCTTAATTTTCTGACCCTTTATGTGGGAGAGGAGGGCTTTGACGGCACGTCTTTCCACAGCTACGTACGACCATTGCGGCAGCACATCGATGCGTCCTATCTGCCTGCCTTCAAGCCCGCCAATCTTTGTAAGGAAACCCAGAATGTCTCCCCTACTGATTTTATCCTTCTTACCCTTTCCTATATATATAGTGGCCCATAGTGGCATGGACGGCAGGGACAGGCTATCGGGCAGCGGGAACTCCCCGTCAGTAAGCTCTGCATAAGGAGGCAGCGCTTCCTCAGGACCTAATATCAAAAATACATTTCCCACATTATCCCATCGGGCGGTTCGTCCGTTGCGGTGGATATACGATTCCTCGTCGATGGGAAGGTGGTAATGTATGATGTTGTCCACATCAGGGATGTCGAGGCCACGCGAAGCTAAATCAGTACAGACAAAAACATTGCAGGATCCGTTCATGAAACGATACAAAGCACGTTCGCGGTCGCGCTGTTCCATACCGCCGTGAAAAATATCAGCCATAATCTTTTCGGAAGAAAGATAGGTTCCTATACGTTCCACACTCTGGCGGTGATTGGCAAAGACCAAGTTCTTCTGGGTACCCAAAGTGCAGAGTAAGCCCTTCAGGGTGGAGAGTTTATCCTTCTCAGGCGAGAGAACACAACGGATGCTTATCCGGGAAGAGACGGGCTCTTCCTCATCGAGATAAGAAAGACGACAATAGTCAGTACCCACAAAATCCGGAATGGAAGGGCTGTCTGTAGCAGAAAGGAGAATACAACGTACAACGGATGTCAGCTCTGAAATGATGGCTTTCATATCCTCCTGGAATCCCAACTCCAGACTCTTGTCAAACTCATCTATAACCAGATAACGGACTGTTGCAAGAGTGATATTCTGCTTACGGATATGATCCAGGATTCTGCCAGGTGTTGCTACAATAAGGTGAGGGAGAAGACCATTTATCTGCCTGTGCTCGTCCATTGCCGGACGTCCGCCATAGCAGGCCAGAACACGAGCCTCTGAACAGATTCGCTTTACCACATCAACGGTCTGGATGGCAAGCTCCCTGGAAGGCACCAGCACCAAAGCCTGTAACATATCCTGAGTGGAATCCAACAACTGCAACAAAGGTAACAGATATGCCAATGTCTTACCAGACCCCGTTGGGCTAAGCAAAACCAACTGATGCTCTCGACGTACCATCTGCTGCATTTCCTGCTGCATGGGATTCAAGTAGTCGATGCCGAGTTTGGAAACATCGTATTTCATCGGAAAGACTTTATCTCAAGAAATAATCAACAAGGAAATAAACACCCAAGGAAACAAGCCAGCCGACAAGCACCTTGCCGGAAATGAACTTGAGATACCACCAGATACCAATGCCATCGTGCTTCATCAGCGCATAACCGGACGTGGAACCTATGGGCAGCAGGCAGCCACCTACACATCCGCTCAGCGCAACAAGGTGCCAGTACTGTCCGTTCCGGGCAAAGGCTGCCACGTAGTCGGGCATAGAGTTCTGTACTTCCATAATGGGGAATATGGATATTGAGGTCATTACCAGCGCAATATTATCCATAACAGCACTGACAAAGCCAATTACGACAGACAGCAGATATATATTATGAATATAGGTGTCGCATACCTCTGCAACATGTCGCATGGCACCGACCTCAACCAATAAATTCACGCAGAGACTAACACCGACAAAGAACATAATCATCTGAATCATCTCATACTGGAGTGAGCGAATACCCGTCAGGGAGATAGGCTGTCCGGAAGTGATACGCTTGCGATTAAAGATTTCGTTCACCACCCATAGCACGCCTAACACACACAAGGCACCCAAAAACGGGGGCAGCATGGTAAGGCGGTGGAAGGTAGGTACAAACCAAAGTCCACCCAATCCCAGGAATAACATAACGGCCCGTTGCCAGAAAGGCATTGCAGCATCGTCGCCACGGAAGAAAACCCTTGGTCGCTTCAAATCAACATGTTCGGGAAGCATCCTGCCGATAAGGAAAGTGGGAATGACTGTTGCCACAATGGTTGGTATAATCAGCGCTGAGGTGTAGTTAGTGGGTGTAACAGCAGAACTGGTCCATATCAGCAGAGATGTTACATCTCCGATAACGCCGAAACAGCCGCCGCAACTGGTTGCGATCACCACGATAGCTCCTAATATGGAACGCTGGCGGGGATTTATCACAAGCTTGCTTAAGATTGTAAGCATGATGACAGCCGATGCCAGATTGTCGAGATTGGCACTAAGCAGAAAACTGCAGGCTGCCAAAGTACACGTCAGCCGCCACTTTGTCTTTGCACGACACCAATCGACTATAAAATCAAAACACTCGTTACTGGCGAGTACCTCTACAATGGCCATTGTAGCAAGCAGATACATCACTATACAGCACATCTGCACCATGTGTTTCACAAACACATGATGATAGATATATTCGTTAACTGCCCGGACACTATAAGTATCATCGCCCAAGTAGTTCATAAAATCCATTCCATGCAACGACTGAATGTAATGCGGCCCTACACACATATACATTACCCAACCACATACACCACAGAAAAGAGCTACGGTGGCTTTGTTAATTCTGGTAATATGCTCAGAACAGATAAGGGCATAACCGAATAACATTAAAATTACAATTGCAATGGTCATAATACAATCTATTTCGTACAGTTAACGATTTTTAGTTATGCAAAGGAAACAAAATTCTTTCACTTAACAAAGATTTCTTTTGTAAATTCACATAAAATCTGTAATTTTGCATCTGTTATGAAGATATTAAAGGTATTCATACTATTTATCATACCTGTCAATCTGTATGCTCAGAAGGTAGAGCTGAAGGTTCGGGACAACTTTGCGACACTTAAAGCAGAACAGACGCAAAGTGAACTTAAACCAGGATGGACTGTTTTCGACATCAAACTAAAAGATAAGCTTACCCGTTATCTTTCAGGAGGCCATTCTTCACAGCTTACGGATGACAACATGCCTGAATTTCACATAATTCCTGCTGAGGACGAGGTGCTGGCCGACTATGCTATTATCCGCCTACTGAACAAGAAATATTACAGGAAATTTCCGAAGAGCGAAATCAGGGAAAACAACTACAAAAGGGTGGAACCTGCCAACTTCTACATTAAATCCGACGGAGACAACGGATTCGTCTGCCATCCCTTGGATGCTCTGCTAAAAGGAGATTATATCCTGCTTAATCTGAAGCAAAAGCCGATAGGAGATTTAAAAGACTTGAAAGTCTATTCTTTCCAAGTTCCGTAACAATTTGTAACCTAACACACCGTTTCATGCCAAAAACAGAAGATTTTTGGCATTTCTACTGCCATTTGTTTGTCAGAAAAAAAAAATACATTACCTTTGCGTCGGTATTTTGTAATAAAAGGTAAAAGATGGAATCGTACAAAGTTAATGACGATGGGTTTTATGGTCCGTATGGCGGTGCATATATTCCCGAGATATTATACAAAACGGTTGAAAACCTAAAGGCTCAGTACCTATCTATCATCGAAAGCGAAGAGTTCCTGCAGGAATACTATCAACTGCTTCGTGACTATGTGGGCAGGCCGTCGCCCCTCTATTATGCCAAACGTATGAGCGGGAAATACGGCTGTCAACTTTACTTGAAGCGCGAAGACCTGAACCATACAGGAGCCCATAAGATCAATAATGCCATAGGTCAGATTCTGCTGGCCCGCAAGATGGGCAAGACACGCATTATTGCCGAGACTGGAGCCGGACAGCACGGCGTAGCCACAGCCACAGTATGTGCCCTGATGAATATGCCCTGCCGCGTATATATGGGTGCCTTGGATGTCGAGCGCCAGCATGTAAACGTAGAGCGCATGCGTATGCTGGGTGCTGAAGTATTCCCCGTTCAGAGCGGAAACAAAACGTTGAAGGATGCAACCAACGAGGCGATTCGAGACTGGTGCTGTCATCCAGCCGATACCTTTTATATTATTGGAAGTACCGTAGGGCCTCATCCCTACCCTGAGATGGTAGCCAGACTGCAGAGTGTTATAAGCCAGGAGATAAAGTTCCAGCTTGAGGAGAAGATTGGTCGTGATTACCCTGATTACCTGATAGCCTGTGTTGGCGGAGGAAGTAATGCCGCAGGAACCATCTACCACTATCTGGACGATGAACGCGTGAAGCTGGTTCTGGGTGAAGCTGGCGGATTGGGAATGGATACCGAACAGACAGCCGCCTCCCTCCATGTGGGCAGTACAGGAATTCTACACGGCAGTCGTATCAAAGTCATGCAGACCGAAGACGGACAGATTATCGAGCCCTACAGCATAAGCGCCGGGCTGGACTATCCCGGAACAGGCCCCATGCATTGCAACCTGTACGAGACCGGCCGTGCAAAAGTGTTCTCCATCAACGACAACGAGGCGTTACAGGCTGCTTTTGAACTGACAAGACTGGAAGGCATTATACCTGCCCTGGAAAGCAGCCACGCCTTAGCAATTCTACCCAAAATGAAGTTCAAGAAAGAAGATGTGGTAGTACTTACTATCAGCGGACGCGGTGACAAGGACCTCTCCACATATCTTTCCCATAAAAATGAAATCGATTATGATGCCATATAAATACCACACCGCCAGCCGTAAAATCCTGGGCGACCTGATAACTCCCGTAAGTGCTTATCTGAAAGTGAGGGACGCTTACCCACAAAGTGCACTCATGGAGAGTTCCGACTACCATGGAGGCGAGAATGCCAAATCGTTCATCGCCGTTCATCCTATCGGGAGCGTGAGCATAGAACACGGAATGGGTATCTGCAAATACCCAGACAACAAGATTACGGAAACACCTATAAACGAGCAGTTTACATCAGCCGACCTCATTAATCAGTTTATTGATTCATTCGATATCACAGGTCCGGAAAGCAACTACTGCGGACTATACGGTTACACCTCTTTTAACGCTGTCCGGTACTTCGAAAATATAGAAGTAAAGGATGAGACTCAACCTACTAATGACGCTCCCGACCTATTGTATATCCTATATAAAGATGTCATTGTCTTTGACCATTTCCGAAATGAACTGACCATTATAGAAATGCTGACAGACGGCGAGGAAGATGACCTGGATGTACTGGAGCGGGACCTTAACGGACGACCCTATCAGACATACGACTTTCATCCCGTTGGAGATTATAGCAGCACACTAACCGATGATGAGCATCGTGAGAATATCCGCAAGGGTATTGCTCATTGCCTGAGAGGTGATGTTTTCCAGATTGTACTCTCCAGGCGCTTCAAACAGCGTTACGAGGGTGACGACTTCAAGCTCTACCGAGCCCTTCGCAGCATCAACCCCAGTCCTTACCTGTTCTACTTCGACTTCGGCGGTTTCCGCATCTTCGGCTCCAGTCCCGAGACGCATTGCCGTATAGAGGGCCGCAAGGCATATATAGACCCCATTGCAGGAACCACAAAGCGTACCGGTGATGCAGAGACAGACCGAAAGAATGCCGAGTACTTGCGCAACGACCCCAAGGAAAATGCCGAACACGTAATGCTGGTTGACCTGGCTCGCAACGATCTGAGCCGCAATTGCCATAACGTAAAGGTAGATTTCTACAAGGACATGCAGTTCTACAGCCACGTTATTCACTTGGTAAGCAGGGTTAGCGGAGAACTGGACGAAGGAGCCGACCCTGTTCAGGCTTTTATAGACACCTTCCCTGCCGGCACCCTGTCCGGTGCACCCAAGGTGATGGCGATGCAGCTGATAAGCAAGTACGAACCACACAACCGCGGTGCCTATGGCGGCTGCATCGGATTCATCGGATTTAACAAAAGTCTGAACCAAGCCATCACCATACGTACCTTCGTAAGCAGAAACAACGAACTGTGGTTCCAGGCTGGAGGCGGCATCGTAGCCAAGAGCGATGTGGAATATGAGTTACAGGAAGTGAACAACAAACTGGGCGCACTACGCAAAGCCATAGAAATTGCAGGCAAGATATGAAGATAGTTATCATAGACAATTACGACTCCTTTACTTATAACCTTTCGCATCTGGTAAAGGAATTGGGAGCAGAAGTAACCGTACTCAGAAACGACAGGTTCAAGCTCCCCGAACTGGAGAAGTTCGATAAGATTATCCTTTCCCCCGGTCCGGGGATACCCAGTGAAGCCGGTCTTCTGCTGGATGTCATCAAGACTTATGCTGGCAAGAAGCCAATCTTAGGCGTTTGCCTGGGGCATCAAGCCATAGGTGAAGTCTTTGGCGGAAAACTGACCAACTTAAGCAGCGTCTTCCACGGAGTAGCCACTCCGACACATATCTGTGCTGATGACTACATCTTCGAAGGATTGGGAAATACCATCGAGGTAGGGCGCTACCACTCTTGGGTTGTGGATACCGACAACTTTCCTGCATGCTTAGAGATTACAAGCACCAGCCCGGAAGGATATATCATGTCGCTCCGTCACAGAGAATATGACATACGCGGTATTCAGTACCACCCAGAGAGCGTATTGACTAAAGCAGGTAAAACAATCATCATAAACTGGCTCAAACACAAATGAAACAATATCTTTCACAACTTATAGAAGGTGCGACCCTCTCACGCGAGGACACCCACACCATCATGCTGGGAATCACCGAGCAAAAATATAACGAGCATCAGATTGCCGCCTTACTGATGGCATTGCAGACCAGAGGCGTAACAGTCGATGAGATGCTTGGCTTTCGCGACGGGCTGCTAGAAACCGGCAAGAGAATAAACCTCGACGATTACAATACGCTGGATATAGTTGGCACAGGAGGTGATGGCAAGAACTCTTTCAACATCAGCACTTGCTCGGCCTTTGTCATTGCAGGAGCCGGCTACAAGGTTTCCAAGCACGGCAATGGAGGCAGCACCAGTGTAAGCGGGGCCAGCAATGTGCTGGCAGGCCATGGAGTGAAGTTTACAGACAACGAAGATTTGCTACGTCGCTCACTTGATGAAGCTGGTATCTGCTATCTTCATGCTCCGCTCTTTGCCTATGGGATGAAGCATGTAGGCCCTGCTCGCAAAGCATTGGCTATACCTACATTCTTTAATCTGCTTGGACCTCTGGTTAACCCATGCAAACCCAAGAACTCGTTGCATGGAACAGCCAATCAAAGTCAGTTGCGCCTCTACACCAATATTCACCAGAAAATAGGTGACAACTATGGTGTAATAACCAGTTACGACGGGTACGACGAGATTTCCCTTACCAGCGGTTTTAAGATAAACACCCGCTATTTCGAGAAGGTCTATACCCCATTGGAGATGGGACTGAAATACGTAAAGCCCTCAGATATCTATGGAGGAGAAACGGCCGAGGAAGCTATGCGTATATTTGACAACGTACTTGAGAACAAGAGTACAGAGGCACAGAAGAATGTTATTCTGGCCAACGCTGCGTGCGGTATCAGTCTTATGGAAGAAGAACTTACCATTTCAGAAACCATTCAGAAGGCCCGCGAATCGTTGGAAAGCGGGCGGGCTATGCAATGTTTCCGCAAATTCGTGGAGATAAATTCATAATTCTTCATTTCAATGAAAGATATATTAGAGGAAATCATTGCCTACAAGCGCATTGAGGTAGCTGAGCAGAAAGAACAAGTGCCGGCCCGCGAACTCTATGCTATAGTCGAGAAGATGATGACAGAGGGTGTGCAAGGCAGAAGTATGTCTAAGTCGCTCAGCGAAGATGCACACGGCATCATTGCCGAGTTCAAGCGCAAGAGTCCGTCTAAGGGATGGATTAAGGAGGAAGGAAAGCCTGAAATCATCCCCCTATCCTACCAGCAGAACGGAGCAGCTGCCCTGAGCATCCTGACCGACGAGAAATACTTTGGCGGAAGTATGGAGTTTGTCAAGGTCGCTCGTCCATTGGTAAACATCCCAATCCTGCGTAAGGATTTCGTTATAGACGAATACCAACTTTTCCAGGCTCGCCATATAGGTGCCGATGCTGTCCTCCTGATAGCTGCAGACCTGAAGAAACAAGAGGTTAAAACGCTTACTGCCATTGCCCATGAGTTAAAACTGGAGGTGCTACTGGAAATGCATTCTTTGGAGGAACTTGACTATGCCGAACTGGATGTGGATATGTTGGGCATCAACAACCGCAATCTGGGGACTTTCCATACAGATGTGCAGAATTCGTTCCACATGATATCACGCCTTCCAGAGGAGAAGGTTAAAGTCAGCGAGAGCGGAATTGGCAAACCCGAAACCATCAAACTGTTGAGAGCAGCCGGATACCGAGGCTTCCTAATGGGTGAACACTTTATGAAGCAAGCCGACCCTGGCAAAGCCCTCAGCGATTTCATGGGAAAATTGAAAAGTTGTTCGTAAATCGATTAAACGCAAACGGTAAACGGTAAACGGTAAATAAAAATACAACCATTGAGAATTAAAGTCTGTGGTATGCGTGACCCCGAAAACATACGCGCTGTAGAAGAACTGGTACAACCAGATATGATGGGCTTCATATTCTGGGAAGGTTCCAAGCGTTGTGTTACTGAGGTTCCTGCATATCTGCCTGAATGCACAAGAGTGGGTGTGTTTGTAAACCCAACCGATGAAGATATTATACATAAGGTTAAAATCTTTGGCCTGAATGCTATCCAGCTGCACGGGGTAGAAAGTGCTGAGTTCTGCTGTCGCATAAAAGAGGCAACAAACCTTCCTATTATCAAAGCTTTCAGCATTGCAACAGTTAGCGACATAGCTGAAACCTTCTATTACGAGGATGTAGCCACGCTGTTTCTCTTCGACACAAAATGCAAAACCATAGGAGGAAGCGGAGAGCAGTTCGACTGGGACATCCTGCAGCAATACAATGGGAATACCCCATTTTTACTCTCTGGCGGAATAGGACCAGGCGACGAAGAGAAAGTAAGACGATGGCGCCATCCCAGATGGATAGGTATCGACCTGAACTCCCGCTTCGAAACGGCTCCTGCCTACAAAGATGCTGAAGCATTGGCAAAGTTCACAAGAAACCTCTCCCCAACCCT
This sequence comes from uncultured Bacteroidales bacterium, assembly GCA_902801485.1. Taxonomy (GTDB): domain Bacteria; phylum Bacteroidota; class Bacteroidia; order Bacteroidales; family Bacteroidaceae; genus Physcousia. The sequence goes on along the minus strand of CADCIP010000039.1, from coordinate 8,638 downwards.
CTCGCAAGAAGACGAATAAGCATATAATAAATAAATCCTATATAGATAATCGTTAAAAAGTAATTTATCGCGATGAACAGAATAGACAACATATTCCAGGAGAAGAAGTCTGGGCTTTTATCACTATACTTCTGTGCAGGACATCCAACCCTGGAGAGCACGGGAGACATCATCAAGACTATAGAGAAAAACGGCATCGACTTTATAGAGGTTGGCATTCCGTTTAGCGACCCGATGGCTGATGGTCCCGTCATTCAGAATGCTGCCACCAAGGCTTTACGCAATGGCATGACGCTGCGCAAACTCTTTTCGCAGATTACGGCAGTCAGAAAAGAAGGAGTAAAACTGCCCCTCATACTTATGGGCTACATGAACCCCATCTACCAAATGGGCTTTGAGACTTTCTTCCGTACATGCAAGGAAGCAGACGTTGATGGCGTAATCATCCCGGACCTTCCCTTCCGCGACTACATCGAAGAGGTAAAGCCTATTGCCGACAAGTATGATATACGTGTAATTATGCTTATAACACCCGAGACCTCGGAGGAGCGCATACGATTCATTGACCAAAACACAGACGGATTCATCTATATGGTCAGTTCAGCAGCAACAACAGGTGCCCAGAAGGAGTTTGACGAAGCTAAACAGGCATATTTCAATAAGGTAAACCAGATGGGGCTTCAGCACCCTCGCATGATAGGTTTTGGCATCAGCAACAGGCAAACCCTTGAGAGTGCCCAGAAAAATGCGGCAGGAGCCATCATAGGCAGTAAATTTGTGACGCTGTTAGACCAGTTGCAAGACCCGCAGCAGGCTGTTGACGCTCTCCTTGAAGCGCTGAAACAGTAATGCCCCTCCCCCTTCACCTCCATGTATGGAGGGGAGAATGAAAAAATATAACCTTTAACGACAACCGCAAGCCTTAATCTTTGGCAACAGAGATTGGGGTTTTAAATATCACCTTTACCTTGACTATGCGACGCTCGTCCATTTCCATAATCTCGAACGAGAAACTCTTGTATGTTATTTTCTCGTGTAGTTGCGGGAATTCACCTTTTAGTTCCAAAAGCAGGCCTGCCAAAGTATCTGCCTCACCCTCTACTTCCTCGAAGTAATCATCATCCAAATCTAATATCTTCATAAAGTCAGCCAGCAGAGTCTTGGCCTCGAAGATATAGGTATTCTGATTCAGGCGCTGATAGGGTTTCTCCTCATCATCGTACTCATCACTAATCTCGCCTACTATCTCTTCTATGATGTCCTCCATTGTCACCAAGCCGCTGGTGCCGCCAAACTCATCCACCACAATGGCCATGTGTACCCTGTTGGACTGGAAGTCGCGCAGCAGGTCGTCTATCATCTTGGTTTCCGGCACAAAATACGGAGGCCTTATCAGGCTCTGCCATCTGAAACTTGTCGGTTTACCCAAATGCGGAAGCAAATCCTTAATATACAGCACACCCTTTATATTGTCCTGAGTGCCTTGATAAACCGGAATACGACTATAATTGTTCTCTACAATACACTTCAGCACTTCCGGGAAAGGCGTATTAATATCCAGCGCCACAATGTCCACTCGGCTGGTCATAATTTCTTTTGCCATCTCTCCGCCAAAGCGGATGATGCCCTCCAACATACTGCTTTCCTGAGCAATATCCTTCTGGTCGGTCAGCTCCATTGCTTTCTCTAAATCATCAACCGTAAGGCTCTGTGTTTCAGAATGAACAAAACGTCTTGTTACAACTTTACTTCTAATAAGAAGATTGCTCATTGGCGACAACACCTTACTTATTTTACAAAGTTTGGGCGCAGCAAAACGGCAGAATGCAAGCGTATGCTGTGAGCTGTAAATCTTAGGGATAACCTCGCCGAAAAGTAATAGCAGGAATGTCAGAACAACAGTCATCAGCAGAAACTGGAGCACCTCGGAGCCACCAAAGTCCACTACCTTCATAAACACAAAATCCAGTAATGTAATGATAGCTATGTTCACCAGATTGTTACAGATAAGAATATTGGCCAGCAGCCGTTCACTATCTTCCCGAAGGGCCAGAATACTTTTGTCCGAACTGTGTTTCTCTTCCTCGACCTCATTAATATCAGAAGGTGTAAGACTAAAGAATGCTATCTCGCTGGCCGAAACAAAACCGCTGCAAAGTAGCAGAAAAAGAGAAAGACATAAGGCAACTATAACGCCCACCGTTGGTGCCTGAAAAGTGATTGCGCCAAATGAGTCTGCGAGGGCTTGTAAGTATGCAACGATATCCATTATACGTTATTTTCTTCCGTTGTTTCTTGCGACTTGGGAGTAAGCATCTCCATAGAGTCTGCCCATATTTCAGTAATAGAGCGTTTTATCCCGTTTTTATCATCCCACGTGCGGGTGTGTATCTGCCCTTCGATGAACAACTTATCACCCGTATGCACATACTTCTCCACCACCTCGGCCAGTTTGCGCCAAAGTATGATGTTATGCCACTCTGTCCGGTCGGGCACCTCGCCTCCATTTGGCAGTTTATAACCGCGCTCCTTGGTAGCCAGCCTCACACTTGCCACACAAACACCGGCATCTATGTATCTTACCTCTGGCTCTTTGCCAACGTTTCCTATCAACATTACTTTATTCATAATCCTTATATTTTGTTTTGCAAAGATAGTGTAAACCAAGCGAAATACAAAATAAAAGAGTTTTTATTTTTGTTTATCTTTAATTGCCACAAACACGCCCATGTACCTTATTACACAACAAAACCTGACAGTTTTAATGAAAAAAAACAGGCTCAGAGAACTATTATGAATATTTTTGATTAATTTTCACCCCCGAAAAAATAAAAAACAACGTTTATACGGCATAATTTATGAATAATAATCAGAAGCCAGACACCCTTATCCAGGGTTACAGCAATGGATTTCTCTATTTCATTTGCGCAGTGTCCGCCATGGGTGGATTACTATTCGGCTACGACTGGGTTGTGATAGGCGGTGCCAAGCCTTTCTACGAATTCTACTTCGGCATTGGTAATTCGCCCATAATGCAGGGTATAGCTATGACAACGGCTTTGGTGGGTTGTCTGGTAGGTGCGATGGTAGCTGGCGGAGCCGCAGACAAATATGGACGCAAGCCCTTGCTCATGTTATCCGCAGTTTTATTCACCATATCTGCCATAGGTACCGGATTGTTTAACAGTTTCACCTTATTTAATATCGCTCGCTTTGTGGGTGGTGTTGGTATCGGAGTAGCATCTGCCTTGGCACCGATGTATATTGCAGAGGTTAGTCCTACGCAGATTCGCGGACGTATGGTTTCGCTCAACCAGATGACCATCGTGTTGGGTATTCTGGCTGCACAGATTGTGAATATGCTGTTGGCTCGCAATACCTCAGTAGCAACCGAACAAGCATGGAATATAGAATGTGGATGGAGATGGATGTTTTGGGCAGAGACTTTTCCCGCTGCATTATTCTTGGCAATGAGTTTCTTTATTCCAGAGAGTCCGGTGTATCTGAAGATGAGAAGCCTCACCCCCACCCCATCTCCAAAGGGCGAGGGGACGGGATACTCCCAAGACAACATAAAGGTAATGACACCCCTCGTCCTTTGGAAAGGTGTTGGAGGGGAGGCTCCATATCGCAGGGTTTTGTTGTTAGGTCTGGTGATTGCAGTGTTCCAACAGTGGTGCGGAACAAACGTGATCTTTAACTATGCACAAGAGATATTTGTGGGTGCCGGATTTGATGTCGATGGCATGTTTATCAACATTGTCATTACCGGCATAGCCAATGTCATTTTCACCTTTGCTGCGCTCTATACCATAGAAAAGTGGGGCCGTCGAACGCTTATGCTCATCGGAGCCGGCGGACTGGGGATGATTTACCTCATACTGGGCACGTGCTATTTCTTCGAGGTAAAGGGGGTACTGATGGTTGCACTGGTGGTTGCCGCAATCTCGGTTTATGCCATGACACTGGCCCCTGTAACATGGACATTGTTAGCCGAGATATTCCCCAACCGTGTCCGAGGCATAGCAATGGCCACATGCACCTTCGCTTTATGGGTTGGCTGCTGCACCCTTACATTCTCATTTCCATCCATGAATGCTGCTTTAGGCAGTAGTGGTACTTTCTGGATTTATAGTGTCATCTGCATCGCAGCATTCACATTCCTGTGGTACCATTGTCCGGAGACCAAAGGAAAAAGTCTGGAAGAGCTGGAACGCGAATTAACTAAATAAAATTATAAACTGTAAACCGTAACACATAAACAATAATATGGTAAAAGCTTGGAGAGAAATTGTAACGATTCCGACCTACGAGGTAGGAAAACCTGAGAAGAATCCTATGTTTCTGGAAAAAAGAGTCTATCAGGGCTCAAGTGGTGTGGTTTACCCCTACCCTGTTATAGAGTCTATCAGCGACAAGAAAACAGATAAGGATTGGAAGGCTGTTTGGCTGGAGAACGAATATATAAAGGTAATGATACTGCCAGAGTTGGGTGGACGCATACAGATGGCATACGATAAAATCAAACAGCGCCACTTTGTATATTACAACCACGTCATCAAACCTGCCCTCGTAGGCTTGGTCGGTCCTTGGATCTCAGGTGGCATCGAGTTCAACTGGCCCCAGCATCACCGTCCTTCTACCTATATGCCCGTCGATTCTACTATTGTAGAGAACGAGGACGGAAGTGTTACTGTATGGGTAAACGAGATGGAGCGTATGTTCCATCAGAAGGGAATGGCAGGCTTCACGTTACGCCCAGGCTGTGCCTACCTAGAGATTCAGGGGCGTGTCAGCAATCGCACCCCGCTGCCTCAGACTTTTCTTTGGTGGGCCAATCCTGCCGTTGAGGTAAACGATGCCTATCAGAGCGTCTTTCCACCCGATGTGAATGCTGTTTTCGATCACGGCAAACGTGCGGTCTCCAGTTTCCCCATTGCAACAGGTACCTATTATAAAATGGACTATTCAGCAGGTGTGGACATCTCTAATTACAAGAATATCTTTGTGCCTACCAGCTATATGGCTGTCAATTCGAAATACGATTTCGAGGGTGGATACGAGAACGACACACATGGGGGAATGCTACATGTGGCGCGTCACCAATTCTCACCCGGCAAGAAGCAGTGGACATGGGGAAATGGCGATTTTGGCCGTGCCTGGGACCGCAACCTTACGGATGAGGTAAATAAAGATGATTCCCTATTTAAGCCTGGCTTTCGTCCTTATATCGAACTGATGGCTGGAGTCTATACAGAGAATCAGCCCGACTTTACGTGGCTCATGCCATACGAGGAGAAACAGTTCGTGCAGTACTTCATGCCTTATCGCGAGGTGGGAATCGTAAAGCAAGCCTCAAAGGACTTCGTCGTTAACATCGAGGAGATAGCCGACGGGCAGGCACAATTCAAGATTCTGGCTACCTCGAAGAAGACCGTACGCATCGTTCTTGACGGCGAAGACGGCATAGCGTATTATAATAAAATTGTCACGTTGGGTCCTGAGGATGTGCTTGTCGAGACAGTTAAGACGGGAAAGGAGCACCTTGCCGACCTTCGTCTGACCATCGACCGGGCGGAGGGGCAGCGAAAGTGTCCTTTGCTGTGCTGGTTTGCCGAGCCCGACGAAATCCGTCCAATTCCCGATGCTGCCGAGGCCGCCCTCTCGCCTCAAGACACCAAGACCATCGACCAGCTCTATCTGTCCGGTCTCCATTTGGAACAATACCGTCATGCCACATGGTCGGCTCTCGACTACTACGAAGAAGCGCTGCGACGCGATCCGTTGGATTATCGCTGTAACATGCAGATGGGCCTCTGGTATCTTCGCCGTGCCCGATTCGATAAGGCGGAAAGCTATTTGCAGACAGCTGTCAAGGTGCAGAAAAAACGTAATCCCAATCCTTACGATGGTGAACCGCTATTCTACCTCGGTGTCGTGAATAAATACTTAGGGAAGTCTCAGGCTGCATACGACTTTTTCTGGAAATCTACGTGGAACAAGGCGTGGGCAGATGCCGGTTTCTACGAAGCTGCATGCATCAGTATGGCCGACGAACGCTGGGAGAATGCGCTGGACGAGTTGGAACATGCCCTGATAAGCAACAGCCACAACCATCAGGCACGTGCCCTGAAGGCTACCGTACTGCGCAAACTGGGACGGAAGGACCTAGCGCTGACATGGATTCAGGAGTCATACAGGATAGACCACTTCAACTACCTCTGCATGGTAGAGGAACATCTGCTCTCTAACAATGATGAGCCTTTGAATCGTATGGTGAAACTTATGCATGGCAACATCTATAACTATCATGAGATAGCCCTCGACTATATGCATGCCGGACTAGATAAGGAAGCCGTACTGGTGTTGCAGACGGCTATCAGTCACCATGTGGAAGAATCGCCGCTTACCTATTATTATCTGGCTTATCTTAGTTCCATAACCAAGTCCATAGAATTTTGGGTAAAGGCTACCCAGGTAAGTTCTGACTATTGTTTTCCCAATCGTCTGGAAGATGCATTTATCCTTCAGAAACTGGAGTTCCTGCCCATTGTCAAAGATGCCCGAGCACCATACTATTTGGGCTGTCTCTACTATGACAAACGTCAGTACGACCTTGCCATTAAGAACTGGGAAAAATCTGCCAAACTCGATCCATCGTTCCCCAGCGTATGGCGCAACCTTGCTTTAGCACGCTTTAACAAACAGAACAAGCAGGACGAAGCTCTCGAATACATGGAACGCGCTTTCCACCTTGACGAGAATGATGCACGAACACTCATGGAACTCGACCAGCTTTACAAACGTCTGCACAAGTCGCATCAGGAGCGACTGGACTTCTTACTGCAGTACCCTGAACTTATCCAGAGACGCGATGATCTTGTACTCGAAGAGGTAACTCTACTTAACCAGCTTGGACGTTACGAAGAGGCGAAAGAGATAATCGACAACCGTACCTTCCATCCATGGGAAGGTGGCGAAGGAAAGGTAAGCAGCCAATACCAGATTTGCAGATTAGAGATTGCCAAGCAACTATTACAGAAAGACGCCAACGACAGACGTGCCCGCCAACTGCTTGAAGAGTGTCTGACTTTCCCGCCCCATTTGGGCGAAGGCAAGCTATATGGCGCACAAGACAATGATTTCCTCTACTTCCTTGGCCGGTACGAGGAAGGCACAGCAGGCCCCACAGAACCCGCTGCAGCCATGTACTACAACGATGCCAAACCCGACAAGATATTCTATGCTGCCCTCTGCTATCGCAAGCTGGGTCAAGAAGACAAGGCCCGTGGTCTGTTCAACAAACTCATCAATTACGGCAAACAACATATCTACGAAAAAGTGGTGATGGACTACTTTGCCGTCTCCTTACCCGACTTGCTCATCTGGGAGGACAGCCTCGACACAAAGAATCTCATCCATTGCAAGTATATGCTCGCCCTCGGTTACTACGGAATGGGCGATAAGGAAAAAGCATTGCGCTATCTAAAGGAAGTGGAAGCCCTCGACAACAATCACCAAGGCATCCAACAACTACGCACATTTATCCAACTCCATTCCCTCAATCGAGTAAAACAGTCTTGTTCTTAAAACCTAACCATCCCGTAAGAGTCTATGGAATACGTGAATTCAACATTCATGAAGGCGACACAAGGTAAACAAAAGATTAATCAGTGTGTGTAATTACTTCCCCACAAACTCGCTGGGGGTGAGTCCCGTGATGCGCTTGAACAGGCGGGTGAAATGGTGAGGGAAGTCAAAACCCAACAGGCGGGAGGTCTCGCTGATGTTATGACCTTGCATCAGCAGACTTTTCGCCTGATTTATTATATAATTATGTATGTATCCGATAGCTGTGCCGCCCGTGGCCTTGTGGACGATGTCACCAAAATAACGGGGCGAATAGGCTAGTTGGGAGGCGCACCAAGCGACGGTAGGCAAACCCTGCATCAACTGGCGGTTTTCGCGGAAATAGGTTCGGAGCAGGTTGTGAAAGCGCTTCAGCAGATCGGCCTCTCCCCTATCCTCTTCGAACAGTTGGCGCTGGTAGATACGATTGCAGTATTCCAGAATCAGGCGCAAATAAGCCAGCAGCACATTTCTCAAAGACGGGGAGTCCTCGTGTGTCTGCAACTCTTGTCGCATCTGGGCCACCAACTGCGTGATGCAGAGCCATTCGTCGGGCTCCATCCGCAGCGAACCATCGAAGAAATACGAGAAGAACTGATAGCGGTCTATCTGACGTTCCAGTTCGGAGCCGTGCAACAGTTCGGGTGACCACAGCAATACCCAGCCACACAAGGAGATGCGCTCGCCATTGTCTTCCAGTCCGCCTATCTGTCCTGGTTCTACAGCTATGATGGAGGCATCGCTCACCTGCAATTTCCTCATGCCGTAGGAGAGATTATGGGGAAATTGTCGCTGAATGAACAACCCATACACGCCATAGTTGTTCAGACTATGACGGAAGGGGGCCAACTCGTCATAATGGATAATACTGATCAATGGGTGCAATACGGGTGCATCCACAAAACGGGCGTAGTCGTTGGGGCTGTCTACCTTCAAAATATTCCTCATATCGGTTGCAAAGATACATAAAATAGTCTAATAATGGTAGAAATTTAATGGTTTTTTAGCA
>CADCIP010000038.1 GCA_902801485.1 uncultured Bacteroidales bacterium | reverse complement strand
GATGCCCACCCATGCCATGTGGTCGATCGTCATGGCGACGATGGCGATGACCTTCAGTGCGTTGCCGCTCAGTCCTTTTTCCGTCATTACTCTAATTATTTATTATTAGCATTATTCTATGTCCTTACCACAGCCAGTCGTCCTGCTCGCCATCGTAGTTGATAGGACCATCCCAACCGTTGGCACGACAGATATCTTGGATAATCTGCTGCTCTGAAGGAGTAATCAGGCGGTCACCTTTGCGCATTTCGAAATACTTTCGACGACCGAATGTGCCGATGAGCTGCATACGGATGTGCTTCTCCATGTAGCCAGGCATATCGTGATACATATTCAGGAAACCACGCTTCATTACAGCACGCTGATTGGGGCGATACATCTCACAACCCTCGCAACCGAATTTTGGGTTGCGGGGATTGACAGCTGTATATACAATAAGGTTTGGATCGGCATACTGACCTACCAACCAACGGAGACATTGCTCACGAAGGGGACAATGATCAAGGAAACAAACTAAGTAGTGTTCCGACTTCTCGCGGAACAATTCTTCCTGGGTTTTTATCTTCTGTTTTGCTTTCATCAGTGCAAAGATATGAAAAAAAACGTGATTGTCAAAATATTCTAAAAAACATTTACAAACAGTTCCACTATAGTAACATAAAGTGGAACTGTCAGGCCCAAACTATGGAACTGTTAGTTCCGCCCTATGGAACTGACAGTTCCACCTTGTTGAACCATGTGAAACTGCCAAGGGAATGAGACATACAATAAAAAAAGCACCTCAGAGGGTGCTTCTTTTTTATTGCGAAACATGATGGTTCTTCTATTTCTGATTTATTTTGCACTCAGTATTTCAGCAACCAGTTCGTCGGGAGCAACGAGTTGCTGCTGGCCTGTTATCATATTCTTAAGCATTACCTTGCCCTCAGCGATTTCCGTCTCACCGGCTATTGCAACGTAGGGAATATTCTTGGCATTTGCATACTGCATCTGCTTCTTCATCTTTACGCTGTCGGGATAGATTTCCGTGCGGACACCTGCTTTACGGGCTTTGTCGGCAATAGGAAGAATGAAGTTTGTCTCTGTCTCTCCAAAGTTGACGAAAAGCAACTGGGTGGCTGTTGTCACTTCCTCGGGGTAAAGTTCCAACTGATTCAGTACATCATAGATTCTGTCGGCACCAAAAGAAATTCCCACGCCACTGATACCTGGCATTCCGAAAATACCGGTAAGGTTATCGTAACGTCCACCGCCTGTTATACTGCCAATCTGAACGTCGAGGGCTTTCACCTCGAAAATGCAACCGGTATAATAGTTGAGGCCGCGAGCCAAGGTGAGATCTAACTCCAGTTGAGAGTTTAGAGTTGAGAGTTTAGAGAGAACATATTCTACCTCATCAATACCCTTCTGCCCTACCTCACTGTCCTTTAGCACCTGACGCATGGTGGCAATCTTCTCGGCATTGGTACCACTGAGGCTGATAATGGGTTGCAACTTCTCTACTTGATCTGCCGTGAGACCATTCTCCAGTAATTCGGCATTCACATTCTCCAAGCCTATCTTGTCCAGTTTGTCGATGGCTACGGTGATATCAACAATCTTGTCAGCAGCCCCAATCATCTCAGCGATTCCTGACAGGATTTTACGGTTATTGATTTTTATGCAGACACGAATACCAAAACGCTGGAATACGGTATCAACAATCTGCATCAGTTCTACCTCGTTCAGCAGGCTGTCGCTTCCTACCACATCGGCGTCACACTGATAGAACTCGCGGTAACGGCCCTTCTGAGGTCTGTCGGCACGCCATACGGGCTGAATCTGATAACGACGGAAGGGAAGCGTCAACTCCTCTCGGTGCTGCACAACGTAACGGGCAAAGGGAACGGTAAGATCATAGCGGAGACCCTTTTCGCACAACTGAGCAGCCAAATGGCCTGTTGAACCTTTTTCTATTTCTTCGCTGCAGGTTCCTCTTAAAAAGTCGCCACTGTTCAGGATTTTAAACAAAAGTTTATCGCCTTCCTCGCCATACTTACCCATCAGTGTTCCCAGATTCTCCATAGCGGGAGTTTCTATCTGCTGGAAACCGTACAGGGCATAAACCTGACGAATGGTATTAAAGATGTAATTACGACAGGCCATTTCCTGCGGGCCAAAGTCGCGTGTTCCCTTGGGAATACTTGGTTTTTGTGCCATTTTTCCGATGATGTTTTATTTTGCGAGTGCAAAGGTACGAATTAAAAGTGAAAAGTGAAAGAGTGGAAAACGGAAATACAAATATTTTTTGTACCTTTGCAGAGAAAAATAAGAAAGAAATGAATATTTTTGGTAAAGATACAGACAAGCAGGCTCCAGAAACTGAGCAGAACAATATAACAACCATTCCAAACCCCATCAGAAATCCCAAGATGCTGAATACAACACAGCTTCAACGGATTAAAGAGACAAAACGTCTGGCCGAGACAAAACTCAGCAATATAGAGGAAAGCCTGGAGCGGCTTCGCAAGCAACAGGAGTGGCTACGCAGATACAACAAGCTACAGCTTGAACTCAAACAAGAGAAGGCCAATCTGTATGAGCTAAACAAAAAGCAGGCTTCCATTTCGAAAGACATCAACCAATTGGAACGTTTTGAAATGTTCGAGGGTATTCAGGGAACTTTTCAACGACTGACAATTCTGGAGAAACTTACAGACGGGAACAAACGCAGCATGAGCGAACTGGAACGGGATAGTGATGAGCTGCGCGAGGAATGGAACAGACAGGAAAAACTGCAAGTTCAGGTTGAGAACCAACGCAAGAGTACAGAAGAAAGACTTTACAATATTCACGACCAGATTTTTCATGCCTTCACATTACAAGGTGCCAATCAGGCTTATCAGGAAGAAATAGACAATCTGGGTCAACTTTCGGAAAAAGCCCAACAGCAGGTTAGCATACTGGAAAGCAACATTTCCGAGGCGGAACAAAGAATAGACCTTCTCTCGGATGAACTTGCTCATCACAAGGAAAAGCGCCAGACAATGGAGATCCACGAACAGACGATTCTGCATGCAGAAAAAATTCTGCTCCTCCTTGACAATCTTCAGGAAATTGAAGAACAACAGCTAAAGACCAAAAATCTGCAAGTTAATACAATTCAGAAGCAAAACGAGGAAAACAAGCTTTTGGAAAGGGTCTTCAGCAAATATCAGGAGGTTACATCGGAAATAGAAGCGCTGGAGGGTGAACTGCAGATGCACAGGAACAGCATTCTGGGACAAAACAGCTATAAACTACAGGAACGCGCCATGCAACTGAAAAGCATGAAGCAGATGCTGGTTTCTGCCCAATCTTTATGGCATCAGATTACAGTGGGATACATTAGCATCGAGGAGAAGGTTAAGACACTGAACGAACTCCGCCTGCACATCGAAAACACAGAGCGAAACATCAGAGAGATGGAAACGCAGGTAGGAAAACTTTCAAGACTGTGCCACGAAAAAGAACATACATACCTGTTAAGTAAAGGACAGAACATTATCCAACTAAGGGCCAACCTTAAAGAAGGAGTCAGCTGCTCTGTATGCGGAGCTACCCATCATCCCTATCACAGCGACACAATGCTTGACCAAAGCAAGCTGATAGGAGAGTTTAAGACAGACTTTGAATTGCTTTCGGCTGAACTCCGGGGCAAACAACAGCAATTAGACGACTTACGACTTGATCTGGCCGAGAGCAAAGGCAGACAATTCTCAGAGGAGCGGTCGCTTAATGACATTCGCATCCGCCAGAATGACGACGTAAAAGAATGGGGTATCTTTGCCTCGCTGGACCCTTCGTTTAAGGAATGTACGCCCAGCACAAACCTGAATGCAAGAATGGCCCTCATCAGACACATGATAGAAAGTACTGCCAACGATGCAGAAGAAGCTCAGAAAGAACTGGATGCCTTTAACTATCACATGGCACAGATTACCAGACTGGGAGAAGAACTGCAAGCATTGGAATTACAGAAAAAAGACTTAACTGTCCGATTGAATGAGGTTAATACAGGCTGTCAGGTAAGAGTGGGACAGGTGGAAAGAGTGGAATCTATGATGGACAGTGAAAATGCACACTTCAGCGAAGTTTACCATCACCTGGAAGAATGTATCACCATAAAGGACTGGAAAGGTATCTGGGACAAAAACCATGAATCCTTACGCGAACAGATTGTAAAACTGACAAACGAATGGAACATCGTAAATGAACAGATTCTAAAAGAAGAACAAGAACTGGCGCTATACAAAATCAGACACGAAATGCTGCAGCTCCAGCACAAGAACATCAACCAATATCTGGAGTTGATGAGGGACCGCACAGAAAACCGTCAGAACCGTATTGAAACAGACAACAACACTATCAGGCAGACTACGGGAGATAATGGTCCGGAACAGTTGTATGATATGGCATACCAGCAAATGGCAACGGCTAAACAAGCAGAAAAAGACAAATCAGAGGAAACCCGAAAACTACAGCATGATATCGACTATATCAGAGGCCGGAACGAATTTCATATTCTCTATGGAAAAGAATTAAGCGACATGTTGAGCGAGGAGCACTCCCGACTGGACATCTGGATTCGGAATTTCAATATGCACCATCCCCCTGTTCAATATGCAGAGCTTCAGGAGGTTTTTAACGAAGATAAAGACTGGGTTGATATCCGTTCTCGCGTTAAATTAGTCCAACAAGACATCATACGCAGCCAGACTCGCGTAGATGAACTTAACAGTCATTTCATTGCCCTGCAAGCTGAAGGCAATTACCATACAGCAGACAATGAAACGCTACAGGAATCCTTGGCAAATCAGATGGAAACACTGGAGGAAAAGCGTCTTGAAGTTATGATGCAGATTGCCCGCCAGACCATCGCATTGGAGGAACACGAAAAGGCTATCCACTCTGCCAACAATTCAGCCTTGAATCAAGCACCCGATTTTGACTTATGCTGAATAATTACTGGCAAGAACACAGGGCCATAAGTAGCACATTTATATTCGCCTATTCCATTAATATTCCCAAAGGCCTGCATTGAAACAGGCTTGTATGTGGCTAACTGGTGAAGCACTTTGTCTGACATAATCACGAAGGGAGGTTCGCCTTTCTGTTGGGCTATTCTGAGCCGTAGTTGCCGTAACGTCTCGAACAGTTCTTTATCTTCCTCCGGCTCATCCGCAGGAAATTTCCACAAGCCAGGCAATATTTCTTTCTGGCTGAATGGTTTTCTTTTTCCCTTCGACGGCTGCACCTCGTGTCTTATAACAGCCAGCATGGCACGTCGTTCTCCATAAAGAACCTGCCGACCCAAATCTGTTATGTGCAAGTGGTTATGTTGGTCATACATTATCTCGATAAAGCCTCTCTGCAACATCTGTAACAGATAGTCTTTCCAGTCTTTAACCGGCACGTCACGGCCTACTCCAAAAGTTTTCAGTTTGAAATACTGGTACTTTCCAACTTCTTGAGATGGAATTCCGCACAGAATGTCGACACAGGTGTGCATGGATATCATCTGGTTGGCACGCACAACCGCACTTAATGCCATTTGAACATACACCGTTCCATCAAACAACTGGGGCGGATGCTGGCATACGTCGCAATTATGACAATCACTGGCGGTCTCCTGTCCAAAGTAATTCAGAAGGACCCGTCTTCGACACACATTAGCCTCAGCATATTCACGCATACGGTTCAAACGCTCCATATTTATCTCGCTTTGGCCACTTGTCCGGGCAAACTTGGTAAGCTGGACTATGTCCTGTACATTATAGAAAAGCAATGTGTCGGCTGGTGCGCCATCTCTACCAGCCCGTCCTATTTCCTGATAGTAATTTTCAATACTTTTCGGCAAATTGTAGTGAATAACAAAACGGACATTTCCCTTATTAATTCCCATTCCAAAAGCAATGGTAGCACAGACAACCTGCACTCTGTCGTTCAGGAAATCCTCCTGTGTCCTGTTGCGCTCCATTAGCGGCAAGCCGGCATGATACACAGCAGCTTCTACATGGTGTGCCTGAAGAAAAGATGCGACGGACTCGGCATTTTTCTTGCTCAGGCAATAAATAATTCCCGGTTCTCCCTGATGAGAAGCCAAAAAGTGCAGAATGGCTATGCGTTTCTCGTAGGAATCCAATCCGCGTCTGACATCCAGGCTTAGGTTGGGGCGGTCGAAGCTACCGATGAATACCTTGGCATCCGGAATATTCAACTGGTTAAGAATATCAAAACGAGTTACCTTATCGGCTGTTGCAGTAAGAGCGACAATAGGCACATCGGGAAATTTTTCCCTCAAAATTCCCAACTGGCTGTATTCAGGTCTGAAATCATGCCCCCAATGTGAAATGCAGTGTGCCTCGTCCACGGCAATCAGAGAGATTCGAATAGACCGAAGCAGACGTGGCAGTTCCAGCATCAGACGTTCTGGCGACAGGAATATAAGCTTTACGTGTCCATCCTGACACTCTCTTTGCAAAGTCATCATGTCAAACTCTTCCGCGCTGCTGTTCAAGGCAACAGCAGGGATACCATTACTACGAAGCTGGCGTACCTGGTCATGCATTAACGATATCAAGGGAGAGATTACAATGGACGTTCCTTCCATCATCAGAGCCGGCAATTGGTAGCAGAGACTCTTTCCGCCACCAGTCGGCATCAGTACTAGGGATGATTTTCCCTGCATAATATTTTCTATTATTTCGCGTTGGTAAGGACGGAAATTAACATATCCAAAGTAACGTTTTAATACATTTTCCATGTCAGGATGTAAAAAAATTTGCACAAAATTATCATTTTTTTTTGAAATATTTACATTTTTCAGAAAACATTTGTACATTTGCAACGAAAATCTACAATATAATTAGGGTAAACTATGGCAAAGTACAACTTAACCGAGAAAAAGCAGAAGACCCCCCTTTATCGGTCATTGCTTAAAATTGAAACTGTAGATGAACTGTACCAGCAGATAATGGCAAAGTTTATTGTTGAGAAAAAATACCGCGACTGCAATTATTCTGCAAAGAAAATGGCTGAAGAACTGAACACAAATGTCAGATATATCAGCGCCATTATCAATCTGCGTTATCAAGACAATTATTCTCAGATGGTTAACGAATTCCGTATTAAGGAAGCCATGTATATGCTCAAGGACCGCAGGTACCTGAACATGACCATAGAGGAAATCGCATTGGCTGTCGGTTTCCAAAACAGGCAATGCTTCTACGTTGCATTCTACAAACGTGTGGGTATTACGCCACGCGAATACAGAATCAGCAATATGGAAATGCTTCAGGAGAAACTGGAATCCAAGAAGAAAAATTCTGCCAATAAGAAAAAGAAAAGCAAATAATGTTGGAGCAGAGTGATTTTATTTTTCAGGACGAACGCTTTGCTGACATTCAACTTCTCCGATATCAGGTTCCCGGGTTTAAAGAACTGAGTCTTAGAAAGAAACTTCTTATCTACTACCTTAGCAAGGCAGCTCTGTTGGGGCGTGATATTCTATGGGACCAGAATAATGCATACAATCTGCGTGTACGCCAAGTTTTGGAAACCATCTACACACAATATAAAGGCGACCGTACTTCTGCCGAATTCCTACAGTTTACCATATATTTGAAACGTGTCTGGTTCAGTAACGGTATCCATCATCATTATGGATACCAGAAATTCACGCCAGGATTTTCCAAACAGTTTTTTATTGATGCAGCAAAAGAAGCAAATCTGGATGCAGATGATTTAATTCCAATTATCTTTAATCCAACTATCCTCGGCAAACGGGTCAACCAGACAGAAGGTGAAGACCTTCTGCTGACATCCGCCAACAATTATTATCAGGATGGCATTACACAAAAGGAAGCGGAATCTTTCTATGCCCACCAGAAAAAGGAAGGAGATAGCCAGCATCCCATTATGTATGGAATGAACAGCAGGTTGGAAAAACTTCCTGACGGAACATTATATGAAAACGTATGGAAAAGCGGAGGCTTATATGGTGAACACATCGACCGTATTATTGCTGCTCTCAAGGAGGCTATACCCTATGCCGAGAACCAGAAACAGAAGACCGTTATAGAAAAACTTATTGAGTTTTACCAGACTGGAAATCTTAAGACTTTTGATGAATATACCATTCTTTGGGTGCAAGATACAGAAAGTCAGGTGGACTTCACCAACGGATTTACCGAAGTGTATGGCGACCCTCTGGGGCTGAAAGCAAGTTGGGAAGGTTACGTAAATTTTGTTGACCCCATAGCAACACGTCGTTCTGATGCCTTAAGCAATAACGCACAATGGTTCGAAGACCATTCGCCCATAGACCCACGCTTCCGCAAGAAAGAATGTAAGGGCATATCTGCAAAGGTTATTAATGCTGCCATTTTGGGAGGTGACCTCTACCCCAGCAGTGCCATAGGTATTAACTTACCCAACAGTAACTGGGTCAGGACCGAATACGGAAGTAAGAGTGTAACTATTGGCAACCTGACACATGCATACAACCAGGCTGCCAAAGACAGCGGCCTCCGTCAGGAATTTGTCATAGACGAGGCTACTCTCTCGTTGCTAAATGAATATGCAGGCATTTGCGACGACTTGCATACCGACCTTCACGAATGTCTGGGGCACGGAAGCGGGCAACTGCTTCCTGGTATCGACGCTGATGCGCTGAAAGCCTATGGGAGCACCATAGAAGAAGCACGGGCAGATTTGTTCGGCCTCTATTATCTGGCAGATGAGAAGCTGGTTGAGCTGGGTCTTACTCCAAATGCAGAAGCTTTTAAGGCACAATATTACAGTTACCTTATGAATGGAGTACTCACCCAGTTAGTGCGTATTGAGAAAGGACACCAGATAGAAGAAGCACACATGCGTAATCGTGCCCTAATTGCCCGTTGGACCCTAAAGAACGTCCCCGAAGCCGCCAGTCTTACA
The DNA here is from genome assembly GCA_902801485.1 of uncultured Bacteroidales bacterium. GTDB lineage: Bacteria > Bacteroidota > Bacteroidia > Bacteroidales > Bacteroidaceae > Physcousia. The sequence continues at coordinate 35,406 of CADCIP010000038.1, read as the reverse complement.
GAAAAAGAAGGTAAGCACTATATTGAGGTTCACTCTTATCCCTTGCTACGAACAGCCTTTGCTACTTTGCTTGCAGAAATACAACGTATAAAAAGCGAAGGCGATTTAAATGCAGCTCGCCAATTGGTTGAAGAGTTTGGCATACAGGTCGATACAAAGCTACACGCTGAGGTGTTAGAACGATGGCGTTCCCTAAATCTATCTCCTTACAAAGGGTTCATCAATCCAGAATATAAACTTGTCTATGACAAGGAAGGCAATATTTCTGATGTGGAAATTCATTACGGCGAAGCCTATGACCATCAAATGCTACGATATGGAAAACTCTGACATACAGAACATCAAGAAAGAACTGCGAGCTTCCATGAACGGCATCCTCAGTGCTAAGATGCGTGAAGCTGGAGCACCATACAAACTGGTGTTCGGAGTCGAACTTCCCCGTCTGCAAAGCATTGCCAGCGAATTTGCCCCCTCACGCACATTAGCACAGCAGTTGTGGAACGAGAACATACGCGAATGCAAACTTTTGGCGACAATGCTCATGCCACCACAAGAATTCCTTCCAGATATGGCCGATATCTGGATGGACGAAATACCAACTGCAGAAGTAGCACAAATCCTTTGCATGCAACTTCTCTGCAAGGAACCATGGTGTGCTGTTACAGCTTTTGAATGGATAGCATCACCAACTCCAATGCGACAGTTATGTGGATTTCTTTGCATAGCCAGGCTGCTACAGCAAGGTGCCCAACTACAGGATCGGTCTGTAACCGAACTGAAAGATCAGGCTCAATCACTGCTTTCAACGGCAGACCTTCCCCTTCGCAAGGCTATCATAGCAGCAATCTCATTTTTTGAGGAATAAAAATAAATCAGAATTTATTTTGTATTCCGCTCACTTAATCGTAACTTTGAGACTTCTTCTCGAAATTACTTCCGTTCGGAAGAAAAAATAAAGGATTTATTTTGTTCTTCCCTCACTTAATCGTAACTTTGCAAACGAATGAGTGAGAACACTGACTTATACGACCTTGCTGCCCAGCGACTCACGGAGTACATGAAGGGTAAGAACATACGCAAAACGCCAGAGCGCTTTGAAATTTTGCGTATCATTTGCCGTACACCAGGCATCTTCAACATAGATAAATTGCAAGAGTTAATGGAGGAAAACGCCAAGTTTCAAGTAAGCAGGGTAACCCTCTTTAACACACTTAAGTTATTTGAAGATGCATCACTTGTCATCAAGCATACCTTGTCACGTGCTGCACATTATGAATGTTGCGTCATGCCACACCCTATGGTATGTCTGGTATGTCAAAAATGTGGAACAGTACGAAAACTTGAAAGCAGTAAAATTGAGAATTGGTTGAGTGAACAGAAATGTAAACAATTCGTTATCACACAGCCGGTGCTTTATTTTCACGGTCTGTGCCGAAGTTGCATGGTTAAGAACAGTATAAGGAACAGAAAGGCAAAAACAAAAACAAAAACAAAAATAAAAAGAAATGAAGAAAGGAAAAGTTGATGCCCTGCTGGGTATCGTTTTCGGAGACGAAGGTAAGGGAAAGGTTGTGGATTGCTTCACACCCCGTTATGACATCGTAGCCCGCTTTGCTGGCGGTCCCAATGCTGGACACACCATCATCTTCGAGGGAAAAAAATTTGTTCTCAGAAGTATTCCATCAGGAATCTTCGATGAGGGAAAAATCAACATCATAGGTAATGGATGTGTTATAGCCCCCGACCTTTTTATGCAGGAAGCCAAGGAACTGGAGACTGCAGGTTACGACCTCAAGAGTCGGCTTCACATCAGCAAGCGTGCTCATCTTATTCTGCCCACCCATCGTGTGTTAGACCGCGCCTACGAAGCAGCAAAAGGTAAAAATAAGGTAGGTACAACTGGAAAAGGCATTGGTCCCACCTATAGCGAAAAGGCCAGCCGTACAGGTTTGCGCGTAGGTGATATTCTTGCTGATTTTCAACAGAAGTATGAAACGCTTAAGTCTCGTCACATGCAGATTCTGCAAGACCTGCACTATACCGATTTCGATATTACCGACGAGGAGAAACTTTGGATGGAAGGCATTAAGTACATGCGCGAATTCCAACTTACCGATACCGAGATTGAACTGGGTAAGGCATTGGTAGAAGGTAAGAACGTGCTGGCAGAGGGTGCCCAAGGTACCATGTTGGATATAGACCACGGAACCTACCCATTTGTTTCCAGTAGCAACACTGTCAGCGGTGGCGTTTGTACAGGCTTGGGTGTTGCACCAAACAGCATAGGTGAGGTATTCGGTATCTTTAAGGCTTACAGTACCCGTGTCGGCTCAGGTCCGTTCCCCGTTGAGTTGTTTGATGAGACTGGCGACAAAATTCGCGAGATTGGGCATGAGTACGGAGCCGTTACCGGGCGTAACCGCAGGTGTGGCTGGTTGGATTTAGTCGCACTCAAATATGCCATTATGATAAACGGAGTAACACAGCTTATCATGATGAAGAGCGATGTGCTGGACACCTTTGATACCATCCGCATTTGCATAGCTTACCAAAAGGATGGAATTACCACAACCGACATGCCCTATGATACAGAAGGCTGGCAAGCTGTTTACGAAGATCTGCCTGGTTGGAAGACTGACCTGACACAGTTGACAACCGAGGCTCAGTTCCCCCAGCAATTAAAAGATTATATTACTTATATAGAGAAGGCAACCGGCACTCCTATCACGATTATCAGTGTTGGCCCCGATCGAGCTCAAACCATTGAGCGTAAATAAAAACTGAGAGAGGGGAATCGCAGGTTTTGCCGTACGGCGGTGATTCTTTAATTCAAAAAAGACGGGTCTGCGCCTAAGCTGATAGCCTTTTTGGCATCAGCTTGGGCCAGTTTTTTCTTTTTCATGGCTTTATAGAGCTGAGAACGGGAAACATAGCAGTCAGGGTTCTCGGGTTCCAGCTCGATGGCACGCTCTATATCTGTCTGTGCCAACTCGTACTGTTTACGCTTGAGATACATTCCCCCACGCACAAGATAAATGGAAGCGTGCGAAGGGAAAAGTTGTACCAAAGCATCCAGTTGCTCCATAGCCTCACGTGGCCGACGGTCTTTTTCGTTCAGGACAGCCAGTCCCAAACGAGCATTTTCATTCATCGGCTCAAGCTTAATCAGACGGTCATAATCGGCACGTGCACGTTTGTAATCACGGCGCTGACTATACAAAAAGGCACGATAGAAAAGAGCCTCCGTCTGGTTGGGTTCCAAATTCAGAACCTCAGAATAATCTGCCATGGCATGTTCCTGATTGTCCAATCGCATATAAAGTGCGGCCCTACAAAGCAGCAAACTTGTGGTGGTAGAAGAAATATTCAGTCCCATCCGATATGAATCAAGCGCCTTCTGGAACTCTCCTCTGCGCTCCTGAATGTTGCCTATATACTGATACAACAAGGCATTCGATTTTAATAACGGGTCCACATTCAAAGCCTCACGGAAAGTAGCCTCGGCCTGCAGGAGACTGTCGCCTTGTAACTGTTCAAGCCCTTGTTTAACCAACTGCTGATAGCGTTGCGCATGGGTGCTGACGGGAACAATAACGGAAACGGCAACAATAACGGAAAGGAGAAAAAATTTCATATCAATAACAGAAAGCCCCTCCCCAGAGAGGGGGGAGGGGTATGGGGAGAGGGTCTTTATTTACTTGTTTCTGATATAGTCAACAATCCACTTACCAACTTCCTTAGTGCCATACTTTGCACCCCCCTCTACCTGAATTTCAGGTGTGCGAACATTCTGTTCGAGAGATGCATTTACAGCCTCACGGATAAGAGCGCCTTCAGCCTTCAAACCGAAATACTCATACAGCATAGCCACGCTCAGAATCTGAGCTAAGGGGTTGGCAATATTCAAGCCCTTACCCTGAGGCCATGAGCCGTGTATGGGTTCAAATACGGGTGTATGCTCACCTGTAGATGCGCTGGGCAACAGCCCCATAGAACCGGTGATGCAGGAGCCTTCGTCGGTAAGAATATCTCCGAAAGTATTCTCTGTTACCATTACATCAAAGAACTTTGGATCCTGAATCATACGCATAGCAGCATTATCAACGTACATGAAATCGGTCTCCACATCGGGGTACTCTAACATTACCTCCTGAGCAACCTTACGCCACAGACGACTGCTGGCCAAGACGTTAGCCTTATCAACAACGGTCACGTGCTTACGACGCTGACGAGCATACTGATAGGCAACGCGCAAGATGCGCTCTACCTCTGGACGACTATAGAAATTGGTATCGTAAGCCTCATCGGTACCCTCTTTCTTCTCACCGAAATACATACCACCGGTAAGTTCACGGATACAGATAAAGTCAGCACCACGCACCAACTCATCCTTCAAAGGAGACTTGTGTACGAGGCAGTCGAAAGTCTCTACAGGACGGATATTGGCATAAAGCCCCAACTTCTTACGCATAGCAAGGAGACCCTGCTCAGGACGCACTTTAGCGGTAGGGTTATTATCGAACTTGGGGTCGCCAACGCTGGCAAAAAGCACAGCATCAGCCTCCATGCAAGTCTGGAATGTCTCTTCGGGGAAGGGGTCACCAACTTCATCAATAGCATGGGCACCGCAAAGGGCTTCCTTGTATGATACTTCGTGTCCAAACTTCTCGGCAATGGCACTGGTTACAGCCACGCCCTGCTCCATAATCTCTGGTCCGATACCATCACCGGCCAGTACTGCAATCTTAAGCTTCATATTCTAGTTCTATTATATTTAACATCTTTATTGTTGCCTTAATAGCCGCCTCTGTCTGGTCGGGATCAAGGGCACGGGTACGGAATGTCTTGTCGTTCCAAACCCAAGAAATGGTTGTCTGCACCAAGGCATCTGTACGTCCACCTGGCGGAATACTGACCTGATAATTATCCAACCATGGAAATTCACGATTCAAGCGGTCTCGATAAATATGTCGGCAAGCACGCACAAAGGCATCGTACATACCGTCGCCCATAGCCGAATCCTCATAAACCTCATTACCAACCTGCAACTTCACACTGGCCATGGGCTTAAGGCCGTATGCTGTTGATACCATATAGCTCTTCAATTTCACCTTGTCATCGGGAGCTGTATGCTTCAGTACATCACTGACGATGTACGGAAGGTCCTCTTGGGTAACGAGTTGTTTCTTGTCACCCAACTCTATGATTCTGTCTGTTACACGACGAGTCTGCTCAGGCGTCAGTTCCAAACCCAGTTCCTCAAGATTCTTAAGGATATTGGCTTTGCCGGAATTCTTACCCAAGGCATATTCACGTTTACGACCGAATCGTTCTGGAATCAGGTCATTGCAATAGAGGCTGTGCTTCTTATCTCCATCGGCATGAACACCGGCTACCTGCGTAAATACACTTTCACCAATGATAGGTTTGTTGGGCGGCACGGCAATTCCGGAGATACTTTCTACCATACGACTGGCCTTGTTCAGATTCTCCTCCACCAGTCCGGTACGACCATGGAAGTGGTCCTTCAGGATGGCCTGCACACTACTGAGTGGTGCATTACCGGCACGTTCACCCAATCCGTTAACTGAGGTGTGAACACCCTTACAACCATTTAATACGGCAGCCAAAACATTGCCGGCAGCCATATCATAGTCGTTATGTGCATGAAAATCGAAATGCAAATCAGGGTAGCGCTCCACCATCTGCGAAATAAACTGGGCTGTAAGCATAGGATTCAGAATACCTAATGTGTCAGGCAGCATAAAACGCTTTACGCCTGCTGAGCGGAGCGCATCAACAAATCCAAAGACGAACTGAGGATTGTCCTTCATACCATTCGACCAGTCCTCAAGATACAGATTAACTTCTATACCCTGCTCATGTGCATACTGGATACTTTGCTTAATATCGGCCACATGCTCTTCAAGCGTTTTCTGGAGCTGATACTTGCAATGGCGCTCGGATCCCTTGCACAGCAGATTGATATTCTTGCAGCCAACGGCTTTAACCCAATCGACAGAAGTCTTTCCGTCAATGAATCCCAATACCTCTATCTGCTCCAATTTTCCTGCCTGACGGGCCCAACGACATATCATTGTAACCGCCTCTTTCTCGCCTTCACTGACACGGGCGCTGGCAACCTCTACTCTGTCAACGCAAAGTTCCTGCAGCAACATACGCACAATAAGCAGTTTCTCATGAGGCACAAAACTTACCCCACTGGTCTGCTCGCCGTCGCGCAGCGTAGTATCCATGATTTCTATATACCCCCTATCCTCCTTTAGGGGGAAGTTATGGTTATTTTCGATTCCTGACATACACTTACTGAGTTTTTTCCTCCCCAATAATATTCCCCCTAAAGGGGGTTAGGGGGTCTGTTCCCAAGCCTCTATCTTGTCCGTATTGGCCAAAAGGAAGTCAATATCGTCGTAAGCATTCAGGAGGCAATACTTCTTGTAAGCATTGATTTCGAAATGCTCCACACTACCTGTCTTCTCGTTCTTTACCGTCTGGTTAGGAACATCTACGGTAACAAGAGTATTACTGTCCTCCGCTATGCTTTTGAAAAGTTCCAACTGGAACTCACGACTGACAACAACGGGCAGTACGAAGCAATTCAACAGATTGTTACGGTGAATATCCGCAAAGGAGTTGCTGATGACAACTCTTACTCCATAACCGGCAATAGCCCATGCCGCATGCTCACGACTGGAACCTGAGCCCCAGTTCTGACCGCCCACAATAATCTCATGAACGCCCTTATGGGGAGTTTCAGAAAATTCAGGCTTATTCATCACAAAGTCTGCTACAGGCTGATTGTTTGCATCATACCGCAAATCATGCATAAAAGCCTCACCGTAGAACTTAGGATCACGGGTAGTGAAAGCCAGATAACGGGCAGGAATAATGTTATCTGTATTATTGTTGTCAATCTCGATTGGAATACAAGTTGACTGTATGATGTCGAATTTTTCTTTCATAATAAAGACCCTCTCCCTACCCCTACCCCTCTACGGGGAGGGAACTGCTCGCAGGGTCGTGGACAGTTATATTTTTGAACTTTTTTCCTTCTATGTTCTCCCCCCAGAGAGGGAGTTAGAGAGGGTCTATTTTCTTGGGTCTGTGATAACACCGGTTATCGCACTTGCAGCCACTACAAGCGGGCTGGCCAATATGGTACGGGCTCCAGGACCTTGGCGACCTACGAAGTTACGGTTGCTGGTACTGATACTGAGCTTGCCTGCAGGAACCTTATCAGGATTCATAGCCAGACAAGCTGAACATGAGGGCAAACGCAGCTCAAAGCCAGCCTCTTCCAATATCTTATCTATACCTTCGTCAATAATCTGCTGACGAACTGCCCAACTGCCAGGAACGATCCAGGCTACGACGCTGTCGGCTTTCTTCTTACCCTTAACCACGCTGGCAAATGCACGGAAATCCTCTATACGGCCATTGGTACAAGCACCCAGGAAACAATAGTCAACAGGGATACCCTCCAATTTCTGACCAGGCTGGAACTTCATATAGTCCAACATGGAAAGGAACTGGGGACGATCTGTTTCTGATATACTCTCCAGAGTAGGAATACATTCGTCAATAGCAATGCCGGCACCCGGATTGGTTCCATAGGTGATACGGGGAGCGATGTCCTCGGCACGATATGTTACTTCCTTATCGAAAACGGCATCGTCATCGCTATGCAACTTCTTCCATTCCTCAACGGCACGGTCCCAATCATCACCCTTAGGAGCATATTCGCGTCCTTTCAGATAAGCAAAAGTTATCTCATCGGGAGCAATCAATCCGGCACGTGAACCCATCTCGATGGAAAGATTAGAGAGTGTAAGACGCCCCTCCATACTCATGTTACGAATGGCACTCCCGGCATATTCCACAGCATAGCCAGTAGCTCCGCTGGTGGTCATCTGGGCCATGATGTAAAGAGCCACATCTTTGGCTGTAGTGCAAGGAGGAAGTGTACCTTCGATGTTGATACGCATCGTCTTGGGCTTACTCTGGAGGATACACTGAGAGGCCAACACCTGTGCAACCTCACTGGTACCGATACCCATAGCGATGGCACCTACAGCACCATGCGTGCTGGTGTGAGAGTCGCCGCATACAATGGTCATACCGGGCAAGGAGAGAGCTTTTTCCGGTCCTACCACATGAATGATTCCATTATCCTTAGTGCCCATAGCAAAGTGGGTAATCCCATATTCGGCACAATTCTTGGCCAGTGTATCCACCTGCTTACGACCTACGGGGTCATCAATACGCTCCTGTTGGTCACTGGGGGTATTATGGTCAGGCATGGCAATTACATGGTCGGGACGGAAGACACCTATCTTCTTATCTCTTAACGTATCGAATGCCTGCGGACTAGTCACCTCATGTGCATACAGACGGTCAATATAAAGTTGTGTAGGGCCGCCCTCCACGTTCTGCACAACGTGTGCATCCCATATTTTGTCGAATAAAGTCTTTCCCATCTTATCTAAACTTGTTGATACAGTCAATATATGCTTCTACACTGGCAGTTACGATATCAGTATTGGCTCCAAAACCATAATAGAGGTGACCGTCGTATTCCACCTGCATGTGTACCTTACCCATATCGTCAGAACCCTTGCTAATAGCCTGAATAGTAAACTCCTTTAGGGTCATCTTACGCTTGATGATGCACTTCAAAGCATTGATGGCAGCATCTACGGGGCCGTTACCCGAAGCAGCAGCCTCAAACTTCTCGTTTGCAATAATAAGGCCAATGCTAGCGACGCTCTTCACGCCTTTACCAGTTGTAACCTGCAGATAATCAAGTTTAACATTATGGGAAGCACTTCTGTCTGCTCCAGCCAATACCAGAATATCATCGTCTGTAACTTCTTTCTTCTTATCAGCCAAAGCCAAGAAATCCTGATATACTTTATCCAGACGCTCTCCATCAATCTCCACGCCATTCACACTCAAACGATGCTTCAGGGCAGCACGACCGCTACGGGCTGTCAGTACAATAGCGTTATCATCGATACCCACATCCTTGGGGTCCATAATCTCGTAAGTTGAAGCGTTCTTCAGCACGCCATCCTGATGAATACCAGAGCTGTGAGCAAAAGCATTCTTGCCCACAATGGCCTTGTTGGGCTGAACGGGCATATTCATCAGACTGCTTACCATACGACTGGTAGGATAAATCTTTGTTGTATTGATGTTGGTTTCTATGCCAAGGTCGGGATGTGTCTTGAAAATCATGGCAATCTCTTCCAACGAGGTATTACCGGCACGTTCACCAATACCATTGATGGTAACCTCAACCTGACGGGCTCCGCCCAATACGCCAGCTACGGTGTTGGCAGTAGCCATACCTAAGTCGTTGTGGCAATGAGTTGACAGGATACTTTTACCGGCGGCAAAGGCATCAACATGCTCATATAGATACTTTATCTTCTCGAAGTATTCATTGGGAACACGGAACCCTGTAGTATCAGGAATGTTACATACTGTAGCACCGGCTTTGGTAACAGCGTCGATGACACGAGCCAGATACTCATTGTCAGTTCTACCTGCGTCCTCGGCATAGAATTCCACATCCTCAACATACTTCTTGGCGTACTTAACGGCAGCTACCGCACGTTCAATAATTTCCTCAGGAGTTGAGTTGAACTTATAGCGAATATGGCTCTCGCTGGTACCGATACCAGTATGAATTCTCTTATGCTTGGCATACTTCAAAGCATCTGCAGCCACATCAATATCCTTCTCAACAGCACGGGTCAGCGCACAAATGGTGGGCCATGTTACAGCCTTACTGATTTCTATTACTGAGTTAAAATCACCGGGGCTACTAATAGGGAAACCGGCCTCGATGATATCAACACCAAGTGCCTCCAACTGGCGGGCTACCTGAATTTTCTCCACTGTATTCAACTGACATCCGGGAACTTGTTCGCCATCACGTAGTGTAGTGTCGAAAATAAACAATCTGTCACTCATTTTACGTCTTTTGTTTAAATCTTTTTACATAAAGTGGGGGCAAAGTTACAAAAAATCGAGAGAAGAGCGAAAGAAAAGTTCATTTTTCTTTCCTTTTCCGAGTGCCAGTAACTTCGGCAAGAGCCAAAGTTACAAAAAAAACGAGAGAAGAACGAAAGAAATATGCACAATTCTTGTTCTCAAATGAAGAAATTTGCCTAATTTTGTGTTGCGTATGCTGTACATCAACGACCATTTAGAGAGAATTAAGGAAAAGCAGGTGGAAAAAGCCATCAGCTTGCTTCCTTCATGGCGTAGGGAACAAGCATTAAGATACAAACATTTTGATGGGAAAAGAGAATGTGCCTTAGCCTATCTTGAACTTTGCCGGGGACTAAGGCTTGAATACAACTTCCCTGAGATGCCTCTTTTCCGGTATGATGAGCACCAAAAGCCCAGCCTTTATGCCTATCCTCACATTCATTTTAGTATAAGTCATTGCAAGGAGGCTATCGGTTGCTTTATTAGCAATGAACCATGCGGGCTCGACATTGAATGCCTCCGTTCTGCCAACGAAACTTTGGTACGCTATTGCATGAACGAAGAGGAATGCCAGCAGATTTTCTCATCTCCTAACCCAGATGCCGCATTCATCAGTCTTTGGACTAAGAAGGAAGCAGTTTTCAAACTAAAGGGGACAGGCATCAATGACGATATAAAGGAAATACTTTCCCAAGAAAACACCAAAGATATCAGCATCGTTACAATCCCCAATCTATACCGCAGATACATCATTAGCGTAGCGCAGTACAAATCAGATATTACCAATACAGAGATTCAATTATGGAAGTAGCCCTATACCTTATACCCGTTACCCTGGGAGAGACCGGCATTGAACAGGTCATTCCCTCTTACAACCACGATATCATCATGGGTATCCGTCACTTTATAGTAGAAAACATCCGTTCTGCCCGACGGTTTCTCCGCCAAGTGGATCGTGAGTTCCCCATTGATGATTCTGCGTTCTATGAAATGGGTAAGCATGCAGACGAGCATCAGTTCAGCCAGTACCTGCAGGCACTTAGGGACGGCAAACCTATGGGCGTAATCAGCGAAGCCGGTTGTCCGGCTGTTGCCGACCCTGGAGCCGACATTGTGGCTATTGCCCAACGACAGAACCTTCGCGTCATTCCCCTTGTAGGTCCATGCAGCATGATTATGGCAGTCATGGGAAGCGGTCTGAACGGTCAGAGTTTTGCCTTTAACGGCTATCTGCCCGTTGATGACACGGACAGAGCCAAGGCACTGAAAGCATTGGAGACACGTGCCTGGAACGAGCATCAGACACAACTTTTTATAGAGACACCTTACCGTAATCTGAAGATGTTCAAAACCCTTCTGTCAACCTTACGTCCGCAAACCCGCCTTTGCATTGCCGCCGGTATAACGACGGCAGACGAGTTCATCCACACCCACACCATTGCAGAATGGAAGAAAAAGGGTCTCCCCCTAAAAGGGGCCGGAGGGACCGACCTCAGCAAAGTGCCAGCCATCTTCCTTATAAATAAATAAGGTGGCAATCCATTTTGATGTTTCCAGAAAAAGCACTACTTTTGTGCTCAAATTGTACCGATAAATGAAATACTCAATTATCATTCCTGTATATAACCGCCCCGATGAGGTGGACGAACTGCTGCAAAGCCTGACTACCCAGACCTTCAAGGACTTTGAGGTAGTGATAGTAGAAGACGGGTCGGATATTCCCTGCCAAGAGGTGGTAGAGAAGTATGCCGACCGCCTGAACCTGAAATATTTCACCAAGCCTAATAGCGGTCCCGGACAGACGCGTAACTACGGAGTAGAACGCAGTCAAGGGGAGTTCGTCATTGTCCTTGACAGCGACGTAGTCCTCCCTCCCGGTTATCTTCAATCTATTGAAGAACAACTCTCAATTCTCAATTCTCAATTCTCAATTCAAGTTGACGCTTTTGGCGGTCCCGACCGTGCCCACGAGAGTTTTTCCGATGTGCAGAAGGCCATTAACTATAGTATGACGTCCTTCTTCACTACCGGTGGCATACGCGGCGGCAAGAAACAGATGGACAAGAAGTTCTATCCCCGTTCCTTTAATATGGGTATCCGCAGGACGCTCTACCAGCAGCTGGGCGGTTTCTCTGAAATGCGATTTGGCGAAGACATCGATTTCAGCATACGCATCTACAAGAGCGGAGCATGTTGCCGACTCTTCCCCGAGGCATGGGTATGGCACAAGCGCAGAACGGATTTCAAGAAGTTCTTCAAGCAGGTTCATAACAGCGGCATTGCCCGCATTAACCTGATGAAGCGCCATCCCGGCACCCTGAAGCTGGTTCATCTGTTACCCATGTTTTTCACATTGGGAACCTTTGCCTGCCTGCTGATGGCCTTACTGTTCCTGATTCTTACCGTATTAGGCTTTATTGCTTTGTGGAGTGCGCCAAAGCCTGGTTGCGTTATCGGTCCGATGGTTTGCATCATCTTTGGCATCGGCGGAATGTTATTATTCCTGCTTCCGCTGATTCTTTTCTCCACCATCATATTTATCGACAGCAGTTTCAGCAACAAGAGCATAAAGATAGGTTTCCTGTCTATTTGGGCGAGTTTCATTCAGCTCATCGGTTATGGCACAGGATTCCTTCGGGCCTGGTGGCTGAGATGTGTCTGTGGCAGAAACGAGGAACTGCAGGCTTTCAAAAATAATTTCTATAAGTAAAGACCCCCTATCCCCCTTTAGGGGGAATGAATTATAAGTAAACGATGGAAAGTATAAAGACTTGGGCATTAGACGACCGGCCACGCGAGAAGATGGAAGCTCACGGAGCCACCGTACTGAGCAAGGCAGAGTTATTAGCCATCTTGGTGGGAAGCGGCATCCCTGGGAAGAGTGCCGTGGAGATGATGCGCGAGATACTGAATGATTATAACGATAGCCTGAAGCTCTTGGGCAAGGCTACCGTCGAAGATCTGACCCGCTACAAAGGGATGGGAAAAGCGAAGGCTATTACTGTTCTGGCCGCCTGCCAGTTGGCCAACGAACGACTGAAGGAAGATCTGCAACCGCGCCAGAAAATATCCGAGACCAAGGATGCTTTTCTTTATTTCCGCCCCAGGATGCAGGACCTTACCGTCGAAGAATGTCATCTGCTGATGCTGAACAATCACCTGGAGATTATCAATAGTGTGATGCTCAGCCATGGTGGCTTGGTAGGCGCTTCCGTCGATATCAGGGAGCTGCTCCGCCATGCCCTTCTGTCCCAGGCTACAAGCGTCATACTATGTCACAATCATCCAAGCGGGAACCTCAATCCCAGCAGAGAAGATGACAACCTGACGGAAAGAACCCGAAAAGCCTGTCAGACTATGGGTATCAAATTCCTGGACCACCTCATTGTCTCGGATGATAAATATTACAGCTACACAGAACAAGGTAAATTATGAATGATACATTACATATACAAGAACGTGTAATAGAGGTCCTGCGTACCGTCTATGACCCCGAAATACCCGTCAATATATACGACCTGGGCCTCATCTACCGTATAGAATTGAATGATGATGCTACGGAACTGTCCGTAGATATGACGCTCACAGCCCCAAACTGCCCCGCGGCTGATTTCATCCTTGAGGATGTACGTCAGAAATTGGAGACTATTTCTGGAATCAACAAAGTGGATGTCCAACTGGTCTTTGAACCCGAATGGAACAAGGACATGATGAGTGAGGAGGCTAAGGTTGAGTTGGGATTCCTTTAAAGTGAAGAATTTCTCAAATCGAAAATTATTCGTTAATCGCTCAACGGTAAACAGTAAACGGTAAACGGTAAACGGTAAACACTTTGAAAAAGATTTATTTCATAAGCGATGCACATCTGGGAAGCCGGGCTATCCCTAACTCCAGAGAACAGGAGAAGCACCTGTGTCGTTTCCTCGACGAGATAAAGACTCAGGCTGAAAGCATCTATATTCTGGGCGACCTGTTCGATTTCTGGTTCGAGTACAAGAATGTGGTCCCCAAGGGCTACACCCGTCTTCTTGGCAAACTCTCAGAGCTAACCGATATGGGTATTGCCGTCCACTTCTTTACTGGCAATCACGACATCTGGTGCAAGGACTATCTCACCAAGGAATGCGGCATTATCATGCACTATGGTCCCGAAACCATTAACATAAAAGGTAAAAATTTCTTCATGGCTCATGGCGACGGGCTGGGCGACGAAAGCAAGTCATTCCGCCTCCTTCGCTACATCTTCCATAACAGACTCTGCCAATGGGCATTCCGTTGGTTGCATCCCGACATCGGAATGGCCTTTGGCTTGGAATGGGCCAAGCACAGCCGTCTCAAGCACACCTCATCAGAGGATTTCCAGTGCAGCGACCCTCCCTATATGGGTGAAGACAAAGAGCATCTTGTCCTTTTTGCAAAAAAATATCTGAAGGAACACCCCGAGGTAGATTATTTCATCTTCGGGCATCGGCATATCGAACTGGACCTTATGCTCACCCGCCAGAACCGTCTTCTCATCCTTGGCGACTGGATAACGCAATTCACTTATGCGGAGTTCTCTGATGGCGGGATAACGCTAAAAAATTACTGTCAGTGAGTAATAGGTTCATGGCGCTGATAGTCGTAGAGGGTCAGACGACGCAAATGGTAATAGGCCAACCAGTAGTTTTTGAGTGAAGCAATCTGATTCTGCCTGGCGGTCTGCCAATGGCTTTGGGCCAGTGAAAGGTCATAGGCATTAGCTTGAGCACGGATGAAACGCTGGAGCGTCTGGCCATAAGCATCCTCAGCAATGGTAAGGGCCTGACGTGAAGTTTCAACAATATCCTGACGCTCGTTGAAGTCGGCTACTGTTTGTGCGATTTCAAGTTCTGTGTCGCGGGCCGTCTCATTTCCTGCGCTCTCGGCTGCATCTACATTACTGCGGGCTGCGAGCCAAGCGTTCTTGCGTTTTCCCCAGTCCTTGATAGGTACAGAGAGAGTAATTGTGGCCTTGTCCTGTGTAAGCAGATGTCTGTAGGCATCGGGAAAGTTGTCGGCCACCTGGTTCAGACCAATGCTGGCATCCAGGCTCAAACTTAATTTCTTCTCTACCTTGGCACGCTCAGCCTCACGACGAGCCTCGGCAATCGCCTGCTGGCTGCTCAAATACTTCGGATTGTTTGCACGAGCCTGCATGATAGCCTCTGACACATCTATATGTAGCATGTTAACCACCGAGGGAATGATGAGTTCGATCTCCGTCTGTCTGTCCATTCCAAGATAAGCTGCTAATTCCTGAGCAGCCCGGTTACGGGCAATACGGGCATTGGCAAGGGTTGTGCGGGCATTAGTTTTCTGAAGTTCTAAGATGCTTAGTTCAGCCTTCGGGATGCTGGCAATCTTATAGCGTTTCTCTCCAATTGCATAAATAGTGTCGCATGAGGCCAGATATTCCTCGGCCATCCGTAGCTGATCCTGAGCAAGGGCAAGGGCAAAAAACTTAGCAACAGCCTCCTCTGATGCGGTCTCAATACCATAAGCGCGTTCCTTTTCTGCACGAGCCAACTTGAGAGGCTCGATTTTCTTGGCCCATTTCAAGGGGTTATAGAAAAGCAAGTCCTGCTTGTATCCCACAGAAATGGGGACGGTCATAACCTGCGTCTGGTTCTGATCGCCGAAAGTACGGAGAAAGCCTAACTGTGTGGAACCATATATATGTCCACCCAAGGGTTCTATGATCTGCGTGGCAGTAATTCCTGCCTGTGAATAGAACATCCGTTGCTGACGATACACGTCGATGTCCTCGTTGGACAGATAACGTCTGGTCATGTAACGTTCATACATTACAGGAGTAGATTCAAGCGAAAACTGAATTTTGCGAGATGCCCGCCACGACAAGTACTTATAGCGAGAGACATTATAGACACTCTGATACTTTTGCGCCGACAGAGAGCTATCGGTTGCCAACCGTACCGTTCGGTCAAGGTCTAACACGACTTGCTGTTGCGCCGAGGCGGTAATTACAGCAAAGAAAGCAAGAATGAAAATCCGTCTCATAAGCTATTTCAGAATGACTTCCACGTTCATGCCGTCGAAAAGTTCGGCAGTTTTGGAGAGGCGGGCACGGATGGTAAGTGCCCCTTGCTTATCTACTATGGGATTAATTTCACTGACAGTCCCGGAAAAATGCTGCGACTTGTTGGCAATAGGGATGACATACACTGCCGACCCGAGTTGATAACGACAGAGGTCGGCCTCCATCACGCGAAACTCTACAGCCATCTCATCCGAAGCAATAATTCTGCAGACAGGCTGTCCGGCCTGAGCTAACTGATGTGCCTGCACAGTGACATTAGCTACCACGCCGTCGAAGGGGGCAGTAAGCACACAGTTTCGAAGTTCATGCCGGGCGGCTTCAAGCTTGGTCTGTGCTGAGGCCAGCTGATTCTTGGAAAGGGCATAGCCGGACTTCACATCGGCATTGTGCAACACGTTGGCGGGCACTTGTGCCATCTTGTCGGGATCATATCCTTGGGCGATGATTACGTCCTTCATCTGCAGTTGAGCCTGCTCTATTTGAAGTTGAGCCTGTTCGATAGCACGTTCCTGCTGGTCAACAGCATTACGGAGCTTGAACTGGTCAAGCTGGGCCAAAACCTGGCCGCGACGAACATGCTGACCATTACGGACTAAAACACACTTGATAGGCAGAGCTGTCTCGAACGACAAGTCAGCAAAATGCTCAGAAACAACTTTTCCCATAGTGCTCGTGACATTTCCTTCGGGCAGCGACTTCTCTTGCCGGACTGAGTTACTTGCAGACTTAACAACCGAATCTGTCATAGTTGTATGTACGGAATCGTTCTCAGCGGTATTTTTTTCTGACTGCCCTCTGCCGCAGCCTGCTGTCAGTGCAGCTACGGCCATGAATATCATCACTTTCTTCATACAGTAAACCTCCTTATCCGTTATCTTCTTTGATTCTCAGGCACAACAGTGTCAGGTCATCGTTGGGACTGGCACCTGCGCGGTGGATTTCGACAGCCTCCTGAATCATCTTGATGACCTCTTTCGGAGTCTTGTCGGCAGCGTTTGACATCAGCTTCAGGACGGCATCATTGCCAAATAACTCTTGTTTAGGGTTCTCAGCCTCATTAAATCCATCGGTATATACCAACATCAGCTTACCACGGATGTCATCAATATATTCACCGAAGAAAGGATCGTCCTCCCATAATCCAAGCGGCTGGTTGACGTACTTCATCGGCAGGAAGTTGGCCTTAGTATCTTCCATTCCAATCAGTACTGGAGGATTATGACCGCAGTTGCAAAAATCGAGACGGCCCGTCTTGAGGTCAACCATACCGATGAACATGGTGACAAACATACCCCGGTCGTTGTCCTTCGAAAGGAAGAGATTAATCTCGGTAGCTATCTGCTCAGGCTCATGTCCCTGCTGCGCAATAATACGGAAGAGGTTACGCGTAACAGCCATGAACAGTGAAGCCGGAATTCCCTTGCCACTGACATCACCGATACAGAAATAGAGATGCTCGTCCTGTACAAAAAAGTCGTAGAGGTCTCCACCCACTTCTTTCGCGGGAGTCATCGAAGCAAAGAGGTCAATGTCATGGCGATTGGGGAACGGAGGGAAGATACGAGGCACCATACCCATCTGAATGTCGCTGGCTACTTGTAACTCGCTCTCGATAGCGGCCTTTGATGCGGTGGTATCCTTCAGTTCTTCGATATAGTTTACCAACGACTTCTGCATGTATCCGAACGAATGACTAAGCTGTCCGATTTCGTCAACACGGCCTTCGTCAGGTAAGGTCTGGTCAAACTGTCCAGAAGCAATGGTCTCGGCTTGTTTGGCCAAATGGTGCAAGGGGGTTATCTCGCGCCGTATGATACGGCTGAAGAAGAATGACATCAACAGCATACCAAAGATGACGATTCCGATGACAGCACGATACCCACCGAAGATGTCGCTCACTGGACATACCACAGCGACGCTCCACCCCGTAGTACTAAGGGGTTTGTAGAACACAAAACAGTCCTCACCGTCGAAGTTTAGCCTTTTCATGCCTTCCTCGCCGTTCAGCATAGCATAAGCGAGTGCGGTGCGGGCAGTATCCTTTTTTTCCAGGGTCTCGGTGAAGATGGTCTGGTAAAAGAGTTTCGTTGTGTCTGGATGAACGAAATAGGTACCGCCCATTCCAATCATGATACTGTACGAATTTGGGTAGGGCTTAATGGCCGAAATAGTGTTTGACAGCCAGCCGAGGGAGAGATCAACTGAGAAGGTTCCTATGAATTCACCGTTTTTGTCCTTCATGGGTTTACAGTAGGAGGCAATCATGTCCGCAGAGTAGATGTTGTCAGGGTTATAGTCCATGAAAGGCTCTGTCCATGTGGGACGGTCAAGCAGCTTACAGAGCTGGTACCAGTCCATAACGAAATAGTTATAGTTTTCACTACCCTCCTGAGTCGTTTGGATAGTCTTTCCGTTGTTGTAGCTGTAAGCAGAGAAGAACTTGCCACGATCCTTAAAATAGTATGGTTCGAAAGCGATAGAGCAACCGTTAAGGTCGGGATTATTCTCCAGAATACGGCGACAGTACACGAACATCGAGTCGGGCGCATTGAGATGACGGGTGGGAAGCCAGTCGGTATTATTGGTGGCCACTTCCACACGGTCGAGGATGTTTATTACACGCTGTACGGTATTGTCAAGCACCTGAGTTGCCCTGTTCATAGCCTCTTCTTTTACGGCGCGACGCGACTCATAGAACATATAGCTAAGGGCCGTCAGAAAGACGAAGGTAGCGAAGAGCACTATCCATAGGCTAAGCCTGGCGGAAAGCGACCGACGGAGATATTTCAGAGGATTCTTCATAAGTCTATTTGGCTATGATCTGTTCGTATTTCACTTCTTTTTTGAGCATCTTGTTCTCCAACATGAGTTGGCTGGCCATCTTTACCATGTCAGGACGCAGACGATAATCACGTTTCTTCGATTCGCGATCCACCAGCAGGCGGAGCACTTCAGTGAGCATCAGCTTCTGGAGCATACGGTTGGTACCGATATGTCCGCGACGCACATAATCCATCACGATATCGAGCGTCTCATCGGGATGTTTTGCGGCCCACTCCCACCCTTTCCTACTGGCCTCTGCAAAACGACGGGCCTCGTCGCGGTGGCTGTTGTAATAGTCGCGGTTCATATAAAGACCATCTTCCTGAACATTGTAGTGGTGATCGCTGAAACGATAGACGTTACGTTTGGTGAGCTTCACGCCTGCCTGTGCCAGTTGATAATACTCGTTGTAGCTCATGGCAAGCGTGGCGTCAATGGCACCTGATAAAAAGAGGTTTATGCTCGAGGCAAAGCGTACCCATTCGTAGTTCAAATGCTCCTTGGCGTTCATAAAAACGGCTAATTGTCCGAAGCCAGCGTTCCATATACCGACTTTCATGCCACGCTGCTTGAGCGGGTCTTCATCCTTACGTGATACAAGTACCAAGCCGGTATTCATCGACGTCTGAAGAATATTGACCACATCTACACCGTCATCGATGATTTCCATTGCCTGACAGAGGGTCAGTGTTGTGGCCTGGCTCTGGTTATTATGCATACGAGATAAGGCAGTCTGGGTGACTGAAGGGTGAACGATATCTACATCAAGTCCGGCCTGCTTGTAGAATCCTCTCTCTTTGGCTACATAATAGCCAGCGAACTGGGCCTGTGCTGTCCACTGGGGCGTGAAGACAAATTTCTTCTGCGCCTGTATCGGGAGTAAGGCCATTATCGCCCCTGCCGCCATAATCAAAATTTTCCTTTTCATATCTTATAACTGTCTTTGTGCCATAGTGTAGAAGAGGCCCTTGTTCTCCATCAGTTCCTCGAATGTACCCTCTTCGGCAATACGACCCTTGTCGAGAACAATGATGCGGTCGCAATGGCGGATGGTAGAGAGACGGTGGGCAATGACCACTCGTGTACACATCAAGTCGTCGAGATTGTCGCTAACGGCCTTCTGCGAGATGTTGTCGAGAGCCGATGTTGCCTCATCAAAGAAGATGATGTCGGGCTTCGCGATGAGCGCCCTCGCAATGAGGATACGCTGCTTCTGTCCGCCACTGAATCCTCCTCCGCCTTCCGACACCACAGTATGGAGTCCCATCGGCATGTTGCGCACATCCTCTTCCAGACAGGCCATCCTCAAGGCATCCCACGCATCGTCGTGCGTAGCCCAAGGAGCTGTAATGGTGATATTATGAAACAAGTCACCTGTAAAAAGGCTTCCGCTCTGGAGGCAGCAGCCTATCTTACGTCTTAGCGAGGTCTTGTCAACCTTTGCCAGGTCGTAGTTGTCATAGTATATACCCCCTGTAAGAGGTTTCTCGAAACCAAGCATCAAACGCATAAGCGTTGATTTTCCACAGCCCGACTTTCCTACGATGCCGACATACTCTCCCGGATCTATATGAAGTGTCAGGTCATCAAGGATCAGCGGTCCGTCCTCGCTATATCTGAATGAAACACCCGAGACGTCAATACCGCCGAACAGTTCATCCACTTGCGGAGCCTTGGCTTCCATTTCGGGTACAGCCTCCAAAATAGGCTTCACGCTCTCCAACAACGGTTTAATTTGTGCCAAATACGGTAGTACCAGGTTAAGCTGTGTCAAAGAGGTAGTAATCATGCCGAAGGCCGAGCTGAAGGCAATATAATCTGAGGTAGAAACATTGTTTGATAAGGTACTCCAAAAGATAAGCATTGTGCCACCGAGACCTAAGAAAGCAGTCAAGGCAGGATAGAGGCGCCCCTTAAATGCAGGGTTATAGATGATCTTTGACGCATCGCTGTATTTGTCGAGCCAACGGGCGAAGGCCCGGTTCTCAGAACCTGTCAGTTTCAGTTTCTGGATACCCGCAAAAAGATTGTACTCCAGACCTGTAAGTTTAGCTGCACGCTGGGTGTATTTCTGCCGTACGTCAACGGTACGGTAATAGTCAAGCACAAGTACCAAAACCTGTGCGGCGATGATGAATAGTGCTGGCAAAAGCAACTTACCGCCGTAGATATAAACCTGTATCAGGAGGATGATGCTCAATACCATAGAAAGCAGTGCTCCGACAACTGTCTCGTTCACCATAGAACAGAGGGTTGCTACATTCTGCAGTTTGGCCGTCAGTTCACCACTGGAGTTCTTTGAAAAGAAGGTGGGACTCAACAGGAACGTACGTGCCATTACTGCGTTCTGCACATGCAACTCAACAGTGTTCTTTATCCTTAATATATATAGGTTACGCGTTAGGGTCAACAGCAAAGTGCCGATGGTAGCACCGAAGAGCAAGCCGGTAATTGGCAATAGGTCATTGGTATCGCCCGTAGGAATCACAGTATCGAAAATGAGTTTGTTTGCCATAGGTGTAAACATACCAAGCAGCACAACCATTAGAGCGCACAACACCAAGAGCAAAACATTCGGCCCCGAAACCACACCCCAAGTGAAAATGATGAGGTCCTTCAGTTTCAATGGTTTCAGGGGCAGCGCCTTGGTGAAGGTCACAGCCTGAGGCCTCAGTTCTGTCTCCATATTGCGACGCGACACCTTTTGGATTGAACCGTCCTTCTCCCTATACTGGTAACCAAGACCCGTTTTTGTGGGCGTAAGAGCCACCAGGCGACCATCCTTTGCATAACCCAACAACGGCCCGACACACTCCTTCCACCATTCGCCTTTCAGACGGACGCTGCGCATCATGATGCCTCGGGGACGGAGAATTCCTGTCAACTGTTCTTCTGGAGTCAAAAGGTCATTTTCTTCCAGTTCGTAGTCGGTGATGCCGAGGGCTTCAAGCACTTGTCGCAGCGCACTCTCATCGTTCTGTGGCACAACATGCTTATGCTGACGCAGACCAAGCCGTTCGTTGGTTTTTTCATAAACCTCAGACATCGCAGCCTTCTCTGCTGCCCGCCGCTTGTTTATTTGGTTGATATATACTGCCATAGTAGTCTAAACGCTCTTCATCAAATCCTGGTACATGCCCTCTTGTTCAATAAGTTCCTCATGACGCCCTCGCTGCAGGATCTTACCTTGGTTCATCACGATAATCTCATCGCAGTCACGGATTGTTGACAGACGGTGTGCCACGATAATCTGTGTGGGTCCCATGCGTCGGATTCGGCGCATCACCTCGTCTTCAGTCTTCGGGTCGAGGGCACTTGTAGCTTCGTCCATAATCAGGATGGCAGGCTCCTTTGCAAGAGCCGTAGCCATTTCTATGCGCTGACGCTGTCCACCCGAGAAATTCTGTCCACCCTTGACAATCTTAGTACCGAATCCCTCTGGACGGCTCACGATGTCGCTACGTATCTGTGCATCATTGCAAGCTATCATCATTGTGAAGTCCTCGATCGACGGATCCCACATTCGGATGTTCTGCGCTACAGTATCATCGAAAAGTACCACATTCTGGTCTATTACAGCAACAGAATTCGTCAGTTCCTCGCTCGATATGCTCTCGATTGGTCTGTTGTCAAAGAGGATCTCTCCACTCCAGGGTTTATAAAGACCGCTGATTAGTTTGGCCAATGTGCTCTTCCCACACCCTGACGAGCCTACGAAAGCTACAGAGTGACCTGGTTCTATCCTCAGGTTGAAGTCCTCAATAAGTGGAGGCTGGAGCGGTGAGTAGCCAAAGGTGACATGCTTCAGTTCCAATAGTCCGCCCAGCTTACCCCGGACTACTTCGCCCCCACTATCCCGATGATCTTCGGGATATTTCATCACATCCTCTACACGTTCCATCTGCGAACGCATCTCGACAATCGTCTGCGAAGCATTAACGATAGCGTTTACAGGCTGTAGGAACGAGCCCATGAATCCTTGGAAAGCCATGAGCATACCCACAGTCAGGTTACCTTGCAGAATCAAATAGGCACCGAATACAAGCACCGCCATGTTCACCAGTCCGGTTGCCACAACGGGCAACAGGGCCATCATCGCCTGCTGACTTTCGGTATTGCTGTTTACGTTGAACTTGTGGGCCCATAGTCCGGACCAATATTCGAAGAATCCTGCCTCAGCACCCGCCGCCTTAATACTCTCCATGTTGTCAATACATGAGATGGTGGCCGAGTAATACTGTCCCTCGCTCTGTTCCATCGAACGGACGAGGTTAATACGCTGTTTCGAAAAGTATTGCACTATTCCCAGGTTCACAATGGCAGCTACAACGCCAATCATCGTAAGCCATGCGGAATAAGAAAACATCAATAGAAGATATAGCAGAAGAAGCCCGATATTAATAACCTGTGGGGCGAGCACTTCCACCAGAGAATGGGTGATTGTCTCGTTCAGGTGCATACGTTGCTGAAGATCACCGACGTTTCGCATGGCGAAAAAAGACATCGGCAGTCGCAACAAATGGAAGAGATACTCTCTGTTACCTTTCAGGGCCAATAGTCCGGCAATACGTTTGGAATAACGGCTCTGCAGCAGGACAACAAAGAAATGATAGGTAGCCAAGGCACCCATTCCAACAAAAAACCACTTGGCCCAGTCAGCGTTTTTGCCCGAGAGAATCTCATCAAGGAAGACACGGGTGAACAGTGGGGATATCAACGTAATAAAAGCAATCATTAATGCAAATATAAGCGTCAGCCAGAAAGCTTCACTTGCACCGATGAGATTTTTCCTCATATACGAGAGGATATTTGTCGGCTCACCTCCCTTCTCAAAACTTTCTGTGGGACTGAAGGTCAGGCAAACACCGGTAAAATGCTTTTTGAATTCCTCTAAGGGCCACTTAACAGGACCTAAACCGGGGTCGTTCAGACAGGCATTACCTTTTCGGTCGAAGCCCTTGAATACGACAAAATGCTCGAAGTTCCAATGTATGATAGCAGGCTGCATGCCATCAAGCCCTTCAGACGTCGTGCGATACCCCTTGGCGGTCAGACCATAGTTTCTTGCCGCCCGTAAGATGCTTTTTGCCGATGAACCGTCGCGGCTCACACCACAGGCAGCACGAACCTGTTCCAACGGGAGCCACTTGCCGTAGTAGGCCAAAACCATTGTGAGCGATGCTGCACCGCACTCTACGGCCTCCATCTGCATCACCATGGGCACTTTCGCTACTTTGTTCCTGCTCATATAGATTTGTGGTCGCTAATTCCCCGTTATTGTTTCTATAGAGTTGTCAACTGCACCGACAAGCACACGCCATACGGGTTTCTTCTTGGTGATGATCTGGATATTGCACAAGGCCCCGTTACCCACTTTCTCATTTTGGCTCTTCTCACGGCTCCATGCAAGTCTGCCATCTCGTTCATCTAGTACTACACGAACCTCATACACAGCTTGTCCGTCTGGAATGAATGCAGCCAACGGGTCAAGTTTCAGACGGCTGATAATCTCCTTCCTTGTGGTTGGAAACTGCTCAATTCCGACCACACGACCATATACATACCCCCATTTCTCGCGATCCATATTGGCAGGAGTAGCCTGAACCTGTTGGTCCAGTTTCAGTTTCCTCAGGTCGTTATAAGTAACGTAGCAGAGCATTTCCCTACCAGCCATTTGCTGAGCCTGGGGAAGGAGCCAGGCCACAGGGTCGCCTGCCTTAAAAGCAGAACCGACAGGAAGCGTCGAGATGACTACACCATCGCGCGGAGCTACAACCGCCGTTGTCGAGAGGGCATTGCGTATCTCCATGATACCATTGCCATTCACCACGACAGAGCCATGACTCAGAAAACTGCGCGAGACAATACCTTCGTATGGAACACTGATGGGCGTAACCTCCCCAAAGGGAAACACCAAACCCTGTGCAGTCACCTTATAGTTAATGGTACCGAAAATACACCAGTAGAGCAATACAACCATAATGGTCAACATCGCTCCCAGCACAAGTTTCAGTTTAGGCGACGTCACACGGGGCATCTCTTCGGTCTCACGATGTTCGTCGAGTGCCGCCAGCGCCTCTTGGTTGAAGATTTCACCCATAGGTTAAGCTCTTTCTATAGTGATATGACGGTTGAAACCCGTCATTTTGAGCACATCAAAGATGTCGTCACAGACGTGTGTTAACTTCATCTGTCCGCCCAAGCTACGTATTACGGTACGCATAGTAGATTGAAGGATGCGAAGACCGGAACTGGCCATATAGTTCAACTCTGTGCAGTCGATTTCGAGATCCACGCCTTGTTCAAGCGCGGGTTGAATGTCTGTTTCAAACTGCGCAGCGTTCAGTGTGTCAATGCGCTGGCCGGTTTTTACGATGGTTTTTCCTCCTTCTTTGATTATTTGTGTCATAATTATATTTTTATGTGTTTTATTATTTCAAAGTTTCTTCTTCATCGTCAGTCTGTTTTCTTCACCGAAGCGTTGGTAACTCACCTCATTCATGATATTCTTGACTATCAGAATGCCCATACCACCTTGTTCGCGGTCCATGGGATTGGTCTCAATGTCAGCATCCTCCTTTGCCGTTGGATCAAAGGGTTTGCCTGTATCAGAGAGCACAAAAGTCAGTTCGTTATTTTCACTCTCAACTGTGAGGGTGATCTCAGCTTCTGTACCTTTAGGATAAGCATAGAAGATAACGTTGGCTACCATCTCTTCCATAGCCAGTTGTAGTTTCATGGCCACATGCATGTCAAGCTGAAGTTCATCACATACACCTTCCATGAACTCCGATACGCGGTTCAATTCCTGATCCTTGTTTTTGAATGTTAGTTCGCGTTTCATATTCTATTATTTTACTTAACTGTCACTGGTTAATAATTCGCCAGCATGACATAAAACTGGCTATTGTGAAGCAACAGCAAACCGTTATCAAAATCGACCTGCACCACAAAATCCATCAGGCGGCAGGTCTCCTCAGCCTAATGTCTCTGGTTGCACAACAACTTCACGTAGGGCTTTATTGGTTATGGAACTTCGTATAGTATGCCCTTTATACCACTTCTAGCTTAACCATACCTGCCCCCTGCCTGACTCCTCCTCCCACCTGGTCGAGGACATCCTCGTCCAACTCTTGGCTCATCACCACTTGCTCATCACTGTTCAAACCAGTAATGGAAAGTTTCTTCACTTCGTCCTCAAGTTCAATTGTCACCAATCGCTTGGCGTTCTTCTCTGTCATATCGTCTGAGTATTATCTTGCATTACCATATAGCCCCAAAACTTCACATAGGGCTTCGCTGGTTCAAGAATTGCCTTCAAACTATCAATCTGTTTCAATTTCTTACTTATGCGGAAGATTATTTCGCCCTTCGCGTTGCCCTCCAGCGACCTGGTCGAGGAGATCCTCGCCCAGCTCTCGGCTCATCAGCACCTGCTCATCACTGTTCATACCAGTAATGGAAAGTTTCTTCACTTCGTCCTCAAGTTCAATTGTCACCAATCTCTTGGCGTTCTTCTCAGCCATATTATCTTACTTTAAAATACCACCATGAATCATGGCCCCACAAATTCATGTGAGGCCATGGTTCAATAATTGTAATCAAACAGGATTATTTACTTTAGGGTCTAAAACCTCAGGTCTAATGTTAATGTTTGTGTTTGGGTTTACTCCTCCTGCCACTTTATCCAGAGCGTCTTCATCCAGTTCCTGGCTCATTACCACCTGTGACTCACTGTTCAAACCTTTGATGGAAACCTTCTTCACATCATCCTCGAGTTCAATATTCAGAACTCGCTTTTCATTCTTCTCTGCCATAATCTAATAGTTTAAAAGTTTAACATTAATATAAAAACCAAAATCGGTTATCGTATTTCCTCACATTCAATTATCAGTATTAGCTTATCTTTCGTTTCTTCCACCAGGTTTACATCGTTTAGATTCGGCTGTCACACTCATTCAGAGTTCTCTTCAAGACATTAAGCCATACAATAATAGTGCAAAAATAAAAAAATCTCAGGAAACAAACCAAAGTTTTGGCATTTTTTTTCAAGAATTTAACAAAAAAACGTATTATTGATTACTTTACATGGCAAAAAGTAGTTTTTTTAGGGAACCATATACCTGTTGGCCCTGATTCACAGAACCTTCCGCCACTCTCCCGACTTGGTGGGAGCAATATAGATACTTCCACTTCTGGGCTGTATGATGCGACGTCCTTGCAAATCGTAGAAAACAGAAGGAAGTGTAGGGATTTTGCAGGTGCTGGAGATTCCTGTTTCAAAATCCTCGATAGTGAGGACTGAAGTGGATGTGTTGCTCGTATCCAAAGTAAAGACGAACTTCTGTCCATCCGATATTTTAGCCCCTCTTCTCAACTGGACGTTCCCCTTCTCTGTTGTCGTATTGGAAATGGTAAAAGTACGGTTTACCAGAGAAATGCGATAGGTGCCACGAGGTGTAAACTCACCGCCACTTCCGAATCCGTTCTGGTGAAAGAACTTGAAATTTACCATATTGGCATTCAACTGCTTTCCCACTTCCAGGGTTATTCGATACAGATGTTCACCGATGGGAGCCATGGGAAAGGCATTCCCTTCGTCCCATTCGGTATCCTCACCCTCGGCAAACAAAGGCTTACCCACAGAGGATTTGGCTCCAATAACCCATACGCACCCTGTTCCGTCAGTTGCATCATAGGTGAGCGGCGAACCTTCCATGTTGAGAGGGACAAAGCCAAAACTGCTTGTGGAGAAGTTGGCTGTCAAACTGTATCTTCCGCTAATAGCCAAGAAACGGTAGCCTCCGTCTGATTCACGCTGAAGGAAATCGGGGTCGTAATACCAAGTATCGGAATTCATCTCATCGGCTCCTGTTGCATAATACACTTGGTCCTGCACGAAGTCGATAATGCTATTATATGCATTACCTCCAATTGAGTTGAGCGAGTTGTCTCCAAATTTCAGGTTATCGAATTTCGTACCCAGCAGACATTCATAAACGGTATTACGCTCGGTACCTTTGTTATCATCGTTAGCATATTCCCAATACATTCCTCCTGCCAGTTTCTGCTTAACAATGTAGTCGCATTTTATGGTTAGAGACCGCTCGTCATCATAGCCGTAGGCAAATTTACCATTGGCATCTGTCACGTAAGGTACCTTGGCTGTATTGTCCCAGTTGTCTTTCCATTTCCCACTGGCTATACCATTCTTTATCTCTTGCAGTGATATCTGACTTCCAGAACCGCTATTACCATAGAAAGCCAAACCCATAACCAGTTTATTGGCGGGAACACCTGCATTTCTGTGTTTCTGTACAGATTCGGACTGCACCAGCCAACCGTTGCCCACCTTTCCGCCACGATAAAGGGCCGAATGATGGTTGGGAGGTCCCGACATATCGTAGGTCATAACATTTACAAAGTCGAGGTACTGAATGCAACCTTTGAAATCGTAATATCCGGGATCAGCCGACGAAGCCATCGTAAGCAGCAGTTCGTTGCCAAGCGCTTCACGGAGGTCACGCATCAACAAGTTATAGTTTTGCTTCTCTCCGGAAGGAGAAGTCTCGCCACTGGAGTTGTTACCGGGAAACTCCCAGTCGATGTCTATACCGTCCAAATTATACTTATCGCAGAAAGCACGACAGGCTTTGGCAAAGGCCTTTCGTTTGGTATCGTCCTGAGCCATAGGAGAAAAGTTACCTCTTCCCCACCCGCCAACAGAAAGCAGCACCTTCAGTTTGGGATTCCTGTTTTTCAAACGGATAATCTGCTGCATACGAGAAGTATTGTCGGCATACACACTGACACCATCGCCTCCCACTCCGCCAAAAGCATAGTTAATGTGAGTCATCACAAACGGATCGGGCATTACAGATGACCAGGAGGTGACGTAGGCAACAACCTTTTTCTCTGTTCCCTGCGCCAGTATCGACAAAGGAGACACTAGCGTCAGACAAAGTAAGATAATGGATAATGGTTTCATGAAAATTTTCAGTTGTCTTGAGTTCTTCCCATTAATTATAATTCATATATTCCTCTCGTTGATATAGTTTTTGGTTATCATATCATAGTGAAGCGCTTCCAACTCTTCAAGTGTGAGGTTATTCACTGCATATTCTATTTTCTTTATCAGCTCCTCTCGCCGATATTCGTCAGAGGAACTATACATCTTGTTGAAATCCATATTATCTTATTCTACAGCTTATAAGTTGTACTTTTGCGTGCAAAGATATAATAATACACTGGCGTTCGCAAATTCGTGAACATATTTTATTCCTTTATCGTTAAAACAAAGATTTATTGTCCAAGAATACTTATTCCTCTATCGCATCGCTATCCAACTCAAGGTTAACAGCCACCTTGGTAATATCAATGTTCTTCCTCATGTTTTCTACCATTTTTTGTTGAGTACTTCAACCCACATGTTTTCAATCATAGAGGAGAGACCTTCTGTTTTATCTTATTTCATCATCACTCCCCACTCCAATAGTAAAGGCAACCTCGTTAATATCAAAATCTTCTTCCATGTTCTCTGGTATTTTTGTATGAATATTCTGTGTGCAAAGATAATACATTATTTAATTTAAGAATATTTTATGAGAAATTCTTCTCAATTTATTCTTTGCATTTCCAATGGTCTTTATCCTTTCAAAACCACAATATGTTAAAATTGTGGCACAAAGGTATGAAAAATAAGTCTATGAAGAGTTTTTCTTGCATAATTCTATTCTGTGTTAAACATATTATAATTATCTTTGTAAACGAGAAATAACATTTTTGTTATCATTCTCATTAAGAGAGAAAGAGTATATATTAATAATTACTTTTTAAAAAAAGAAGAACATTTATTTGCATAATAAAATATAACATAGTAAGGCAACGAAAAAAGTCCCGTACTACTGCGAATAGTACGAGACCTTAGGACTGCTCTCCCGATAGGCGTGTCTTGGTTGCCCACATTTCAGGGAATCGTCATAGTTCCTTGCTGCAAAATTAAGGATTTCTTCTTAAATGTAGTACAAGATGGTTCTCATATCGGGTGATTTTTATAATCATTTAACAAACGGTGTGATGTGATTTTGGGTAATCCGCCATACCAAGTATTCACTAAAAAATAATGATATGAAAACCCAAACAAATTTATTCAGCAATAAAGAGCTCTATAGAATGGAGCACACCCCAAAGGGCATGTCTATTAGGACGGCCATGATTCCCAAGTACCAGAGGCGTAAGGTAATCTATGACAATATGCACCTTATGGATGGTATGACTTTCACGATGACACACTCTTTTCCACAGATGCTTCCATACAATGGCAACATAGACTTTGAACTCGTTTCTTTCTCTGAAAGGAAAGGTCACTCCGGTAGAAAAGAGGCGCTTCATTTCTTCCTCGATGACTGGCGGTTTCGGAATTCCATGTGGTGTAATCTGGAATGCACGATATTTAATATCAGTCATTTCGACTATTTGTTCTGTCCTGATTTCAGCCTGTGGCGTAATCTGCCAACTGAGTTTTGTAACATGCAGAACACTTATCGCACACGCTTCGTAGGTTTATTTTGCCAACTTAGAGGTTTTAATACTATCCCCACTTACAGTTTTGGTGGTCTTTCTTCTTTTTCTTATTGTCTTGAGGGATTACCTTGTCATAGTATCATTGCGGTCTGTGGGCTTAGTAATCGAAAAGACTTACAGGCTTATTATATCTGGTGCTATGCACTTAGGCGTTTGGAAGAAGAAAAGCATCCAACTCTCATATTGGTGTATGGTCCGGAAATAGATATCCCGAACCTTCATACACCTGTCAAATTCTTAAAAGATTTCATTTCAAAACGATTTAGACATGGATAATACAAAAAATCAACTATGGGATGTGGACGCAAAGTTGTTTGCATCCATGAAAACAGAAAGCCTCACTCCTAATGAAGCCAACTTCTTCAGCATTATGCAGTTCAAGCAGGAGTACGAGATTACGGCCTTGAATGATCTGCTAGTATCTGAATACGAGAATGACGATGAGATATATTTCATTCGTATGAACTACGACGAATATGTTGTTGGTCACGGCATTGGAACCGATGGAGCTCAGGAGGTTCATGTAATGAATCTATCAGATGCTTTGGCTGTCAACTTCAAAGCCGAAGGTTTCCTCAATCGTGAAATTACCCTCTGGCAGTGGCTTCGCGAGAAGGACTATACAATTGTGAATTATGGACGTAACTATGACTTGATCGAAAATGGGAAACGGAGCTGACTTTCTTGCGCGCGATGCAATGGGCAGGCAGTCTGAATACACCTCACTTGCTCCTGCAGTAACTATCAATGGTGTAAAAGGTCATTTGATAAAACGAAACGAAGACTCTGACACTCACACCAATCTGCCTTTTTATGCCAATACCTCTGATGTATATTTCAGGCAGAACAAGAAAGGCGTGTGCCAAGCAAGAGTATATGCGGGTAATAAATTGCATCTTGACTTCGACTGGAGTCATGCACATACAAACAAGGGAGATAGCCGACATTTCAAAGCTGGGACAGTTCATGTACAAATTTGGCAACAACAGAAAGATGGTACTTTCAAACGACTTTCTGACGATGCTCGTTTCATGAGCAACCATGAAATGAAAAAGTATGGCCCTATCCTGAAATACTTCTGTCCGAGTGTCAAATTCCGATAAGTAACGATGCAGGACTCTCAATGGTCCTGCATCTTCTTCATTTTATCCTTTGCACTTCTTTCGAGAAAAAACTATAGATTCTTGATTATGGGTTTGAAGAAGGCGACATATTTTTCGGTTATTTCTTTGAACCATCTGAATTGCTCTTGCTCCGTTGCTTTATCCGTAAAGGTAAAAGGTCTAGATAGGGAAACTACACATTGTTTGCGATTGTCAAGCCTCTGCCAATCAATATCAGGGGATATTGCTGTCATAGAACATTCCTTATGCTTTGCACTCATCTTGTCGAAAGTTTCCTTGGGATTGTCAGTATTAATCCAAAGTTGGATGGTATTCTTGTTTTCTCTTGAATTGACATTTAGTGAAAGATAAAATCCTGCCCGCCCGATAGCAATATTCATCCAA
Source organism: uncultured Bacteroidales bacterium (assembly GCA_902801485.1). Lineage (GTDB taxonomy): Bacteria > Bacteroidota > Bacteroidia > Bacteroidales > Bacteroidaceae > Physcousia. The sequence continues at coordinate 3,393 of CADCIP010000038.1, read as the reverse complement.
TGCTGAGGCAAAGGAGATTGAGGTCTGAAAAGACTAGAACGATTTTGAGACATGTATTCCGAGAAATGTTGCCAGTATTCAAGTTGTGCTTTCTTTGTCTCTGTAAGTTCCCCTGCCTCTTGTTTCGACGAAGCTTTCACTTGTTTTTGCCAGCCATTGGGTTTGGCTACGACTTTGAATTGAGGTGCACAATCCGACTCTCCAATCTGAAGCAGATGAATCTCTATGCCAAAGAAGTTGAAGTCCTCATCAGTTACCCGATTCAACCAGTCAATAGTGGCACGATACTGTTCATCAAATTCTGTTGCTATCCAAATGATTGTGTTTGCATTCAAAGCAGCAGCGTAGGACAGAATGCGGCCAAGATGGTCAGGGTCCGTTTTCTCCAGTTGGTTTTCAATAATGACATTTTTACCTGTACCAGTATCAACGCATAGCAAATCTGCCCGTCCTCCATCCATTCTTTCTTCCCTCGAAACTACTTCCAGGTCGAGATAGATGGCTTCGCTCAATTCTGCCAGATTATCTTCCTCTGCCAGCCAAGGGGTAAAGTCCGTCGCCTCATTATGCCAATACGTTCTTGGCGCTATTTCCTTTATTTTTGAAAGTTTCATGGTGTTGTTGTTTTTATTTGTTTCCTTTCGCCCTGTTACACTCCCTACAGAGCATCTGGCAGTTGTCAGCAGTAGTGTGCCCCCCCTTGCTCCATGGGATAATGTGGTCGGCCTCCATTTCCTCATATTTATACGTCATACCACATAGGGGGCATCGTCCCTGCTGACTTTCATAGGATGCACGTCGTGTACGCTGATCGAAGGTTCGTAGGTTCAAGAAACGCTCTTGACGCGTCAGGACATAAAGATAAATGCCTTTGCTGCTTGTCACATCATCGTCCTGCATCAAGTGCTCAATCTCTTGTTCAAGAAGAGTGGTATCGTAGTGATTATCCCTGAACTCATGGTATAGTTTGCCCCAATCGCGATTCACTTCTTTCATCTCCTTACGATACTTCGTAAATGTCATCATTACCCAATCAATCACATCGCGATAGTACTCCCATAGTTCCGTTGCCTCTGCGTCGCGGGCATGTTTCGACATATAATCTTCGATGCAGCATCCTTGATCAATGGAAATCCATTCCAATGCAGTCTCTAACAGTTCCTGACGAATCGCCTGCCCCTTGACATACTTTTCACCGACTTTTACTGCAGCACTTCCCGGCTTCGAGAAATAACGCTTGGCATGAGTGAGCCAGTCACCGCAATAGACTGCGTTGCGCAACTCTTGGTCTGTTAGTCTCTCACCAGCAATGTTTACAGTTTTGAACCAAGCCAACTTTTCTGTTTCCGTACCCTCGCAGAAATATACCATCAACTTGTAGTTTAGAATTTGTTCCTGCTTGTCGGGCTTCTGCGTGTGGAAATACTGCGGATTACCGTCTTTGTCCTTGATGCTGAAATCTCCATTCACGTACTGGCAGATGCTCAGAGTGCGTTGCTGTCCGTCAATCACCTCATAAGTGCCGTTGCCATTTACCGCCCAATACATCACGTTCAGAGGATAATCCTTTAACACCGTATCGATTACAGCATTGCGTTATTTTTCCTCATACACAAACTCACGCTGATACTTTGGACGTATATCAAGTAGTCCATTATATGCCACAACACCTTCCTCCTGACTGTCCTTATAACCCTTGAAAAGGTCACGGACGGGTATCTCATGTAATTTTATATCCATAGTTATTGTTTTGTTTTACGTCTAATAAATAATCTTGAATAAGCCACCTTAGGAATACCGTTTACATCGTTATATACGATACGAACCATATTAGCAGTATTATGACCTGTCCCTCCTGCAGCTCTATATCTATCTACCCAATCTTGACCTAAGGGTCTTACGCCAAGCTCCTTACATAATTCTGTACTACTATTAGAGCCAACTATATCAAATTGATCGGGATTATGTTTGTCAAGGAACGAAATAGGAACACCCATTATTCCATAATAATCATCAGGTATATCTTCTACTTTACCTACTTCTATAGCATCGTAGTTCTCATAATGGATGTAATTTTCTGGGATGTAATGCTTATATAGTATAATATCTTCGTGACGTTTTTGTATATCAACGTTCGTAAACCAAATAGATGGTGAGCGACCATAGACTTTTCCATCTACAATTCGATACTTGCTCCCTTCCTTTTCATACTTCACATAGTAATCAGCAATTTTTTTAGGAACATTAAACAATAAATCTTTACTCATTGGAGTGTATCCTACCCAGAATTTATTAGATTGAATATATGGGAAAATCTCCTTTGTATTCAAAGCATTTTTGTTACCTATTATAATAAACTTTTTGTCGTATTTTAGCAATTGAGATACATATTCTAGAAAGAGTGAGAATGGAGGGTTTGTAACCACAATGTCGGCTTTCTTCAGCAGTTCTATGCACTCACCACTACGGAAATCGCCATCACCCTTCAATGGGTGAACGCCAATCTCATCAGCATTGGGCGTATGATTACCATTCTTATCACCATCATAAATCAGATAAACGGCCTTTTCACAATTATGCTGGCTGAATAGGTCAACATTCTGATTTTTATAGCATGTAGTGATGAGACGCTTCAATCCCAAATGTTCAAAGTTCAGCGCAAAGTACTTGAAGAAATTCGATACCCTCGGATCATCACAATTGCAAAGCACCGTCTTCCCTCGGAAGTGCTCTTTATAGTGCCTTAACTCATTTTCGATGTCCGATAGCTGGGTGTAGAATTCATCATTCTTTGCTGCTTTCGCTGCATTTAATGTTTTGTTTGCCATACACGATTGATAGTTTCAGTTCAAATTGCATCAACTATCAATCACGATGCTGAACACATAAAGAAAGCGTGATGCACCTTTTGCGTTCAGCTTTGAGGCAGCCTCGGAATGGAAACCCCAACCATCTACAAGTATGCACCACGCTAAGCGTGAATGCATTCCTATATTTTAGATGGTCGAAGATGTCCATAACGACACCTCGTCACTTATTATCTCGTTGCGTTGTTATTTCCAATAAGTTTCCGAGGCTTTTGGCTGAACGCGAAATAATAGCGAATGCTTTAATATATTTCCACTAAGATAAATAGGCTCCTCCGCTGAGGGTTTGCTGCTCCTAATGGAGCATTTATACCCTATTATGCCACAAAAATAAGAATTATTCTAATACGTACAAAGGAAAAGGGTGTTTTTCTTGCGAAAAACGGAGCCACGGAACAGATATGGTTCAAGGTTAAGGGTTAAGGGGTAAGGGTTGATATCATACATAAAAAGCCTTTCAACGTGGAGGCTGAAAGGCTGAGTATCATATTGTCAATTATATTCTATCCTAACGTGAAGCGAGAAG
>CADCIP010000037.1 GCA_902801485.1 uncultured Bacteroidales bacterium | reverse complement strand
AAGATAGAAGACAACACGACTATAATAGCAGAGAGCAAAAAAGCGGATGTTGCCCTTTGGTGTCAAGACGGTGCAAAATTAGAAATCACGAATGGAGGCACGATTGCCGCACACAGCAAGGCCAATCCAATTCTCGTGCTAGATAGCGAGTTCGTCTTGGGCGAAGGCACCGCTTTGCGCTATCCTTTAGGGGCATATATAGGAAGCGATAACATAATCTATAATGCCGACGACACGATAGTGGAAGACGATTGGATAGTCATCGGTCCTGACAATCAAGCAACACATGACTTGATAGATGGAGTCAACAGGCCCACCCCCGACCCCTCCCGTAATGGAGGGGAGATCTTCAACCTTGCAGGTCAGCGCTTGAGCAAAATGCAAAAGGGCATCAACATCGTTGGAGGAAGGAAGGTCTTGGTTAAGTGAGTGAAGAACTGAGATAATTATAAAATCACAAAATCATGAAACAAAGACTTTACATTCTCATGATGCTTGCCGTGCTTTTCTGCGGCAAAGCATGGGCAGACAGCGGCCTCTACCTCTTCGGCCAAGAAGTATCGACCACCAGCGACTGGACGTACATGTACGGAGTAAACAACTTGAACAATGCCATGATGTCTGGCTACGTTTCATACGACGCCTCGGAAAAAACGCTGTTGTTCTACAACACTAATGCCATCGTGACTGGCGACAACCGCATCCTCTACAACAAAAACGTCCCGGGCCTGAAGATTCTCTTCAGTGGTTCGGTCACTCTCACGAGCAACTATTGCGTGTTCCGTTTCGACGTGGACACGGAGATTCAGGGCAGCTCGGACGAACTTGTGCATCTCAAGGCTTCAGGAGACAATACGCAATGCATCTATTGCCCCAACGAGACTAATCTTACCATCCGAGATTTCGCGAAGCTGAAGATGACGTCAATGCGCTGGCGTGCCCTCCACACCAAAGCCACAAACGTGTACATCTATAACTCCAATATCTACATGGAAGGCGCAGACTGTGCCATTCAAAACGACAAGGGCAATCCTGATGAATGGGAAGGACACGGAAGTCGCTTTGTGCTGTACGATTGTCTGATAAGAGATTCGTGGGCAGAATTGTTTGGCTCTGTAGGTGAAGGTTATGTTCATGGTTCTTTTGGTCTCGAAATCTTTGGCGTCCATACCTCGAAGGCGAAGTCTGTCATGATTATCCGCAGTGAGGATTATCTTGGTGTCCGTCTGAAAGGCATCGCCCTTACGAAGGGTTGGTCGATAAACACCGACACGAGCAATCCGTCGTATGGCATCGAGGACTATTACACATACAATGCCTCGACGAATACCCTGACCTTGAAGAAGGACATCCAGGCCAAGACAGGTTACGGAGATAAAATGAAGTCCAATCTGAATGACTGGATTGGAATTAGGATAGGTAAGCCTATCACTATCAATGGCGACGGACATTATGCCTATGGCCAGCAGGGAATGAGCTGTTTTGCAGATGCGACACTGAATAACATCACAATAGCAGGAACCGAGGACGGAATATATATCGACGATTGCGACCTGACGCTGAAGGATGATATTATAATCGGTGGAGTGGAAAGTGCCATTGCAAATCCAAGACATGCCGATGGCAGTTACCATGGCACTATCAAGTTCAATCCATCGCTCCAAAAGACAATTATGTTGGTTCCCTGCAACGATAAGTTTAGGGAGACAACTTCCTTCGAGGAAAGACCAATAAACGGCTACGGCGCAACGCTCGAAAACTGTATCATCACTACACCTGAAGGTGCAGAGATGAGGTCGAATGGGCCTGTGCTTAATGACGAATATGTAAAGACAAAGGTTGTCATCACAGGCTATGCAACGTATGACCTATGGGTGCGCGAGACGCAGGTAACGTCTCTTAATGCTTCCGACATCCTCGGCGACGGCGGACACTTCAAGTACGATGCCGCTACGAATACGCTTATCGTCAACAATGCCACGCTCGAGGACACAGACTACAACAGAGCCATCTACAACGATATAGATGGCCTCAACATCAACTTTGTCGGTGCAAGTACTTTCACAACGGAAAGAAGTACTATAGATTCCAATAAGTCCATCAACCTTACTGGCAGTGGTAGTCTTAAAGCTACAGTGTCACGTACGCATTGCTGTATCGACCTTTTTGGTAAGGATGATATCATTTGCAATATCAACGGCCCACAACTTGACCTGACTGCAGATAGTTATGTTATATATGACCACAATAAAACTTCTACACTCAATGTGACGGGCAGCAGCACACGACTTGCTCTACATCCTGCTAGTGGCAAACAAGCCATTTTTTATTTGAAGGCGCTGAATCTAGGTGATGGTCTCTATATCTCCGAACCCGTTGGTGGTTATTTCGATCCTTCTCTGCGCAGCATTACCGTGGATGGCAGATTATCCTACAAAGGCGATGTCGTCATCGAAAAAGAACCGAAGAAATTGGGCTTCAGCATCAACGGAACGGAAATGACTACGCTTAATATAAATAATGTGCCTGGAGTCGTGAGCGGTAATGCATACATCACCTTAAACTCCAACGATGAGCCAACACTCGTGCTCGAGAATGCAACCCTTGAGTGTGACGGAAAGACTGGAGTGAATAATGGTCACTACGGTTCCACCTTCAACATAAAAGTTATTGGCGATTGCACCATCACGGGTAAGGGCGTATTGTTCAATCCGCTATATCTTGATAGCGAGACAAGCACGACGATTAAAGGCGGAGGTACACTCAATCTGATTTCTGCCAACGAAGACGGAAAAGCTGGTGACGCAATCTATTCAGGAATGGAAGCTCGTCTTACATTAACAGACTATACAACCGTGATAGCAAAAAGCATAGATAATTCAGGCTATTGCGATGAGGGCGAAGGACGATTCACTATTGATAGCGGCTATTTCTGTGCTTACAGCGAAAAGTGGTATCCTGTCTGGCTTCCTTCGCAGTTCCTCTTAGGCACAGGCATCGAATGCCGTTATCCTGTCGGCGGTCAGGCATGGGGAAACTATGTATATGATGCTAATGGAGCACCAGTTCAAGGCGACTGGGTTATGTTTGGATATGACACTCAAGTAATGGACGAGTTGATTACAGGCGTTGACAACGTTAACGCTAACCTTAACCCGAACGAAGGCATCTTCAACCTTGCAGGTCAACGCTTGAGCAAGATGCAAAAGGGCATCAACATCGTTGGAGGAAAGAAGGTCTTGGTTAAGTGAGTGAAGAACTGAGCTTGCTCGAGTTCTTCCAAATGTGAAAGAGCTCGAGCGTAGCTCAAGGTCTTGGTTAAGTAACAACTATCGCGCATAATATGAATAAGGTGGAGTCATCGTGACTTGACCTTATTTTTATTGGCTTATTTGTGATAAATATCCAACTTGTTTCCGAGCAATAAGTAGCTTAAATAATAATTTTTCTAAGTTGATTCTTCCTCCTCCTGAATAAGATGATGTAAGATGTAAGAGGGAAGAAGGAAGATGTTTTGGCGTGACCTATCTAACTTTTGCTTTATTTCAAACATATTAGGCTTACCTTTTGGTGGGCTCATTATTTCTTTGTACCTTCGCATATCCAAAACAAAAGATATGGCACAGAAAGATAATAAACTGATACTATATAAAGATATTGAAGGTCAGGTGAAAAGACAATGAGTTAAAAAAGGAAGTGGTTGTTTGGAAATTCCGAACTACCACTCCACATGGTGCTATCGAAGGAAACTGACGAAGGCGAAGAAGCCTGAATTTGAGAATTTAGCCTCCAAACTTTTTGCAGCTTATTCGTGATAATTATGATATTGCACTGAAAAGTTGACACATGTGCCACTTTTTTAGCCTAAAAGTATTGCGATTCAGTATATATTACTATCTTTGAGACTCTCGTCTCGAAAATACTCTCGCTCGGATTTTCTCAAATATATTTGGAAAATCACTCACTTATCCGTATCTTTGCGCTGAAAAGTTGGCACATGTGCCATAAATTCATTGTACAATGGAGATAAAAAGAGACAGCTATTTGAATCAACTGGTCAATGCCCGACAGAATGGATTCATTAAAGTAGTTACCGGACCGCGCAGGTGCGGGAAGTCATACTTGTTGAAAACCTTGTTCCACAACCACTTGCTTTCAGAAGGGGTGAATGAGAGCCGTATCATTGAAGTGGATCTGGAGGATAGGGCCAATAAGGAGTTGAGAGATCCTGATGCATTGCTGGCATACGTCAAGTCCAGAATAATTGACCAGCAGTTGCATTTCATCATTCTGGATGAGGTGCAGAAGGTTGATGAGTTTGTTGATGTGCTCAACAGCCTGCTACATATAAAGAACGCAGATGTCTACGTGACTGGCAGCAACTCGCACTTCCTTTCTACTGATATTGCAACAGAGTTTAGGGGTCGTGACCATCAGATAAGGGTTTATCCATTGAGTTTCACAGAATACTACTCTGCTGTAGGTGGAGACAAGAGCGATGCTTGGAAAGACTACTACACTTTTGGCGGTCTTCCCTTAATATTGTCCTTCACCACTGACCAAGAGAAGGCAGACTATCTGCGAAAGCTGTTCCAGACCGTATACATGGCAGACATATTGGAAAGATATAAGATCAAGAATGACAAGGAACTGCGTGAACTGGTCAGCATCTTGGCTTCCTCTATCGGCTCTCCCAACAATCCTACGAAGATTGCAAATACATTCAAGAGTGTTGAGAACTCAAATATCACAAGCCAGACTATCGACAAATATCTCCTTTATCTTAAAGAGGCCTTTGTCATCAATAAAGCGGAGCGTTTTGATGTGAAGGGGCGGAAATACATCGGTACATTGTCAAAATACTACTTTGAGGACTTGGGCATCCGCAATGCGCTGATAAACTTCCGTCAGCAGGAAGAGAACCACATCATGGAGAACGTTATCTACAACGAACTCTGTATGCGTGGCTATCAGGTGGATGTCGGCCAGGTGGAAATCCGGAAGAGGACCGAAGACGGGAAGCAGGAGAGAGTGCGTCTTGAAGTGGACTTCGTGGTCAATCAGGCAAGTCAGCGCTACTACATACAATCTGCCTTGGCTATTCCTGACAAGGAGAAAGAGGATCAGGAAACCCAATCACTGGTTAATATTGATGACTCTTTCAAGAAGATTGTCATTGTAAAAGACAACATCAAACCCTGGCGCAATGAAAAGGGCATTCTGATGATGGGATTGATGGACTTCTTGCTGAATAAGAATAGTTTGGAGATATAAGCATTCGTGGAACAGGAGTGAAGGCAAGCAAAGATATTCTACAGCAAATGGAGGAAAAATATGTGGTTTTTTCCAAGTTGATTATTCCTCCTCCTGAATAAACCCTATTTGACGTCTGGGCTTTGAGCGTACGGGACAGATTTTTACTAAGAATGCATATACAACTGTATTTTTCTCTAGAAAAGTTTGTTCTTTTTAAGAAAACTCCATACCTTTGCAGTGTTAGTTCCAGCCGAGCCTCTTTACAATGCTTAAATAGGCTGGGCTTTTTTTTATGTTATAGGATATGACAAAAGTTCATTTTAATAAGACATACAAAAATCCAGATGAGTTAGTAAGGCTATTATTTGCATGCGCCAGTATTTGAGTCTTGGCTTTCTGTACTTACCCTAACAAGAAATGCTTGTTGTCACCATTCTCGGGTATGGAATAAAGTTAATAAGATTATCCCTAACGACATGAGGGGGATGACGCGTCCTTGGATAACGCTTCCATCAGATAAGCGTAAGATATACTACAACATCTGCATTATCAAGTATTTTTTGGATGTCATTTCTCCCAAAAACGATATGCTTGCTAAATTGCGATGGCTTTTTGTGGACTTCCCTGAGATTGACCTCAATGCTCTTGGCTTCCCAAAAGGATGGGAAATGGAGCCGCTTTGGAGATGATATTTATTTGTGATAATTTTCTAACTTGTTTCCGAGCAAGAAATAGCTTAAATAAATATTTTTCCAGGTTAATTACCCCTCCTCTTGAATAAACCCTATTTTGCGTCTGGATTTCTGCTTTGGCTCTTTAGATTGCAGAGCAGCTAATGCTGTGCTGATGGCATCAAGTTGGATGCGTGTGTCCTCGTTAATTTCGTTCTGGTCACGTAAAATATCCTCAATGTCCAGTTTCAGTTCTTCAAAGTCTTTACGCAGTTGGGTGACATCGGAAGTCGTGATGGGTAAAGTGGCAACCAAATGACGGAGGGCCACAAAGGCGCGCATAATTCCCATATTTACTTGAATAGCAAGAGGTGAACGTAACACGCTGCTCAGCATAGCAACCCCTAATTCAGTAAAAGCAAAGGGAGCTTTTTGTGTACCTCCGCGCCTTTCTGCTATTTTTGATGTCACATTTTGTGATGTCAAAACACTAATGTGCTGATTATCAGGTTCATTGGATATCACAAATTGTGACTTCATAATTTCAAACTCTCCTTTGGTTAATTGAAACATAAAGTCCTCGGGGAATCGTTCTATGTTTCGTTTCACAGCTTGGTTCAATACTCTGGTCTCAACACCATACATTTCCGCCAAATCACGATCAAGCATTACTCGTTGACCACGTATTTCGTATATTTTGCTTTGGATAACTTGAATCTCGTCCATTACAATGAATTTTGTTTTCGAGATGCAAAGTTACAATATTTTTCTTAACACACGACTGACTGGTGTGTTTTTCTGCTTACTTATAGGCACTATGAATAAAAAACTTTGTAAGAAGTAGGATGCTGATTACCCCTCCTCCTGAATAAACCCTATTTTGCGTCTATTATTTGCAGTAGGTTCTGGTTTGCCTTTTTGCCAGCCAATGGTTGAGCAGGGCAAAGAAGGTGAGGCAGAAGAGGGTGGAGAGGATGAGGGCGACGGTGTCGGACTGAATGAATGTTGTACGGAACGACTGCCATATCTTCAGACCGAAGAAATAGACAAACACGGCGATGCCCAGTACTGACACTGTGACGATGGTGGCGAGGGCAATGATTTGCTCGCGGCGGTCGGCCTCCACCTGTTCGCGACGGATGCGCTGCATGGTTGTGTAGGCGAAGTTGGTGGGCAGGTGTTTCGGCTCGATAGGAGTGAGGGCCTGACGGAGGGCGCTTGGGTTAGTTGACAGTTGACAGTTGACAGTTGACAGTTGTTTATCTTCCGTTTTCATTTTTCATCAGTAAGTAAAGTTTGCGACGGATGCGATGGAGGCGTGTGGCAATGGTGCCGGCCTCCAGGTCGAGGATGTAAGCGATGTCGGCCAGCGACCGCTCATCGTAATAAAAGAGGTTTATGAGCGTCTGCTCGTCGGGCTTCAGTCGGGTGATGGCTTGGCGGAGGTCGCCGATGCGCCCCTCATCCTCGAGGGCGTTATCGACCTCCGAATCAGAGATTTGCGGCTGGTCATCGATACTGATGTACCGCATGCGTTGCTTGCGCAGCCACGAGATGGTGGTGGTATAGGCGATGCGACAAATCCATGTGCCGAACGAGGAACGACCGCCAAAGGTTTCCAGACGGTTGAATGCACGGACGAAGGCATCCTGCGTCAGCTCCTCGGCATCCTGCTGCTGTGGCACCAGTCGTGACACCAGCGCGAAAGCCTCCGGGCCGTACCGCTCCAGAAAATAGCCGAATTCCTCGGCGTGTCCGTCGAGGATTCGGGCTATCAGTTGTTGCTCGTCCGTTTGCTGCATCAGAATTGGGATTCGTCTTTCTTTTTATCCTCTGACTCTTCGGCTTTGCGTTCTGAATAGTAGGATATCAGCAGACCTATTCCGCCAAAGAAACTGACGCAGGAAACATAGATGATACCGCCTATATGATCGCGGAATCCCCAATCAGAAAGGGTATCGAGACTTCCACTGGCTGTCATAAGGTTGAGGAAGAAGCCGACAAAGAAACCTAAGCCCACACCCATCAGGAGCCATCCTACGCGCAAGGCAGTAAACTTATTGCCGCTGCTGTAGAGTTTGATACCTTTGAAATCGACGTTAGACAATTCTGTGATTTTGCTGATAAGCATCAGTCGTTCACGCTTGTGTACGAACAATTCAACCACTTTGTAGATGCAGCCAAATACGATGGCGCAGTTCAGGGGAATCATAATCCAATCCATAGTCTTTTTGAATTTTGAATTTATAACTGTTTTTTGTTGTCTCTATCTGTTAGACGCAAGTTTCCTGTGTGACATTACAACGGGCCTGAAACTTTTTCCGGTTTACAGGGTTTTTCTTGCTTTTTCTTGAATAACAGTATGCAAAGTTAATCATTTATTACATGAATGCGTGCAAAAGTTGTATCTTTGCATGCGGATGCAGTAAAAAAACAACTTATGAAGAATATGAGCGACCAACAACTGGATTTATTCAACGATTATGCCCTGGACATGCAGAACCAGCAGGCGGCAAACAGCCTGAAGGGGTTCTTCGAGGCTACAGGCATTCGCAACTCTTCTGCCCTTGTTTACGGAGAGGATAACCCTATTTGTCAGAAGGAGATGTATGTGCCTGCTATTCCCGGGAAGAATACGGGTGTCCTTTATCAGATAATAGGTAATATGGGCGGTTATGCCAACAAGGAGTACCTGGACGATACCAATATCATTCTGCTTCCTGATAGTTTGTTAAAGAAGCTGGAGCAGGGTGTGAAGGACGAGGTGGTACAGGAAATAGAGAAATATTACAGAAAAAGCAGCGTACGGTTCCAGAACATCCGGTTTACCTGCGAGGGGGATTTCCTCTCCTGGGTAAAAAGCAGAATGGCGACCGCTCCCGACGAATGCACGCTGCGTTTATTGGAGATATACGAGAAGAGCTGAGCTATTTCACCTTCCACACGTTTAGGATGATGCCTTTGAAGTCCTGCGACCATTCGGGTGTACAGACAAAAAGGGCATTGTTGAGCCAGGCATACTTGCTGTCGGCCGGTGCCTCGAAGGTTGGCGCTGCCCGGAAATAGAAGGTGGGATTGCCTTCTGCATCCTTTCCATTATATATTATACCACGGTTGCGTACGTGAATGTTGATGCCGTCATCGGTACGGATGCAGTAGATGGCCTCCAGTTCCGTGCGCTCTTCTGTGTTCAGTTGGTAGTCGGCTCCGCCGTTGATGATGGTGCCTTTCAGTTTAGGGCCCTCGAAGGTTCCGCCTGTGATAGGGATGATGGTGCGTCGGCCGTGTTGGGTATTATCTATGCCGTATGCTTCGCCAAGGGTGACCTTCAGCTGTAGGGCAAACTCAAGTTCCGGCGCCTTGCCTTGTGCGTTACTGCCGAGGGCACAAAGAGCCAGAAGCAAGGTGATAAATAGCGTCCTCATGGGTGTTATTCTTTGTTTTCTGTTTCCTTGTCGAATTTCAGGAAGATGCCTGCCAGGATGGTGCCGCTGATGCTGTGCCAGGCACATGAGATGGCGCAAGGCAGGACAGCCAGCGGTTGGGCAGCAAAGAAGTTACCGGCCAAGACGGTAGCAAGACCGGCATTCTGCATACCCACCTCGATACTGATGGTACGCTTCTTGGCCTTATTGAAGCCGGAAGCCTTGCCCGCCAGATAACCCAGAATGTAACCCAGGGTGTTATGACAGAACACCACAGCGAAGGTCCACAGGAAGAGCCAGAGGCCGCGGGCAATCAGACTGTCGTGAACCGTGGAGATAACACCGCCTACGATGCAGGCCAGAGAGATAACACTCAGGCCGGGCATCAGAGACTGGATGGTGGGGAAGTGCTTGCTCTGGGAATAATTATAGTTCAGGAAACAACCGATCCCTACGGGAATGATGGTGACAATAAGGATATTCAGGAACATGCCTATGGTATCGATGGCGATAATCTCTCCTGCCAGATATTGCATCAGCAGAGGCGTCATAACGGGGGCCAGCAGGGTAGAGGCGCAGGTCATACCCACAGAGAATGCCACATCGCCGTGACAGAGATACGACATGATGTTGCTGCTGACACCGCCCGGGCAGCAGCCCACAAGCAGAATACCCAATGCCAAAGCGGGCTCCAAGTGGAATACCTTAACCAACAGGTAGGCTACGCAGGGCATAATGAAGAACTGGGCACAGGCACCGATAAGGATGTCGAGGGGACGGCGCGCCAGAATACGGAAATCGTTGGTGGTGAGGGTAAGTCCCATCGTGAGCATGATAATGCCCAGGATAACGGTCTGTGTATTGCCCCGTACCCACAGGAAGAGGTCGGGCAGGAAGAAGGTCACTATCGCTATAGCGATGATAAACAGGGAGGCGTTAGCGGCCAGCCATTGACTTAAACGTATAAAAAATTGCATCTTTTTATCATTTTTGGAGGCAAAGATACTATTTTTTCTTGGAATATACTATCTTTGCGATTAAAATCGCGAACATACTACGTCTCGGCATAAAACAAAATACACTAATACAATGCAAACAAAACTCACAAACAACAGACTGGAATCGTTGGATGCCCTAAGAGGATTCGACATGTTCTTCATTTCCGGCGGAGCAACACTGCTCACAGCCATTGCAGCTTTTTTCCCTGATTCTACCGTATGGCAGACGATAGCCAAAAACATGGAACACGTTCCTTGGGACGGCCTTCTGCATCACGATACCATATTCCCCCTGTTCCTCTTCATTGCGGGTATCTCCTTCCCCTTCTCCCTGCAGAAGCAGAAAGAGAAAGGCAAGTCTATGACGAGTATCTACCTGAAGATTCTTCGCCGCGGTCTCTTGCTGGTACTACTGGGTATGATTTACGGCGGTCTGCTGAATTTCCAGTTCGAGACACAGCGCTGGCCCAGTGTGTTGGGTCGTATCGGTCTGGCATGGATGTTTGCCGCCTTTATCTTTACGGCAACGGGTAAGAAACTGTGGCCGAAGGTGGCGGTAATTCCCGTTATTCTGATAGGCTACTGGCTGGTGTCGGCTTTCGTTCATGCACCAGGCGTAGATTCTTCCATCGACCCTTTGACGCGCGAGGGCAACATTGCCTGCTATATCGACCGCACCTTGTTGGGTGCCCATTGCTATAGGCCCGACTACGACCCGGAAGGACTTCTTTCTACCGTTCCCGCTATCTGTACGGCTTTGCTGGGAATGCTGACGGGTGTATTCGTGCAGCGTAACAAGCCGACAAACAAATCAGCTCTTGTCATCTTTGGTGCCGGTGTGGTTTGTGCCATTCTGGGTGCTGCCTGGAATATTATCTATCCCATCAACAAGGCGCTGTGGAGCAGTTCCTTCGTGCTGGCTGTGGCAGGTTACTCACTGATTATGTTTGCCCTCTTCTATTATATTATAGATGTACGCGGTTGGAAGAAGTGGGACCTTTACTTCAAGGTAATCGGTATGAATTCCATCCTTATCTATATGGCGCCCAGGTTCATCGACTTCTCTAAGTTGAACCATCGCCTCTTCGACGGTGTCTTCAGCCTTATCCCCGAGGAGTATTATGCTGTGTCGGAAACCATCGGCTACATGCTGGTACTCTGGCTCTTCATGTACTTTATGTACCGTCAGAAGATATTCCTGAAGGTTTAGTTTACCGTTTACCGTTTACTGTTTACTGTTTACCGTTTACCGTTTATTTCATCAAACTTAGCTTTAAAAGAATTATGCGAAAGTCTTTCCGTCCTATGTGTTCTTTAAGAGTCCAAATGGTTGCTGCAATATCTTTTATTGCCTCCATGACCTTTGCGACATCAACAGCCCGAGACTATTCTCGTTTAGTTAATACTCTCATAGGGTCTGGTACAACCTATGGACTTGCCTCCGGATACATTTGTCCAGGTGCTACTTATCCCCACGGAATGGTGCAGTTTACACCAACTTATTTTGAGAAGAATTCGGGCTTTGTGGCAAATCAGTATAGTGGCGGCGGATGCTATAACCTTGGGAATTTCCCCATGTTTCCCTTAAAAGGAAATTTGACTACCTCCCCCAACGACATTCGCTCTGCCAAATATACCGTAAGCGATGAAAGTGGACATGCCGGATACTATAAGGCAATGGTGAACAAGGATGTAATGGCTGAACTAACGGTGGCTGAACGTTCTGGCATGGGACGCTTCACTTTTCCACAGGATGCAGAGACAGGAACGGTTATCATTGGTTCAGGACTGGCTTCTACTCCTATTTATCAGGCTGCTGTAGCAATGACTGATGCAAATCATTTTGAAGGTTATGCTACAGGAGGAAGTTTTTGTGGAAGGGAGTATCCTACCCCTTACAAGGTATATATAGTAGGAGAATTCAATGTTCCCTCAACGCTGCGCGGCATCTGGCGGCAGGATAAAATTATTGTCGGCTCAAATTTCGTAGAAGGACCAAAATCGGGATTTTGGTTTACCTTTGATACCAAACAGCAGAAAACACTTCTTTATCGATTTGCTCTATCTTATGTATCTATAGAAAATGCCAGAGAGAATCTGAAGGCTGACAATTTGGGATGGGATTTTGATCAGGTGGTAACGCGTGCTGAGAATAAATGGAACGAATATTTAGGCCGCATAGAGGTAGATGGCGAGAATAAAAGTCGTATCACCCAGTTCTACACTCACTTCTACCATGCTCTTATTCACCCCAGTCTGGCAAGCGATGTAAATGGCGAGTATATGGGAGCAGATGAGCAGGTGCACAAGTCGCGGTCCCGTCAATATACGGGATTTAGCAATTGGGACACTTACCGCACACAGACTCAACTCTTAGCTATGCTGGAACCTGATGTTGCTGCAGATATAGCTCAGTCGCATATAGACTTTGCAGAACAAGGCGGAGGCTCGTTCCCTCGTTGGGTAGTGGCAAACTGGGAGACCAACATTATGGAGGGTGACCCATCAAGCATCATTGTAGCGAACACATGGATATGGGGAGCACAAAATTTCGATAAGGAAGCGGCCATTAAGGTGATGCGGCGAGGTGCAGAAGTACCAGGTGCCAAATGCCAAAAGTTTGAGACACGTCCGGGCTTGCAGGAATATCTGGAGACGGGAAATCTGGATGCTTCCCGCCAGTTGGAGTTCATGTCGGCAGATTTTGCTATTGCCCAGTTTGCCTTGAAAGCGTTGAACGATAAGGCGCTGTCCGAAAAATACATGGAACGTACACGCTTCTGGAAGCGTCTTTATAATCCTGAGACCAAATGGATTCAGTCTCGTAACCAAGACGGCAGTTGGAAGCCCTTGGATCATGGATTCATGGAAGCGACATACAAGGATTTCTTCTGGATGGTGCCCTACAACATTAACGGTCTGATAGAAACCATTGGTGGACGCGACTCTGCTGAAGTACGACTGGCTGAATATTTCCGCCGTTTGGATGCGGACTACGGTGATGACTGGTATGCTTCCGGAAACGAGCCATGTTTTGGTTTTCCCTGGCTATATAATTGGGTAGGTAGCCCTTGGAAAACTCAGGAGGTAATTCACCGCGTACTGAACGAAATATATGTTGACGTCTCTGATGGCTTGCCAGGAAATGATGACCTTGGTGCCATGGGAGCCTGGTACGTTTGGGTAAGTTTGGGTTTGTATCCTGAGATTCCTGGTGTAGCAGGTTTTGCCGTGAGCACGCCATCGTTCCCCTATATATGCATTCATTTACCAAATGGGAAAACCATTGTTCAGAATAGTTCAAAAGATGGTAAGCCCTATATTAAAAGTATGACAGTTAACGGGAAGACCTACAAAGGAACGTGGATTCCATGGGAGAATCTTTCTGATGGAGCTATACTGAAATACATTACATCAGATAAGCCTAACGTAAAATGGGGTACACAAATATTGCCGCCTTCTTACAAATAATGTAAGTTTGATGTGTCCTTTTCTACCTCATATTTATGATGACAATCAAAAAGGTTAGTTAAGATAAAATCATAATGAAGGTGTTTTCTTTTTTCACTCGTTTTTTCCCAAAAGGTGGTGTGGGGGGAGGCATTCTCTTTTTCTTTTTTCTGACGGTCCTTGCTCAGGAGAAGACTACGTTCCAGACCGCAGGACCTTGGAAACCTGTCACGGATATCCGCTCCGACCTGGTGATGGTGTATGGCGCCAACGATAACCGTAGGATGACCTTCCGCGAACGGGTGGATTCCTGGCGTAATCGTGGCTATACCGCTCATTTTATGACAGGTATCGCCTGGGGCGAGTATCAGGATTACTTCACAGGCAAATGGGACGGGAAATGGCATTTGGACGAAGGACAGAAGACAGCTCAGGGTGATACTATCTGGCACGGCCGCCTGATACCTTATATTATCCCCACCAGGAATTATCTCTCGTACTTTAAGGAACGTCACATAAAACCTGTTATAGATGCAGGCATCGATGCCATCTTCCTGGAAGAACCGGAGTTCTGGGCGAGAGCCGGATACAGTGAGGCTTTCAAACGTGAATGGCAGGAGTTTTACGGCTTCCCCTGGCGCCCCCAGCACGAAAGTGCCGAGAACACCTATCTCTCCAATAAGTTGAAGTATCACCTCTACTACCGTGCCCTCGATGAGGCTTTTACCTATGCCAAGCAATACGGGCGAGAGAAAGGAATGAATATCCGCTGTTATGTGCCCACCCACTCGTTGCTCAATTACTCTCAGTGGCAGATTGTTTCGCCCGAAGCATCTTTGGCCTCTTTGGAGAGTTGTGACGGCTACATTGCCCAAGTGTGGACAGGCACCTCGCGTGAACCCAACTATTTCAATGGAAAGGCCAGGGAACGCGTCTTCGAGACGGCTTTCCTGGAGTATGGCTGTATGGAATCTATGACCCGCCCTACAGGACGTAAGATGTTCTTCCTGACCGACCCGATAGAAGACCGGGCCAAGGATTGGGAGGACTACAAACGCAACTATCAGGCCACCTTTACGGCTCAACTGCTTTATCCGCAGATTGCCGACTATGAGGTTATGCCTTGGCCCGACCGTATATACGAAGGACTTTATCGCGTAAGTGCCGACAGCGATGAAAAGGCGAATATTCCGCGTTTCTATTCCACCCAGATGCAGGTGATGATAAACACGCTGAACTTCATGCCGCGCACTCCCTCCTCGGGGGGAGCGGGGAAGGGGGCTGTAAGCGGCTCACAGGGTATCTCTGTGCTGATGGCCAACTCGCTGATGTTCCAGCGTTCTCCACGTCCGGTAGAAGGATATGATGATCCTCAGCTCTCCAACTTCTATGGTGAGGCACTTCCGTTGCTCAAACGTGGTGTACCTGTAAGCATTACGCACATCGAGAATGTGGGTTATGCTGATACGTGGAAAGATGTACGAGTGCTGCTGATGTCTTACAGCAATATGAAACCACTCTCTAAAGATGCACATACACATTTGGCCAACTGGGTAAAGAATGGCGGCATCATAGTTTATTCCGGTCGGGACGACGATCCCTATCAGCGTGTGCAGGAATGGTGGAACCAGGATAGTATGCACTACACCGCCCCCTCGCAGCATCTTTTCTCTTTGATGGGGATTCCAGAGATGGCAGAAGAAGGGGAATATAAATATGGTAAGGGAAAGGTGTATGTGTTGCGTCACGACCCCAAAGAGTATGTACTCAAAAAGGGTGGAGACAAGCAGTTCGTGGATATAGTAGAGAAGGCATACGGCAAACTGCAGCAGAAAAACTCTTTCTACCTGGAGCGCGGACCCTATACGCTTGTTGCTGTGTTGGATGAAAATGTGGTGAAGGATAGTCCCTTTATGATAAAAGGCGATTACATCGACCTCTTCTCACCCGAACTCACTTATTATTCTGAGACAAGTATCCTGCCCGGAGCGCAAGGCTTCTTCTTTGATTTGAAGAAGATTGACAAGAAACGCCCTCAGATAATAGCTGCCGCTTCGCGCCAATATGAAGAGAAAATTTCGGATGAAGGCTTCAGCTTCATCTGCAAGTCACCCCTCAACACTACCAACATCATCTGCCTTTATCTGCCCAAAGAGTATGGAATGGAACAGATTAGCTGTACAAATGCCGAGGGTAAATCCGTCGGTTATATGGCGAGAAAGATAACTGCTCCTGTGAATGCTATTTCCCGCCGTCTTCTCTGGCTCACTTTCGAGAATTCGCCGGATGGTATAAATATTCAGATTAAGAAATAAAGGATGTTATGAAAATGCCTTTCCGTTTACTTCACAGGATAATGGTTTTTGTCACCCCTAGCGCCATAGTTTTAGTGGTGATGTGGTTTGTTATATTCATTCTGATGCCCTTGTGGTACGATAACATGCCCAAGTGCTTCTCAGGGTGGTTTTTCAATGAATCATTGCAAAATACTATTGTATGCTGGACTCTTTATGCTTCCGCTTTACTAAACCCCTTGCTGTTTTCTGTGCGTTATTATGTAAAACGCGATTGTTTATGGGCGTTCCTTTTTTCTCTTTTTGCATTGTCATGTTTCCTTTTCCAACCTTATGTTGGCCGAGTTTTCTACCCAGGAAGGGAATCTCACCCAATAACAATAATTGAATGGATAGCATTCCTGAGTTTTTTGCCCTATTTGGTGTTTAACGTCTATTACTCTTTTCGACAAGAAGATCTGAAACAAATCAAAAACGCTATACTATGAGACATTTCTTTTTTGTGGTTGCTTTACTGCTCGTTCATAACTTATTGGCGCAAAATACGCCTCCTGCTCCTATTGGTCCGCTGCCTTTGCCTAAGCAGGTGGAGTGGCAGAAGATGGAAACATATGCTTTTGTGCATTATGGTCTGAATACCTTTACCGACAAAGAGTGGGGGTATGGCGATGCTGACCCCAAGACGTTCAACCCCAGCCGGATGGATGTGGAGCAATGGGTGAAAACCTTCAAGCAGGCGGGCATGAAGGGTGTGATAATTGTGGCGAAGCATCACGACGGGTTCACCATGTGGCCCTCGCCACTTACCGATTATAATATCACGCGCTCTGCCTACAATGGTCCTAAGAACAAGGACGGAAAAGTGGATGTGCTGGCGGAACTGCGCAAGGCTTGCGACAAGTACGGCCTGAAGATGGGTGTCTATCTGTCGCCTTGGGACAGGAATCATGCCGAGTACGGACGACAGGCTTATGTGGATTACTATCACAAGCAGCTCACAGATCTGGTAACGAACTACGGACCTCTCTTCGAGGTGTGGCTGGATGGAGCCAACGGAGGTGACGGCTATTACGGAGGGGCTCGCGAGACACGTAAGATTGACCGCCGCAACTACTATAACTTCCCCAAGATACATTCCATTATAGAAGAGCATCAGCCGCAGGCCATTATCTTCAGCGACGGCGGTCCGGGTTGCCGATGGGTAGGCAACGAAAGGGGAGAAGCAGGTACTACCAACTGGGCTTTTGTACGTAAGAACGATGTCTATCCGGGCTACGATAAGCATCAGGAGTTGGAAAGTGGTCACGTTAACGGTGATGCCTGGGTGGCTGCAGAATGCGATGTCTCTATTCGTCCCGGATGGTTCTACCATCCCGAAGAGGACGCGAAGGTAAAGACCCCTGAGCAGTTGGCCGACATTTACTATCAGTCGGTAGGCAGGAATGCAACCTTCCTGCTGAATTTCCCCGTTGACCGCGAGGGTAGGGTAAATGCCATAGACAGCGCCAATGCGGTAGCTTTCCGTCAGTTAATAATGCAGGACTTGAAGACCAACCTCCTGCGAAAGGCAAAGGTTACGGCGAGCAGCGAGAGAGGGAAGAAGTTCTCGGCTAAGAAGTTGACCGACGGCAAATGGGATACCTATTGGGCAACGCCCGACGGCGAGAATACAGGCTCTGTGACCTTCTCTTTCGGAAAACCCACCAAGGTGAACCGCCTCTTGTTGCAAGAATACATCCCATTGGGACAGAGGGTAAAAGCTTTTACCGTTGAGACCCTTGTAGGTGATAAATGGCAAATGGTGGATGCAGGCGAACCCACAACCACCATTGGCTATAAAAGAATTTTGCGTTTCCCAACCATAGAAGCATCAGCTGTCAGAATCTCTGTTTCTGATGCCCGCGGTCCTCTCTGTATCAATAACATCGCAGCTTATTATACCAACCGGTAGCAGCCTCCGCTAAGCAGACGTACCACTCCCTTCATCTCTAAGTTAAAGAGCAGGCTGGTAAGTTTGCCTATGGGTATATTGGTATCTACGGCAAGGATATTTATCTGCTTGCTGTCGGTTCCCGTTAATGCGTTTACGATGCGCTGTTCTTCTTCTGAAAGATTGGGGAATAACTCTTGTTGAAGTCCTTGGCTCAGTTGCTGATGAATCTGGACTTCTGTTTCCCATCCCATCGCTCTGACAAAATCCTCGGCACAGGTGATGAGGCCCGCACGGTTGCTGCGTATCAGGTTGTTGCACCCTTCGGAATAGGTATCACCAACCCTCCCCGGGAAGGCAAAGATGTCGCGCCCGTAGCTTTCGGCAATCTCAGCAGTAATAAGTGAACCTCCCTTTTGGGCACTTTCCACCACAATGGTGGCATCTGCCATACCTGCAACGATGCGATTGCGTTGCACAAAGTTCTTCTTGTCGGCATTGCTGCGCGAAGGAAATTCGGTAAGCAGACCTCCCTGCTGCACCATACGGACGGCCGTATCGCGATGCATGCGGGGATAGATCTGGTCGAGTCCGTGAGCCAGCACGCCTACGGTCTCCATATCTTGCTCCAGCGCGGCACGGTGGCAGTGAATATCCACGCCATAAGCCAGTCCGCTTACCACCAGGGTATCAGGGCATAGCCGTTTGAGTTCCTTTACGAACTCCCGACAGATATCTTTTCCGTAGGGAGTAATCTGTCTGGTTCCCACCATACTGATGATGTGTTGGGAATTCAGGGAAGAGGTTCCTCTGTAATAAAGCAGGATGGGAGCATCGGGACATTCTCGGAGTCTGGCCGGATAAGCCTCATCGTTAAAACCGATGCATTGGATGTGTCCTGCCTGAGCAAAAGCCAGTTCCTCTTCGGCCCTCTTCAGATGCATATCCATCGTGGCCAGCGCCTCCAAC
This sequence comes from uncultured Bacteroidales bacterium, assembly GCA_902801485.1. Lineage (GTDB taxonomy): Bacteria > Bacteroidota > Bacteroidia > Bacteroidales > Bacteroidaceae > Physcousia. The sequence goes on along the minus strand of CADCIP010000037.1, from coordinate 33,566 downwards.
GTAGCTTTGCTGGCATTGGGGACAATCTCCTTAAGGTCGCGGCGATGCTCGAATATTTCCGTTGCAGAGCCCAAATCCTCGAACAGCATTTTTCTGTTGAGAAGATTCATGCGCGGAACAAACGATAGGGCTATGGCATAAAGGGTTTCCTGTTCTGTCATGCTTTCTCGAAGTAGGGTTCCAACAAAGCTTCCAACTCGGGACATTCACCCAACTGTCCGTTCACTAAGCATACGATGTCTATCTGACTGCGGAGCACCATCGTCTCGTCGGGCACGCGGAAGATGTCCTGAAAGAAGACAAAGCGTATTCCTTCCTTCTTTATGCGCATGCGGCAGACAAACTCGTCACCGCTTCTGAGGGGAACCTTAAAAGCCATTTTCAGACGCGCCACGACGGCATCAATACCATTTTTGTGCATATCGGCAAAGCTGATGCCTGACTGCAGCAGGAATTCGTGACGTGTGTGCTCGGTGTAATGTTGGTAGTTGGCATTGTTGACAATGCCCTGAAGGTCGCACTCATAGTCGCGTACCTTCATCTTCAGTTCATATACGTAATTCATATTCTTTTTAGTTGACAAGTTGACGAGTTGACAAGTTGTTCGCTAACCGCTAACCCTTAACCGCTAACCGATTTTAAATATTCATATGCAAAGCGACAGCGAAGGCAATCCTTGCGGTCGCAGTATTCGCGTTTCAGTTGTATCAGTGCCTGACTGTCGGCAGCAGTTCCGACGTTCAGTCCGCAAGCCTTCCATTGGCGCAGGATGTAGTTGTCCTCGGCAGGTAGTTCCTCCAGCAGGGCAATGGCTTTTTGGATAAGTCTGTCGTCGGACCGATGCATTCCGTAGGCATAAAGCAGCGGCACTATGGTGTTGATGATAATCAGGTTGCGGCTTTTGGCCGAAGTGCCTCCCACGCCCAGAATCCGATGCATCTCCTTCAGGTCTCTGGCTTCTGTAAGGGCCGACATCTGTGCCTTTCCGCTGTGGTATAATTCTGCGATTTGCAAGATGCGTATGTGCGGAAAGTTCTGAGGCCGGGAACGGAGTAGCTTCCAGTCGCTGGCCTTCATAGGTTCTGGCATCTGGAACTTATGCGAGAGAAAGGCGAATTCGCGTTTCCATTTTTCGGCCATTTCGTTGCCCTTCACTTGTGCTGCCTCATCTGTCAGACCTGCCAGTCCCAGGAAAACGGCTTCTATCTGAAACAGGCTGTCCCTGTGTTTGGCAATTCCCTGGAGGGGAATCTGCATAGCCCAACGCTCGAAGGTGTCGCCGTTCAGACCAAAACCGAAGTTGCGGCAGAGCGTTACGAAAGTTGCCTGTTCCCAGTCGCCATTCAGCAGGTTTACGCGGTCCTGCACCTTCTGGGCGCGTTCTTTCATTCGTTCGGCCAGCAAAGCATCCATCCACATGTGAGACTTCATCGGGGGGATAGAAGGAATAATCTTATGGCAGCGGGGATAATCGTCGGTCTGACACAATTCCTGATAGTTCTGGTACAGATGAGCCGGAATGTCCAGTTGCAACTGTGGCGGGCGGGTTCCTTCCTGTGTAGTTACCTCGCAGTCAACGACCTGTGCAACATGCAGAATGGTATTGTTGTACGAGGGGTCGGAATCGTGCCCATGCCGGAACCAATCGGATGATTTCAGGTGCAGTTCTACATTGCCGGCCCAAAGGGTTCCGCCAATCTTCAGTTTTGCATTGAAGAAGTCGGGTCCTTGGTTGGTGTTGTGCATGCCGGGGTCTATAATTTCAACTTCGCGCCCGTCTGTTGTAAGGAGCGACTTTAGGGGGAGTATTTTATGTTTCCACACGTAGTGGAGCAGTTTTTCCATACGTTACAATCCGCATTAACTTAATTTTATATACAAAAGTAGTGTTTTTCGGTGTAAAATCCGTACTTTTGCACGTAAAATATATAATAAGGTATGAAAATTGCATTGATTGGTTACGGCAAGATGGGCCGGATGATAGAGGAGATTGCCGTCTCCAGAGGACACGAGATTGTTAGCATTATAGACATCGACAACCAGGAGGAATTTGAATCTGCAGCCTTTGCCTGCGCAGATGTGGCGATAGAATTTACTACTCCCTGGACGGCATACGACAATTACCTGAAAGCCTGGAAAGCTGGGGTGAAGGTGGTAAGCGGCTCAACCGGTTGGATGAAGGACCACGAGGCCGAAGTACGTAAGGCTTGTACCACAGAAGGTAAGACGCTCTTCTGGGCCAGCAACTTCAGTGTAGGTGTGGCCATCTTCGGTGCCGTAAACAAATATCTGGCAAAGATAATGAACCAGTTCGAACAGTATGATGTGAATATGGTGGAGACCCATCATGTACACAAACTGGATGCTCCTTCCGGCACCGCCATCACGCTGGCTGAGCAGATTATAGAGAATCTGGATCGCAAGGAGCGCTGGGGCCTGCACGAGACGAAGCCCGAGGTGCTGCGTATCGACGATATCCGTCAGAAGGAAGTTCCCGGTATTCATACCATCACATACGACTCGCCCGAGGATGTGATTACCATTACCCACGATGCACATAACCGTCGCGGTTTTGCCATGGGTGCCGTCTTAGCTGCCGAATATACGGTCAGCCATGAGGGATTATTAACAATGAAAGACCTGTTTCAGTTTTAAAAGATGAATAAGAATAACAAGAAAAAGGCCGGTTGGGCCGATTGGGCTCGCGCCATCATTTACTGTGGTTTATACATAGCTTTCCTTTACTGGGTAGATGCCTGGTGGGGACTGATTATCCTTCCCTTCATTTTCGATGCGTACGTTACAAAATTCATTCCCTGGACCTGGTGGAAGAAATCCGACAATCCCGTTGTCCGGACTGTGATGGGGTGGGTAGATGCCATTGTATTTGCTTTGGTGGCTGTCTATTTCGTAAACGTATATTTTTTCCAGAACTATGTAATCCCCTCCAGCTCGTTGGAAAAGAGCCTTTTGGTGGGCGACTATCTGCTGGTAAGCAAAATGAGCTACGGTCCCCGTGTGCCGCAGACTCCCCTGCACATGCCCCTGTGCCAGCATACTTTACCCTTTGGGTTGGGCAAGAGCTATATCGAGTGGCCTCAGTGGGAATACAAGCGTGTAAGTCCCAAGCCAGTAAAACTGAACGACATCGTAGTCTTCAACTATCCTGCAGGCGACACCATTTTCACCAATCCTAAGTACCAAACAGAATACTATTCTATATGTTATGGTATAGGCTACCAACTCTGGCAGCAGCAGGCAGAAGTTCCTATCCCTATTCTTGATAGCCTTACAACCTTACAGCAGCGACAGTATTTTCAGGCTGTGTATGATATGGGTAAGGCATACATTAAGACCGCTCCTAACGAATTTGGTCAGATAGCAACCCGTCCTGTTGACCGCCGCGAGAACTATGTAAAGCGTTGCGTGGGCCTTCCCGGACAGACTTTGCAGATAAAGGATAAGGTGATTTATCTGGATGGTAAGGTGAATCCCGATGCTGAGAATGTGCAGTACAAGTATAATGTTGACCTCAAGAATAACTATCTGCCAGCTGACATTTGCTACGAACTGGGCTTGAGCATGAGCGACGTGAATGATATGGAACAGTCTGGTGTTATGCCTCTGACCAAGGCTGCAAAGGAAGCATTGGAAAAACAGACAGCTTACGTCAATAGCATCACTCCTGTAGAGGAACGCGAAATAGCTATGCTTTATCCCCAGAACGGACATACAGGATGGACCCAAGACAACTATGGACCTGTCTGGATTCCCAAGAAGGGCGAAAAGATAAAGCTTACACTGGAGAATCTGCCCATCTATGAACGCCCCATCCGCGTTTACGAGGGTAACACACTTGATGTTACTCCCGAGGGTAAGATTATCATCAACGGAAAGGAGACAACGGAATATACCTTCAAGATGGACTATTACTGGATGCAGGGCGATAACCGCCATTGTTCGGCCGACAGTCGTTTCTGGGGCTTTGTTCCCGAGGACCATATTGTAGGAAAGCCCATCGTTATCTGGTGGAGTACGGATGCCGATCGTCCTTGGTTCAGCGGTCATCATATCCGCTGGAGCCGCCTTTTCCGTCTGGTGGATAATATTAAGTAAGGACCCTCTTCCTAACCCTCCCCCTTTATGGGGAGGGGAACTAAAGTCTAATGATATTGCCTTGTTGCTATCTGGCTCCGGTATCGCATTATTCGGCACTCTTTAGGGCCGATGAGGCGCAGTTTGAGGTAAACGACCATTACCGCAAGCAGACCTTCCGCAACCGTTGCCTGATAGACAGCCCACAAGGTGCCCTTGCGCTTAGTATCCCCGTAGAAAAGCCTGCGCCTCATGCCCTGATGCGCGATATCCGTATCAGCGACCACGGGAACTGGCGTCATCTGCATTGGAACGCCTTGCAGAGCAGCTACAGGCAGAGTCCCTTCTTTGAGTACTATGCCGACGACTTAGCTCCCTTCTACGAGAAGAAGTGGGATTTTCTGGCTGATTTCAACGAGGACCTGCTTCGCCTCGTCTGTTCCCTTATAGATATTGACACCCCCATTTCCCGCACTACCGCTTATGCAGGCGAACAACCCGTATTTCCCCAAGTAGAGAAACCTTATTATCAGGTTTTTGCCCGCAAGCACGGCTTCCTGCAGGATTTAAGCATTGTGGATTTACTTTTTAACATGGGTCCGGAGGGTATGTTATGGCTGTAACAATTCATCCCCTCCCCTTCGGGGGAGGATGGGAGGAGGCTCTGCCCGAGCGCTTTACTTATCCCTTTTGCTACCAGCCTCATCCTTTGTGTGTAATGGCAGCACAGGAAGTGCAGGCTTATCTGAAAACTCAGTCACAATGGGCTGCTGAACTGAAGGAAGGCAAGATGTTCGGTGTGTTAATTGTAGCCCCCCTCCGACTCCCCCCTTTGGGTGGAGGGCATTTGGGGTTTCTGGCCGCTTTTTCAGGAACATTGGACGGAAAAACTTGTCACCCGTACTTTGTCCCTCCGGTATTCGATCTGATGGAGCCCGGTTGTCATTTCCAGGAGGAACAAAAACGGATAACTGCTATCAACGGACATATTTCTTCTCTTCAGGCAGAAATAAAAGAAAGCCCTTTGCACCAGCAGATGCAAAAGGAATTGGATGCCTATCGCATGGAGATGCAGAGAAAGAAAGAAGAACGTCACCGCTTGCGTGCCGAGCTTTCTGCCGAGGAACTGGCAACTATGGAGCCGGAGATGATTCGTGCAGCAGGAACGGCACGACCGTAGCATTGCTCTCCAGCAATGGCTGTTCCGGCAATTCTCTTTCCTGAATGCCAGGGGAGAGAGGAAGAATCTTATGGAACTGTTCGGTGATACGGTTCCGCCCAGTGGGGCAGGGGAGTGCTGTGCTCCGCGTTTGCTGCAGGCTGCCTATAAGGAAGGTCTGCAACCGCTTTGTATGGCTGAATTCTGGGTAGGCGATTCGCCGCGCGATGAGTTAAGGAAGGAAGGGCATTTCTATCCCGCTTGTAATAGCAGGTGCAAACCCATCTTGTCCCACATGCTGCAGGGTTTGCGTGTAGAGGAGAATCCGTTGCTGCAGCAACAACCCCAAACGTTGGAGGTCATCTATCAGGACCCTCAGATAGCCGTCATCGTAAAGCCACACGGAATGCTTTCGGTTCCTGGAAAGGATGATTTGCCTAATGTGCAGCGTATCGTCAGGGAGATGTTTCCGCAGGCTACAGGCCCTATGATTGTTCACCGCCTGGATATGGATACCTGCGGACTGATGGTGATAGCACTAACCGATGATATGTATCATAAACTGCAGGATGATTTCCGTTACCACAGAATCCGGAAAACCTATCGGGCTCTTTTGGAAAGAGAAATGCCTGTTGGCCAGCAAGGAGAAATACGTCTGCCGCTTAGACCGGATATTATGGATCGCCCCCGACAGATGGTAGATTATCAGCACGGCAAGACGGCGATAACATATTATAAGGTATTGGAGATTATCAGTGGTCATGCATTGGTAGAGCTGCAACCTCAGACGGGTCGCACCCATCAGCTGCGTGTGCATTGTGCGCATCCTGATGGCTTGAACAATCCTATCGTCGGTGACCGCCTGTATGGTTCTCCCTCGGACCACCTGTGCCTTCAAGCCTATCAGTTAGTAATAAACGACAAAGAATTTACGTTAACAGAAGACCCTTTCCAAACCGATGTTCTCCCCATAAAGAAGGAGTTAGAGGGGGTCTAAATTTTGAATTATATGAAGCCTTTACTTGATGTACATACCCATACCGTAGCCAGCGGACACGCCTACAGCACCATTCAGGAGATGGCGCACGAGGCAGCCAACCGCGGTTTGCAGATTCTGGGTATCACGGAGCACGCGCCCGGCATTCCCGGGACTTGCGACCCGATCTATTTCCGCAACCTGCATGTTGTCCCCCGCCAGATGTACGGCGTACGCCTGCTCTTAGGCGGCGAGTTGAATATTCTGGACACCCATGGAACCCTCGACTTGAGCGAGTACTACTACCGCAAGATGGACATCCGCATTGCCGGTGTGCATTCACTCTGTTGGGAGGGCGGAACTAAGGAAGAGAATACGGCTGGTGTGGAGGCTGCCATCCGCAATCCCTGGACACATATTATCAGTCATCCGGGTGACGGAACGGCAGATTTACTTTTCGAACCGCTTGTCTTGGCATCAAAGGAAACCCGAACCCTGTTGGAGATTAACAACAGCAGCCTGAATCCCGTTCGCAACAAAGAAGCCGCCGAAGTGAACAATCTGGAAATCCTGCGTCTCTGTAAGCAGTACGAAGTTCCCGTTATCCTCAGTAGCGATGCACATATCTCCTTCGATATTGCCGACTACCGTTTCATCTGGCCTCTCCTTGCTAAAACCGAGTTCCCCGAAGCGCTCATCCTAAACGATAAGCCTCAGGCATTCCTGGATTATCTCGGCATTTAGTTAGTTGACAGTTGACAGTAGACAGTAGACAGGTGACAGTTAGACTTTAGCGGGTAGCGCATTTTCAGCACTATCCGCTTTTCTTTTCACTTTTTCCACCGAAAGCAGAGGGGATTATCCGGAAATGTTTGTGGCTTTGCGGAGGAAAAGGAATCATCCTATGCCTGAGCAATATTGGAGCACAAGAAACTCGATAGATTGTCATGTGTGGATGATGGAATAGATTATACGACACAACTTTTTCCATATTATTGTTCGATAAATTGAAAGGATTTCGTATATTTGCCCTCAGAATATCAAATATCGCGAAGTATAAACCCTTTAAATGGATTTGCCAATGAACTGAGAAGATACGCTAACCGGTCTGTCTGAGGAGGCTAAGCCTTACTAGGTCACAGAGTTTTTAACCTAATTATTAACTTACAGAATAGCGTTTCTGTTCGTACTTATACATATATATTGAGCTTTTGCTCTTGTTCTTGAAATTCGAATACCGCCAAACATTCAAGAGAAAGAACAAGCAGTCAGAAGACTCACGTCGTAAGGCGTGGGCTATTCGTGCTTGTTTCTCTGATGGTCTACTTGGCGGTAACCAGAATTTCGATAAGCATCGAATGGTTCCGCCTTATTTATTGTACGTACATGAAATATATCTTTTTTTCTATTCTTTTATCTTTATTACCTATGGCAGCATGGCCTTTCACAGGAATGGATAAAGTCGGTGACATTTGGTATAACATAAATACAAAAGCTAAAACAGCAGAAGTCACTAAAAAGTCAACTTATGGGCAGTATTCTGGGGATGTTGTTATCCCAAGTTCTATCGAATATGAAGGAGTGGAATGTGTAGTTAACTCCATTGCTAAAGATGCATTCTATTATTGTGACAAACTAACATCTGTATTGATTCCTAATAGTGTAACGTACATTGGTTCTTGTGCGTTCCAATCTTGCGATAAACTAACATCAATCACTATTCCAGAAAGTGTCATAACTATTGAAAGTGGAGCATTCTCATCTTGTTATAAACTCTCAAAAGTTAACCTTTCATCTGTATCTTCTATAGGTGCAAATGCTTTTGAATCTTGTAAAAGTTTAACGTCTATTGTAATTCCCGAAAGTGTTAAAACAATAAATCCAAATGCATTCCATGGTTGTGCGAACCTTGATAGTGTCATTATCTCTGACATTGGCGCTTGGTGTAACATACAATTCACCGGTCGCGCAGGATCTGCCGTACTGAATCAATATTCTTTTTACAAAACGTATAGATTGTTTAAAGGGGAATATGAAGTAAAGGATTTGATAATACCAGAAGGTCTCAAAACAATACATTCCTTTACATTTTCTAATTGTAAAAGTATCACCACAATAACTTTTCCGGCATCCTTAGAGCAAATCGGCATGAATTCTTTTGAAAATTGCGAAGGAATCAGAGAGGTTGTCATTTCTGAGAATATAACGAAAATTGCTGCGGATGCTTTCTGGAAATGTGCGAATCTGAATAAAGTAATTCTACCAACGACTTTAAAATCAATAGGTTCCTTAGCTTTTGCGGAATGCACCGAATTATCAGATGTTTATTGTTATGCAACAGAATGTCCAGATGCAAATAATAGGGCTTTTCAGAATTCTGATGTGAAATATGCTACCCTTCATGTTCCTGCTTCTTCATTAGAATTATACAAGTCGACAAGTCCGTGGAACGAATTTGGAAATATTGTAGCATTGACTGAGGAAGATGAAACAGGAATAAGTGCAGCGACGGAAGAACCGACTGAACAAAAACAATTCTTCAGCTTAGACGGTAAGCGAATCTGCAATCCTCAAAAGGGTGTAAATATTGTGAGGATGCCCAATGGTAGAACAAAGAAAGAAATGATAAAATAATAAGTTATGGAAAAGAGAGAACTGGCTAAATATGGCGCAACAGCTTTGGTTGCTGCCGCATTTTCTATAGTATTTGAGTTTTTGTTAAAATTTCTCTATCGAAGTATAATCGCAGATAAAACAGATATATATAATAGTGAAGAGCTATTTGTTTGTTTTGCTGGTTTTATATTGCTTATTATAGTGGCAGGCGTAATCTATTGTAAATATGTTAAGACTAAAGGAAATAAACAAGAAGGGCATTAAGTTTCAAATGTCAGGCCAGCCCTGCGACAGCGTTTCGGACTTCATCGCCTGGCTCCGGGAGTTCCAAAGTTAAATTCCAATGATAAAAAGCAGAAGCCCCCGCCTCTCTTATTCGAGAAGCAGGGACTTTCCTTTTTTTTCACTTTGGCCTTTGGCTCCCGTCCCTACAAGGGAAGGGCTGGGGAAGGGTCCTTAGTCTTCATCCGCTCCAGGGTCATCGCCGCCACCGCCGGGATTATCCCCACCACCATTATCGGGCTGTGGATTCACTGGGTCGGGATTCGGCGTAGGGGTATCGCCACCGTTGTCAGGCTGAGGCGTGTCCCCGCCATTGTCGGGAGTGGTTCCACCACCATTGTCAGGCGTTGTGCCGCCGTTATCGGGAGTAGTGCCGCCACTGCCTGTTCCACTCTTCCGGTCCAGCATATCCTGATAGATTTTCAGCGTACCGTTCCACTGTTTAATGAAAGCCTCGTAAGGTTCGGGGTTATCAGCCGTCATACTGAAGGCCTCAATCAGGTAGGTAAGCTCATCATACAGGCGATCGCACTCTATGCGGGCAGCAGCCAAAGCACCACTAACCTTCTCGCGGGGCTGAGTTTCTTATACCATTATAGTCTTCCGGAGTTACCCTTCGCAAATCTTTTTTGCCAAGGCATTCAAGGCCAAGCATTGCTCTCGGCTGATGGTGAGGCGCTCGTTATGGTGCTCCCAAGGCGCTATGATGAGAAGTTGGCCTCGGGCACAGGCTTCCATGCGCTGACCACCGGGCTTGGCAAGGTCTGTGAAGCCGTTCTCCTGAAGTACTATAAGGGGATGCCCCTCCATGAAGGCGGCACGCATTACCTGTTTCTCGCCCTTGGAGATGCAGGGTGAAACCAGTACGGCTCCGGAGCGGGCTTGCTGTAGCCATGATTCCTGTTTCTCAGCTATCTCCTTGTCTGTCAGGCGTCGGGAACACTGAACCTGCAAACGCACGGGATGCTGCAGCAAGAAAGGATTGCCAATGGCAGAACATTGCTGGCTTCCCACCATAAGGCCGCGCTGAACGCGGAAGAAATCTGGGTGCTCGCGCTTCATGAGCAGGCGGCGGGGATTATCATGAAGGTATTGCAGCCAGCGTTGCAACTGCCCTTCGCGCAAAAGCAGTTTGTCGTTAAAGCCGCGGGCAAAAAGCAAGCCATGCTGGCGGTCATCGCGGGGGCGCTGAGCTGTTTCACCCTGTCTTGTTTGTTGCGTTGGCAACGCAACAGACTGTACGCCGGGATATAATGCCCTGAAATGCTGGTTACACTTTTGCTTAAAGCCACGTAATGCCATGCCCAGCGGCTTTTCCAGTTTACTTTTCACGTATATTATGCCATGAAAATGGTCTGGCATCATCTGCAAGGATACTATGCTTATTTCTGGGTGATGGATAGGGCTTGCCATCCATTCTTCAGCTACCCGCTTTCCTAATTCACTAAGCTCTATGCGTGGTGCATCGAGGCTGCCAGCGGGGGCATCGCTACGCCCAATAACGGTTCCAAAGAGGGAGCGACGGCCTTCCGTAACCATAGTTACCATATACATCATGCGCTCTGTGTAGTCATGCCCCACACAGCGGCGTTGCATGGAGGGCTTTTTCTCTCCGGCAAATGCCTTCTGACTTTCGTAAACCTCGCGTTTCATGTAAGTCTACGGTCTAAAGTCTAAAGCCTCAGTACAGTATCTTCTTTCCGTTCACGATGTTTATTCCTGCCCTTGGGGAAGGGAGGCGCTGGGCGGAAAGGTTGTATATGCCGCTTTCGGGTTGAACCTTAATATCGGTGGCGGGGATTTCTGTTATCTTTGTCGGGATGGGACGGATGCCGGAGAGACCGAAGTCGATATACTGACCGCCTCCCTTGTTGATGCACTCGATGGCTATGACATTGGTATCATCGGGCGTGAGGGCATCCAGAGCTTCCTGACTGATGGAAACATTCTTGTAGTAGGTAAGATATCCGGTCTCCTTAAAAGCAACAACTCCGTTGATGTAAACGGTTACGTCTTCATCGTGGTGGATTCTTCCCGTCAGGGCCTGAATCTGCTCTGGCGTAAATCCTGTCAGGTCCAAATGATAGCGGATGCGGATGGCAGAAGTAGTCCATGCGGTGTTTACGACGCTTCCGGGAGGATTGCTGCCGCCAAAGCCTGCCAGACCTTCTTTCCATGAAGTGTCCTTATAGTCTTTTTTTGTCCAGGCTGTACTTGTAGCGGCACTACTTGCTGTCTGGTACTTCCACATTTGTGGCTCTTTTTCTGCTGTCGGCAGCACATCGCATTCCTCGTAGAAGAACGAATCCAGTATGGTGTTGAGCTCATCGGTTGTGATGACCAAAACAGAACCTTGCTCGGCCTCGGCAGGCAAAGTTAATTCGTTTTCGTCGCAAGGATACCATTTGTTCTCGTTGGGATTACCGCTTTTGCTCATTGTCTGTCCGCCGTTCTCCGTCGGGTTGTACAGCAGGAACCACCCGCTGTTGTCGAATGCAGGGAAGGTTTGCGGCCCTCTCGATTTGGGTATCTGTGAGCTGAAGACACGTTGTGGGTCTGAGAATTTCGTTGCAGTAATCTTTATTGCGTTTGTCTGTGTGGTGCAGATGTTCCTGTCATTGTTAAAGAAGAATCCGGTATAATCTTCTCCCGTTTTTTCTATATGCATGTCGTAAGCAGAAAAGCTGGGTGCAAAGAAAACACGTGGAGATGAGAATTTCTTCCAGTCTTTTGTCGTCGAGAGGAAGATACTGTTCTTGTCGCTGTTCTTGGCACTCCAATAGATAAAGAAATTCGATGAGGCTTCATCGTATATCCATTCGGGCGATTCCCCTCTGCTTGTTTCTGTGGAAGAGGGTTTTATCAGGATGTTTCCGTTCTCTCCCGTAGTCCAATGGACAAGGTCTTCGCTCTGCAGATGATAGAATCCCGTCTGACTGGCATCAATAGGATCTGCCACCAAGTGGAAGACATTCTTCCCGTCTGTGTTTATTCTGCGTATGAAGGGAGCGTTCATTTCCACATTGGCCAGATCTCCTTGCAGAATACCTCTGTTACCGTTGATGGTTGTCCACTTGGCCCCGTCCAGGCTGTATGCGTAGTGCAGTTGTTTGTTGGTGGGCAGCGTGTAGGTCAGCAGATAGGCTTTTCCGCTCTCGCTCTTGAATTCGGGTGCCGGAGTCTTCTCTGGCATAGGTTCTACCTGCAGGTCGGAGTTGTCTGTGTATTGGCTGAGCTTCAGTCCGCAGTCTATAAACTGACCGCCTGTTGTCTGCTTGCAGTGGATAGCTATAACGTTGTCTGTTCCATCTAACTTCAGGGCATTCAAAGCTTCAGGCAACAAGGGCCATAGTTCGTACCTGGTGTTATAGCCGGTAGTTTTAGCTGCAAGAATCCCATTGATGTATATCTCGGCATCCTCGTCATGGAACATCCACAGTCGGAGTTCTGGTAGCTGACTGGCTTCTACGTTGTTGATTTTAAAGTTACGTCGGATCCAGATGTCGCTGGTTGACCACGCAGTCCTGCCGCCTCCGCCGAAGCCGGCAGCACCTGTTTTCCAACTTGTTGTTGCAAAGTCTGTTGTGTACCAGTCGCTGGCGGGTTCCGATGTCGTGTATTTCCATTGGATGCCAGTATTCTCGTCGTCTGCAGCAACAATGGTCTTTGCTCCTTTAAATCTGCAATTGATGGTACGTAGTATATTGGCCTTCATGGTAGCTTGCTGCTCGGGTGATACTTTCAGCACCTTGCGGTCGTAGGTCATCAGGCCGTTACATTCTTGTTCCACATCGGTAATCTGTGTATAGACCGACATCCACAGGCCTTTTTCCTGTTGGAGTCTTTGCAGGCAGTCGGTATAATGATTGTACAGGCTGGTGTAGGTAGCTGCATCTTCTACGGTTGTGTAGTTGACATCCGATCCGGCCCACATGTGTCCTTTTATAAATAAGTTGATGCCGCCGAACTCGCCACACGAGGCAATTCGCTCGTTTACCGGATTTGTTGCTGCACCCGGAGCCGGGTACGAATGAACGTCCAGGAAGTCGCCCATCTCCACATCTACCCATCCTGTTACGGCATGTACGAATCTTCCCGGGTCATGATTGGCTGCCATAACGCTGTTCACAGCTCTTCTGGTGTGAGCCATTCCGCGTTCGGGGTATTGACCCCAGCCTTCGTTCCATACAACCCAGGCTCCGATACAGGGATGATGACGTGTAGCTTCTATGAGCGCTTCATTCTCGCGGTAGAAATTCTGCATATTATATTCCAAGGTTCCAACCAGTCCGCTGCCGCAGCCCGAAGGCATGTCTTGCCAGACAACCAGTCCGTTCTTGTCGCACCAGTCGAACCACAGGTCGTTCTCCAGCTTGATGTGTTTCCTGACCATATTCATGCCAAAGTCCTTCATCACCTGCAGGTCGTAGATCATAGCTTCGTAAGAGGGTGGGGTCAGCAATCCGTCGGGCCACCAGCCTTGATCCAGAGGGCCGTACATATATAGGGGTTTGTTGTTCAGCAGTACGGCAGGATGTCCGTCAACCATTCCACGCGAGAATTTCCGCATTCCGAAGTAGCCGCTTACCTTATCAGCCTCATTCCCTTGTCCTTTTACAGCTATATCCAGATTGTAAAGGTTGGGCTCATCGGGGCTCCATAGTTTTGCCGATGGTATGGAAAGGGTAAACGTCTTTTCTGAATTCCCTGTCTGTTCAGCAATAATATTGTCTCCGTCTTTTACGGTCAGCGTAACATCGCATGGGGCAGATGTCTTCACCTTTATGCTGACGGTGGAGTTGTCGATATCGGGTATAGGTTCGTAACTGAGAATATGAGTGGGGTTTACAGGCTCCAGCCAGACGGTCTGCCAGATACCGCTGTTGGGAGTGTACCATATACCACTGGGCGAAACACTTTGTTTACCATTGGGCTGTCCCCCGTTGGTAGGATCCCATACGGCAACTTGCAGTTCTTGTTCCGTTCCTTCTTTTAAAAACGAGGTGATATCAAAGAAGAATGGCACGGAGCCTCCGTCGTGTGTTCCTGCTAACACTCCGTTCACATATACGTAGCAACGCCAGTCAACGGCACCGAAATGAAGCAGCACATTCTTTCCCTTGAATGAATCTGGCAGGCTGAAGGTTCTCCTGTACATGAAAGTTGCATTTCTGTTGCCAGAGTAATTCTTGTCCATAATACCAGACAGGGCCGATTCTACGGGGAAGGGAACCAGAATGGCTTTGGAGAAGAGCGAGGCACTTTTCTCGTAGTCGTACTTTATGCTCGAACGCTTAAAGTATTGCCATACACCGTTCAGGTTCATCCAGTCCTTTCTTTGCATCGAAGGGCGGGGATATTCCTGCCAGACATTGTCGGCTGTCAGCTGTTCGCCCCAAGGGGTCATCACCGGAGCGGTCTGCTTCTTCCACGAACTCTGCGCATAAGTGCTTTCTGCAAGGGTTAGCAAAATGGCGGCAAACGTCAAAATGCTAAGGAGTGTTCTTTTCTTCATTGCTGATTTATAAGAAAATAAGAATTTGACAATTGGTTATGCGCCACAAAAATACAAAAAAATACCAGTAAGTATGCGTGATTTGTTATCTTTTGCGTACTTTTTGATATAAAATTTGCTAGTTTCGCATCTTTTGCTTAATTTAGCCCCCAAATTGACACTTTATTTTAATATTATGGACAAGGTAATAACAGAAGTTTCCCCTCTCTCTGAAAAGGATTGTTTCTATATGATGGACAGGGACAAGGAATGTTTTTCCTATCCTTTGCACAAACACGAGGAGATGGAATTGAACTTTGTTGAAAACTGTGACGGTGCCCGCAGGATTGTTGGTGACAGTATCGAGGTGCTGGGCAAGTACGATTTGGTGCTTGTGGGAAGCGGTCTGGAGCATACGTGGGACCAGTACGACTGCCAGAGCCGGTCTATACACGAGATTACGATTCAGTTTCCCGTGGATATGATGGGCGACCAGTTTCTGCAGAAGAACCAGTTGAGCAGTCTTAGGGCCTTGTTCGATAATGCCAAGCGCGGCATAGCCTTTGAGCTTCCGGCCATTATGGGGCTTTATAGTAAGATTACGCGTATTACTCAGGCTCAGCCGGGATTCTACCGAATCCTGAGTCTGCTGGAGATTCTTTACGAACTCTCGTTGCAGAAGAATTACCATCTGCTGGCCAGCAAGTCGTTTTCGAATGTCAAGAATGCTCCGGAGAGCCGTCGTGTGCGTGAAGTGGAAGAGTATATCGACAAGAACTATAAGGAGGAGATTCGCTTGAAGACACTTTCTGAAATTGCCGGCATGACGCCCGCAGCATTCAGCCGTTTCTTCCGTATGCGAACGGGTAAGACTGTTTCTGACTACATGATTGACACGCGTCTGGGTCATGCTGCCCGCCTTTTGGTCGATTCCTCCAATAGCGTGGCTGAAATATGTTATTGCTGCGGGTTCAAGAATATCAGCAACTTTAACCGAATCTTCAAGAAGAAGAAGGGTTGCTCGCCTACGGCTTTCCGCGACAATTACCATAAGAGTAAGATTATTATATAACGAGAAGCCCCTCTCCCCATCCCTCCCCCAAATGGGAGGGCATTTAAATTTATAATTATAAATAGAATTTCCAATGAATAAATCATCCATTCTAGTATTATTGTTGTGCCTTTGTGCGATATGTGGTTGCCAGCAACAGGAAACAACCGTTACAGAGTTCGTAACCGTTAAGGACGGAAAGTTTTTCCGTGGTAACGAAGAATACCGATATGTTGGTGCCAACTTCTGGTATGGTGCCATCTTAGGTAGTGAAGGAAGAGGCGGTAGCCGGGAACGGTTACTGAAGGAACTCGACCTGATGAAAGAAACCGGTATTACTACCGTTCGAGTCCTGGTGGGAGCCGACGGCCCCGACTGTTTAGGCCGACACATCTCTCCTATTCTTCAGTCCCAGCCGGGCGAGTATAACGATACAATCCTTCAGGGTCTGGATTATCTGCTTTCCGAGTTGGAGAAGCGTGATATGACGGCAACGCTTTATCTGAACAACGCATGGGAATGGAGTGGCGGATTCGGTGCTTACCTGGAGTGGGCCGGCTGTGGTCCTGTGCCCGATCCGGACGACTGGGACGCTTTCCAGAAGTACCATTGCCAGTTTGTGCAGAACGACAAGGCCAAGGAGTTTGCTGCCAATCACGTAAAGTATATCGTAGGCCGTACCAATACCGTTACGGGTAAGCCTTATACCGAGTCTCCTGCTATCCTGGCTTGGGAGCTGGCTAATGAGCCACGTGCTTTTGCCGGCGACAGCATCACCAAGGCCTGCTTCGCCCAGTGGGTAAAGGATCAGGCAAGTCTGATTAAGAGTCTCGACCCCAACCACATGGTTACTACAGGTAGCGAAGGTATCTGGGGTTGTGAACTGGATGCCGACCTTTTCCGCGAGATTCATTCCTATCCCGAGATTGACTTCGTCTGTATCCATATCTGGCCTTATAACTGGCATTGGATAGGTTCCGTTTCCGGTCCTATTGCTCAGGCAAAGGATATCAACGGCCCCACATCTATGATAGACAGCATAGATAATGCCCGCAGGAATACAGAACAGTATATGAACGAGTGCTACGAGGCCATCAAGGACCTGAATAAACCCATGATTCTGGAGGAGTTCGGCTATCCCAGGGACAACTATACTGTTGAGCCGGGTACACCAACTACAGGACGCGACCAGTATTACCAGTTTGTCTTCGACTTGGTAAAAAACAGCGGTAAGTTGGCTGGCTGCAGTTTCTGGGGCTGGGCAGGACTGGCTTCTCAGCTTCATTACAAATGGCAGCCCTGGGACGATTATACCTGCGACCCCGCCTTCGAGGAGCAAGGTCTCAACTCTGTCTTTGCCGCAGATTCTTCAACCCTGCGCATCATCAGGGACTTTGCCGGCAAATAATCCAACAGGGATATAACTTTTATCAGAAAAGGACAGATAGCCTACGGCTTTGCTGCCCACACCACTAGTGCGGATATGCCGGCGCGCCGAACGTCGCATCCTTCGGGAGCCCAAAGTCCGACGGTTATCTCCTGCGCCTCTCGAAGAGTAATCGGGAAATAATTCCAATCCATCAGACTGCTTGCCCGGCAACTGCTTTCATAGCCTTTTGCTGCCAAACTGACGTTTGTCGGCATCTCGTTCTCACCTTGAGCAAAGAAGATAGCGGTAAGGTAATATGTGCCTGCTTCTAAAAACAAACGCTGTCCTATCAGTAATCCAGGCTTGGCAGGCTTGTCACTGCTGTATTCCAGGTAGATGTCGGTGTCACCCATTCCCCGTCCTACGTCAGTCCTGTGTACCAGCCTGCAGCGGTTGGGCTCTTGTTCCGTTATCCATCCTTCGGGCAGTGGTGCCTCGTGACCTTTCCAGCAGTTTACCACCTTGCCGTTCTTAACATAGTTATATAAAATATCTGGTTTCAGTCCACAGTTACGAATAAGCGAGCGAAAAGCAAAAGAAAAGCTTGTTTTTCTTTTCTTTTCCGAGTGAAAGTACTTTCGAACGCAGTTCAAAGGTACGAAATTTTCGATTAAATGAAAACAAAATAAATTCTTCCCCCTCACAACTGAGCCACATGCCATTTTGGGTTTGGGCTTTAGGATTCTTGTATTAATCTACTCTCCTTTTTTGAATTTTCCCACCAGATTTTCTATATTATAAAGGTATGTGGGGTGAATTTGGAGGGATAAGATAAAAAAATAGCCCTTGAAACTATAACTTTCAAAAATAAATCCTATATTTGGAGTGGTAAAACTTAAATACCTTGAAAATAGAGAGCATGAAAAAGACTAATTCATTTATATTGTTTGGACGTGCGTTCAAGAATGCACGAAGTGACTTCTGGGTCAGTATTCAAGTCTTATTCTGGATTACCATTGTATTGACCATCGTTTTCTATTTTGTAGAACATACAGCTCAACCTGAAGAGTATAGCAACCCTTGGGATGCTTTCGTATGGGCAATAACCCGCTATATAGGCGACCCTGGCCATTTTGCAGGGAAAGGGCCAATAACACTAACAGGTCGATACATTGACACGTTCATTGGTATTCTAAAAATCCTCATCTTTGCCGTCCCTGCCGGTCTTGTGGCTAATGGATTTCGTAAAGCAATGGATGATGACAAGCGGAAACGTTTGTTGACAGCCTATAGTCAGAGACTAAAAAAAGCGTTTCGTCGGAAGCAGTGTCGTTACACACGATATAAAGTAGTGCCTCGCTTTGTCTCCATTGTAGACATTGAGGCCACACAGCGTATGACAACAAAGGATATTCTTGATACAATTGACTTCTGCAAAGACTTCCGCCTTCGTAACTTGGCAACGACACAGAACGTGAGTGAACACCCGCAAGACCGTCTTGTGGTGGAACATTATTCTTTGGAAGGCAAGACCTCATACGGATGCAAAATCGATCGTGGCTCTGATATCACTATCGTTTGCACGTCAAGTGTTTCTGAGGCTGGTATCGGAAACTTTGCCTATTATTTGGCTCTTTACGGTGGATTTAATTTCATCAGTAAAGAGTTTGAACAAAATCCCGATGAGCCACGCAGTTATTATCTTATTGGTGACGAGCATGGCGAGACTCAGTTGGAAGAGTTCCTGAAAGATTTGAGGGAGTTGACCCGTGGGAATAACAAATGGGCTGTGATGATGCTTTCTGCCAGTGGTGCAGAAGAGCCACAGCATCCAACACAATTCCATTTTGTTCATCAGGTACAAAAAAAATTGGAAGTACAGCCCACTACCACCATTCATGAGGAGAAGTTTAGCCAACTATATCAGGCTCTCAGCAAAATGCTCGAAGAAGATTTTCAGTTGAAGTCTGATCTTGATGAGTTGTATCTGCCTGTAGGAAAGAAGAATATTGCCATAAAAATAGGCGGAGGCAAAGAGTGCAACGCCTTTACACTTCGAATTGCTTTCAGCGTTACAGAATGGGATGACCGGTACATTGCTATAGTACGCAAGATAGCGGAGGTGATAAATCTTCATATTGGTACAGGTAAGCCAATCGAGGAAGATAAAATATGGAAAGATACGGCAATGGGATTTTAGAGCTATAATATTATAAACCAGCAACTTCTTAAATAACCAACAATGAAAACAATCAGAATCTTTATTACAGCTATCATGTCTGCAGCTTTAGCCAGTTGTGGGGGTGGCAACAAAAGTGGCAGTTTAACGGATATGGCTTCTGGTGACATGGAAGCATACGAGAACAGCGCTGTCAATGCCATAGAACAAGCACGTCCAACTATCATGGTTATTCCTTCAGATCAAGTTCTCCAGAATTTCAAATGTCTGAAGACAGAAACCGTAAACGGGCGTTCTTATGTTTTGCGTGACTACAAGAACTATCTATTGAAAGATGACCGCGCTCGTCGCATCATCTCTACTATACAAAATGCCTTCAACGATCAGGACTTCCCGCTGAATGACTTCGAGCAGACGTTGAAGCAATTGGATACCTACGAAGCAACAGATTTGGCTGATGGACTGGAGAAAGACACCAAGACATTGCTGCTCACAACCGCTCATCCTGATATCATCCTTGAATTAGCTTACGATACGAGTCGTGACAAGATGAGCCTTACTAGTCATAATTATAGTGGCAGGGGTGAAAAGAATGTCAGTTATACGCTTACTGCCCTTGATGCATACACCGCCAAGGCTGTGGCTACAATGACTGCAAGCAACCTGAAAGGCGAATCTACCACAGAGACTATCCAGAATGATATTATGGAGAATGTTTCCAAGTTTCAACAGGACATTGTGAAATATTTCAGCGACATCCTAACTCGTGGTCGTGATATCACTGTTCGCATAGCAATAGAGAAAGGTTGTAATATCAAACTTTCAGACGAAAGCATCGAGGGTGACACCTATACCGATTGGATTATCGACTATATGAAGGCCCACACGGTCAAAGGTGCATACAAAATGCAGAACAATACTGATTACGAGTTATCATTCACTAATTGCAGAATCAAGTTGTTGAACGATGACGGCACACAATATGGTGTCTATGATTGGACTCGAGATCTGGCAAAGAACCTGCGTACCAACCTCGGCTTAAAAGTCAGCAACAAGGCACAGGGATTGGGTGAAGTCTTACTCGTTATACAGAATCAATAATAATAATCTAAATAGTTGGAATTATGTTAAAGCATCGTACCTTATTATACATAGGAGCCGTGACAATGTTTATGGCTCTATCCTCATGCAATGGCAACAACAAAGAAGCCAATGGCAAGAAATTTAATCCTACAGAACGTGAATCTAAATTCACAGATGAGGAACGCGCCGAGGCCATTGCAGCAAAACGTGCTTCTTTGCTGTTGAATCTTGATACGCTACTTTATAGCAACGGTGTAAAATTCTCAGTTATGCGCCCGAAAGTGCAGGGCAATGATATCAATGAAGATATTACAGAACGTATTGCCATCAAGCTATTGGAGATAGCTTGTCAGAATGGCATCAGTGGCATTGGCGAGAATCCGGGCTTTGTCTTTGGTACAGAGATTGCCCAAACCGGACGTGCAGCAACAGGTACAGCTCCTCAGAAGATGACTGTACAATACAATCTCACGTTCAAGGTAATGAACACAGCCACAGGCGATGTATATGCCACTACCACTCAGGAAGTGATGGGAGTAGGTAATAGCTTTGAAGAAGCAAACATGAACTTTGTAAAAGAAATCAAGAATACCCCTGCTGTTCAGAAAATGCTCCAAACGGCAAGTAAACGTATCATTGACTGGTACAACGAGAATCTTCAAACTATTAAGAACCAAATCACTGAAGCCACAGGCAAGGGGGATTATGCTTTAGCCTTGGCTATTGCATCCAGCGTACCACAACAGGCTACAGAAGCATTCAAATATGCTTCAAGTAGGATTGATGAACTAACCAAAGGCTTGATGCACAAGATAGCAGCCGATATGCTTGGTGAAATGGAAGCGTCTCTATCGGCATCAGGAGATGATTTCAACCCAGCAATAGCAGCATACTTCAAACTCATACCTACAGACTGCCCCGAACATACTAAAGCGCAGCAACTCTACAATAGCTACGAACAGAAGTGCCGTGCACGTCGTGATGCTTTAGAAGCAAAAGCCGAACGAGACGAGCAGGCAGCCCGCGAGCTGGATCGTTTAAAATTGATGCAAGAACATGAGACGGAGCTAGCGGAGATTGAAGCAGACAAGGTGAAGACAAAATACAAGGCACAAGCTGCAGCAGCAAAAGCGAATAGTGGCGGTAGCAATCGTGGTCTCTTTGGCTCTCTCGGCTATGCCATTGGTGGCACCTTCGAACGCATCTTCAAAGTGGCAGATGTTGCCGGCGCTGCTTTGACAGATAATTTAGGACTTGGGAAATACACGGAACAAGTTGAAGATGATTTCTGATGGTGGCTTATATGTAACATTTTCATTTGCCACGAAACAGGGCTTGACGTTGTTAAAAAGATACGATAGTAAAAAAACGTAGATTACTAAATATATTATTATTGATAATATGGTTTTTTTTGATAGGCTTTCACAAGTGCCAAAAGCAAATAATGAATTTTTGAGACAGCATAAAAAAAAGATTATCGCATTTTATGTTGTTTTCTTTGGTCTCCTAGGATTGGGGATATACTATTTTGATAAACAAGAAGCGAAAGAACGTGAACTGAATTACAACTATTCATACGAGCTCGCATGTCAGAGCAACGATTACGAGGTTGCTCATAAGTTGTTACTTGACCTAAAGGAACGCGCGGAGGACTCTAAAAAAGATGCTATCACCTTCAAGCAGGATAATAAACTCGTTGAAGAGAAAGTCGTAGAAAAGCATCTATTCAAAAAAGACGAAACAGAATTAGACTCTACCAACAAAAAAAAGTACGAATCTTTAGTTGAGGAATTCAACGCAGATGCTCGAAAGTATCTCGTAGGTCTGAACTATGTTTATAATGCAGAATTAAGATACGTTCTCGTCTCAGGACAGGATGGCTTCAAGACTCGTGCTAAACTTCTAATTCACGAAATGGAATCAGAAATGGAGTGGTTTAATGGTACAGACCTGGAAACTGAGGCAAAGGAAATGGTTGAAAAGAGTAAAGAACTGATGGAGGAGTTAATCTCAGAAGAATAAGATATACTAATTGAAAATCATATGTTATAATCGATTTATTATGAAAAAGATGTATATAATAAAACCATTATTTGGTGTTTTCTTCCTTATGGTATTTTGCCTTCTTCTTACTAGTTGTAAAGATACCGATTACAGGAAGGCTTGTGAGGAACATGATTTCGCTAAAGCCTACAAGATAGCCAGCAATTTGAAAGATAGCTATGATAATAAAGAGAAGCAAGAGGCTCTTCATTATATCGTTTTGCAGGAAGCGCTCTACGTCCTGGAACAGCAAGGTGAATCGGGTATGTTACGTCTCGGAGTCATTATGAAAGAGAATAAAGCTTATTGGTTGCCCTCTGAATTGTTAGATATAGTTAGACAGACCAACGATGAGGCTTTAATAGAGGGGCTTGAGAAATTGGAAGATAGTTCAGGGAATTATCTTCAACCTGAAACAAATTCAATAACAGGTGTCCTAAATGGATACTTTGAAATTGTTGATAATAAATATATAATCAGCAAATCTGATATGTTTGATTTTGAGCTAAGATATAAAATTAAATATATAAAAACAGTACCACAAAAATTATTAAATCAGTGGAAAAAAGAGTCAGATGTTTCCAATCCAAATGTTGGTTTAGATGTTGAACTTATAGATAAAAATGGCAACGTCATAGAAGAATTAAGCGGGCACGATGGCATGGAAATAAAAGAAATAGAGACCCTTAAGATTGGGGACACCTATACATTATCCTTTTATTTAGAGAAAGATCTTATAGGGAAGATAAAAACATTTAGGATAAGAAGTATAAATGGCTGATAAAACGCTGGCATCAAATCGTATTATGAAAGAATGTACAGTTAGGGAATATTCCAGATTTTTTGTTAAATAGACTTAGTATACACAGATTACCTAAGCGTAAACGTGATACACTGCAAGCGAGATATCTCAATAATACAGATATAATGAAAACAAAAAACAATCACAAATAATTTATAATCTCCAATGAATACTATAAAAATGAGACAAGTTGCAAGTTACATACTAATGTGTTTCCTTATACAATTATTCATTTCATGTGAGGAGCTAAATGGCTCAAATACTGACTATCAAAAAGCATGTGAAGAGTTAGATTACAACAAAGCCTGGAGTATTGTTGGCAAATTAAAAGAACAGTATGACAAGGCATACGCTGACTGTTTCGCTGATAATGTTTTTTCTAGTGAATCAAATTATGAAAACACAAGAAAGAAATTTGAAACGGCTTTTGATTATGTCTTGCGTAGTGAAGCCAATTATTTGATAACTAATGGGGATGAGGCAAGTGCTAAACGAGTTGTGGTTTTATTGAATGAGCAGAAAATCGACGAATATGAGAAGAACTTGTATATAAACGACTTCACGAATCTTGCGATCTCACTAGATAATGATTATATATTAGATCTATTTGCAAAAAATGCAACCTTAGAAAACGAAATACTAATAGAATATCTTGCAAAAAAGAATGATAGCGAGAGTTCAAACCAAGTCGTGAGTATTTTATCCCGAGAATTCAGGAATTGTAAAAAACCGAATCCAGGTCTTAATGATGCTTATTGTATGGATGAATCACTCCCCCAATATAGAGATGAGTATAATTGGTCCAAATTTAATAATCTGTTGAACAAGTATCTGAATATAGCAATAGCCAATCACAATAAATATTTAGCAGAAAAAACACTTGGACTCTATACTCAAACTGCTGTCAAAATTGAACCAGATAACGTTATGGGAAAGGGATGGTATAAAAAGTATAAAGGTGTTGAAATAGATGGGAATCATTGTTATATCGAGTTTAACAATTCTGAAAAAGATGAGGCGCGTCGAAATTATAATGATGCGTTGAAATCTGGTGCATTCAACTAATGATAAAAACAGAGGAAACCGAAACGCTGAAAAGGGAGTAGGTGTTAATATTAAGCTTTATTTATGAAACTAGAGTCTTATCTTTTTATCGTGTTTGCCGTGTTTGTTTCAGCTTGCAATGGCAACAAAGTGAACAAAGAGGAAGCAGATGCTCAGTCGTCGGTGGATGCTGAAGCAGTTATAAATGAGGATGTGACAGATGGAGCAGTTGATTTTATCAAAGAGATGTATAACAACGTGTGTTACGAAGACTACGCATTCCTTAAAAAACATTGCTCTGCAGATATGCTGAAAAAGCTTGAAGAAGATTATGAGTACGAAGGTGGTGGATATGCCGTATGGGAGTTCCGTAGTGGCGCACAGGATGGGCCAAGCGATCAGCATGAAATCATCTCTGTTACTCCTGAAGGAGATAACTGGTACAAGTATGAATTTTATGACATGGGAATTAAAGGCTCGCATGAAATTCAAGTCATTCAAGTCGATGGTGAATATCTAATTAAGGATTTGAAATAAGTTTGTTATTTCACGACGATTCCCACATCGAAGTTCGAAGAGCAATGGGATTACGATTCCTTCCAACCTCGATATTATATGCTTGTCGATGACAATGAGAGTGAATCAGAATAAGGTAACAAAATAAAACCTCACGATATATAGGGAATCGTAATATGGATATGGATAAACTGGTAATACAAGTAAAAAGGAATAAAATTTGGGCTAATAACTACAATAAAAAAATTAATCTGTACAAGGAGAATAATAACTGGCTGAATGATGATGAAAAAATCAAGGATTTTATTTTAGGAACAGGGATTGCAGGAGTTGGTCAAAGTTATTTCCCCACAGAACGTTTTGATAATATTAAACAATTTTTGAAAGATAATATATCTTTGATAGATACGATAAAAAAACAGAATTCTTTTTCCACAGAATCTTATAAATTGTTTCAAGATGGCATGATAAAAGCCGGTGGTGGCCGGAAATGCTGGTTAGCCATTCATGCCATGCTTTGTGCCCTTAACCCAGAACTGCTAAGTAACATCGTTGACGAAGACAAGTTAGATGAACTATACAAAAGACTGAAAGAGAAAAAGAATGAGGATAGTACAGAACAAATTGACCACAAAAATCCATCAGATCAAACAGGTAGGGAGGGGAAAAATCAAAAAAGTGCAACTCCCCAAAGTAAGACCAGTCAACAAAACGTAATTGAGTCAATAACTCTCCAATTATCCAAGTTGAGAGATGAGGCTTTCTGGACAACGAAGAACGACTATTCCTGGTATGAGAAAAGCCATGCTCTAAAAATATTTTTCAATGGTTTCAACTCAGATCATCCATGGGCCACATTAATGGCATTACAAGGCGATGATAGAGTGAAAAATCTTGCGAAAAGATTGAAGGAACAAAAGAACATTATTCTTACAGGGGCCCCAGGAACTGGAAAAACTTACCTTGCTCAGCAAATAGCAGTAGAATTGATAAAAAGCGAACTTAAGAACAGCAATGACCCCAATGGCTTGATTGATTTTGTTCAATTCCATCCTTCTTACGATTATTCTGATTTCGTAGAAGGTTTGCGTCCAATTATGAAAGGAAGTACAGTGGCTTTTAGACGTATGGATGGAAAGTTCAAAGCTTTCTGCGCTAAAGCTGCAAATGATAAAGAGAAGCCATACGTGTTTATTATAGATGAAATAAACCGTGGGGAAATCTCTAAGATTTTTGGAGAATTATTCTTTGCTATAGATCCGGGATACAGAAATGGAGGAAAGAACACAACCTATGTAAAAACCCAATATCATCAGATTATTGAAAAGAAGATGGATGATGAGTCAAAAGCCAAGGATTATCCTTTTGACAAAGGTTTCTACGTTCCTGACAACGTCTACATCATTGGCACAATGAATGACATTGACCGAAGCGTGGACAGTATGGACTTTGCTTTCCGCCGTCGTTTCGCTTTCATAGATATTAAGGCAAGTGACAGCGAGGCGATTCTTTATAATAATGATTTGAAATATAGTTACTATTCATATACTTTAAGCGACTTGATAACTCGTATGGACAGCCTTAATAAAGCCATTGTTGACCCCAAAAAGGGGGGAATGTCTGCTGAGTATCAGATTGGAGGGGCATATTTCTTGAAGATAAAAGATGTTGATTATAATTATAAACGCCTTTGGGATGAATATATTAAAGGTGTATTGGTTGAGTATTACAGAGGAAATCCAGAACAAGAAAGTATATTAAAACTGTTGGAGGATGCCTATAATTGTACTCCAGATAATTAATAAGTTACCATGAGTACCATCCATCTTTGGGATAATTCTTGGCATATGTCGGAGCCAACCGAAGGGCAAAAAGATCCTTTCGGAAGGAAAGCTGTTGATCTTAGCAAGTGCTGTACATCAAAAGTAATTAGTTCCAATAATCTTCGCCCACTTTCTCAAACTACTATTGGTAAATTAATGGAAGATGAGAAGAACGAGGTGATGGTGTGGCCGAACTCATTCAACGAAGGTTATGAAGAACTGAAAGACCAATATATCTTCAGCATCACAGAAGATAAAAATACGATAAACTCTATAACGACAGGAAATGTAGTTGGATTTATCGGTGTTGGCTCAGGACAAAGTAAAGTTGACATTCGTATTCATTCTCGTTTTTCCTCAGACAAATGCAAAAACAATAATGAGGTAAACGACTTCTTCCTCTACTATATGTTAGAGAAGGTAATGACCATTAATACCTTCTCTTTATCTTCGGCGGGCAAAGAGCCTGAAGTTTTTGACTTCCTCTTGTTCTTCTTCCCCAGACTATTGAAGGATGCATTGTCGCAGGGCATGTATAAGAAATATGTGTATCATGAATACAACGATGCCAACATTCGTGGCGTGGTGGATGTGAACCGTCATATACGACTCAACATTCCTGCTAATGGAAAGATTGCTTATCGTACCCGTGAGTTCAGTTATGACAACTCGGTGACACAACTCATCCGGCATACCATTGAGTTTATCCGTAGAAAGCAATTTGGTAAAGCAGTGCTACACAACGATTCTGATACTGAGGGTTGTGTTCAGCAAATTATTCAAGCAACGCCTACCTTCCAGACGCAACAGCGACAGGCAATCATCAATGAGAACTTGCGCCCCGTTGTTCACCCTTATTATACGAAGTATGCTGCGTTGCAGAATCTCTGTTTGCGGATCCTTCGCCATGAGAAGTTGAGCTATGGAAATGATAATAGTAATAAAATTCATGGCCTGCTCATTGATGCTACTTGGCTGTGGGAGGAGTATGTGGCAAAGGTGCTTTCGGAAGGAGAGAATGGATTGAAGCATTATACACGTAAAGGAAGAGACTATCATTTGTTTGTAAAAGACGATAAAGCATTTCAGCAGATTATCCCTGATTACTGTGATGAGGAAAATAATATTGTAGCGGATGCTAAATACATTCCTCTGCATCGCTATGATAAACTTGATGCAGATAGAGCCTCTGCTGTCTATTACAAGACCATCATGTATATGTATCGTTTCGATACAAAAATGGGATTCTTATTTCATCCTGTGGCTCAAGAAGAGGCGGAGAATGAAGAGGTCTTGAAAGATACCTATGACATTGAAGGGCGAGAAGGCTGCAAACTACATAAAGTGGGAATGGTTGTTCCCAAAATATGCGATGGTGATTATGTAAAGTTCAAAAAACTAATGCAAGGGCATGAAGGTGTCAAAGGACGTGAGAAAGAATTTGTTGAACGTATAAAAGAAAGTGCCAATCTTTAAACTTTTCTCATAAGTTTTCTATATTAACTCAAGTATAACCCTTAAAACGAAACAAATATGGATCCAAAACTTAAAATAAACAGGGATACTCGTATTTCACAACCCCATCAGTCTTACACACGAAAACAGATTATGGAAGAATACCATCCTGAACTATGGAAAAAGGCAGGAGCGGTAGCGAGCAAACTTTTAAATCTACAAGAAAAAGTGATAAAACTGTTGCCTGAGGCAAAAAGACTTTTACCAAGCAATGTAGAAGCTTTAAAGGATGAAGAAGCCCAAGCAAACTTCCTCAGCTATATCAAACTACGTGCATTATATGTTTTTTCAAAAAAAATATGTGGTATTATTGAAACGCGATGTCGTCAGTTGGCGGAAGCAGAGAATAGAAATGACAGAGACGATATTGAAGATGCAAAAATCGTATTGGATAAAATACTAAGGGTGGTAGAAATGATGCCTTTCGATGAATTCAATAATGACCCTAAGTTTGGATTGTTGAAATTAGACGAATTCAAGAAACAACTCGAACCAGATAATATAGATTCCGAAGTGCTTATCCCATTTGGAATGTTTACTGATATCGTTGAAGAATATAAGTCTGGAAAATTGATGAGTGAATATTGGTTGAGGCTTGCTATTGATGACAAATATCCCACAAATCCAAACTGTGGGCCGCTTCTGGATGACGATAAAATGATTCGTATATATTAATTTGTCGCTCTCCTTTTTGAATTTTTCTCCAAGATTTTCTATATTATTGCAAATCATTTAAAACCTTGCGATGTATAGGGAATCGTGGACTTTATGACTACTTTGGAAACTGTTATATTTATCTTGGGGTGGAGCACCATGATAGCTATATTTGATTACTTGGAGAGTGAAAGTCGTTAGTTAAACCTAAAAAACTGAATACCTATGGAAATAATTGGCTTAATTGCGATTATAATTATTCTTGTTCTGGTCTTTAGCGCCTTAGGATGGGGGCTGAAGATAAGTGAGTGGATTCTTAAATTTATCGGCGAAGGGTGCTCCACATCGTGGGGTTGTTTCATCTGGATTATCGCTATTATAATATTCATAATGATATTGTAATCATTCATCGGTTAAATAGTATGACACAGGACGAGATGCGACAGAAGGCGAGTGAAGCTCGTAGGGAGGCGAAGGCGTTGCAGCAGAAGTTGCAGACAGTAACGGATCCAGAAGAGCGGAAGGTGCTGGCAAGGCAAATGAATGAGTTGTTTACCCAAGCAGCTTCGTTAAAGGAGGAGGCTAAGCATCTTTACTATCAGGCGCAAAGCATAGAACGGGATTTCCGCTGCATGGAAACTAATTTGGAGAATTGAAATTCTCACAAGATTGATATCTAACTACAATTTTGTCATTTTTTGATAATTATTTTTTGATAATAATGATAAAGGCATTATCTTTGCAAAAAATAAGCATGGAAAATGATAGATAATCCTTTTGTAACCAGTGGATACGCAGGACCTGAGTACTTCTGCGATCGCGTAGAAGAAACAGCGTTGATGGCAGGCCTTATGACAAATGGCAATAATGTGGCGCTGATGTCGCCGCGCCGCGTGGGCAAAACAGATCTGATAAAGCACTGTTTTCAGCAGGAAAGCATTAGGGACAATTACTATTGCTTCCTCATTGACATATATGCCACCAACTCTTTTCGCGACTTTGTCAATGTGTTCGGAAAATCCATCCTCGATGCTCTGAAGCCTAAGGGTCGCAAGGTATGGGAAGGGTTTCTGAATGTCCTTTTGTCTGTGCGCTCAGAAATATCGTTCGACATCAACGGCAACCCAGTATGGGGTTTGGGAGTGGGAAGTATGACACCACCACAAACGACCCTTGATGAGATATTCGCCTATCTTCGAACGGCAGGCAAGCATTGTCTGGTTGCTATTGATGAGTTCCAGCAGATTCTTTATTATAATGACAATCAGAACATAGAGGCTGCTCTGCGTACTCAGATTCAGCAATGCCCAAATGCCAACTTCATTTTTGCAGGTTCACAACGACATCTGATGAGCAAGATGTTCCTTTCTCCTGCACGTCCTTTCTACCAGTCTGTTGTACCCATGAGTCTTTATCCCATTTCGCTGGAGCGTTATTGGGCTTTTGCCGAGTCGCAGTTTGCTAAAAATGGCAACCGAAGGATATCATACGAGGCGGTAGAGGCTGTCTATCAGCGCTTTGAAGGAATAACGGCAAATGTGCAGCGCATCATGAACATGCTCTATATGCTGACGCCCAAGGGTGAGAGTTGTGGAATTGAGATGATTGATCGCGCCATTGATACCTATCTAGGGCTGTCTTCAGAATATTATGGTGAGCTACTCCGCCAGATGCCGGAGAAGCAGCGAAATGTCTTCCTTGCCATTGCAGCCGAAGGACAGGTAAAAAGTATTTCCGGAGGTCAGTTCGTTCATAAGTATCACCTTCCTTCCACCAGCTCTGTTGTATCTGCAGTCAAAGGTCTTTTGGAAAAGGATTTCATTACCCAGACGGATAATGTGTACTATGTTTATGACCGCTTTTTCCATCTTTGGGTAGAGAGAAATCTGCAATCATAACAAAATTCTGAATTTATTTGAATTTTTCTCCAAGATTTCCTATATTATTGCAAATCATATAAAACCTTGCGATGTATAGGGTAATCGTGGACATTATGACTACTTTGGAAACTGTTATATTTATCCTAGGGTGGAGCACCATGATAGCTATATTCGATTACTTGGAGAGTGATAGTCGTTAGTTAAACCTATAGAACTGTATACCTAAGATGACACAGGACGAGATGCGACAGAAGGCGAGTGAAGCTCGTAGGGAGGCGAAGGCGTTGCAGCAGAAGTTGCAGACAGTAACAGATCCTGATGAGCGGAAGATGCTGGCTAGACAAATGAATGATTTGTTTGCCCAAGCAGCATCTTTAAGGGATGAGGCTAAGCGCCGTCATTATCAGGAACAAAGCATAGAGCGGGACTTCCGCTGCATGGAAACTAATTTGGAGGATTGAAATCCTCACAAGATGTACTATATTATAAAGGAATGGGAGTGGAAAATGGGTGGATAGGACAAATATTTGGCTCTTGAAACTATAACTTTCAAAAATAATTCCGATATTTGGGGAGTAAAAAAGATAATAACTTTAGCAACTAAATCCATGAAAGGACTATCTAAATCACGTTACACCGCTTTCTGCCAGTGCCCCAAGAACTTGTGGCTGAAGGTATATAGGCCCGAAGAGGCTACTATTGACGCTGGAGTAGAAGCCCGCTTCGAACAAGGGAACATGGTGGGCGATTTGGCTATGGGACTCTTTGGCGACTTCGTCGAAGTAACTGCCAAGAACGAAGACGGCAGCCTCAATCTTGCTGCAATGGTAGAAAAGACAAAGCAGGAGATGGAGCGTGGAACAGAAAACATCTGCGAAGCATCGTTCACTTACGACAGAGATCATGCTGTGGAGAACGTGCTACTTGATTCGGACAAGCCCTTGTTCCATACGTGGAAGGAGTCGCACTACTGCGCCGTGGATATTCTCAGAAAGAACGGTGATGGATGGGACATCTACGAGGTGAAGAGCAGCAGTTTCCCTGAGTTTGATGGTCAGGAAGCTAAACTGGAGAAGTATGCCCCTGATATTGCCTACCAGAAATGGGTGTTGACGCAATGCGGCGTGAAGGTGAAAGGCACTTACCTCGTCTGCCTCAATAGTGACTATGTGCGCTGTGGGGAGCTTGACCTACAGAAACTCTTTGCCGTCATAGACATGAAGGAACTGGTGGAAAACGAATACCAGAAGGTTTCTTCTAATGTGATAAGGGCTGTCAAAATCATCAATCGCGATAAGGAACCAGAGCTTGACCTCTCCGAGCATTGTGCAAAGCCATACAAGTGTGCTTTCCTCGACTATTGCAAACGTCAGCACGGCATTCCTGAGGACAAACCCACGGTGTTCGATCTATACAGGATGTCGTTCAAGAAGGCGCTCGACTATTATCATAATGGGCAAATCCTTTTCGATGACCTGTCCTCTGTAAAGCTGAACGACAAGCAACAGATGCAGATAGAGGCAACGCAGACAGGTCGCGAGTTTATCAATCCTGATGGCATTCGCAAATTCCTTGAGAAGCTGACCTATCCGCTTTATTTCCTCGACTTCGAGACCATGCAGGATGCTGTGCCGCAGTATGATGGAGCGAAGGTCTATGCACAAATCACTTTCCAGTATTCACTGCATATCAAGGAGATGCCCGACCGTATCCGTGTGACAGATGGCCCAAGGCCATTGCGGATGAAAGTCGGTAAACATGCTATCCATAAGGAGTATCTAGCTCCCAGCGATGGGAGTGACCCTCGTCGTGCTTTGGCAGAGCAACTTTGCAAAGACATCCCCAAAGATGCCTGTACATTGGCCTATAATAAAATGTTCGAGTGCGGGCGCATACGTGAACTGGCCTCACTCTATCCCGACTTGAGCGACCACTTGCTGAACATTGCTGACCATATTGTTGACCTTATCGATCCCTTCCGTGCTGGCGACTATTATGTTCCCGCTATGGGAGGTTCGTTCTCTATCAAGAGTGTGCTGCCAGCCCTCTTCCCCGATGAGCCAAGTCTCAACTACCACAACCTCGATGAGCGTTGTCAGAATGGAGGTGACGCAATGACCATCTTCCCTCGCATCAAAGATATGGAACCAGAAGAGGCCGCTGCCAGTCGTGAAGCTCTGCTCCGCTACTGCGAACTCGATACCTGGGCAATGGTGAAGGTGTGGGAGAAACTGAAAGAAATGGCCGGAATAATTTGAATTTTTCTCGCAAAGTGACTGCATAACCTAACAACTAATATCGAGTTATGAAACGAATATTATTACTTATTCTATTCATGCTGAACATGACTGTGACCTTTGCTCAGAAGGTGTATCGTGGTACATCTTCATATGCCTCTGACATCGTATGCAATGTGGACCAAGGGAAGGTGTATCGCGGACAGTCGCGCTATACGTCTGACATCATCGCCCGCTTCGATGGCACAAGCCTCTATCGCGGCAACAGCAGCTACTCCAGCGACATCATCATGACGTGGCGCGACGGCAAAATTTATCGCGGTCGCTCATCCTACCAGAGCGATGTCCTCGCCACTTGGCGCGATGGCAAGATGTATAGCGGCACATCATCCTATCAGTCAGACATCCTATTCACCTATCGCGATAACAAAGTTTATCGCAAAAATGACTCTTACCAGAGCAGCATCCTCCTCAACAGCACAGCCTCTCTTCACCCCATCATACTTTACATGCTGCTTTACAATTTATAATTTTTGTAGAGAGACGTTTGCATTCCTAAATATTCCCTTACTTCTCTATTAGCCAGTACTCCATGTGCTGGGTCTTGCGCTTGCTCTTGAAGTTGAACTGTATGTCGTTCAGGGCGGAACCAATTTTCTGGAAGGGCGTCTCGGGGTCGAAGTTGGGATAGCGCTGGGCAAGGAGCTGGCTGATGTCACCCAAGCTCCACCACTTGGCTTGCTCATTG
>CADCIP010000036.1 GCA_902801485.1 uncultured Bacteroidales bacterium | reverse complement strand
ATTATAAAAGAAGTCCAAAGCCTCCTCGTAAGTCAAGCCTGTTTGCTCGGCAAACAATTTGACGATTCTCGCATATTTGTGCTGAAGTAGAATAGGATTCAACCCTGAACCACAATTGCTCTGTGGTTCCGTACGGCTCGGCGTACTTGTCGTTTTAAGCCGTACAACGCCTTTATTTTCCCTTTCGCAAGCAAAATTTTTCCATTTTCTTACCCCACTTTTCCCATTTCTTTGTATATTTGTCGCAAAGAAACAATCATTTATATGCCAAATCAAGAAGAACGTGCCGAATTGCACAAAACTATATGGAAGATAGCCAACGACCTGCGTGGCTCTGTTGACGGCTGGGAATTTAAGGCTTACGTCCTTGGTTCCATCTTCTACCGCTTTATTTCAGAGAATATCTGCGACTATATTCATGGGATTATGAAGGAGGCTGGTCAGCCCAACTTCGACTATACCGCCATCAGCGATGAGATGGCAGAGAACATCCGCCAGAAGATGGTGGAGGAGAAGGGTTACTTTATCCTGCCCTCTCAGTTGTTCCAGAATGTGGTGAAGACAGCAGAGAAGGATGAGAATCTGAACGAACACCTAACAAGTATCTTCCGTTCTATAGAAGCTTCTGCCGTAGGCACACCTTCCGAGGATGATCTGCGTGGCCTGTTCAGCGACTTCTCTGTGGATAGTGCCGCATTAGGTAG
This sequence comes from uncultured Bacteroidales bacterium, assembly GCA_902801485.1. Lineage (GTDB taxonomy): Bacteria > Bacteroidota > Bacteroidia > Bacteroidales > Bacteroidaceae > Physcousia. The sequence goes on along the minus strand of CADCIP010000036.1, from coordinate 28,445 downwards.
TACAGTTGTTAAGCGTAACCAGCTTTTGGCAAAAGTGCTACAGACCGTAGCACAAATGGAATTGGGCTCTAAGTACAACGACACCAACAACGATACGTTTGGCGACACCTACGAATTTCTGATGCAGATGTACGCCTCGGAGGCAGGTAAGAGCGGCGGTGAGTTCTTTACGCCTCAGCAGGTATCTGAGTTGTTGGCACGTCTGGCTTCGTCCCATAATTCCAACATCCAGAAGGTTTACGACCCCGCTTGTGGCTCAGGATCGCTGCTGTTGAAGTTTGCCAAGACCATCGGCAAGGAGAATCCCAATCTGAAATACTTTGGTCAGGAGGTGAATCCAACAACATACAACCTCTGCCGCATCAACATGTTCCTGCATAATGTGAACTTCGACAACTTCGATATCCGTTTGGAGGACACCCTGCTGAAACCTCAGCACATGATGGATGCACCCTTCGATGCGATTGTCAGCAATCCCCCTTATTCGCTGAAGTGGGATGGTAAGGAAAATCCCATCCTTATCAACGACGAACGTTATGCCCCTGCTGGCGTTTTGGCACCTAAGAGTGCTGCCGATTTGGCCTTTGCCATGCACATGCTTTGGCACCTCTCGGAAAAGGGAACGGCAGCCATTGTTGAGTTCCCTGGCGTGTTGTATCGCGGAGGGGATGAAAAGAAGATTCGCCAGTATCTGCTCAAGCACAACTTTGTGGATACCGTTATTCAGTTGCCTGCCAACCTCTTCTTTGGTGTGGGTATTGCCACTTGTATTATCGTCCTGAAGAAGAGCGCCAAGACAGACAGTTCTGTTCTCTTCATTGATGCCAGCAAACTCTTCCAGAAGAATGGCAACAAGAACCTTCTTCTCCCAGAGCACCAAGATAAGATAATGTCGCTCTATGAGGCTCGAAAGGATGAGCAGTATCTGGCTAAGCTGGTAAAGAACGACGATATCCTTGCCAACGATGCCAACCTCAGCGTCAGCAGTTACGTGGAGCAAGAGGACACTCGCGAAGTAATAAATATCACAGAAGTGAATACCAAATTGGAGTCCCTAGTTGCTGAAGGCAATGCATTAAACACCAAGATTGCAGAAATCATAAAAGAATTGGGAGAATGAGTATGGTGGAGTGGAAGAAACTTGGTGATGTATGTGAAGTTTTGGATTCAAGACGTAAGCCGGTATCCAAAGGTAAGCGTAATGAAGGAGTATATCCTTATTATGGTGCCAATGGAATTCAAGATTACGTTGATGACTACATATTTGATGGGGCCTATCTTTTAATGGGAGAGGATGGCAGTGTTATAAATGCAGATAAATCGCCAGTTCTTCACTGGGCTACCGGAAAAATATGGGTGAATAATCATGCTCATGTTTTAGCCGAGAACAATTCTTCTTTATTAAGGTACTTATATTATATTTTGCAATGTACTGATGTTTCTGATATTGTAAGAGGAGTGCCGCCAAAGATTAACCAAGCAAACATGCGCAATTTACTCATACCCATCCCCTCACTTCAGGAGCAGCAGCGGATAGTAGGCATCTTAGATACTTTCACCAGTTCCATTGAGAATTTGAAAGAGCAGATAACCCAGCGAAGAAAACAATACGAATATTATCGTGACCAACTCCTCGACCTCGAAGGAAAGGCAGGGGTGGAAATGAAAAATATAAAGGACATAGCATTAACAAAAGTAGGACCATTTGGAAGTTTATTACATAAAAAAGATTATATTAGAGGAGGTGTTCCTCTTGTCAATCCAGTACATATGTCTGATGGTTTTGTTCATTGTGACGATTCATTTACTGTGTCTTCTGAAATGGCTGAATCTCTGTCGAATTATAGACTAAAAATAAATGATATAGTCTTTGCTCGAAGAGGAGAAATAGGAAGATGTGCTATTATTACAGACAAGGAAAAAGGTTTTCTGTGCGGAACAGGATCTTTAATAGTCAGATTTAAAGAAATGGTTGATAGTAAATATATGTTATTTATTTTTTTATCACCATATTGTAGACGATATCTTGAGAAAAATGCAATTGGAGGTTCAATGCTAAATATCAACTGTGATATTGTAAATAGGATGTCTGTCCCTCTCCCTCCCCTGCAAGAGCAGCAACGCATCGTCTCCATCCTTGACACCTTCGAGGCGAGCATCCGCAACTTGGAGGAGCAGCTTGCTCAGCGCCAGAAGCAATATGAGTATTACAGAAATAAACTGCTAACGTTTGAGTGAAGAAAACAGAAATAGTTGGAACTAGTGAAACAAGTTAGAACTAGGGGAAGCGATAACAAAGAACAAAAAAGAACAAATAACCATAATGGAAAAGGATATTACGAAAGATAATGGAATCCCCAAAGTGCTGCAGAATGAGGTGCAATACCAGGAACTGTTTTTCTATCAGAAAACAGAGGTGTTGTACGTTCTTACCTTTCACTTTGTGAAGAGGTTTCTGCCCAGCAAAGGCGACCGTACGGTTGACCAGATGGTGCAGGCTGCCCGCTCGGGGAAACAAAATATCATAGAGGGTCTTGCAGACGGCATGACTTCCACAGAAACGCAGTTGAAGCTACTGAATGTGGCTCGTGCGTCGCTGAAAGAACTTCGTGCCGACTACGAGGATTACCTCGCCACCCGTCATCTCACTTTCTGGAATACTAAACATCCACGCTATAATACCTTGCTAAAGTTCTGCCGTCAGCATAACAAGGTAAGTGATTATGAGCCCTTCTTTGACCGCTGGGATGACGAGGAGCAATGCAATGTTGCCCTTACCCTGCTACACATGACAGACAAGATGATGAAGACCTATCTAAGCGGCTTGGAACAGCAGTTTGTTACGCAGGGCGGCATTAAAGAACGCATGTATGCAGCCAGAACGGGCTACAGAAAAGGTATAGACGAGGAACTGCAGCGTTTAAGAGACGAAAACAAAAGCTTGCGTCAGCAAGTGCCCATACTGGAGCAGCGCATAGAGGAACTGCTTAATGAGAAGCGTCACCTGGAAGTGCTGCTACAGCAAGAGAGAGAAAAGAGAGGAGGGAGCAAAACTAGTTAGAACTAGTTTAACTAGTTAGAACTAGTGGAAAAACCAGCAAAAAGCATAAACCATGGACGACTACAAGATTATAGTTGAGCAGGAGCATGAGACCGTGATGGCACACTACGATGTGCAGCAGCGTCCTGCGGAGGGCTATCAGAGTGAGGCTCAGCTGGAAACGGCACTCATAAATCAACTGATGGACCAAGGGTACATCTACCACGTTATCAGAAACGAGGAGGGCTTGCTGCGCAATCTGCGCGACCAGTTGGAGCTCTTGAATGGCGTTTCCCTCTCTGATACAGAATGGGCCCGCCTGCTACCTATGATCAGTAATGAGCAGATGTCTATCCAAGATAAGACGGAGATGCTGCAAGGGAAAGGATATATCCTTGCCCTGAAGCTGGATAACGGACAGACCAAGAACATCAAGCTCATAGACAAACAGAACATCTATAACAATCGCCTACAAGTCACCAACCAATACGTTGAGGAGGGTGGAGCCCACAAGGTTCGCTATGATGTTACCATTCTGGTGAATGGTCTGCCAATGGTACACATAGAGCTGAAGAAAAGAGGCAACCCCATAAAGGAGGCCTTTAACCAGATAAACCGTTATCTGCGAGACAGCTTCTGGGCAGGCAGGGGCATGTTTGACTTTATTCAGGTGTTTGTTATCAGCAACGGCACAGAGACCAAATACTACAGCAATACCACCCGTTATGCCAAGGAGAAAGAGGCAGACGGCGGGCCGCGCAAACATAAGACAGGCGGCAATACGTTTGAATTTACCTCGTACTGGACAGATCAGGAGAATAACCGCCTGACTGACTTGCGCGACTTTACCACCAGTTTCTTTGCCAAGCATACCATACTGAATATACTTACCAAATACTGCGTGTTCAATGTGGACAAGCAGCTGCTGGTGATGCGTCCTTATCAGATAGCTGCCACGGAGAAGATTCTGCTGCGTATACAGACAGCCATCAATAACCGCTGGCAAGGAACCATCAGGGCTGGAGGCTACATCTGGCACACAACGGGTTCGGGTAAGACGCTGACGTCCTTCAAGACTGCCCAGCTGGCTTCTCAGATGCCTGAGATAAAGAAAGTGCTCTTTGTGGTGGACCGCAAGGATTTGGACTATCAGACCATGAAGGAGTACAATAACTTTGAGCCTGAATGCGCCAACAGCAATTCCTCTGCCCGTGTCTTGCAAAAGCAGATGAAGGATGATAACTGCCACATCATCATTACCACCATTCAGAAGCTCTCCAATCTGATGAAGCCCAAGATTTATGAGCAGGACGAGAAGTTGCGCGAGGTGCTGACAAAGGAGAACATCGTGCTGATATTTGATGAATGTCATCGTAGCCAGTTTGGCGAAATGCACCAACTTATCACCAAACGGGTGAAACGCTATATGATGTTCGGCTTTACAGGTACGCCTATCTTTGCCGTTAATGCCAACAAGGGCAGCAAGTACAGTACAACCGCCCAGTTGTTTGGCGGTGAGCCTGACAAAGACGGCAAACCCACGAAGGCCCTGCATACCTATACCATCATCAACGCCATAGGCGACAACAATGTGCTACGCTTCCATGTGGATTATGACAGCACCATGAAGATGAAGAGTGATGTGGAGCGTAAGCAGGTATGGGGCATAGATACAGAGGAGGCGCTGCATGATCAAAGGCGTATCTGCATAGTGACGCGCTACATCATAGACAGTTTCAGGGAAAAGACCAAGCAAGGACGGTTTAACAGCATCTTTGCGGTAGATTCTGTGAAGGCGGCTATCAAGTATTATAATGAATTCAAGAGGCAGCTGGGCGCTGAACCGGATTTGCGTGTTGCCACCATCTTCACCTATTCGGCTAATGAAGCAGAAGAGGATGAATGGGGCTTCGAGGATGATGAGAATCCAGAAGGTACAGAGGGCATGGATATGCAGAGCCGAGATGCGCTGGATGCCGCCATCAAAGATTACAACAAGATGTTTGGCTGCAACTACAGCACAGATGGCGACAACTTCCAGAGCTACTACAAGGATGTATCACTCCGTATGAAGAATAAGGAGATAGATATCCTGATAGTGGTGGGTATGTTCCTGACAGGCTTCGATGCCAAGACGCTGAATACGCTTTGGGTGGATAAGAACCTGAAACTGCATGGCCTGCTGCAAGCCTATAGCAGAACCAACCGCATACTGAATGACGTAAAGGATTGTGGTAACATCATCTGCTTCCGCAATCTGAAAGAAGCAACGGATAAGGCCCTGGCAGTCTTTGGCGACCCCAACGCCAAGGGAATGGTATTCATGAAGACATACGAGGAATACTACAGCTTAGGCTATGACGATGTGAAAGGCAAACATCACCAGCCATACACAGAGCTGATAGAATTATTGCTAAATGAATATCCTGTGGCCCTGATGGGTAACATTCTGGATGAGGAAAGGCAGAAGGCTTTCATCCGTCTGATGGGCGAGATACTGCGCTTGCGTAATGTGTTGAGCGTGTTTGATGCCTTTGACGAGAAGGCTAAAATTATTGCCGAGATGCATTTTCAGGATTATCTGGGCTGGTACAACACCTACTATGAGAAGTTCCGCAAGCCGGATCATGGAGGAGACAAGGAAACCATCAATGATGATATAATCTTTGAGATAGAACTGGTGCGGCACGACCAGATAAATATTCATTATATATTACAACTGGTTCAGCGCTATCACGACTCTAACTGCGAAGACAAGGAAATCGTAGTTCAGATCAGGAAGCAGATAGATGCGAGCCCTGATATGCGCGACAAGCGTGAGCTGATAGAAAGATTCATTGAACAAATGACACCCGAAAAGGGTGCCGATATAGGTGAGGAATGGAATGAGTACATAGAACGCGAAAAGAAGGAGGAACTGGATGCCATCATTGCAGAGGAGCATCTGAAGCCAAAGGAAACAGAGGCTTTCATAAAACGTGCCTTTGTCGACGGCTATGTAACAGAAACAGGCACAGGCATTGCCAAGATACTGCCTCCATCCAACCCCTTCCTGCCTGAAAGCGGAACCAAGAAGCAAACGGTAATAGAGAAACTGAAGGAATACCTGAGAAAGTTCCTGGGCACCACAGAAGAAACATATTCGCCATCAAAGAAAGTAAAGTTCTATACCGAGGAGGAAAAAGGCAGCTATTTGATGGCAGCGGAGAGAGAAGAATAATTAAAGATAAGTTGGATCGCCTTATGTGGATAATAATTGCTGTAATAGTACAAATTATGGTTCATGGTTAAGGGTTAAGGGTTCACGGTTCAGAGGATGAACAGACATATTGGGATGAATTTTTTGATGACTGATTAATAAACAAAAGGTGCCCACGTCATTGCTGGCATGGGCACTGTGGGCATTGGTGGTTTTTGCCGACGTGAGAGTAGCTATTCTGGCGGAGTTTTTATCATTATTGGCAAAGGTACATAGTTTCTCTGAAATGACAAAAGAAAATCGCTCAAAAAAGAACAATGATGAGATTTTTAGGCATCAAGGTTCTCTAATCCACATGAAATAATCCCCCCGAACAATTGGCTTACCTTTTGGCTGGCTCATTGTTTTTTGCATTTGTTACGTAATAAGTAAATATGAAGAAGGTGTACGTTTGAGATACGAATATAATCCGCAAGAAGAAACGGAACTATAGAAAAGAAACGTAACTGAAAAGGAGAAGCACGGGGAATCAATAATAATTTGCTTTTTTCGCAGAGGTTTGCATAATAATGATTACCTTTGCGGACAGGTTCCGCTGACTCGGATAAAATCCGCGGAAAAAGAACGGGACAATAGAGAAAGGGGTGGAGAAAATCCACGGAAAAGGAACGGGACAATAGGGAATAAAGCGCGACAAAGCTGTGTTGTCTCGTCGCTTGACTGCAAATTAAATTTGCTAATGACAAACGAGAACGTAAATACATCAAGGAACGAGACCCATACGTGGTTAGAGCCTGGAGCATGGCGCAAACCATGCATTGTACATGTTACGATGGTGGCCAATTCACGGCAGGCGTTGTTTGGCAAGCTCACGCATAATTGTTCGGAGGCTGTCATAGAAAAGACTCCGATTGGTTGGGCACTCATCAATCAGGAAAGGAGGTTGTTGGAGTTGTGCCCTGAGATAAAGATTCTGGCTGATAAAGTGATGCCTGATCATCATCACATGGTGCTTCAGGTGCAACGGACAATGCCACGTAGCATCAGACAGGTGGTACGCGGCTATATGCAAGGATGCAAGGAGGAAGCACGTAAGCTGGGGTTTGCAGAGAACTTGTATGACGCACCGCCATTCTATCGTGTGCTCACGCACAAGGGGCAACTACATGCCATGATAGAATATGTGAAAACCAATACAGAACGTGCCTGGCAGCGCAGACAAAATCCCGATCTCTTCAGGATGCATCGAAAAACGGAAGTGTGTGGGTTGCTGTTCACGTCTATGGGTAACCATTTCTTGTTGGATTGGCCTGAAAGACAATTGGTGGAAATGAGTCGTGAAGCCAGTGTTGAACAAATAGAGGAACGGCTGCAATCGGTGTTGGCGGCAGCGCATAATGGGGCGGTAACTTATGCAGCGGCGATTAGCAAGGGGGAGCAGAAGATAGCCAGAATGGTCCGCGAAAAGGGATTTCCGTTAGTGGTTCTGCTGAATGAAGGCTTTCCGAAGGAGGGGTCGCCCCATGAGCGTTTTTTCAAACCAGGTGGGGTTTATTTCGAGGCTTGTTCGAAAGGTAAGTTATTGATGATGGAGCCTGACGGAAGTGCTTTTGTGAATCCGGTTGTGATGAAGGCGACAGAGGAAACCTTGCAACGGAAAGCTGAGGCTAAACATTATAGTTACAGAGAAATACCTGTGGAATCGCAAAGGTACAGATTCATGGCCTTAAACGAGATTGGACGGTTGTTGGTTAATAGGTGATTCATTCCTGTCCACCTTTAATTTTTGACATTTTGTTATCCATATTGTTAGAATAATGTCAAAAAGCTAATGTCTTTTTCAAGAAAAAGATGTATCTTTGCAGCCGATTTTCTGGAACAGAACATTTTGTTATTGGCCAGTATTCACACAACTAAAAACTAACATAAATCTGTGTTTTCATGGATAGCAAAACGCCAACTATAGAAGATTATAGCCCTCAGGAATTAACAGAGATGATGAAAAGCGGCGCCCAAACACTTTTAGATAAGATTGCACAGCTGGCTGCCTTGCTGGCAGAGCGTGAAGCACGTATCAGAGAGCTTGAAAATGAGGTGGAGACACTCAGGAACGACCCCTGGACAACCCGTTTAACTTATGACAACGTGGTGGAGCAGATAGCTTCATACGAAGACCCTTCGCAACGCGACGAAGCCCGCAAACTGATAGAGCCGCTTCTGAGAAGAGAGCAAGTAAGGCAACTACGCAAGGACGTTAAACGAAAGGTTAAGGAACTGGAAGAGGAAGAAACGATGGTGCCCGAGGTACCGAAACCCGTAGAGGAGAATTTTACCATGCCAGCTTGTCTGCTCACACCCGAAGCAGAAAGGTTGTGGGAGAAGGCTCGCGAGGAAGGCTTTATTGTATCTGACGGATATACACTTGCAGAAGGCGTTTCGGCTAATCAAGCGGCTTATCTGGCCGACCACATAGCAAACATTTTGGGCATAACACGCGAGAAATGGAAAATTTTCCAGCACTTATGGGGCATCAAGAATATGGCTCAATTAGCAGGTTCATGGCAGCAAACAGGTAAACTTCCACCAAGGGCAAAGGATATTGACGGCATAATATAACACGCTGAATACCAACAGATTAGGGTCTTATATAAGTCTTATAGTAAGTCTTATATAAGACCTTTTTTTTATGCCCTTGCCGTACCTTTGCAGCGTGATTCAATTGAAAGTTGAGAATTAACTTTTAAAGTTGAGAGTTGAGAGTATAGAGTTTAGAGACAGTTGAAAAAGTGGAGAGAAGAATGTATAAAGTAATAAACTGATTAAACTTTTAACTAAGAAAACTGACTCTAAACACTAAACTCTAAGCTAAAATAAACCGTAAACAGTAAACTGTAAACGGTAAACAAATAAAGACATTGAGCGCTCAAAACAGAGATTATTAACATTATTATTTTAAAAAAGAAACATTATGAAATTTGAAGCAACCGTAAAATTACTACACGAGGCTAAGAAAGGTGTAAGCAAAAGCAGCGGTAACGAGTACATGTTCCAGCAGATGATTCTGGAAACTAAGGACGGCGAAGAGGGCGTGGCACGCTTCCTGGTTTCGCTGGGAACCAAGCAGGTGGAGGATGTTAAGAGCCAAGGCATTGAGGTGGGAAACCGCGTAGTGGCAGACCTTGTATTCTGCACGTACATCACCCGCTCCAGCTATGTGGAAAACCGTATTTATGTGAATGAAATCAGAAAAATATAACGGGAACGATAACGCTAATGTTAACGAAACAAACATTTAACAGTAAAAGAAAGATGATTACATTAGAATTTGAGAACATTGATTTGAGAGTGATGCAACAGAGTAACGTTATCTCTGAGAGTGTAAAACGTATGCGTGGCACTATGCGCCTGAACAGCATGGAGGGCATGGCCAGCTTTGTGGAGGAAGTAAGACAGCCCAGCAGTGAGAAGAACCCCATTCTTTGGCAGGGTGAACATCTGACGGTTCGTACCGACAAGGAGAATCATCTGCGTGGTACCTTCCGTCTTCCTCAGCCTAAGAGCAAAGCAGAGGTGAACCAACTTATCTGCTGCTTGTATACAGACTTCTCGCAGAGCATTGAAATCTTAGAAGAGATGCTCTGCAACAGTCTGCCTACCACTAAGAACCGTAAAGCAAGGAGAAAAGCAGCATGAGTGTACACGTTGTTTACAAGAAGGAAATTAATGGGGATAGGGTGAAGTTTCTTCGCCCTGTCCTCTCCCGCGAGGAGTATCTGGCCATCCGTAACAGCGGAGATCAGATAACCAGAATGAAGCGTATACGCGCTGGTGAGGAGAATCAGAAGTTCTTCCTGGAAGAGATGAACTATAGCTGTCTGCCCAACGAGGACGGTTCGCTGAAGGGTAGCAAGCGAATGAGCAATTCAGTGGGTATGGACGTTGACCACATCCCAGCCGAGAAGATGCAGGAAACCAAGGAGCATATCCTAAGCAAGAAGGATGAACTGGGTCTGCTGATGCTGGAGGTGAGTGCACGAGGTGAAGGTTATCACTTGGTGTTCCGCCGTAAGCCCGAGCTATCACAGGAAGAGAACCTGAAGTGGGCTGCCAATCTGCTGGGTGTGGAGTTCGACAAGAAAGCTAAGGACATCACAAGGGTATTCTTCACTACAACAGAAGCGGAGCTGGTGTTTCTCGATGATGCTATCTTTGAAGTTCAAGAGGTTCAAGGAGTTCAAGAGGTTCAAGGAGAATCTACGGAACAACGGAATCAAGGAAATACGGAGTCCGTAAATCCAGAAATCCGTGAGTCCGTTTATCCTGTTAACTATCCCAAGCTCCTTCCCGCTATCTTTACGCTCTGCAACGATAAGTTTCCTCAGGTTCCCGAAGGGTTCCGTAACGATACGCTGTATGCCGCATCACGTATGCTGCGCTACATCTGCGACTTTAACGAGGAGAAGATGAAGGGCCTGCTTTACCCCGAGTATTCACTGGGTCTGAACGAGGCTGAGGTGGACAAGACCATACGCAGTGCCCTGATGAGTGAACGCGGCATGATGCCCAAGGCATTAAAGCAGATTCTGAGTCGTGAGGGCATGGGAGGCGAGAACGCAGAGGAACCTTGTGGCAATCTGGCATGTAATCCATACAGCATCTACCCCTCGCTGAGTAGCTGTGTGCTGGACGACCTGAGCATGCCACGTCTCCCTCGTTGGGTGGAATTATTGCTGAAGGTGGTACAGCCCGGCTACAGGTTCATCACCATAGCAGGAAGCTCTACGGCCATGATGACGTTGCTTTCCGATGTGACCAAGAAGTGGGGCACCAAGAAGGAGTCACGTTTGAACGGATGGACACATTGGGACGGCCTTTCGGGTAGCGGTAAACGTCAGCTAAAGATGGTTATCGAACTTCTGCACCGCCACATCGAGGCAGAAGATGAGCGTCGTCGCTCAATGGTGAACGAGATTATCACCTACAACAAGACCGCTGCTGATGGTGAGAAGAAGCAGGTTCCACCCTTGTTGCAACGCCTCTTGGAGTGCGACACCACACGTAAGGCACATATTCAGCAGATGGACGAGTTGAAGGGCAAAAAGACCTACACCTTTGCCGAGGAACTCTCCAGCCTGAATCTGAACAAGGGCGGTTACTACTACCGAGGCGATTTCTGTCGTTTGCTCTTCGACAACGGTGGTGTGGGTAGCATGAACGCTACGGGTGAGTCGCTCAGTCTGAAAACGCCCTGTAACTGGGACGTAACCACCACCAGCACACATGATCAGACAATCAGACAATGGGGCCAGGAGGTTCAGAATGGAGCTGCACAACGCGTATTCTTCTGCTTAGTTCCTGACAATACCTGGCAGCGCAAACCCGATGAGGTTCAGTGGACAGCTGAGGAGGAGGCCTATCTGAACCGCGCTACAGCCCTGATGCAGAAGTTGAAAGGCTTGGTACGTACGCCCAAGTTGGACAAGGCCATAGATGATTGGGTAGAGAACGTACGTCTGAGCCTGATGGTAGGCCCTGAGGGAGAACGTAACATCGAGAGGGCACGATTCCGTTTCCGCAGCTCAGAGATAGCTCACACACTGGGTGTGATTATGCACTGCTGCATTATCGTTCAGAAAATGCTGGACCGTGAGGATGAACTCAAACAGGCCGTCTCGGAAGCTAAGTCTGCTCTGGAAACGCTGAAGAACGACGCTACCACCCCTTGTGAGCAGATTGCCGAAGCAGAACGCCATGTTATAGCCGCTCAGAGCGATTTGGAACAATGGAAGGTAAGTGCCCTCGACCTCAGTCAGTACCCCGAGGAGAAAGCCTCCACAGAACTTGCCGTCTTTGCTGCCGATTACTGCCTCGACACTCAGGATATGCTCTGGAGCAAGCGCCTCCGTGCTCAGATTATGGCTACGTGTGGTAGTGGAGAAACTGTCAAGACTCGCAGCAGAAGTGATGAAGATTACCTGCGTTTACCCATGCGTTTCACTATTGAAGAGTTGATGCAGATGAACTGGAAGTCACCTTCGGCCATCAAGCAAATGGTAGCGCGTTTCCAGCACACCAATCTGATACGCAGGGTAGGAACGCAAGACCGTAAAGCTATCTATGAGAAAACAGCTGCGTGAAAATTTACAAATGACAATTTACAATTACAAAAGAGAGGCCCCTAAGTTAAAATTGAGAATTGAGAATTAGTTTACGGTTTCTTGCGCTCCGTAGGTGCTCAGGCGCAGGCGGAGTCCCGTTTACCGTTTATATTAACACTTAACAAAGTCCTCAGAACCTCGGCTCCCTCTCCTAGGAGAGGGCGGGGGGAGAGGCTGATATTATGAACGAACCTAGAGGAACTTTATAAAGTTTAGAGTTTAGAGTTTAAAGTTTAGAGTCAGTTTAAGAATTTAAGAAGTTTAATAGTTTAAGAAGTTTAAAAGTTTAAAAAGTTTAAGAAGTTTAAAAGTTTAAGAAGTTTAAAGTTATGAGTAATGAAGTAAAGGAGCCTCGTGGAATTAGAAATAATAATCCATTGAACATTCGCAGAAGCGGAGATAAATGGCAAGGCTTGAAGACCTTGCAGGAAGACAGGGAGTTTTTTCAGTTTGAAACAATTGAGTTGGGTTGGCGAGCCGCATTTGTGATTCTCTGCAAGACGTATTACGGGAAGCGGGGATTGCAAACCATCAGGGACATTGTGACGCGATGGGCACCAGCCAAGGAGAATAATACACCTGCCTATATCCGTCATGTGTCGGACTACACGGGAATAGGGCCCGACAGGGACTTGGGCGACCCGCAGACGCATCCGACCAACTGGCTGCTGATAGGCTATGCTATGGCGGTAGTGGAGAACGGAAAGACCCTTCCGCCCATTCCGATGCTTAAAGGTTTTTCACTGGCCGTTGGCCGGTGAAATCCCTTTAGCACCATGCAGTCGGCACTTGCGGCATACGTGAAGATGGTGAATCAGTACTACTTGCTGTAAGACAGAAAAAGGCATCCATTCTGATGGGTGCCTTTTTTGGTTGTTGGCGACAAAGCAGTGATGGCTGATGTCTGATGTAAGATGTCTGAAGGAAGATGGAAGATGTCTGAGGGCTGATGTAAGATGTAAGAGTGAAGTATGAAGAGTGAAGAATCAAAATCCGGAATATTCTTTACATCTTCAGAATGGATCCTGCAACGGCATTGCTTACAACAGAACGCAGGCGAATCATGCTTGAGCGTCCTTCTTCGGGATGAACGGCATTGACAAGCAAGATTACTGCGCAGTCGTTCACTGGGTCTATCACGATACTGGTGCCAGTAAAACCTGTATGCGAGAATGTCTGACGTGAGAACAGATCGCCGTTGTTGCTGGCGTAAGGACTGAAGCAATCCCAACCTAATGTCCGGCCAAGTGAACTGACAGAACGGGGTACTGTTCGCATTGCCTCAACAGTAAGCGGAGACAATACCCTTGCACCATTCCATTCTCCACCATTGAGGAGTGCTGCACAAAGAATGGCTATGTCGTCTGCATTGCTGAATACGCCGGCATTACCACTAATACCTCCATTCATGATACGGGCCAGCGGGTCGTGAACCATACCCCTTAGAACAGAGCCGTCTTTCTGCCTTGTTGTGGGTGCCACAATGGATCGCCAGTCTTTGCCTGGCATAAGAGAGGCCCAAACTGGTTCTGCTGTGTTTCGCCAGATTCCGTTAGCATCTGGAGCACAAGGCAGATAGTCTGTATGATTCATATTAAGGGGTCCAAAGATATTTTCACGGGCGAAGTCGCGAAGGGACTGACCTGTTATTTTCTCTACGATGTATTGAAGGGTGATGAAGTTGATACAGCTGTATTGGAAATCCGACTTAGGTCTGAAGTCCTTACGGCAGGTACAGATATACTCTTTCATTCCTTCCGGATTGGGCGCTCCGTATTTCTTTGCCAGTTCGGTTGCCGATGCGTATGGCAGCAGTCCTGAGGTATGTGTCAGCAGGTCTTCGATGCGAATTGTTACTTTCTCTCCACCGTCTTTAGCTTGCCAATCCTGAAATCCGGGAATGTACCGGCTGATAGGATCAAGGAGTCTTATTCTGCCTGTTTCTATGAGTTTCATGACAGACATTGCTGTTCCCATACTTTTACTGCACGATGCCATATCGAAGATGGTTTCGACGGTCATCTCTTCCTTTGTAGGATAAACCTGGCGATATCCGTAAGCCTTTATGTATGCCATCTTTCCATGACGTACCACAGCCAGCACGGCACCGGGAATCTCTCCTGCATCGATAGAGGCTTGAATGGCTACATCGGCATTGTGGAGAAGGGTAGGGCTCATCCCGACAGATTCGGGACTAGTACGTTTAAGGGGTTGTGCCAAAATGGGTAGTTGTAAACTAAAGATAAGAACGAAAAGAAGAATACGGTTCATAGTATTTGTTTTTGCTTGTTTTTGATGATTCCATTGCAAAAATACGATTTTTCCCTGAATCTGCACTCAAAAACATAAAAATAATGTATGTTTGCAAAAGAGAATAATATAGCATTTGACTTAGGGCCTGAAAAAAAATCCTTTGCTGCATTTTGTGGTACGGGATTTTTGTTGTATTTTTGCGGTGTTATGAAAAAGACATTTGTGTTTTTGTGGGTTCTTGCATTGTGTGTAACCTATAGCAATGCCGAGATTCTTCTGCCGCAGATTTTCCGGAACGGGATGGTGCTGCAACGTGGTATGCCTATTCCTGTATGGGGCCATGCCGACCCGCAAGAAACAGTTGTTGTTACATTGAACAAAAAGACTTGCACCACCACAGCCGATGCCAACGGTTATTGGCGCGTTGACCTTCCTGCCATGAAAGCTGGCGGCCCGTACACGCTGGAGGTAAGAAGTAAGATGGAAGAGGGAAGAGAAATTAATAATGAACAATTAACAATTAATAATTCTAATAACTCTAAACTCTACACTCTAAACTCTCAACTTAACATCTCTGATGTCTTTATCGGCGATGTCTGGCTCTGCAGCGGACAGTCCAACATGGAGACGACACTGGAACGCGTATCTCCTCAGTACCCTGTGGAGTTGGACGACTCTAACAGCATGGTCCGTCTGTTTCACGTTCCTTATCAGACCGATACGCATGGGCCGTCTCCCGACCTTCGACAAGCTGAGTGGAAACAGCTGAATCGCAAAAATGCCTGGAAGTTCTCAGCTATCGGCTACTTTCTGGGAAAACAACTGCAACGCGAGAAGGGTGTGGCGCAGGGTGTCATCGAAAGCGCTTGGGGCGGTACTCCCATCGAGGCCTGGATTGCAGCAGATACCTTGGCCAACCATTATCCTGTTCTCTACAGGCAGATGCAGCTCTATCAGAATGACGACTTTGTCCGGACTCAGCAACAGTCAGCTTTTCAAGCTAACCAATGTTGGCAGGAACTGTTGGAAAAGAATGACCCTGGAGTGGAAACATACACCCGGTTAGATTATGACGATTCGGGATGGACGACTGTAGATCAGGATAATCTGATGCCCGACCGGAAAGAATGGATAGGGTCGTTGTGGTTGCGTCAGCATATATATATAAATAAGGTTTATGCCGGTAAGGCTGCCCGTCTGCTGCTAGGCACGCTTTATGACAGCGATATAACTTACGTGAACGGTGTGCAGGTGGGAAGCACGGGTTATCAGTATCCTCCTCGCCGTTATCAGGTGCCCGAGGGTTTGCTTCGCGAGGGCGAAAACGTTATTACTGTCCGCTTTATCAATAAGAGCGGCAAACCGTATTTCTATAAGGAGAAACCTTACCAACTGGTCTTCGGCAAAGACGATTTGCTGCCGCTATCCCGTCAGTGGAAACTAAAAACAGGTGTGGAAATGCCGCGTAATATCAGTCAGGGCATCGACCTGCAGTATCAGCCCTCAACACTCTTCAATGGAATGATTTCGCCTTTGGCTCCCTATGCCGTAGCCGGGGTAATTTGGTATCAGGGAGAATCGAATGCCGATACGGATACGGCTTGTGAATATGCACCGTTGTTACGGCTGATGATGGCCAACTGGCGTCAGGCTTTCGGACGCCCGGATCTGCCGTTTGTCATCGTGCAGCTGGCTAACTACCGAGAACCCTCGTCAGAACCTCAACATACGGGATGGTCGGTAGTACGCGAGGCCCAACGTGTTGTAGCCAGTGAAGATGCGTATGCCGAATTGGCGGTGACCATCGACCGGGGCGAGACGGTTGATATACATCCTTTGCGTAAGAAAGATGTGGCGGAACGGGTGGCGCTGGCCTTCGAAAAGCTGTTGTGGAACAAACGCACGACTTTGTCGCCTGAGGTGACGAAAATAGCAGTTGAAGACGACATTGTAGTTTGTACACTCTCGCAGCCATTGTTGAAGAACGGTCCGATCTATGAGTTCGAGGTGGCAGGGCCTGATGGCAAGTATGTGAATGCTGAGGCGGAGGGTAGGGGCGACCGCATCGTTATCCGCTCACCATTAGCGGATCCTGTTTCTATCCGCTATGCATGGAAGAATAACCCCATCCGGGCAAATGTCTATGGCCGGAACGGTCTTCCCATGAGTCCGATAGAGTTAAAAATAAAAGAGTGAAAAATATATGTTACAAACCGTAAACTGTAAACCGTAAACTGTAAACCGTAAACTGTAAACCGTAAACTGTAAACCAAATATGTTAACAACCTTAAGTGAAATCCTGAAAGATGCCAATGAACGACACTATGCCGTTGGAGCATTTAATTGTCTGAGTCTGGAAAATGTGATGGGAGCCCTCGAGGCTGCCGAAGAACTACGTTCACCCATCATACTGCAACTGGCAGAAGTCCAGTTTCCCGAAGCTCCTCTTGAACTGATGGCTCCCTTGTTTCTGGAAGCCGCTAAACGTTCGTCGGTGCCCGTCTGTGTGCACCTCGACCACGGACAGAGTCTCGAAACCTGCGTGCGGGCCATCCGATTGGGCTTTACTTCGGTGATGTTCGACGGTGCTGCTCTTCCGTTCGAAGAGAATGTGGCTGCCAGCAAGGAGGTGACCCGTATAGCCAAGGCTGCCGGTGTGGATATGGAGGCTGAGCTGGGGAAGGTGGGCGACTGCGGAAAAGATACAGCCGATGTCTTTACAGATGTAGAAGAATCGGTCCGCTTTGTCCAGGAGACGGGTATCGATGCACTTGCTGTTGCCATAGGTAACCTGCACGGTCATTATGTGCATACGCCGCAACTGAATATTCGACGCCTGATAGAGATACACGAGGCCAACCGTTTGCCCTTAGTGCTGCATGGCGGTAGCGGCACCAGCGTCGAGGACTTCAAGGCTTGCATCCACAACGGTATCTGCAAGATAAATGTGGCAACAGCCATCCAGCGCGGCATTATGAAGCGAATCAACGAACGCCTTGCACAAAAGCCCGATGAGGGTTACATCCCCCTGAAGCAGGTGATGATTGATGCATCGAAAGAAGTGGTAAGTGATCATATTCTCCTTTTTGAAAGTAATAATAGAGTTTAGGTATAACGTCAACGATAACGTCAACGATAACGTCAACGATAACGTCAACGATAACGATAACGTCAACGATAACGAAAACGTCAACGATAACGAAAACGATAACGATAACTGATTAACAATTAACAACGAAAAACCGTAAACCGTAAACGGTAAACCGTAAACTGTAAACTCTCCTGCTTATGACTATAAGAAAAATTATACTGGGGCTTTCTTTCTGCTTGCCATTACTGACTTATGCTGAGTCGAAAAAGTCTGTGGCCGATTATGCCGACCCGACAATCGGTGGGGTAAGTGTGCTGCTGGAGACAACAAGGCAGACCATTCATCTGCCCAACGAGATGCTACGCTTCGTGCCTCTGCGTAACAGTATGCTGGACGACTGGATCGATGATTTTGCCCTTCAGATGCCCAACCACCGCAGACATTGGGTCTTCGGTTTTATGCCTTTCTGTACAGACAACCCGGAAGGAATGTGGTCGGCACCTGGTATCATCGACAACGAGGAGACGCATCCTTATTACTATCGTGCTCAGTTGGATGATGTTACTTTCGAGTTTGCTCCCTCAAAGAAGAGTGGCATCATTCGCATGACCTTCGAAGGTGAGGGCGAACATGCCCTGCGTTTCCGCAGTCGTACTGCCATCGGTTCATACACTCATGAAGGCAACCGCGTACTGACGGGAACTGCTGCTTTCGGTCAACCTGAATGCAAGGAGAATATGGATGCCTACCTCTATGCCGAGTTCGATTGCGACATACAACTTCTCCGTCAACCCGAAACCAAGCATCTGATGCTGAAGGCTGACAGGCAGAAGAAGGTGGTGACCCTTCGCTATGGCATATCTTATATCGATAAGGAACAGGCAAAGGCAAATTTGGAACGAGAGATTCCGCAGTTCGACTTCGACTGTGTAAAGCAAGAAGCTAAGAAGACGTGGGAGAAACGGCTGGGACAGATAGAGGTGAGCGGCGGAACAGAAGCACACAAACGCACCTTCTATACTGCCCTTTACCGATGCTCGGAACGTATGGTAGATATCAACGAGTACGGACGTTTCTTCAGTGCATGGGACCGCAAGGTACACACGTCAGTAGAGCCATTCTTTGTCGATAACTGGCTGTGGGACACCCATATTGCCCTGGAACCGCTGCATACCATTCTGAATCCCGATATCGAGGTGCAGAAGATTAACTCCCTTATCGAGATGTATCGCGAGAGCGGCATCATGCCACGCTTTGCCCTAACCTCGGGAGAATGGGCTGCTATGACGGGTAACTTCGCTGCCGTGTGGATGTTGGATGCCTGGGTCAAGGGTTTGCGCTTCGACCTGGCAACAGCCTACGAGGGCTTCCGCAAGAACTCTTTGGAACGCACCATGCTGCCTTGGCGCACAGGACCGGCTACTCCGCTGGATACATTCTATAATACACATGGCTACTATCCCGCACTGCGTCCAGGCGAACCCGAGACAATACCCGAGGTAGATACCAACTGGGAACGCCGGCAGAGTGTCTCTATCACCACCGTCAACAGCTATTCCGACTGGTGTATCGCTCAGATGGCCAAGATGTTAGGTAAGACAGAGGACGAGAAACTCTTTACCGGACGGTCTCTGTTTTACCGTAATGTCTTCCGCACCGATAAAGGCATGATGTGGCCCAAGGACGATAAGGGAGAGTGGGTGGAGCCCTTTAATCCCATGCACGACGGACGCGCTTACTTCACCGAGAATAATGCCTATATCTTCAATTGGGACGTGAAACACGATCTGGAAGGACTCTTTACCCTGATGGGAGGACACAAGAAGGCCGAGGCCAAGTTGGACGAGCTCTTCCACATGGGTGTGGGAACGGCCAAGTTCCGTTTCTACAATGTGCTGCCCGATGCTACCGGACTGATGGGTATGTTCCAGATGGGCAACGAACCCAGCTTCCATATACCTTATCTGTATGACTATGTGGGAGCGCCCTGGAAAACGCAGAAGTATATCCATAGTCTTATCGATACCTACTTCATCGACTCCTATTTAGGTATGCCAGGCGATGAGGACGGTGGTGGCATGTCTGCATTCGTTGTCTTCTCCATGATGGGCTTCTTCCCCGTTACGCCTGGTACAACCAATTACGCCATTGGCAGTCCTTTCTTTAAGAAAGCAATACTTCATCTGCCAAGTGGTAAGTCGTTCATTATCAAAGCTAAAGATATCTCAAAAGAAAACAAATATATCCAAAGTGCCCGACTGAACGGCCAGCCTCTCTCGAAGCCTTTCCTTACGCACGAACAGTTAATGGCTGGTGGCACTCTGGAGTTACAGATGGGAAACCGTAAGCCATAAACAGTAAACGGTAAACAGTAAACTAATTTTCAACTTTCAACTTTCAACTGACTCTAAACTCTAAACTCTAAACTCTAAACTGAAAAGGTAAACCGTAAACAGTAAACCATAAACTAACAATATCATGAAACGAAGCGAAATTAATCAGATTCTGCGCGAAGCCAAGGAGTTTCTGGCATCACGTCAGTTTGTTTTGCCCGAATGGGCAGAGTGGAGCCTGCAAGACTGGAAGGCTAACCGTCAGAAAGTAGATTATATTGTAGACCGTATGTTGGGATGGGACATCACCGACTTCGGCTCTGGCGACTTCCTGCGCTGCGGTCTGTTCCTCTTTACCATCCGTAACGGAAAGTACGGAGTGGACAAGAAACCCTATGCCGAGAAGATTATGATTGTCGAGGAGAACCAAGAGACGCCTATGCACTTCCATTGGTCCAAGATGGAGGACATCATCAATCGAGGCGGCGGGAACTTGGTGATTGAGCTCTATAATGCTGACAAGAACGAGCAGTTTGCCGATACCCAGGTACATTACCGCATAGATGGCATAGAGCATACGATGGAGCCTGGCGGAACGGTTATCCTTCGTCCCGGACAGAGTATCTGTATGGAGCAGTACCTCTACCATCGTTTCTATGGCGAACCCGGCAAGGGAAAAGTAATGGTGGGAGAGGTGAGTCAGGTCAACGATGACAATACGGACAACCGTTTCTATAATCCCGTAGGACGTTTCCCGGAGATTGAGGAAGACGAAGCACCCCTGCACCTCCTCTGCTCGGACTACGGTAAGTTCTTGTAATAGATAATAGACAACTGACAACTGACAACAGACAACAGACGGTGAATAAAAGACAACGGTTAACATATAAAAGATAGACAGAATGGCGGAAAGATTAGTTGAAAATATGAGAATATGGCAGGAGGCAAGAGTCTTTACTAATGATATATATAAGATGATGTCAGTGTGCAAAGATTATGGCTTTCGTGACCAAATACAACGAGCTTCGGTTTCCATCATGAATAATATTGCCGAAGGTTTTGAATCGGGTTCCGATGCGAAGTTTATATATTTTCTAAATATCGCAAAAGGAAGTTGTTCCGAGGTTAAAAGCATGTTATATCTATGTGAAGACTTTCACTATTGCACGAGCGATGAAAGAATTTCACTAGTAAATAAACTACTATCTCTTTCGAGCGGAATATTTAATCTGATACAATATTTAAAAAAACAAAATAACACCAACTAGTCCGTCGTCCGTTGTCCGTTGTCCGTTGTCCTCTAAAAATAACATCTGAAATGCATAAAGTACGAATTAGCGGTGTAGGCTGTTGTCTCATGGACCGCATATATGATAAGGTTGATTTTACGTCGGAAATATTCCGCAAGTATCTAAGTAAGGATGCCGGTGACGGCGGACTCGAACCAGGTAAATTGACCTTCGAAGAGGAACTGGAGCGTTTCTCGGGTGATAGTTTCGAAACAGAAATCTTGCCCAAACTTACCGATGGACGCAAAGCCGATAAGGAAAATATCGGCGGACCTTGCATTGTGGCACTCATTAATGCCGCACAGATTGCTTATAAAGAGAGCGAGGTATTCTTTTATGGCTGCAGGGGAGATAAGGAAGTAGGTAGGGACCTTATGCAGAAGTTGAGCCAGACTCCTGTAGATTTGAGTCACTATCGAATAGAGAGAAGTAGCGAGACTGCTTCCACCAGCGTCCTGTCCGATCCCAACTACGATAACGGTCACGGCGAACGCACCTTCGTCAATACCATCGGTGCCTCCTGGCATTACCTGCCCGAAGAGGTTGATGAGAGTTTCTACGATTCAGACATCTGTGTGTTTGGCGGCACAGCATTGGTTCCCCGTATTCATCAGGGACTTAGCAGTATGCTCAGAAAAGTAAAGGAGAAAGGTCATCTTACCATTGTCAATACGGTATATGATTTCCTGAACGAGAAGGAAAATCCATCTCAGCGTTGGCCTATGGGTGACGGAGACGAAGCCTATCGCTTTATAGACCTGCTGATTGTCGATCGCGAGGAAGCGCTCCGCCTGAGCGGTTCCAAGGATATTCCTACGGCCATCTCTTTCTTTGCTGAGAAAGGAGCTGGTGCTGTTTTGGTTACCAACGGAGCACGTGATGTCTATCTCTGGGCAGACAGTCCCCTCTTCGGAAAGGTTCCCATGCAGACCCTTCCCGTCTCTGCTGCTGTAGGGAAGGCGCTGAAGGAAGGGTGTAAGGGCGACAGCACAGGATGCGGTGACAACTTCGCCGGTGGCGTCATAGCCTCCGTAGCGACGCAAATATTTAACTGTAAACAGTCAACAGTAAACAGTAAACAAACTCTCGACTTAATCGAGAGCACCAAGTGGGGGATCGTTTCCGGTGGTTTCGCCTGCTTCTATTATGGCGGCACATATATAGAAAAAAAGGAGGGCGAGAAACTCACCCTCCTTCAGGAGTTGTACGACCAATATTAAGACCCTCTCCCGTCCTCTCCCTTTAGGGCGAGGAGAAATACTTTGGGGGACAAGTTGAAAAAATTTTCGTTATCGTTCCCGTTTCTCCCTTCCCTTTGGAGAGGGGTTAAGGGTTAGTCCCTTAGTCTTTCAGGTAGTAAACCACGGTGGTTACTACGCGGATGTTCTTGAGCCAAGGAGTGTTCTGGTCGCGGTCGTTGATGCTGAACTGACCCTGATCTGCAGTCTTAATTTTTCCCAGCTCGCTGTTTGAGTCGGAAGCAAACTGCTCGGCAGTCTTGCGGGCATTCTTGGTAGCCTCTGCAATCATCTCCGGCTTGATGTCATTCAGGCCTGTAAACTCGTAGGTAACGTTGGAAGTCTCGTCGTACTCGTTGCTAACGATGGTTACCCCCTGGCGCATCAGCTTAGCCTGATTGCTTACAATCTTACGTACCAGATCCACGTTTTTGCTCACTACGGTAACTACGCAGTTAGCTTTGTAGCGGTAGCGCACCTGTTCGCTGCTGTAGCTCATATTAGCCTGCTGGTCCACCATAGCTGGTGGTGCGATGGAGATTTCATCGTCGCTAAGGCCGTTAGACTTCAGGAAAGAAACAACCGTCTGTGTGTTGCTCTCGATACGGTCGTACAGTTCGGCAGGATCGTTGCCCAGTTCCTTGAACTTCAGGGGCCAAGTCACCTTGTCGGCCTTCACTTCTTTCTCGCACAGACCCTTTGCCGTTACCGTGCGGTCCATTTCCTTGAACTTAACGATTCCGCTTTTAATAGCTCCTCCTGCCAGGAAGAGACCGATGGCAAGGATCAGCGCCTCGCCAATGTACTTAAACTGAACGTTTTTCATAATTTCTGTTTATTTATTCATTTATTATCTGAAATTATATACTTGTATAGTGCAAAGATAAGACATTTTCTCAATACCACAATCATTATTTACTATGATTTATTTTGTATTTCGCTTCATTAATCGTATCTTTGCCCCCGTACAAATGATATTTATCATGAAAAAGTATTTATTTTTGACCATTTTGATGTTGATCTCTTATGCTTTAAATGCTCAAGATAAGATGGTGCTTACAAGTGGAAAAGTTATAAATATCAGGGTGGTAGAGGTAAGCGGATCCGATCTGAAGTTCAGATTGTATGATAATCTGCAGGGACCTGTTTTAGCAGAAAAACTCGCCAACATATACTATGTAAAATATGAGAATGGTCCGATGCAGATTTTCAATGGCAGTCCTGCAAGGACCAATAATTACAACCCATATAACATGATGAATAACACCAAGCCATACACACGGCAGGAGTCGCCGATGTCTGGATTTACAGCTCAGGTTGATTTATATATTCAGAACTCGTGGGGTGTAGGTTTTATGCTTCGAAAGGAATTTAACAATTATATTGGGATGAATCTGGTCGGCGGTTCATTTATGTCTGGTTGGAATGAGTTGAAAAGTCCCAAGCATTATGGGCACGTAAATGTCAGATTATGCGGTGTAAGGGCTTATCTGCCTATCTATGAGGATATAAGAGCTTTTGCCGACGTAGTTCCGGGTTACACCTACATATATTCTTATGGTAATCATTCCCATTGTTTTGGCGCAGATTTCAGTGCTGGATTCCAGATTCACAGAAATGTTGCTATCAGCTATAATCTGGATTTTATAGCGAATGGCGACGGACACGCTACCTATCATTGGGGGCGAATCTCTTTTTTGTTTTAAGTATTAGAAGGCTGGGGGAGGTTACTTGACAATTTCGGCAAATCCGTCTATGTGTTCGTCAACATAGCGTGCCACAGTTTCTGTTACCTCTTCTTCCATTTCCACAAATTCGTCATCGAGTTCATCAAATTCGGGGTATTTCTCGAACAGGGCCATGAACTCCTCGTCTGAACAGTCTCCGGTCAGTTCATCGGCATACTTCTCAAAGAGTTTCCTACCTTTATATATAAGGTTACAGAAATCCTTGGCTCCCCAAAGGCGCATTGCTTTGGCAAAGGGATTCAGGAAGATGAATGGGCCGTACCCGTTGTGGATAAGCTGGATAAATCCGCCGTCCATTACCTCGCTGCGGAAAATCATATAAGCCAGCAGGGTTATTTGGTCGGCACTGAGTTGCTGCATGCTTTGGGCATTCAGATCGCCTCCTATGGCATCTGATATATGCCGATGAAAGACTTCTATAAAGGCATCCATTCCCTGTCCTGCTGCCTGTATAATTTCTGTTTCTTGAATCTTAACTTGCATGATATGACGTATATTTGTAATGCAAAGGTATCAAAAATAATGATAATTGGGTAGGAGTTGCGAAAAAAGAAGGCCCATTTTTGCGTATAAGCACAAATTTTACTATTTTTGCATGATTTTTGGATAATATTAATTCACCAAATTATTAATTATAAAAGTAAACATGGTTTATTCACACGAAGTACAAAACATGTGTTGCGTGGCAAAAGGCCCCAACCATGGTCCTGCTCCCATTCCAGAAGAAGGTAAGTGGGTACAGGCAAAGGAGATTAAGGACATAAGCGGTCTGACACACGGTATCGGCTGGTGTGCTCCCCAGCAGGGTGCATGCAAACTGACCCTGAACGTAAAGGACGGCGTTATTGAAGAGGCTTTGGTTGAGACTATCGGTTGCTCTGGTATGACTCACTCTGCTGCTATGGCAAGCGAGATTCTGCCTGGCAAGACCATTCTTGAGGCTCTGAATACCGACTTGGTTTGCGATGCTATCAACACAGCTATGCGTGAGTTGTTCCTGCAGATTGTATATGGTCGTACACAGAGTGCCTTCTCTGAGGGTGGCCTGATGATTGGTGCCGGTTTGGAAGACCTGGGTAAGGGCCTTATCTCTCAGACAGGTACCTTGTATGGTACAAAGGTTAAGGGTACCCGTTACCTGCAGCTGACCGAGGGTTACATCACCAAGATGTATCTGGACAAGGACGATCAGGTTTGTGGTTACGAGTTCGTTCACATGGGCAAGTTCATGGATGCTATCAAGAAGGGTATGCCCGCAGACGAGGCTTTGAAGAGTGTTACAGGTACCTATGGCCGTACAAAGGCTGAGGATGGTGCTGTTAAGAGTATTGACCCACGTAAAGAATAATCTCATTTACCATTGAGCTATTTACCATTTACCATTTAAGTTAATGGAAAGCATTGAACTGAGATTAAGGTTAAAGGAATTTGCTATCCGTATTATAAAAATGGTAGATTGTATGCCCAGGACAATTTCGTCCGACGCTATAGCAAGACAAATAATACGTTCAGGTACTTCACCATCGGCTAATTACAGAGCTGCACTTTTGGGAAAATCCGATAAGGATTTCCTGAACAAGTTAAAGATGGTTGAAGAGGAACTTGACGAAACACTTCACTGGTTGGAAATCATTATGGAAACAGAAATGATGAAACCTGAAAGGTTGCAAGACTTGCACAATGAATGTCATGAATTGTTAAAGATTATTGTCAGCACAATTATAACTATGCGGAATAAGATTAACGATAAAACATTATGGTAAATAGTATGGTAATAGGTAAAAGTATTAAATGGTAAATGGTAAATGATTAAATTGTAAATACTATTATGATTAGAGAAGTAAAATTCGAGTCACAAGACCGTCGTATCAAGCAGATTCTTGCTTGTTTGAACGCACACGGCATTGCTTCCATCGAGGAGGCTAACCAGATTTGCGAGGCTGCTGGCCTTGATCCATACAAGACCTGTGAGGAAACACAGATGATCTGCTTCGAGAATGCTAAGTGGGCTTACGTAGTAGGTACTGCTATTGCTCTGAAGGAGAAGGCAAAGGATGCTGTTGAGGCAGCTAACTATATCGGTGAGGGTCTGCAGAGTTTCTGTATTCCAGGTTCTGTAGCTGACGACCGTAAGGTAGGTATCGGCCACGGTGAGCTGGGTGCCCGTTTGTTGTCTCCCGACACCAAGTGTTTTGCATTCCTGGCTGGTCACGAGTCATTCGCTGCTGCCGAGGGTGCTATCAAGATTGCTCAGATGGCTAATAAGTCAAGACCAGCTGACAAGCCCCTCCGTTGCATCCTGAACGGTCTGGGTAAGGACGCTGCTATGATTATCAGCCGTATCAATGGTTTCACATACGTACAGACACAGTTCGACTACTTCACAGGCGAGCTGAAGGAAGTTAAGCGTATTGCTTACTCTAACGGTCCCCGTGCTGCTGTTAACTGCTATGGTGCTGACGATGTTCGCGAGGGTGTAGCTATCCTTTGGAAGGAGGATGTAGATGTTTCTATTACTGGTAACTCTACCAACCCCACACGTTTCCAGCATCCCGTTGCCGGTACATACAAGAAGGAGCGTATTCGTGCTGGTAAGGCATACTTCAGCGTAGCCAGTGGTGGTGGTACAGGTCGTACCTTGCATCCCGACAACATGGCTGCAGGTCCTGCTTCTTATGGTATGACCGACACATTGGGTCGTATGCACTCAGATGCACAGTTCGCCGGTTCAAGCTCAGTACCTGCTCACGTAGAGATGATGGGCTTCCTGGGTATTGGTAACAACCCAATGGTTGGTTGTACCGTTGCTTGTGCTGTACAGGCTGACTTGTATCTGAACAAGAAGTAATATCTCTGCCCAAGCGCAGTTAAATACTTTCATTTAATCCCCGCTGATTTCCCTCAGCGGGGATTTTGTGTTATTGAAGTTTTGTGTTTCCCCCCGATATAAACTTTAAAAGTAAACCGTAATAAATAATTTGTTCCGTGAGGAAAAACTATTTTCAAGGCTTGAAAATTTATAACCAAGGCTTGAAAATAAATAACCAAGCTTTGAAAATATATTCTCAAACCATGAAAATAATTTCTTCAGTCGTATTAGTATGTTTTTCCGTGCAAGCCGAACAAATCCAGTTGGCAAACTAACCGTATTTTTGAACATCATAAACAATGCCGTCTTTGCGTATCACAGATAGCTATTAGGAGACAAGCAATGAAAAAAGTAATGTTTTTTGCTGTTTGTATTGAAATAATCACTATATTTGCAAAAAGAAATGAAATAAAAAAGAATAACGATGAGTAATGCAACACTTACCAGTTTGCTTGAATATCTAACAGGAGCTCTTACCACTGACAATAAGCAGTGGCTTGCTGACCATCTTTACCAGCAAGTTCGAGAAATAAAGTCAATGGTTCCCTACACAATGGAGGAAATCAATAGTCGGATAGATCAGGCAGAACGTGAGTCTGCTGCTGGTCTTGGCCAGGACAGTGAAGAGATGTTCCGTGAAATGGAAGAAGAGTTTATTCATGAAGAAATGGAGGTCCCGGAAGCTGTATGAGGGTTATCTGGTTGCCACAGGCCCAAAAGCAATTGCGCCAAACGGCCAAGTATATTCATAGAGAATTCGGGCAGAAAGTAAGAAACGATTTTATTCGAGACTTAGAATTAGCCTTTCCTGATTTGCATAGAAAAGTTTTTTTTTGTGCCAATCAATTGAAAGGTATATGATAGGTATATGTCGGGTACATGTTATACAGACATATACGAGAGTTTCACCCTGCTTGGTTATCGGACCGAATGTACTCACAGGTACATGTCTCAATTTTTAACATGAAAACCAATATCAATGGTTTTCTTTGCTTATCACAGATAGCTATTGGGGGACAACCAATGAAAAAAGTGCCGCTTTTTATGTGTAGTATCGAAATAATCGCTATTGCCTTCTATGTGTATTTCTATTGGATTCTTTAAAAAACTGTCTATACCCATCAAGATTTCGTAAGTCGGTTTAACTGTTGCAATATCAGTGAGGGCGCTTGAATGTCCGTGTTCTACAGATGTTATGAAGGATAATATCTCGCTGTA
The DNA here is from genome assembly GCA_902801485.1 of uncultured Bacteroidales bacterium. GTDB lineage: Bacteria > Bacteroidota > Bacteroidia > Bacteroidales > Bacteroidaceae > Physcousia. The sequence goes on along the minus strand of CADCIP010000036.1, from coordinate 9 downwards.
GTAGCCTTG
>CADCIP010000035.1 GCA_902801485.1 uncultured Bacteroidales bacterium | reverse complement strand
CTCACTGCCCTTCTCAGACGTTCCAGTCACCAAGGGCATCACTTTTGTAATTTTACCTGTAAATCTCATAATTTAATAATGTTAAAATGTTAAACAATTTGTTATCGTTATCGTTAACGTTATCGTACGAAGTTATTTTTGTTTTGTTTTGTCCATAATTTCAAAGATCGCTGCCAACTCGTCAACTTGTCAACTTGTTTGCTCGTCAACTTGTTTTTGTTTGACGATGCAAAATTAGGCACAAAAAAAAGGTGCATGAAACAACGTCATGCACCTCTACGGGAATTTCTAACACTTCTAACACTAATTCTACGCTTTCTGTTTACATTGCTCAGCAAAACCTACTTGTTGCTGGAACTCATCCCTTAATTTTATGACTCGTTCCATAACGCCATTCCCATCCCATTTATCTACATTAAGTTTCATAAATGGATTCCGGCTAATAGTAGTATTTATTGTCCCAGGAGGGAAAACAATGCCTTGCTGCTGCATCTGCCTTTCAAAATAACTTGCGTTATCTTGCCATCCGCATAAATCCCTACATACACAGAAAGCTACAGCATAAGCGGCATTGCCCCAAACAAAAGAAGCACACTTCTTTAATGCTTTGCCTATAATGTCTGCTTTTACTTCTTCCTGCTTAGGTTCAGCTGTTATTTCTCCCTTCTTAGGCTCAGGTTCCACCTCCTTATATACAATCTTAGAACCTTCTTCGGCAATCATAATCATTTGTTCAATTTTGGTGCCTTTCAGAACTTCTGCCATGCTTTGCAATAGTTCTTTCTTTTCTTCTATATTCATTTTTGATTCTTATCTGTTATTGTGTGACAAACTTTTACCCCATTCTCAACATTCCCCACCAGCATATCAACGTGGGAAATAACCATTACAGGCTTACGTATTGTAATCCCATGTAGCAGACCATGAAGATAAGCGATGTTATATAGAACCCTATACTTTCTTTTATGCAATTTGCGCCCATTCGAACGCTTCATTAGCTTTTTAACAAATCTAATACCAAGCATTGTTTTTATTTCATTTCAATTGTTATATTTTAGTTTATTATTTTCAAAATGGCACAGAAAAAAAAGGGCCGAAATGCCTTCCGGCTGCCAAATATCCTGATGCACAAAAGCCAACTCTGTGCCAATCTTGTTATTAATCACTAATGTGGATTATGGCCTAACCCTATCCGCTATGTTGTAATTTCATTTTCATAAAACTTTTTACTTTAATTAAACAAACATTATACCTTTAAATATAAAGGGCGCAAGCACCTTTAGTAAAAAGCCATTCCGTCAGGATAGCTACTTCCATCATTCATGTCTTTTATACAGCCAATGCCCACGCCCCGTTGGGTGTGAGCATACAGCTTCTCTTTCACGAATGATTCCTTTGTCCATCTCTGGACGTGTAGCTATTTGACGGAACGCACCCATGCAAGTTTATCGTTTTATATTGTATCCGATAAGCAGAAATTTTGTTGTTATTTCTTTGTTTAGTTGTATAGTTGAAAAGTTTTTGTTATAAGACATCAGTTATCTTTTAATTGTGTTAGGGGATTTTTTCTTTTTGTTAACATACAATTTGTCCCTCAAGGGGTTTCCTTTCTTATCCTCGTCATTTTTTAGCTGTTTCCAAAACTTTTCAACATTTTCTAATAATAGAGTTTCAAAGTCATTCCATCTGCCATCTTTCCTTTCAAAGGAATTTATCTCACTTCTATTGCCATCGCACTCCACATAGTATATTCCAGAGAATCCCCCTTTCTCACTAATATTCAATATTTTGTATGTAACCACATATTTTGCATCATTAATTTCGGCAGGTTCTTTTTTTACAGCTAAATAAAATTCTTGGCGAAATCTTTTTGTAAATTTTTCTAATATAAGATTGGCATATTTTTCGCTAACAGAATTTTTCCCACAGAAATACTCAGGGTATTCTTCATAAGAAACATCCATGATGGTCGCTTCTGTTAAATCGACAGTTAGTCCAACTTCCTTTTCCTTCAAAAAAACCTTATATATCTCTTTTGTCCAGTTTTGTGCATTCATATTTATACACGACAAAAGGACTATCAGTAATAACAGCTTCTTCATTACTATTAAGGTTATAGTTCGTTATTTATGCCATTTATTATTCTCAATTCTCACATTCTTCCCATAGTTCCCATTCAGGTATCCCATTCCATGTTCTTCGCGCCAGTCGCGACGAGCCTGTGACATTTGTTCTTTTATTCCACCGTTCTCTAAGAAGTCTTGCTTGTATTTCTCAAGCAACCGCCTTAACAGAAAATCGACCTGATGAATCAGCACTAATGCGATGTTAGCCAAGGTGATGTCGTCACGCATTTCACAAACACGAATATAATCGGCTGGGGCAGAATGTTCCTTGCACCATGCGCGTGCGTTTAGGCATTGTTGGCTATTTACATCCCAAAACTGATTACCATGATTACGCAGATAGTCCTCATAATCCTCCTGTAGCTCTTTTAGGCTTGCCTTGGCTACATTCACCAATTTAATGCATGCCTCAGTTGAAGTAGTCCCTGTTTCGTTGCCCTCGGCAATGTTCTGTTTCCCTGAACGAGCCGCCTGCACCATCTGATCTACGGTGCGATCACCAATCTTAGGAAGGTAATGCGATACAAAGTATAACGTGATGTCGTAAATGCACTCTGTTTTTTGAAAGGCGATAAGTCTCTTGTAGTCTCCTTTGGGCGCTAGGAATTTGTTATTATCGGGCATAATCGCACCCATGCAAGTTTATCGTTTTATATTGTATCCGATAAGCAGAAATTTTGTTGTTATTTCTTTGTTTAGTTGTATAGTTGAAAAGTTTTTGTTATATGGGGATTGTTTTCTTGTTTTATTCCGTAATTTAATCCTATTTGTAAATTTTGTCTTATCTTTGCAATTCAAAATCAGAATCCACATCATGAACGAGATACAAATTATACAAAAAAAATATATGAGATACGTGGCCAGCGCGTAATGTTAGACTTTGATTTAGCAGCCCTTTATCAAGTCACTACTGGAAATCTGAATAAAGCAGTAAAAAGAAATATCAGAAGATTTCCGCCAGATTTTATGTTCCAACTCACAAAAGAAGAATTTGAGAAATTAAGGCATGATTTGATATTCCAAAATGGAATTTCAAGTTGGGGCGGAACGCGCAAACTAATCTTCATCCTGTTCTGTCTTGGTTTTACAATGCGAAATTACAAAAAAAATGAAGAATGAAGAGTGAAGAATGAAGTATTTTTGCATCATCAAAACAAAAGAAAAAGACACGTTGCGTTTCACGCGTTTCGCGTTTCATTTTGAAAATTGATATTTGTTGCTTAAGGTAGTATTATACTTTATATTATATAATATTATAATATTATATAATATAAAAATATAGTCACATTATTTTGGCGAAAAACGAAAATGCAAATGAAACGATGAAACGCGAAACGTTTCCGTCGTTTCCATACGGAGAAGGTTGACTTCCCATCCGATAGCAGTTGACTTATCTCTCTAATTATTTTAACCGCTTTCCTGATTATTTTGACTCTTTTCCTGAAGCGTGCTTTTTTGCGTGCTTATTTTTCGATTTTATTTTACACCGCAAATAAATTGTCGTACCTTTGCAGTGTCAAAATGAAGGGTAGAAATTTTCTCCCACACGAGGCGGTAAAAATTCTTACGTGCACTAAAGAATACTCCCTAACTTGACCTTCCCAGCGGGGAAAAAATGAAGTCAAAAAAAACACGACAAGGAAAACAAAAAAAGTGAGTCAACCGGTTGGTCAACTCACCCTTTTATTGAACTTCGCGCTCTTTGAAATATTGAACACTTAAGCTATTAACTTACGGACGGGTTACGATGTAGTTTACAACTGGATAAACGCCACCGGCATCCTTAACGTAGTACCATACAAGGTTCCAACGGAACTGCGGGTACTTCATATCGTTCAGCGAAGGCAGGCCGGGTACAGAGCCTTCAACGGTGAACTCCTCACCTATAGTGTGCGTACTCTCGTTGGTATGGTTGTAGTTAAAGCCCACACCAGCCTTCACGCCATTAACGGTAGCCACCAGTTCAGTTTCTACATCAACGCTAACCGATGTAGTTCTGGCATCACTAGTAGCCAGGCTGATAGATCGTGAGGTGTAGGCACCCGTTCCTGCCATCTCGTTGGTATAGCCTCCGTTCAGGTCTTTAGCCTTCAGGAAAGGATATTTATCGTTAACGTACATGGGCGCGTTGTCGTAGTTTCCTGGATAGCTCCATGGGTCACCAGGCGTTGCAGTCAGGTGATACTGTGGTCTAGCCACCCCTTTCTGGCTAGCCATCAGTTGTACATAGTCAGCAAGCTTCAAGCCAACGAAGGCACGTGTACGTGGCATTGAAAGCACAAACTCTGTTCCTATTTCGTCAGGGTCATCACTTGCTAAAATCTCGTATCTATAGGTATCATACGGTGTGGCATGCATAACCACCACGTGATCCTCGCCAGCTGCATATGTCTGTCCGAATGATGTTGTGGTCTCATGTTCGGTAGCAATACCGCCAGATACAGTAACCTTAGTTGTAAAGTCCACACCGCCTGATGCCAGGAATGGAATACTGTATGAATACTCGTAGCCGGCGATGATGGAGCCGCCCCAAGTGTCGGACTTCACGGTCTTGTCGCTGGTAGAGGTGGTCTTACCCCATGTGGTCTCGGCTCTGTCGGAGCCGCTAAGACCCTCGTAGTAAGGAGCAGCAGCAATAGCGGCATAAATGCGTGGCTCACTGAAGGTCAGTTCGTGGCTGATGTACTTGAAGTGCTTGGGACGTACACGGTCAGCAACTTTGCAAAGTACAGGGTGGCTGTTAAGCTCATTACCATCCCTCATGTTCTGATACATCCATTTGGTTTCCTCTGGGTTTTTCCAGTCTTTGCTCCATAAGGAACCATTATTACACCAGCCAAAATAATCCTGGTTAAATGAGTTCCTTATATTGGCTGTTTTGCCGTCATCGCTAAGCCACACCTCCCAGAACTCCGACAGAGTGTGATTACACCCATCATTTCTACCAACAATCATGTTCCAGATAAATACCAAGACCTCTTTCCCGTCAACTTCACTGGCTTGTACGGCAGCTATGGCATCGGCAGCAACGGAGTAGCTTGCGGTCTTTACGCTTCCCATTGCAATGAATCGGAAAGTAGGTTTGGCATTGGTTTCATCCCAGCGCCATAGTCCGTCACCTACAATCAGGTCTTGCGTATAATTGCGACCACGGAAGTAACCGAACACCAGGTCCATGTTGCCCACATGATTTCTTGTTTCATCATTAGCAGCAAAACAGTCAACAGATGTTTTGGGCAAGACATTCTGCTCTGTCAAGCTCGAGTCATTATTATAATGCAGACGATACATGTACAGGTAACCGTTCTTGGTCAGCAGATAGTTATTGTTGTTCTCCAATCCACGTGTAAGGATGGCTATTTCAGGCAAATCGCTATTGCTCATGTTACCCACCTTTACGTCACAAAAGAGTGTGGGTGAAGTGAGGGGTTTGTTAACAATAGGCTCCTCATTGATGTATCCCTTACTGTACACCCTAAGGCTACCCATATCGTTATCGTTCATCACCATAACAATGTCCTCGTAGCCGTCGCCGTTCACGTCAGCCACGTCATAACGCAGGTTAGGTGTGCCAATGTAGCTGCCATCGTCGGCAAAAACACGCTCACGGATACAACGGAGAGTGACACCGTCAAAGATGGCAATCTTGTTGGCTACGTTCATTACAATTTCCTCAACACCATCACTTGTCATATCCTGAATACAACGCAGGTTAAAGGCTCGGGCAAAGTACTCGCTACGGAGGTCTGCCAGCAAATCGTCTCTCTGACCAAAGATTCTGCGAGACAGTTTGTTGTTATTGAACGTTGGCATCTTCCACTGGTATTCATTACCTTCGGCATCCAGCAAGGGGCGTGACTCATAGCCTTCCAGAATAGCGTGATTCTTGGTTGAGTCGCCATAGATGGTCACGTAAACAACACCCTCGCCCATCACAGCAGCAACGTCAGCCACCTTTCCTGTGGTCTTTCCGTCAGTAAATACACGGAAGGGCTTGCTCCATGTTGCATAAACCAGATTTTCATAACCATCAGCATTTGTTTGGCCAGTAACCTTTCTGAGATGGCGGTAACAGTCTGCTCCGTTCACATCTCCTTTAATCATATTCTTATCGGTAAATACCCATGCGCTTTTATCATAAGGCTTATAAAGGATACCTGAGCGCTGTTCAAAACCACCGCCGAGCTGAATGGCAGAATAGTCAAAAAACACGCTGCTGCGGGCAGAACCGTATGTGTAATAGGTACCAAGGGGGCCATTGGTGTTTACTACCTGCATAGGCATCTTACGACGTGCAGCATTGTTTGCCTGGCTGATAAATGCCTGCTCCAGCATCTCGTTATAGACAGAGGGTGCTGGACGGCAACCACGGAGGGTAAAACCACAGCGCTCTTCATGAACCACCTGCGGGCAGAACTTGGTATTCAGTGAGCTGATTTCATAGCTTACGGGGTGACCATGATACATAGTGTTACGGGTAAGCCATGAACCAATCACATCAACACTTGTCAGTTCACCGTTCTCGTTGATGTAGCCGTTGGGCATCAACTGTAGATGAATGGTATCAGGGCCTTCAATCAGTGGCTTTGGCCAGTCCTCAAAGCTTCGGTCCTTCAGGAAGTCACCTAACTTCATGGTGTCAGCCTGAAGTTCCTTTATCATTGCATAAATCTCGTCAATAGAAGGCATCTCCCAACCCTGTGGCATAGCCAGACGACCACCATTTACGGTGTAGTATGCTTTGCCATTGCTCTCGAACTCGGCAGCATCATTGGGTTCTATGCTCTTCCAGATGTTGGCGCTGCTGGTCTTGGTAAGGCCTGCCATCTTAATAGGCTTCAAATCCTCCAGCATCCACAGCATATCGCCGATGCGGACTATTGGGTAATTGTAACCATTGGCATCCTCGCACTTGAAGAAGTCGAAAGTAATAGCATGCGAGCTTTCAGGGCTGACGTGCATGATGGTATTCATCTTTCCGCTGGTACCCTCGAAACGGAGCACGTCGCCCTCGCTGTAATCCATAACGACTACATTGCCGGCAGAGGCGGCTCTGTTCTGTGCGGGAGCCTTGGCAACGGTTCTGGTGGGTAAAGCGGTATCGGCCCACTGTGCTGCTCCGCCCAGGGCGATGCCGCTGAAGGACTTTGAGCCGCCACAGATCCACCGCGTGCTGCTTTTTACACCCTGACCATCTATGTTAACAATGTATATACCTGTGGCCTGAGCCGGAATACGTGCTGTGTTACGGCCTTTGCTTACGTTCAGTGTGGCTGCATCCAAGAGCATACCGCCAGTGGTATAAACGCTGACGCGGACAGGGCCGTCGCTCTTAGCGTCGAAGATAAGGGTTCCGTCGCCGAATGACGGGTTGGGAGTAAGGATGGGTTCGGAAATCACCTGCAACTCCTCTGTGCTCTCGATGGCATCGGGGTCGTCGGGGTCAACAAGGCGCAGGATGTCCGTTCCGTTTAGGGTAACGGGAGCGGAATCGGGCTTTGAGAGGTTAGTTACTACTACCTTGTTAACCGTGGAGGATTCGCCACGGCCTGCGAAGGTAAGATCGATGGAGCCGGAATATGCTCCTGCACTGGAGGCACAAAGGGCAAACAGAAGCGTTGCTGCCAGCCTCGCACTTGTGTGTAATTGTTTTTCCATAGATGTAATACCTAAAATATATTGTTTATAATTGATTATTTATTTCTTTAACAGAAGATTATAATAACGTAATGACGGCTCTCCTCGCACAAGGAATGAAACGAAAGGAGTCATCATCAACTTCGTCTGGATGTTTAGGGATATGTTTGTTTTACTGAAAAAGCCCAAAAAAACAAATTCTAAGATCACTATATAGGTGGTCTTAACATTATAAATTATATAATCTGGCAGTAGCATTTCAGTTTGCTTTTTTTGAAAATCCAAACGTTATCGAGTGCAAAGTTATAAAATATTGCATGAACTGACAAAGATTACCGGAACATATTTCCTTGTGTAATGAAAAATATTTATCTTTGTCACAACTTAGGATAAGATATAGGAAGAAACATGGACAAACAGACATGAATAAGCCTTTTTGGCACAGATTTTGTAAGATACCTTATGAGTAGATATTAACAAAGAATAAAAATAACTGCATGACAATAAAGTTTTCACCAGAATTAAATACCGTGCTGGCTTTCAGTAAGGAAGAAGCAGAACGCCTTCATAACGAATGTGTAACACCCATACATTTGGTGCTGGCAATTCTGAGACACAAAGAACAGAATCCTGCCAGGGATGCTTTGCTACAATTGCAACCCGACTTATCGCTTCTGAAGCAGGAACTGGAGAATATAGCCAAGCAGAAACAAGTATTGGTTCCACCATCATTGGCCGACATGAGCTTCGACATTACAGCTTCACGAATCCTTAGGGTATGTGTGCTGGAAGCGAAATCCATGAAGTCGGACAGCATATATATTATTCATGTTCTGCTGGCCTTACTAAAACTGGGTGACAGCGATGCCAGCAAAATTCTGGAACGTATGAACATCACCTATCAGGCCATTACACAGATTCTACAGAAAAAAGGAGAAGCATGCGAAAGGATGAACGATTCTGTGAATAATAATGATGACGAAGATGAAGATGATGACATGGAAGCAGCTCAAGGCGACGACACCGGTGCACTCTCTGTTATTCAAATAAAGAAAAAAACGACCAACAGCAAGACACCTGTTCTTGACAACTTCGGAACCGACCTGACACTGGCTGCTGCCGGCGGATTGCTGGATCCCGTAATAGGCCGACAGAAAGAAATAGAACGCGTAGCACAGATACTGAGCCGCCGCAAGAAGAATAACCCGATTCTTATCGGTCAACCCGGCGTAGGAAAAAGTGCTATTGTAGAAGGTCTGGCACAACGAATCGTACAACATAGAGTAAGTCATCTTTTATGGGATAAACGTGTGATTATGCTGGATATGGCCAGTGTGGTAGCAGGAACAAAATATCGCGGACAGTTCGAGGAACGTATGCGTAGCATCATTTTGGAATTGCAGAAGAATCCAGAGATAATTGTATTCATAGACGAAATACACACGCTGGTGGGTGCAGGCGGAGCAGCCGGCTCTATGGATGCCGCCAATATGCTGAAGCCTGCATTAAGCCGAGGAGAATTCCAATGTATAGGTGCCACAACTACCGACGAGTTCCGTAAGACTATAGAAAAAGACGGTGCCTTGGACAGACGCTTCCAAAAGGTGATGGTGGAGCCAACAACTCCAGAGGAGACACTGCAGATTCTCGAAAACCTGAAGGACCGTTACGAGGAACACCACAATGTGACATATACCCAAGAGGCATTGAAAGCATGTGTTCATCTTACAGGACGCTATGTAACCGAACGCAGTTTCCCTGATAAGGCTATTGATGCTATGGACGAAGCTGGCAGTCGTATTCACATACAAGAAATTCCTGTTCCGGAAGAGATAACGAAACTGGAGGCTCACATTTCTGAGCTACAGGAACAGAAGAATTTGGCTGTAAAGGAACAGCATTTCGAGTTGGCAGCCGAATACCGCGACCAGTTGAAGAACATGGAGCATGCCCTTCAGGAAAAGCAGAAAGAATGGGAAATACAGATCATGAACAATCGTCCACAAGTTGACGAGACTGTTGTGGCTGATGTTATAAGTATGATGACTGGCATTCCTGTTCAGCGCATAGGAGAAGAGGAGAATCAGAAGTTGAGAAACCTTTGCGGTAAGCTTAAAGATGCAGTAATAGGTCAGGACGATGCTATTCAAGCCATTGTCAGAAGCATTCAGCGCAGTCGTATCGGCCTCAAAGACCCCAACAAACCTATAGGAACATTCATGTTCGTAGGACCAACCGGCGTTGGAAAGACATACCTCACAAAATGTCTGGCTGTCGAAATGTTCGGTTCAGCCAATAATATCATTAGAATAGACATGAGCGAGTACATGGAGAAACATACCGTCAGCCGTATGGTGGGTGCGCCGTAAGCCTTACAGCATAGTACTTCTCGACGAGATAGAAAAAGCACATCCGGATGTTTTTAATATTCTCCTACAGATGATGGACGAAGGAAGAATGACAGATGGAAACGGATCAACCATCGATTTCAAGAATACCATCATTGTAATGACCTCGAACTGTGGAACCAAACAGATACGGGATTTCGGTCGGGGAGTGGGATTCCAAAGCGGAGCTGATGTCAGTCAGAACAAACAGTTGAGCAGGGATTTGGTTCAAAAGGCGCTGAAAAAACAGTTCGCACCTGAATTCCTGAACCGTTTGGATAACATCATATACTTCGACCAGCTCAGCGAGGAGAGCATACACAAGATTGTTGACATAGAACTGAAACCCCTACTCCACCGTGTAGAAGAACTGGGAGTGACATTAGATGTCACAGCAGAAGCCCGTCAACTGCTTGGCAAAAAAGGATACGATGTCCAATATGGTGTTCGTCCCCTAAAGCGTATCATGCAAACTATGCTGGAAGATCCCCTTTGTGACGTGCTCATGCAAGACGAGCACCCCTCAGCGTTAAAGACCGAAGTTTGTGACGACAAAATTACAATAGTAGTTAAATAAAAAAATCATAAAACAATGAAACAAGGTAATATCGGGGTTACAACAGAGAACATTTTCCCCGTCATAAAAAAGTTCCTGTACAGCGATCATGAAATTTTTCTGCGCGAGATAATCAGTAATGCCGTAGATGCTACGCAGAAATTAAAGACACTGAGCGGCAAAGGTGAATTCAAAGGCGAACTGGGTGACCTGAAAGTTACTGTCAGTGTTGATAAGGATGCCAAGACCATTACTGTTACCGACCGTGGTATAGGTATGACTGCCGACGAAATAGAGAAATACATCAACCAGATTGCATTCTCTGGCGCTAACGATTTCTTGGACAAATACAAGGATGATGCTAATGCCATTATCGGACACTTCGGACTGGGATTCTACAGCTCGTTCATGGTCAGCAAGCAGGTTGATATCATCACAAAGAGCTACCAGGATGCTCCTGCTATGAAATGGAGTTGCGACGGAAGTCCTTCGTTTACACTCGAAGAGGTGCAGAAGGAAGACCGCGGAACCAGCATCGTTATGCACATTGATGACGACTGCCAGGAATTCCTCGAGAAGAATAAAATTGAGGAACTTCTTCGCAAGTACTGCCAATTCTTGCCTGTTCCTGTTGCTTTTGGCAAGAAAACAGAATGGAAAGATGGCAAACAAGTGGAAACCGAAGAGGATAACATAATAAATAATGTAGAGCCGCTGTGGGTCAAGAAACCAAGCGACCTGAAAGACGAAGACTATAGGGAATTCTACCGTCACCTCTTCCCCATGTCCGACGAACCCCTGTTCTGGATTCATCTGAATGTAGATTACCCCTTCAACCTGACGGGTATTCTGTACTTCCCCAAAATCAAGAACAACATAGAGATGCAGCGCAACAAGATTCAGCTTTACTGCAATCAGGTATTCGTGACAGATTCCGTAGAAAGTATTGTGCCAGAATTCCTCACCCTGCTGCATGGTGTCATAGATAGTCCTGATATTCCACTGAACGTAAGCCGTAGTTATCTGCAGAGCGATGCCAATGTTAAGAAAATCAGCTCTTACATTACAAAGAAGGTAAGCGACCGCCTTCAGAGCATCTTCAAGACAGAACGTACTGATTTCGAAAAGAAATGGGACGACATAAAGATTTTTATTCATTATGGTATGCTCTCCGAAGAAGATTTCTACGAGAAAGCAAAGAATTTCTTCCTTTTGAAGGATACCGAAGGCAAATACTTTACGCTGGATGAATATCAGACTCTCATCAAGGATAATCAGACCAATAAGGATGGTCAGTTGGTCTTCCTGTATGCCAACGATCCCGATGCACAGTACACCTACATCGAATCAGCCAAGCAGAAAGGGTACAGCGTCTTGTTAATGGACGGTCAGCTGGATACGCCATTAGTGGGAATGCTGGAGCGTAAACTCGAAAAGAGTACATTCACACGTGTTGATGGCGATGTGATAGACCGCCTTATCCAAAAAGAGGAAACAAAGCGCGAACTGCTGGAAGCTGAGAGAGGTGACAAACTTTCCAGCATTTTCAACAGCCAGATGCCTCGCAACGCAAAGACAGATTTCCATGTCGAGGTTCAGGCTTTAGGCGAAGATCAGCTTCCTGTTATGATAACCCAAAGCGAGTATATGCGTCGTATGAAGGAGATGGCTCGCTTGCAACCAGGCATGAGTTTCTATGGTGACATGCCAGATATGTACACATTAGTGCTGAATACCGATGCACCACTGATTAAACAGGTGCTGGAGGACAGTGAAGCCAATACAGCAGATGCCTTGAAACCCATTGAGGCAGAAATAAAAGGACTTTCAGCACGTCAGGCTGTGTTGCGTCAGGAACAGGACAAGAAGAAACCCGAGGAAATCACTCAGGAAGAGAAGGACGACCTGAAAAAATGTGGCGATGACATTCAGGCAGAGAATAAGAAGAAAAACGATGTTCTGAAAACTTATGCCGACGGTAATGAACGTGTTCACCAACTCATCGACCTGGCTCTCCTGCAGAATGGTATGCTTAAAGGCGAAGCTTTGACACGCTTTGTAAAAAGAAGTGTAGAGATGATAAAATAACCTTCCCCAACTCTAAACTCCCAACTGAACATGAACCACGGATTTGTTAAAGTAGCTTCGGCCATCCCCTCTGTGAGGGTGGCCGATTGCCAGTATAACGTAGAGCAGATAGAATCGCTCATCGTTCAGGCAGAAGGACATGGTGTAGAGATTATATGTTTGCCAGAGCTCTCGCTCACGGCATACACCTGTCAAGACCTTTTCCAGCAACAATTGCTCTTGGAAGAAGCTGAGATGGCCCTGATACACCTGATGAACTTCACCCGAAGCCTGGATATCATCAGCATTGTGGGCTTACCAGTTCCTTATAAAGGGTCCTTGTTGAACTGTGCGGCTATTATCCAACGTGGGAAGATTCTGGGTATGATACCTAAGACCTACCTGCCCAACTACAAGGAGTTCTACGAGAAACGTTGGTTCACCAGTGGAACAGACATAGCTGCCGGATCCCTCCTTGTATGCGGACAGCAGGTGCCTCTGAACCAGTTTATACTCTTCCGCACGCCTTCCTGCACGTTCGGTGTTGAAATCTGTGAAGATGTCTGGGCTCCTATTCCGCCAAGCAGCTATCTGGCTATGCAAGGTGCAGAGATTATCTTCAACCTGAGTGCCGACAACGATCTTGTGGGTAAATATGCCTATCTCCAAGGGTTGCTCTCCCAGCAAAGTGCCAGAACCATATCGGGCTACGTTTTCTGTAGTTGCGGTTACGGCGAGAGTTCTCAGGATGTGGTGTACAGTGCCAAGGGTCTTATCTACGAAAACGGAACGTTGCTGGCCGAAACACCACGTCACGAATTGAGTTGGCAGTTATTGGAAACCGAGATAGATGTAGAGCGCATCAGAATGGAGCGCCGAATCAACACAACATTTGCCACCTGTGCTTCTCTGTCTCACAAAGAGTCAGCCGTAATCATAGAAACAGAAAGAACAGAGATACGCGAGTTTGGGCTGACACGAAAGATAAATGCTCATCCGTTTGTTCCAACGGGCAAAGATTTAGACGAAAGGTGCGAAGAAATCTTCAGCATCCAGACCGAAGGACTTGCTAAACGTATCAGCCATACCAACGCTCAAACGGTCGTGGTTGGCATCAGCGGTGGTCTTGACAGTACGTTGGCACTATTGGTTTGTGTAAAAGCCTTCGACAGATTGGGCTTAAACCGTAGGGGGATTGTTGGAATTACAATGCCAGGATTCGGCACTACCGAACGTACCTATACCAATGCAGTAAACCTTATGAAGTTGTTAGGCATCACCATTCGCGAAATTAGTATTAAGGATGCCTGCATCCAACACTTCAAGGATTTGGGACACGAACTTGATAACCATGATGTCACCTACGAGAATTCTCAAGCTCGCGAACGCACCCAGATTCTGATGGATGCCGCCAACCAGATGAATGGCTTGGTAGTTGGGACTGGTGACCTCAGCGAACTGGCTTTGGGATGGGCTACATACAATGGCGATCACATGAGTATGTACGGTGTCAATGCCTCTGTTCCCAAAACGCTTGTACGTCATTTAGTCAAATGGGTAGCAGAAAGAATCGAAGACGAGGGAACAAAAACCGTCCTAATGGATATTGTCGATACACCCATCAGTCCCGAACTTATCCCTTCAGACGAGGAAGGAAATATCACACAGAAGACCGAAGACTTGGTGGGTCCATACGAACTGCATGATTTCTTCCTGTATTATACCCTTAGATGGGGATTCCGTCCAGAAAAGGTGTTTTTCCTTACAAAGGAGGCTTTTGGCACAGAATACACAGACGAAGTGATTAAACACTGGCTCCAGACATTCTACCGTCGTTTCTTTGCTCAGCAATTCAAGCGTAGTTGTCTGCCCGATGGTCCAAAAGTAGGAAGCTGTTCGCTTTCACCACGTGGTGACTGGCGCATGCCTTCCGATGCTTCATCGGCACTTTGGCTGAAAGAATGTGAAAGATTATAATAAATAAGGTATGACCCAGGAACTTGAAAACAGAATACAACGTGCCGTTGAGAACTTCATGAGTGGCTATGGCTGTTCACAAAGTGTCTTGTCTGCTTTTGCCGACATCTACGGACTCGATGACATAATGGCAAAACGAATAGCTGCAGGTTTTGGCGGCGGTGTCGGTCGTATGCGTATGATGTGCGGAACAGTTTCTGCACTGGTCATTCTTGCAGGTTTGGATTGCGGTCAGACCGAAGGAGATGACCGTGAAGGGAAAGCCGCATGCTATAAGGTTGTTCAGGAATTGCTCGAAACATTCAAAAAGAGAAATGGTTCTGTTATCTGTGCCGAACTCTTGGGCCTTAACGGATGCCCTGTTGTTAAGAATACATATATGCCTGACGAAAGAAATGCTGCTTATTACCAAAAACGTCCCTGTGCTCAAAAAGTAGAAAGTGCAGCACGTATTTTTGCCGAGTATCTTCAAAAAAAGCAGATACAATAAGCAAATTCCTGCAAAAATAATACAAGATAGTGCACAATTCATGCAAAATAATTGTGCACTATCTTTTTTCTTTTTATCTTTGCATTCAAATAAATCATAAAACCTAAAAACAAATGAATACGAATGCGCCGCAGAAGATGACCAATTACCGTTGGGTCATTTGTGCTATGCTTTTTCTCGCTACAACGGTTAATTATATGGACCGTCAGGTACTTTCCCTCACATGGAAGGATTTTATTGCTCCCGAATTTCATTGGACACACTCCCACTATGGCGACATCACAGCAGCATTCTCCCTTTTCTATGCATTTATCAGTCTTTTCTCTGGCAAATTTATCGACTGGGTAGGAACCAAGAAAGGCTATCTAATCGCCATCTTCATCTGGAGTCTTGGTGCCTGTCTTCATGCAGGTTGCGGTTGGTTGACGATGTATATTCACGAACTGGAGAGTAAAGAAGTCATGCAAGCCATAGAAGCTGGCAGTACACTGGCACTGGCTATCTCCACCACCAGCGTCTGGCTTTTTATGGCTTGTCGCATAGCCTTGGCAATTGGTGAAAGCGGTAATTTCCCAGCTGCTATCAAGGTGACCGCAGAATACTTCCCCAAGAAAGACCGTGCATTGGCAACCAGTATTTTTAATTCAGGTGCCTCTGTCGGTGCACTCGTAGCACCGATCAGCATCCCCTTTCTGGCTCATGCCTATGGTTGGGAGTTGGCCTTCATCATCATTGGCGGACTTGGATTCTTCTGGATGGGCTTTTGGTACTTCCTGTACGAAAAACCAGAAAAGTGCAAGTATGTGAACGAGAAAGAATTGGCTTATGTCAATCAAGATGATGCTAATGCCGGCAACACAACTATTGCCAAGGAAGAACCCCAGGAGGCAGGCATACCCATCTGGAAGTGCTTCCTGCTACGCCACACTTGGAGTTACATTTGCGGAAAGTTCTTTACCGACGGTGTGTGGTGGTTCTTGCTGTTCTGGGCACCAGCCTATTTCAGTGTTCAATACGGACATCGCAGTGACTCCACAATGGGTGCCACACTCATTTTCGTAGTCTATCTTATCGTAACGATTGTGAGCATAGTTGCTGGCGGTTACCTGCCCAAATTCTTTGTCGAACGTTGTGGAATGGAAGCATACTCGGGTCGTCTGCGTGCCATGCTGATATTCGCATGCTTACCCATCTTTGCACTTTTCGCTCAACCTTTGGGCCATTACAGCGTCTGGTGGGCTGCCATAATCATCGGTTTAGCTGGCGCTGGTCATCAGTCATGGTCTGCCAACCTCTACTCTACCGTCGGCGATATGTTTCCCAAGGGAGCGATAGCCACAATCACCGGCATCGGAACAATGACAGGAGGTATTGCTTCCTTTATAATCAACAAAAGCGCCGGATGGCTCTTCGACTATACAGAAAAGCTCGGTTCTGATTTTCATTTTTTCGGATTCGAAGGCTTGGAGGGCGGCTATATGATTATCTTCTGCTACTGTGCCGTTGCCTACCTTATTGCCTGGGCTTGCATGAAGATACTCGTACCAAAGTACAAGAAAGTTGAAATCTAAATTAAACAGATATAAACATATATGATGGAAAAAACTTGGCGTTGGTTCGGACGCAAGGATAAAATAACGCTCGACATGTTGCGCCAAATAGGCGTTGAAGGCATTGTAACTGCTCTTCACGACGTTCCTAACGGAGAAATCTGGACAGTTGAAAAGATAACAGACCTGAAGGAATATATTGAGAGCTATGGTCTGCACTGGAGCGTAGTAGAAAGCCTCCCCGTTTGCGAAAGCATCAAGTACGGCGGTCCCGACCGTGATGAACTGATAGAGAAATACATAGTATCTCTGGCCAATCTGGGCAAATGCGGCATTCATACTATCTGTTACAACTTCATGCCAGTTCTCGACTGGGCTCGTACCGACCTTGAGAATCCAAATGGCGACGGTACATCCAGCCTTTACTTTAACCATGCCGAATTTGCCTACTTCGACAGTCAGATTCTCAAACGTGCAGGTGCAGAAGCTGACTATACGGAAGAAACGCTTGCCAAGGTCGAGGAAATGAAAAAAGTCTTTACCCCTGCAGACGAACATCGTCTGGTGGATAATATCATCGTTAAAACTCAAGGCTTTGTAAATGGCAACATCAAGGAAGACGACGAGAAACCCGTCGAGATTTTCCGTTCCCTTCTAGAACTCTATAAGGATATTACTCCGGAAAAACTGCGCCAGAATATGAAGTACTTCCTCGAAGCTATCATGCCAATCTGCGATGAATGGAACATGAATATGTGTGTGCATCCAGACGACCCGCCAATACAGATTCTTGGCCTGCCGCGTATCGTCACTTGCGACAAAGACATAGAGTGGTTCCTGAATGCTGTTCCCAACGAACATAACGGACTCACCTTCTGTGCCGGTTCTCTCAGTGCAGGCGCACATAATGATGTTCCAGCCTTGGCAGAGAAATACGCTAAGCGTACTCATTTTGTCCATCTGCGTAGCACGAATGTCTTTCCCAATGGTGACTTCAAGGAGGCCAGTCATTTAGGAGGAAGAGCCAACATCATCGAATTGGTGCGCATCTTCCAACGTCAGAAGCCAGGACTTCCCATGCGTGTGGACCACGCTCCCCTTATGCTTGGCGACGAGAAGATGGACTATAATGCAGGTTATAGCTTCCACGGTCGTATGTTGGCATTGGGGCAAGTCGAAGGTGTAATGGCCGTAGTAGATAACGAATTAGAAATCAAGTAAAAATTTTAATATATGAAAAATCTTTTTGATATTAAGGATAATGTGGTTGTTATCACAGGTGGAACAGGTGTCTTAGGACGTGAGATTGGCAAATATCTGGCCTTGCAGGGATCACATGTTGTGTTACTGGGTCGCAAGGAGGAAGTAGGAAAAGAGATTGTAGCCGACATCTGCCAGCAAGGAGGAGATGCCATGTTCATGCAATGCGATGTGATGAGCCAGAACTCTTGCGAAGAGATATGCAAGGCCGTACTGGATAAATACGGCAAGGTCGATGCGCTGTTGAATGCCGCCGGCGGTAACATGCCCGGAGCCACCATCAGCCCTACAGGAACCTTCTTCGACGTAAGCGTCGAGGAGTTCCAAAAGGTGCTCAATGTCAACCTTACCGGTACAGTCATTCCTACTCAGGTTTTTCTTAAGCCGATGGTTAAGGCAGGCAAAGGTAGCATCGTCAATTTCAGCAGTATGGCCGCTTTTCGTCCAATGACTCGTGTTATGGGATATGCAGCAGCCAAGGCAGGTATCAGCAATTTCACTGCTTTCCTTGCTAACGAGGTTGCTAAGAAGTTTACTTCAGGTATTCGTGTCAATGCTATTGCTCCAGGCTTTTTCCTTACCAATCAGAATCGCGCTCTGCTAACTAATCCCGACGGTAGCCTGACCGAACGTGGAACCGATGTCATCCGTCAAACTCCCTTCCAACGTTTCGGTAAACCAGAGGAATTATGCGGCACTATTCATTACTTGATTAGCGAGGCTTCAAGCTTCGTAACAGGTACTGTCGCTGTTGTTGACGGAGGCTTCAATGTTTTTGCCATGTAATTAACGATAAGGGTAACCATAAAGTACCTTAGACAATAATATGTATCTCTGCGAACAAAGTTTCCGTTGGTATGGCCCCAACGACCCCGTCAGCCTGCAAGATATCCGTCAAGCTGGAGCTACAGGCGTTGTAACAGCATTGCACCATATTCCCAATGGTGAAGTATGGACTAAAGAAGAAATCCTCATTCGCAAAAAGATTATCGAGGATGCAGGACTTCGCTGGGTAGCTGTAGAGAGTATACCTGTACATGAACACATAAAGACCCAGACTGGAGAATACCAACTCTACATAGACAATTACAAGCAAAGCCTCATTAACTTAGGCGAATGTGGCATAGATATCGTAACCTATAATTTTATGCCCGTCCTTGACTGGACACGCACCGATCTGGCTTACGAAATGCCTGATGGCAGTAGGGCCCTTCGATTCGAGCGAGCAGCATTCATTGCATTCGATCTTTTTATCCTATGCCGTCCTGAGGCAGAAAAAGATTATACTGCCGAAGAGATTGCCAATGCCAAAGCCCGCTACAAACAGATGGATGATGCCGAAAAGAAACTCATCACCCGTAATATAATCGCAGGTCTGCCCGGTTCCGAGGAGAGTTTTACGCTAGACCAGTTCCAAAGAGAACTGGATCGTTATATGAATATCACACCCAAGAAGTTGCGCAACAACCTTATCTATTTCCTCAGGGAAGTATGCCCTTCTGCCGAGCAGGCAGGAGTCAAACTGGTTATTCACCCAGACGACCCGCCTATGTCTATTCTGGGACTGCCACGCATCCTTAGCACAGCCGAAGATTTCCAGGCACTTGTCGATGCTGTGCCCAGTCCTGCTAACGGACTATGCCTCTGCACAGGCTCCTTCGGTGTAAGTGCTAAGAATAATTTACCCGTAATGATGCGCCAGTTCTGGGACCGCATATATTTTGTTCATCTGCGCAGCACCCAACGTGATGCCGATGGAAATTTCCACGAGGCCAACCATCTGGAGGGTAATGTGCCTATGTACGATGTTATGAAAGCCTTGATCGAAATTCAGCAAATGCGTAAGAAAAGCATTGTCATGCGTCCCGATCACGGCCATCAGATGTGCGATGATTTAAGAAAAAAGACCAATCCCGGCTATAGCTGCATAGGTCGTTTGCGCGGTTTGGCAGAATTACGAGGATTGGAAATGGGAATTGCAGAATGTATAAAAAGAGGACGAATATGAAAACATTCATGGACAAAGATTTCCTGTTGCAGACAGAGACAGCAAGGAAATTGTATCACGAGCAGGCCAAGAACCTGCCAATCATAGATTATCATTGTCACCTCAATCCCAAGGAGGTTGCCGAAGATCACCGTTTCAGTTCTATTACTGAACTTTGGCTGGGTGGAGACCATTATAAATGGCGTGCAATGCGCAGCAATGGTGTAGATGAGAAGTATATAACCGGAGATGCATCCGATTGGGAGAAGTTCCAGAAATGGGCCGAAACCATGCCTTACTGTATGCGTAATCCCCTCTACCACTGGACCCACCTCGAACTCCGCACTGCATTCGGCATCAACACGTTGCTGAATGCCAGTACAGCACGCGAGATTTTCGAGGAATGCAACGAGAAACTGCAGCAACCCGAATTCTCCGCCCGTGGTCTTATGCGCCACTATAATGTGGAGATAGTATGCACCACAGACGACCCTGCTGATACGCTGGAATTTCACCAAGCATACGCCAAAGAAATGGCAAATGGTAAATGTTCAAATGACCAATGTTCAAAGATGCTTCCTGCCTGGCGTCCCGACAAGGCCATGGCCATCGAGAATCCGGAAATGTATAAGGCATACATCGAAAAGTTGGGCGAATCAGCAGATTGTAATATCTGTACATACGACAATCTTCTGGATGCCCTTCAGCGGCGACACGATTTCTTTGCTTCTTTGGGTTGCCGTCTTTCTGACCACGGTCTAAACGAATTCTATGCAGATGATTTTACAGAAACAGAAATCAGACAGATCTTCCAGAAAGTAATGGACGGCAAGCAGCCTACAGCCGACGAAGTAAGCAAATTCCGTTCCGCCCTACTCCTCGAATTCGCCCGACAGGATGCAGATGCAAATTGGACACAGCAATTCCACTATGGTGCTATGCGAAACAATAACTCTCGAATGTTCAGGAAGTTAGGACCAGATACCGGATATGATAGTATAGGTACTTGGAACACAAGTTTACAGCTTTCTCGCTTCCTCGACAAACTTCATTCCGAAGGACATTTGGCTAAAACAATCCTGTATTGCCTTAACCCTGCTGATAATGAAATGATTGCTACAATGCTTGGCAACTTCCAAGAAGGTCCCACGCCCGGCAAGATTCAGTTTGGCAGCGGATGGTGGTTCAATGATCAGCTTGACGGTATGGAACGTCAGATGAATGCCCTTAGTTTGCTGGGCCTGCTCAGCCGCTTTGTAGGAATGCTTACAGACAGTCGTTCCTTCCTCTCCTACCCGCGTCATGAGTATTTCCGTCGCCAACTCTGTAATATGATAGGTCAGGACGTTGAAGACGGCAAGCTACCCATCGGGGAAATGCCCTTTATTGAACAGATGATCAGAGACATCTCTTATTATAATGCCAAGAGATACTTTAACTTTTAGTAGTCAAGGTGTTTAAGTGTGTTCCCATTAACAGATCAACAGCTTCATAATGTACTCTCCACCGCTCTAAACAGAGGTGGAGAGTATGCCGATGTATTTATTGAAGACACACACTTCAACAGTTTGGAACTGCAAGACGGAACGGTCAGTCAGGCGCAGCAGGTTATACTCTACGGAGCCGGGATAAGGGTTGTTCAAGGTACCCAGACAGGTTATGCATACACCATGGACCTCTCTCCAGAGTCTCTTCGTCAGGCAGCTCGTTTTGCCGGCTGTTTGCCAACTGCAAATGCACCGATACACATTCCAGCCCTCAGCCCTACACCGCTCCTGACGTCAGAGACACCTATGCTCAAACCCGACACGTCGAAAGAGATACTTCTGTCTGTCAACCGCAGAGCCCACGAGATAAGTCCATTTGTCGTACGAGTTAAAGCAACTATAGCTCAACACATAAAAAAAATCCGTTTTGTCTGCTCCGAGGGAACAGGTTTCTCCGACTATCGTCCGCGTACCACACTTTTCATTACTGTTGTCTTGCAGAAAGATGGCAAAACACAAATGGGATTTGGCAGTCGAATGTACCAGCGAGGAGCAGAATTCATTACACCTGAACTAATTGAAGAACTTCTGCAGGAGAGTATTGGACAGGCCTTGTTTCTCTTTGAAGCCAGACAGATTGAGGGCGGTGAGATGCCTGTTATCATGGCAGCTGGTAGCAGTGGCATCCTTATGCACGAGGCTATCGGACATGCTTTCGAGGCTGACTTTATCCGTACCGGCGAGAGTATCTTCAGCGGTAAGTTAGGCCAACGTATATGCGACAGCCATATTACCATTGTCGATGACGGCACTATGCCCTACGATGCAGGTATGCTGCATTACGACGATGAAGGAATCCCTGGCCAACGGACAACGCTGGTCCGAAACGGAATCCTCACCAGCTACCTTCACGACCGTATCAGTGCCCGCCATTTTGGTGTCCGGAGTACTGGCAACGGACGGCGTGAGAGTTTCCGTCATATGCCACTGCCTCGTATGCGCAGTACATATATGTGTGCAGGAGAAGCCACAGAAGAAGATATCATCCGTAGTGTCAAACACGGCATTTATGCCCAAAGTTTTACCAACGGACAGGTTCAGATTGGTGCTGGCGATTTTACTTTTTTCATGAAGAAAGGCTACCTCATCGAGGACGGACGTCTCACCATGCCACTCCGCGACATGAACATCATAGGCAATGGACCCAAAGCATTGCAACACATCAGTATGGTAGGTAACAATTTGTGTATCGACCACAGTGCCGCTATGTGTGGCAAGGCCGGTCAGCGTGTGGGCGTAAGTCAGGGGCTCCCCACTGTTTTAGTAGATAAGTTAGTGGTAGGTTAGTTTGGTGAAAAATAAAGAGTGAGATAATGCTCAGGGATCAATGAAAAAACAGTAAACAGCAAACCATGAACATTTTAATTTGGGCAGCCGAGGAGATCAGACGTATATGCCCTAGTGCAGACTTCAAGCTTGTTCTCATGCAGAACAACGAAGACAACATCAACATCCGCAACGGACAGATTGAGAAAATGCTGCATGCCTCTGCCACCTCCCTCGCCATGAATCTTCTCATTGAAGGACGCGACGGTTTCTTCTACACCAATAATATCCAGACAGATGCCATACACTTGTTTATCAGTAATGCGGTCGAGACAACACGTATGCTCCAGCCCGATGAGTCTCGTACACTTGCCGACCCCGCCAGATATTATAAAGGTGGAGGCCCCGACCTTCAAAACTTCGATGCCTCGCTCTTCACAATCGATCCGTCAGTCAAACTTACTCTGGCTCAACAGAACAACAGCGAGGGCATGGCACTCCAACCCGATCTAATCAGTTTCCATACCCATTATTCCGACCGCCAGCATAAGGCCCACTACCTCATCAGCAATGGTTTTCAAGGCTATGAACAGAGTACACGTTGCACACTTACCAGTATAGCTACAGCCAACGGAACCGACGGTCAGCACCCTGCCGACGGATGGGGCGAAACACGCCTTTTCTTTAACGACCTCCCCACAGAAGGCATAGCCCAAGTAGCCATAGACCGTACGTTACGCAAGATAGGTAGCCGGCCAGCACAGAGCGGTCAATACCAAATGATTCTCGAATCACCCATTGTTGGCAGTTTCCTTCGTCCCATCCTCAATGCTATGAATGGGCAATATCTGCACGGTAAAATGTCGTTCCTTGCCGACAAACTGCACAGCCAAGTATTATCCAAACTCGTTAGCATCGTAGATGACCCGCTCATCCCTGGAACCTGTGGAGCATGTTATTTCGACTACGACGGTGTTGCCACACAGCGTCGAAGCCTCTTTACCGAGGGAGTGCTTGATACCTATTTTCTTGATACTGCTTTCGCAAATAAACTTGGCATGCCCCCTACCACACAAGGTACACATCATCTTATTATGCAGTGTGGCGAAAAGAATTTACAGCAACTCATTTCCAATGCGCATAGAGCTATCATGGTAACAGATTTCATTGGTGGCAACTGCGATCCTTCCACAGGTAATTTCTCCTATGGCATAGAAGGTTTTCTTATTCAGGACGGTCAAATTGTACAGCCCGTAAGCGGTATGAATATTACGGGTAACATCCTTGATGTCTGGAATCGTGTCTCAGCACTTGGAAACGATTACGATCCTTGGGAAACAGAACTTCTTCCAACCATCATTTTCGAAGATATCAGCTTTAGCGGTTGCTAATAACAAGATTCGGCCGTATGGATATGGTGGTTCATGCCGTAAGTCTGTTTAAATAAGAACACCAGAGAACAAAAATGTTATTTTGCATTCTCTGGCGCTCAAATTAAAATAAATTCGTGATGATTGACTTATAGTGCTGAAACATATCGTTTGTAATCGACCGTCTTAATAGCCGTAATAGCACATTCATCACCCTTATTGCCAAGTATTCCACCACATCTTTCTTCTGCCTGCTCCATGGTGTTGCATGTAAGCAAGCCATAGATAACTGGAACATCACCTTTGACATTCAACTCTGCCAAGCCTTGGGTTGTTCCCTGACAGATATAATCGAAATGTGGGGTATCGCCCTTAATAACGCAACCAATGGCGATTACAGCATCTATCTTGCCTGAATTTACTAAAGAAGCAGCACCGAAAACCAATTCAAAACTGCCTGGTACTGTCTTTACAAAGATGTTGTCTTCCTTGGCACCATGACGGGTCAAGGTATCAAAAGCGCCCTGAAGGAGGGCGCCTGTGATTTTGCTATTCCATTCGCTTACCACAATGCCGAACTTCATGTCGGCTGCATTGGGTACAGAAGCGAAATCGTAATCTGAAAGATTGTGTAAAGCAGAAGCCATAGTTTACTTCTTTACACGCTCGATGTACTTGTCAACTTCATTGTACTGCATGCTCTGCTGGTACTTTGTCTTGATCTGATTGTAGCAATCCAATGCCTTCTCGTTCTGATTCAAAGACTCGTAGATCTGACCTGCCTGAATCAGGTAGATGGGACTGAGGGTATTGTTATCAGCCTTGTTGGCAGCTTTTACAAGCATCTCGACAGCCTTCTCGTTCTGACCAAGTTCTGCATAACAGTTACCAATAGTACCGATAACAGAAGGACTAACCATATCATCACCGCAACTGCTGTAGTCTTCTAACTGTTCAATAGCCTCCTGAAATTTATCTGTCTGTACCAGACAAAGACCTGCATACAAGTGTGCAAGATTTCCTGCCTTTGTGCTACCGAATTCATCAGCAACAGCCAGGAAACCCATATTCTGACCGTCTCCGTTCAGGGCTTTCTCATACTCGCCGTTCATAAAAAGTTCCTGAGCAGCAAAAAGGCTTTCGTTAGCCTTATTGTTACGGGGAACAATGTAGAACTGATGAATCAGCAAAGCTGCAATAATGATTGCGAGCAAAGCACCTCCACCATATACAATAGCTTTCTTGTTCTTTTCAAAGAACGATTTTGAGGCTACCAAAGCTTCATCGAACTCATTTACCTCGTTGTAGTTTTTTTTGTTTTTTGCCATTTTATTTAATGTTTTTATTTATATTCGTTCAAAATTCCGCGCAAAATTAGCTAAAATATTGCAGAAGATAAAATTTCCATAAAGATATTTTCCATTTCATGCGTTTAAATAGAAATAAATGATGTATTTTTGTACTTGAAATGATACTCAAGCACCTCTCTATAATCAATTACAGGAACATTCAGTCATGTGAGCTGGACCTTTCTCCAAAAATAAATTGTTTTTTGGGAATGAATGGTGAAGGTAAGACAAACCTGTTGGACTCCATCCATTTTCTCAGTCTTTGTCGAAGCTATTCCACAAGTCAGGATTCTTTATGCATCCTTCACAATCAAGACATTATGTCTATTGCCGGACTATACGAAAACGAAGACGGTACGGCTGAAGACATCCATATAGGAATCAGACGTGGCCAGAAGAAGATTGTCAGACGAGGGAAAAAGGCATACAAGCGTCTGGTGGAACACATAGGTCTGATTCCATTGGTTATGGTATCTCCCGCCGATCACTTTTTGATTTCGGGAGGCAGCGAGGAGAGGCGGCGCTTCATGGACATCATCATATCCCAGTATAATCCTATATATATGGAGTCGCTGCTAAGATACAATAAGGCTTTACTCCAGCGCAACGCCCTTCTGAAGGAGGAAATTACCCCAGATACGGAAATGTTCTTACTTTGGGAAGAGCAAATGGCTAAGGAGGCAGAATACATATACCAATGCCGCAGCGAATATATTAAGGATTTCACCCCTATTTTCCAACAGTTTTACAACCATATTTCAAAAGAGAAAGAGACGGTTGAACTGCGTTATACATCACATTGCCAACGTGGCCCTTTACTGGAACAACTGACAAGCAACAGATTCCGTGATCAGGCTGTCGGCTATTCCCTGCATGGAGTTCATAAAGATGATTTGGAAATGCTTTTAGGCGGATACGCCATAAAAAGAGAAGGTTCTCAGGGACAGAACAAGACATTCCTGATTGCCCTTAAACTGGCGCAGTTTGATTTCCTGAAACGTACAGGCAGCAAGACTACTCCCCTACTCCTTTTGGACGACATCTTCGACAAGTTAGATACAGAACGTGTGGAACAGATTGTATCTTTGGTCAACAACGACATGTTTGGCCAGATTTTTATTACTGACACCAATCGTGACCATCTGGACAGTATTCTTCAGAAATCCAATGGAGATTATAGAATCTTTCACGTAAAAAGCGGAAATGTAACAGTATGATTAGAAATAAGCCAAAACTGATAGGAGACATCTTGATGCAGTTTCTTAGGAGTGAAGGACTCGAAACCCCTCTTCTTGAACATCGCATCATTAATGCATGGCCTGCCGTTATGGGAGAAGGTATCAGCAAATATACCTCCGAGCTATACATCAGGAATTCCATTCTCTGGGTAAAGCTAAAAAGTCCGGCACTGAAGCAGAACCTGTTGATGATGCACGGCGAGATTACCCGTAAGCTTAATGCCCACGTGCAATCTCAGGTTATAACAGATGTGCATTTCCTTTAAAAAAGGTCCAGCTTCCTTTTCCTGGCTTCGTCGAAGCTGAGAATGTCGGTCGGAGAATCCTTCTCGCACAAATCCTTTTGCTCTCTTTGCAAACTGTCCTGAGCTTCCTCTCTGGTAACAGGATTAATAAACTTAGCAGCCAGCGGAGCATTCTGACTGGCATCCTTAACCCATATAACAGAGCCGTCGTACTGAGGGGCAATCTTAAGGGCTGTGTGTAAAGGACTTGTCGTGGCTCCGCCAATCATTACAGGAACAGAGATATCCGATTCCTTAAGCAGTCTTACCACTTTTATCATCTCATCCAAACTGGGAGTGATAAGTCCGCTTAGTCCTATGATGTCTGGTTTTAGTTCCAAAGTCTTTTTTACAATTTCCTCGGCAGGAACCATCACGCCTAGGTCTATAATCTCATATCCGTTACAAGCCATAACCACAGAAACTATGTTCTTGCCTATATCATGAACATCACCCTTTACGGTGGCTAAGAGAACCTTACCTGCGGAGGAAGTCTTATTTACTTTCTGCTGATCGATATACGGTTGTAAAATCGTAACGGCTTGCTTCATGCAACGAGCGGCCTTAACCACCTGAGGAAGAAACATCTTACCTTCTCCGAACAACCGGCCCACATTATTCATGCCATCCATTAAAGGACCTTCTATAACCTTAACAGCATATTCGTATTTAGTCAACGCCTCTTGTAAATCAGCCTCAAGATTACTGGAGTTACCTTTAACAAGGGCATCCTTCAGGCGTTCCTCGACAGGTTTCTTAAAAGAATCCGTATCGGGCTTTTCTATCACATCAACAGCTTGCTCAGCTATTTCCTGAGCTAAAGATATAAGGTTGTCAACGTTTTCCTGCGTAGGTCTTAGCAAAGCATCCTCGATAATCCGAAGCTTCCCTGCAGGAATATCGTTGTACATCACCTTGGCAGAAGGATTCACGATTCCAAAGTCCATACCATTCTGTTGCGCATGAAACAGGAATACGGCATGCATGGCTTCCCTTATCCAATTGTTTCCCCTAAAAGAAAAACTCAGATTACTGACGCCTCCGCTTACATGAGCACCGGGCAAATGAGACTTAATCCATTTTGTAGCGCGGATAAAATCAAGCGCATAGAAGTTATGTTCAGGAATCCCCGTTGCAACAGACAACACATTAGGGTCAAAGATTATATCCTGTGGAGCTATCCCAACCTTATCCACCAATAAATGATAAGAACGTTCGCATACAGCAATCTTTCGGTCATAGGTGTCAGCCTGTCCATTCTCGTCAAAGGCCATCACCACAACAGCAGCCCCCATCATCTTAATATCGCGGGCATGAGAGAGGAATACCTCCTCTCCTTCCTTCAAGGATATACTGTTAACGATACACTTACCTTGCAAGCACTTCAATCCCTGCAGCACAACGTTCCAGTTGCTGCTGTCTATCATTACAGGAACCCGATAGATGTCAGGATCGCAAGCAAGCATGTTCAGGAAATGCTTCATCTCCTTCTCTGCATCCAGCAAGCCGTCGTCCATATTTACATCAAGAACCATAGCGCCATCGTCAACCTGCTTTCGTGCTATGGAAAGCACTTCCTCGTAAGAACCTTCCTTAATCAGACGAAGGAATTTTCTGGAACCAGCCACATTACATCGTTCGCCCACATTTACAAAGACGGCCTCACCCTGTGGTCTCACCTCCATCAGTTCAAGACCTGACAACCACATATTCTTTGACCGGGAAACGGGTATATGTACCTTACATTCCCGTGCAGATTTCAGAGAGGTCAAAGCCTTTATATGCTCTGGTGTGGTACCACAACATCCGCCGATAACATTAACCAGTCCTTCCTCCACGAAGTGACGCATTTGAGAAAGCATCAGCTCCGGTGTCTGGTCATAGCCTCCTAAAGTATTGGGCAAACCGGCATTCGGATGAGCAGTAATATAATATGGCGCTTTTTCTGCAAGGACTCTCAGGCTGGAGATCATATCCTCGGCACCAAAAGAGCAGTTAAGACCAACACTCAGGATAGGAGCATGTTGCACGCTGGCCAGGAATGCTTCGAGGGTCTGACCGCTCAACAGTCTGCCAGCCTTATCGCTGACAGTTACACTCAGCATCAGTGGAATATTCTTGCCGCACTTCTCTCGTACAACCTGATAGGCATGTATTCCTGCCTTACAGTTCAGGGTATCAAAGATGGTTTCTAATAATATGCCGTCAACATCACAGTCAAAGAGCACTTGCATCTGCTCTGCGTATGCATCAAACATATCGTCGTACGAGACAGCTCTATAAGAGGGGTCGCTAACATCAGGACTCATAGACAGCGTCTTGTTGGTAGGTCCGACGGTAGCTATCACAAACTTTTCTTCTTCCGCCGAAGCTTTTTCCTGCAGATATGTCCTAACTGATTCGCGAGCTATTCTTACAGCTTCATGATTCAGTTCTGTTACCAGATGCTCGCAATGATAGTCAGCCATAGAGATACGCTGACTGCTAAAGGTGTTGGCAGTTATGATGTCTGCCCCGGCCTCTAAGTACCTTCGATGAATATCCTTAATGACGTCTGGCCTTGTAAGTACCAGAATATCATTATTTCCTTGCATCTGTCCGGGGATATCCTTGAACCGTTCACCCCGAAAGTCATCCTCCGTAAGATGATAGCTCTGAATCATGGTACCCATGGCGCCATCCAGCACCATGAGTTTACCACGACCTAAGATCTTTTCAATATTATTACTTGCCATCCTTAAAATCTTATTACCCCTTTACCTTATTATTCTTTTATATTTTAATATTAATAGCCGAATACCTCATGAGCTGTCAGCGTCTTAACATCGCCAAGTCGTTGCAACTCTTCCTTCGACAACCCGTTAGGATCTCCAGCAAAGACGCTCCGATAATGAAGTCCTTTCACATTTTCTTGCTGGAACTTAACAATATCTTCAAGCGTAATGGACTGCAACTGCTCGTATATCTTCTGACGTTTGTCGTAATCGATACCCAAATCCTTTGCATCGAAGTAAATGTCAAAATACTCTGTGCGCTTAACACGTTCGGTACTCAACTGAGTAAGAGCGCCCTTCTTTGCAACCTCAAACGATGTCTGGCTTTCCGGCATGTTGTTGACAATGTCGTCAAACACCTCTATACATTCCTTCAGTTTGTCGTTCTGGCTCTGAATGGTGGTTATAAACATACAATGTTGGTCTCGGTATGCAGGAAGACTGTATCTTGCACCGGCTCCATAGCAAAGGCTACGTTTCTCTCGCATCTCCTGGAATACAACAGTATTCATGCCGGCACCAAAGTAATTATTATACATGTATGTGACGCCCAGTTTGCTCTCGTCCCATTCTTTACCGTCACAGGCATACTGACTCATAACAAAACTCTGAGTTCCATTGTAGGGGAATACAAAACACTCATTTTCATTTGTCAAAAGCAAAGCGGGCAATTTCTTCTCTTCAACTTTTTTAAGTTCATCGGCAGACTGATGTTCATTATTGATTACGGTAATCAGTTTATCCGTCTGCATAGGTCCGTAATATGTTATAACATGTTCATAGTTAGACAAGTCACGGATTATGCTTACCAAAGCATCACTTTTAGAAACGGCATCCGTAAGTTCCTGATTCGTAAGTTCCAGTTCCACGCCAGGTAAACCATAACGCATATAGTTACGCAAAAAATAGCTGTAAGCGTCGAACATATTAAGGATGTTTTCGCGTTCCTGAAGCTTTGTTGTTATAAGGTTCTGAAGTGCCACTGTATCAGGCTTAGCTGTAGAGAGTACCTTTTCCATCAATGCAACGGCTTTCTCCATATTCTCTTGCAGACCACTAAGAGTAACGGTAGTAGTACGCATGTTACAACTGACATCGAATCGGCAGCCCAACTGATAGAATTGCTGCTTTATCTGTTCGGCAGACATGCTGTCCGTTCCCAGATAATCAATATAATCGGTAGCTAATGGGATATAACGGTTCAGGCCATCATCCATAACAGATGTCGTACCAATTTCATAACGATAGCTTAGATTAAAAAGACCGTTCAGGTCATTCTTTCTGTACAACACAGGAATGTCGCTTTTGGCGCTAAGGTATGTAATATCATTCGCTAAACTGACAAATACGGGGGCTATAGGCTTCACCTCGGCATTCAGAATTTCTTTTGCAAATACACTAACCGTATCACGGTTCATCTGAATAGGAGTAATGGCAGGTTTCTCAACAGGTTTAACATCCTTGTCCTCGCCTATCCTTTTGTAAACGCATACATAATTGTTGACTTTCAGATGCTTCTTGGCAAAAGCAACAATATCCTCTTTCGTCAGCTTCTCTATTCTGCCTAATTTGCCAACCTCGTCAGCCCATTCAACATCGTTAGTAAAAGCATCCACATACTGCATGGCTCTTGATGCATTTTCTTCAAGCATGTGCTGTTCGGCAAGTTTCTTTTCTGTGATGATACTCTTTACCAGGTCGTCAGAAAAATCTCCATTTCTGACCTTCTCCACTTCCTGAACCAGCAAATTACGCAAGCTTTCCAACGATTGACCCGGCTGAGGCATAGCAGTCAACAGGAATGCTGTATAGTCGCAGTATGATACTATCTCGCTCTCGCTTGCATTAACTTTCTGAGGTAGATTCAAATCCAGATCCAACAATCCGGCCTTGCCGTTGTGCAATACCTGAGCCAAGAGAGCTAATGTATCACTCTGGTGACTGTTTATTCCATCGAAACGCCACGACAGCAAAACAGACTCGGGATTGGGCGTTACCACCTCTTTCTCAACAACAGCGGTAAGTTCGGGCTGTGCTTCAATCTCCGGCTGCTTTAAATCTTCATTCTTTTCCCAGTCACCAAAGTATTTGGTAATAATGTCCATAGCTTCGTCTGGATCGAAGTCACCGCTCATACAAATTGCCACATTATTGGGGACATAATACTTATGAAAGAACTCCATGATATTCTTCAGACTTGGATTCTTCAGATGCTCACCCAAACCGATAACAGAATGATTATAGGGATGAGTAGGAGTCAGGGTACCGAAGATTGCATTTGACAACTTGTCCCAATCGCTGTTCAGATACTTATTATATTCCTCATAAACAGCCTCCAACTCTGTGTGGAAACCACGCAAAACCATATTCTTGAAACGGTCTGACTGAACCTTTGCCCAATTCTCCAGTTGATTACTGGGAATATCCTCCATATAAACCGTCTGGTCGTTACTGGTAAATGCATTACTGCCATCACTACCTATGTTGGCCATAACCTTATCATATTCATTGGGAATGAAGTATGTGCTGGCCTCGTAACTGATGCTGTCTATCTGGTGGTAAATAGCCTTGCGCTCTTCCGGATCTGTGGTAGTTCTGTAAACCTCGTAAAGATCTGTTATCTTATCCAATAAGACTTTTTCTTCCTCGTAGTTTGTCGTGCCTAAATTGGTACTGCCCTTAAACATCATATGCTCAAGATAATGAGCCAGACCTGTTGTCTCTGTCGGCTCGTGCTTACTGCCGGCATGCACAGCAATATATGTTTGAATACGGGGCTGCTCCTTGTTGACAGTCATATAAACCTTCAACCCATTGGGCAAAGTGAACATTTTTGTATTCAGAGGGTCGTTCTCAACAGTCTGATACTCGTACTTCTGCTTACAACCAGTAAGACATACAACAGCCATTATGGCCAATAACTTTAGTGCTTTCATATTTCTCTTATTTAAAATTTTGTGCAAAAATCCTATATGCTTTGGGAAGTTCTTTATCCTTGTATATATCAAAGGCATTAACAGCAATCATAAAGCTATTATAATCTCCTCTGATTATGTATGCACAGATGGCATAGTCGATCATCTTTTTCCTGTCCAGCGAATCTTTATAGTAACGTGCCAACCTAAGCATCTCTACGGGAAAAGAATATCCGCCTACAAAATTATCGGCACGTAAGGCGATATTCTTATTGAAGCTCTTTTTTGCTTTTTCCATCGTTGCACGTCTTTCCCGAATAAAATCCTTGTGGCAGGAGGAACGGGAAAGAACCGTCAGGAACTTCTCTGCTATATCCCATTCTCCTTCCTCTATGCTGTAATCTGTCAGTTGCCTTATGCTTGAGAAACTGTTTCCGTTTGCCATTAGCAGACTATATTCCTGTGCATGATGGAATGCTTCATCATAAACTCCTAAATTTAAATAAAACAGCCTGTTAAACGGTGAAGCCACACGGTTTGACAAATGAGGATACAAGAACAAGTTCTCGTCATTTATGGGATAATCCAATAAATTCTCCGGCAGGGTTCCCAAGGCAGACTCAGCAAGTAAGGCATACCTTAATGCAGTGCCGTTACCGCGTTGTGCATCACTTTTAATATGCTCTTTATATAACAGATCTTCCCAACGGTTGTCGTTAGCCATGCATACACATTTCTTAATGTATTCTCCATCATGGCTGTATACACTTGTCAACGGATCGAAATAAGTCCCCCATTTATTGTAACGTTCCTCGAAAGGAATAAAGGCAACCTGCTGACTGTATATCTTGGGGGTTATGCCCAGGAATAATAGGGAAAGTAACCCCATCCCGACCTTCCCGAGGGAAGGCTTCCATACCTTTTCACCATTAGGACGATATTGCGGGGATAGAAAAAGAATAAGCAGCAGAACGGCAAGCATAGGTGTCGTCATAAGTAAAAAGCCGACAGGAACACATAGCAGGCTGAACAATACCTGACCTTTAAAGTTGCGTATTGACAGAAATACCAGAACCAAGAGCAGAAGGAATATCCATTGGAGTTGGAACGAAAGACAAAATGTGCAGTAAAAGCCAAGTATTACGGAAGGTAATAGTCCCAGCCAATAAAGCCATTTCCTAACGGATAAACGCTTCAAGACTGTATGTGCTAACACTCCAATTATACCAAGCGTTAGCGTCTGAATACATGCGGCAACAGGAACAGAAGCATAATACTGCATCAGATAGTCGTTCAACCACATGGTTATGGCAGGAAGTGTGGCCAGTTTCAGTTTCCAAAAGTCCCATGTCAGTACCCAGAAGTTGTCACCTTCCATAGTTATATAGGTATATGGGAATTTTGTGGCTGTATAAATGCCAAAGATTAGCATCAATACCACCAGAACCGAATAATATATGGCCCCCTCCCGACCTCCCCCTTTGGAGGAGGAGTTGGTTGTTCTAAAATGTTTATGTTTTTTCTGTTCCATATTTTATTATCTGTTATTATCACTCCCCAAAAGGGGGGAGATGGAGGGGGCTTTTATTGTTTAAAGAATTCAGCCAATTCGTCTTTGGAAACCACCACCGGAGCCTTAATAAACTCCGGAATGTTATAAGCCATCATCAACAGGGTATTCTCTTCGGGATTCTGCTGAGGCAGCAGGAAAGGCTTATGGAACTTCGTACCATCCCAGTATGCCAGCATCAGACGGCTATACCGCCCGTCGAAACGTTTTGTCATATACATCATCCACTTGCCATTGCTGCTCCATGCATGGTAACTCTCCGAACGGGGACTGTTCAGAATGTCTGTTGGTAACAATTCGCGTGTCTGCAGGTCCATCATCTGTAGGTCTGACTCTGTATGATACAGGTTGAAGGCTCCTCCATCTGAAAGAGAGAAAAGCATATATCTGCCATCCGGAGTAATTCGGGGCATCATAGCTGTACCTCCTCTCTCGTATGAACTATATACAGTATCGACAGCTCCCAATTTACCAGTCTCCTCGTCGAACGGAACGCGAACAATACTGTAATGTAACTTTTCGTTTTCCATTGGCATGTTTACGGGATGAGCCGTACTGAAGTAAAGCCATTTCCCGTCGGGCGAGAAAGAAGGGAACATCTCCAGGTTCAGTGTGTCTGTGAACCTTTCGTCCTGCAATACTTTCTCGTTATCAATGTCATAAACTATCAGATCAGACCACAGGTCGTAAACCTCTATCTTATCCTTGCTCTGCCCGTAGAAACTCTGGTGTGTAGAATTACTTGAGAACGCGATGTAGCGTTTTGAAGGATGCCAGATGTTATACGAGCCGTGTCGTCCGTTACTCATGGCCTTAATGTCAACCTTCTTCATTTTGCCGTCACGCATCACGATGGTACCGCCGTTCTCTCCTCTGGCATGGAAAGTAAAGTCCTTGGGGTTGTAGTTGGCAAAGGAATGACAATTTACGCACCCCCAGTTGTTCTGACTGTTCTCTACGATAGGTTCCACGTAGAAACTGGTAATATCTCTCTGGTAGATACCCATTCTGTTCCATCCTTCATAACCAGGAGGCAGCAGGCGGTAAGCAATCCATGGGTCGATGTCATCACTTGTAATGTTAATGGGGAAAGACTTATAAGTTACACCTTCAGGATATTTCTCCGTCCATGCAGAAACAGTCACATCCAGAACCTTTGTCCCATTGAGCAACTTATGCCAGGCATTCTCCGGAATCTCCACATGATCCTTGCCGCAAACATCAATTTCCTCTCCCCTTTCGTTTTTAATAATAGCCCGAATATAATCTGCATCAGGGACAGAGAAGTTCATAGGACAGATATTCTGGGGTATTGTTACGCCAATATAATCAGGAAATATGTCAGGCAAAGCATCAGCACTTTCCTTAGCCTCCCGCTTCGAGCAAGCTGTCAGCAGCAACAGACAAAGAAAGATTCTGAAGCCACAAGTATAGATTGTATTGTCCTTTTTTACTCCCATTATTGCTTATACTCTTTTCCTTGTCCTCCCCATAGAGGGGGAGTTAAAGGGCGGTCTTTAAATGATTTTCTTGAACTGGCGCGATATATCCCTGCGGTCTTCCTTCTCTTTCAGGGTCTCACGCTTGTCATATTCCTTCTTACCTCGGGCAATATGAATATCCAGTTTGGCCCTTCCGTTCTCGTCGATAAACAGCAGAACGGGAACGATGCTGAAGCCAGGTGCCTTGACAGCATTCTGAATCTTACGAATCTCCCTGCGGTTCAGCAGCAGCTTGCGGTCGCGCCGTTCCACATGGTTGTTATACGAGCCCTGCTCGTACTGAGCTATATACATATTCTTCACCCACACCTCATCGTGGTGTACCATGCAGTATGTGTCCACCAAACTTGCTTTACCCTTACGGATACTTTTTATCTCAGTTCCCGTAAGCACAATGCCGGCGGTATATTGGTCCAAGAGCAGGAAGTCGAACTCCGCCTTCTTGTTCTTGATATTAACACTTCCCTTATTTTCTATTATTGATTTTGCCACAATATTCCAATTTATCGCTGCAAAATTACGAATAAGTGAGCGGAGTACAAAAGAAAAGCGTGTTTTTCTTTATATTCCCGAACGAAAGTACTTTCGACGATAGTCAATGTTACGAATAAGCGAGGACAATACAAAATAAGAATCAAAAAAAATCAGCGCATGTGAATTTGCGCTGATTCTTTTTCTTACAATACTTCGTTTTCGTTATTTGCGTATTCGTCTGTATATTGTAGAGAGGAGGAAGCCATCAAAGGTGTTATGGATTTCAGCTCAATACTTTCTGATTCCGGAGCTACATATTTCTTTTTCATAATAAAGCCGTTTATTTAAGATTCATAATCACCTTTCCATCCTTCACACATATCCTGCCTGCTTCCGTTTCTTTCACCTTGATGCCTTGCAGGGTATATACGTCACTTTGGTATTTACCTTTCTCTGTAGCTTCGATAGCCGTTGACGAATCTATAACAAATCCGTATGCTTTTACCGATGATGGCAGAGGATTCATCCAACACTTACCGGCGGGAACCACAAACTCGTCCCCTTCCTTTATAAGGTAGAACATTGCGCCCTCGCCTTGGTCTTGCAGAACTTACCCGCTGGTTACCGATTGGGGTACTACGGTTCCTGTCAGAAAGCCTTTTACAACACTCCTTACATCCGGATAAAGACTACCGTCAACAGTTCCGCTGACCGTTCCTGTATATCCAGTTTCCGTATTTGCAACTCGCTGTGTACCAATATTTTTGATTAAAACGGTAGAAAAGTGGTGACGGAGATTCTGTAGATGGGAGGGGATAATTAAGATTTAACGTTTTTAACTTTTTTACACCTCAAAAACGGTTACTTTGTGCAAATTCCTTTGCAAATACAAGAATTATCACCCCTTGAAATTAGAGCTGTTCCAATAGTTCTCTGCCCTTGTTGGTCAGATAGTATGACTGCATTGGATGGTTTGGAGATTCAGGGTAGAGCATGGCTATATAACCTTCTGCCAAATTGGGGGCTATGTAGGTGTTTACAAAACTCGACCTGTTGCGCAAGTCCATATCATCCATCAACGCCTTTAGATTTGCGCCATTTTCACCAATAGCCATCAAGAATTTCTTTAAACGCTTATTTTTAGCTTGCTCCTTTGAGGTTGTATGGTGAACTTGTATGGTTGTATGGTTGTATGGTGAACTTGTATGGTTGTATGCATTGATAGTTGTACGCTTGAACGTAACCCATACGAATGCTGCATTCTGATTGAATTCGGGTTCAGGGAGGTTCGCTTCACGACAAGCATCAACCATACGACCTACACCACTGCCCCAGTTCTCCAAGAACGTGGTTTTGAATAGTACGTCAGCAATGGTTGGGTTCTGAGGGAATGAATGATGAGACTGCTTGATGGTTTCAACCGTCAACTCATCTGGTAAATGACCAGTGTTTTCAATCTCCACACGGTCATCATATATGGCGATACCCACAGAACTACTTGTATTATGGAACTGTCTGTGACAAAGGGCATTCGTCAAGGCTTCACGCAGAGCCTCAGCAGGAATTTCCAGTTTTTCTTCTCTCGTAAAGCCTACTATCTTGCCACTAAGGGAAAGATGCTTGAAGAAGAACGCCATGCCAGCATCAAGCAGAGTGAAAAAGTTGCCGTATGCACGTTGGTTGTCAATAAACTCAGTTTTGTCATTTCCCCGGAATCGAGCCATACGGAGCAAAAATTGGGGAAACTGACTGGTATCTCGAAGGAATAGAGCTGCTGCAGCATTCTTTAGTCCGCCATCTGTCGTAAGTTTTAGCTTTCCTACAAGGCTTTCTGTTGACTCCATTAGAGAAGATTCTGGCATTCGGCCTCGTTCAACACCGAGACGGACACCGCCACGAATACGCTGTTCCTCCAGATCAGCAATTGTGATGCCTTCGCAGATTTGGTCTTCCCATTTATGAAGATTTGTCTTGCTACGCATCAATCGATCCTCAAAGATATCACGAGGCATGACTACGGTAGTACTCTCTATTCGCATATAGGGCTTGTTGTCGTATGTATAAGGCGCATACCAATATGACGGTGCATCCAGATGTAGCGCTATGACCTGACAACCAGGTCGATCAGGCACATCTATGTATTCAACAGGAAGGTCTATCAGCGGTTCCAGTTTTGCTACCTCTCTCGCAATCTCTCTACGTGTGCTGTCTGTCACCTCCTGTCCCAGAATCTTTAATGTAATAGGAGCAATACCAAAGAACAGCCAGCCACCAGCTGTGTTAAGGAAAGCACATGCGGAGCGCATACCATCCTTCAACTCACCCGTTGTTTTCTTCACTTCCAACGTGCGGGTTTCATCTCCTTGTATGATTGCCTTAACATCCTCTATTGTCATAGATGACTTATAATTGTCAATGTGTTTGCAAAGGTACTACTTTTTCTCGAAATGGAAACATAAAATCACTTTTTCGCGCGTAATTTAAGCAAATTATGTCTAAAGTAAGCCCTACTTATAACAAAAAGAAACGATTTCTTGGTAAAATTCATTACCTTTGCCAACAAATTCGACGACAATGGAACAGAAATTTAACAATAATCGATTAGATTTGCAGGTGCTACGGGAGTTCTGCGAACGGGAGGGTGAGGAGATTGCTTATCGCAAGGGTGATCAACTGGAGCGCGAGGGTGACCCTGCACGGTGGTTTGGCTTTGTCATTGAAGGATGTTTCAAATATGTTAAATATGGCATGAGCGATGACAAGGCACATATCACGTGGTTCTCGTTTGAGGGTGAGTTCGTGTGCGACTACCCCACATTTCTCTATGGCCGTCCGTCACAGGCCACAATTGAAGCCATGATGCCCAGCCGTGTACTGAAGGTTACGGGCCAGCAACTGGAACAATTCTTCAATCAAAACATGGAAACGATGAAACTACGAGCCATGATTGGCGAGCACATTCTCAGTCAATTCCGTTCGCGCTATCTTGACCTCCATTGTACTACGCCCCGTGAACGTTACGAAATGTTGCTGCAACGCTGTCCTGGTATCATGGAGTTTCTTGACTTACAAGACATCGCCTCGTTCTTGAACGTCCATCCAAATACTGTCAGCAAAATACGGCGTGATATTACATTTGGCGACAGGTAATAGTCTATAACAGATAGAAACTCTCAACCTAAGTTGAGACATTAGCCCTTGGCATTTCTTTTTCAGATTTAGCCAAGGGCCTATTTTTATGCCTTTTTGTAACTTTGTGACTCGGAATATCAATAAAACGAAATGAATATGAGACACTACAGACGATTCCTCCTCCTGCTAGCGATGTTATCAGCAGCGACATTCGGGATGGCACAAACGGCCAATGATTATTGGATAGCTGCTGACAAGGCACTGGCGGCTGGTGATGCTGACAGTACCTTTTATTATCTCAATCTGTTCAGAGAGAAGTTCGGCAGGCAATATGCATATGCTTACACCACTTTCTTAACAGAAGAAGACTACAGAACGCTTCACTACGATGCACGATGGACGGCCTTTATGGACTCTATGCGTACTTACAAGCATGAGACTGAGGATAAGAGGGAAATTTCTTATCCAAAGAAAGCGGTCGTGGAGGACACCAACGCCCCAATCGTTAAGCGATACGACATACAGCTGAACATTGACGTGGAGAAAAAGACGCTCACCGTGACAGCGACGGCACAGATAGATTTCAGAGACCGAGAGAGCATTGATCTCACTCTCTGGAAAAACTCGACAATCAACCACGTTCGCTACAAAAAGAAGGAACTAACATACTCATTCGGAACTAAGGCCAAATCGACTAACACATACATCCAGCAGGGAGCACCGCTTCGCCTTACAGCTCCACAGAAGAAGGGCATTTGCAGCATTACCTTCGACTATACCTGCAACCTCGACAGCCTCGACACTTGGATGAGTTCGATGGAAAAGGACTGGGTACAACTGGGCTATTACATGGCATGGTTCCCCGTCAACAGCGACAGCCGCGACTTCACTGCAAACGTCTCTGTCTCCATCAACGACGGCTACACGGTCAGCGGCTCAGGCATTGTAGAGCGCATGGGTGACAAGTGGGAAATGTCGCAACCGTGGGGAGGCTTCGACCTCCAGATTGTGGCCTCGCCATCGCTCAAATCGAAGAAAATGTCCAGTGATGGGCGTACATTCGAAGTGGTCTATACCGACTTCGCCGATGCAGATGCCGACTCTGCACTGGTCGCATGCAGCGAGGTGCTGCAATTCTATACCTGCTTGTTCAAAACCAATCCCAGCAACGACTATATGAAATTCCTTGTTGTGCCAAGTCGTGGTGGGGGCATCAGCCGCAAAAATTTCATTGCCTACGCGACGAAACGCTTCAACGAGGACTTCAAAACTGCCATTGGCCATGAAATGGGTCATCTCTGGTGGAACAAAGCACCGATATTCAGTTGGGAAGACTGGCTCAACGAAGGCTTTGCTGAGTTCAGTATGCTGTGGTATATCAAGTGCCATTTCGACAAGCACGTTTTCGAGTGTTATCTGGAAGCCTGCCGCGAAAATGCCCGCCATGCTTGCCCCATCTACGAGGTTGATCGTGATGCTCCTGAAGCTTACGATGCCCTATATAATAAAGGTGCCTTGCTACTGTATGACTTGGAACAAAAAGTAGGCGAACAGCGTTTCTTCGAATTCATGCAGGGAGTGGCTGAACGTGAAATAACCTCTACAACCCTTCTTTTAGATTATGCAGAAGAGGTGTTTGGGAAGGAGATAAGGAAATTGATTGAGAACAGGATTAAATCGTAAGCTAAAACAATGAACAAGAAAACCATCATTATCATTGGAGCAACTTCAGGCATAGGAAGGGCACTTTTTGAAAAGTACGCTGTTGATGGCAACAGCCTCGGCATAGTTGGCCGACGCGAAAATTTGCTGGATGAACTATACCAGCAACACCCCGACAACGCTTTCACTTCTGCGGCTGACATCACCAAACGAGAAGAAATCGAGCAGGCCATCCACATGCTTTGCGCAAAACTGAAACACATTGATCTCGCCATCGTATGCTCTGGCACTGGCGATCTCAATCCATCACTTGACTATGCTTTGGAATGTCCTGCGATTGATACTAACGTAAGAGGCTGGACATTTGTCATTGATACACTCTATCACATCTTTGAACAGCAAGGTCATGGTCACCTTGTAGCAATCACCTCTGTTGGCGGGCTACGTGGCGAGCCGATGGCACCAGCATATAGTGCGACTAAAGCCTACCAAATCAACTACATGGAAGCTTTGCGCAAGAAGGCATACAAGAGTGGCAACCATATTCACGTCACCGACATTCGTCCTGGTCTCGTTGATACCGCTATGGCAAAAGGTGATGGTCTGTTTTGGGTGATGCCCGTCGATAAAGTTGCCAACCAAATCATTTCCGCTATTCGCAAGAAGAAATCCAAGGTATACGTCACCAAGCGTTGGCACGTTCTCGCCATCATTAATAAAAATCTACCATTTTGTCTTTATAGATTATTATAGTTTTTTATGCAGTCTTTTACTCTGTTGTAGGACTATATAAATAGAGACGTTATGTTTACGATGGAGATAACAAGGCTGATAGAACGATGCAGACAGGGGGACGCGGATGCCCTCGGAGAACTGTACAAGGCATACGCCCAGAGGATGAGGGGCGTGTGCCGGCGCTATATCAGCGACGAGCAGACGGTGGAGGATGTGCTGCACGACGCTTTCGTGATTATCTTCACTTCGTTCGACAGGCTGCGCGACGTGCGACGGGCCGAGCCTTGGATGACGGCCATCACAAGGAACGTGGCATCGAAATGCAAGGATCATCTGGAGGCATTGCCAACGGTTTCGCTCGAAGAGACGAGCGAGGCTGAACTGATTACTGCCGAAGACGAGGAAAGGGACGTGAGTGGTGTGCCGTTAAGCGAGGTGGTAAGAATGATTGACAGACTGCCAGCTGGTTATGGGCAGGTATTTCGATTGTCGGTGTTTGAAGGTATGACGCACAAGGAGATTGCCGCCATGCTAAGCATCGAGCCACATTCGTCATCGTCGCAACTGGCACGGGCGAAGAAGATGCTGCGCAAGATGATGAAGCAGTATTGGGTTGCCGGACTTCTGTTGCTACTTGTTCCTGTTACGTTTCTCCTGCTCAAGAAAGGAGATACCGTGGTCAAGGATGAAAAGCCTGTTGTGGCGAAGCAGAAAGATACGCCAAAAGAATCGCAGAAAGATTCTCGGACGGAGCAGCCACAGGTGCCTGTGATTGTTCATCTGCCTGTGCATCATACCACCATCATTGCCACAGACACCCTGCAATCGGTCATTGCCCAAGCTGTGGATTCTGTCGTGTCTGATACCTTATCTAATATGATAGCTCAGGAGCAGATAATCCCTGACACCACAACGACGGACACTATACACAAGGTGGAGATACCGCATTACGACATTGCCGACTTATTCCCTGACAAACCTGCCATCGGCACCAGTCATCAGAATAAATGGTCGGTGAATCTCGCATACGTTGGAGGTTTGGGCGAACAGAGCTATAACCGTCCATACAGCTTCACGGAAATACCGACTTTAGTCATCAGTGGCGAGCCGCCATCGCCCGTCACCTTCGAGAACTGGAGCGACTACGCAGCCTTCCTGGCAGAAAATCCCGACGACGGCAGGAGTCACACTCGCAGCGTTATCATGAACATTGCCCTGAACAATGCCGCCCAACCAGGCACAGACAAGATTGTGCGTAAGAGCCATCACTACATGCCTATCATCTTCTCGTTGGCATTGAAGTATAAACAGAGTAATCGCTTTAGTCTGGAAACTGGACTAAGTTACAGCCGTCTGAAGTCTGAGTTTGAGATGGGTTCAAACGGCAATACCATCAAAGAGCAGCAGATCATTCACTACCTCGGCATCCACGTAAAGGGCATCTGCAATATGTACACTGGCAAGGCGTGGAGCCTCTACGGCAGCCTCGGTGTTACCACAGAGATTCCTCTCTACTCACCGCTCAACACAAGTTATTACCTGCATGGCATATTGGAGGCCACGGACAAGACCACCCTCCGCGTCCCGTGGCAGTGGTCAGTCGGCACTGGTATCGGTTTGCAGTACAACCTCACGCCCAGCATCGGACTCTTTGCCGAGCCAAGTCTGCAATACTACATCCCGACGGGCAGCGACATCGAGACCTACCGCACAGAGCATCCGTTCACCTTCTCTCTGCCGCT
This sequence comes from uncultured Bacteroidales bacterium, assembly GCA_902801485.1. GTDB lineage: Bacteria > Bacteroidota > Bacteroidia > Bacteroidales > Bacteroidaceae > Physcousia. Next base: position 1,519 of record CADCIP010000035.1, on the reverse strand, counting down.
GGGCATCAGATTTACGTGGTAGCCGTGCAGTCTTTTCGCAGTTCAGCGGACTATATAAGTAAAGAGACGTTTATTTTAACTCTGTAGAATATGAAGTATTACAAACCCCTCGCTTGGATGATGGCGATAGCCATTGCCAGCACGACGTTGACTGCTTGCAGTCTTGACGGTAACGAACCCGAGAAGCCATTTACCACGTGTCCTGCATCAGAAACCACGCTATATGCCTGTGGTGTCAATGAGTCTGGGACGCGCTCTATCGGTGACACACAGAATGTCCTTTTCACCGAGAATGATATTGAATGGTTTGACGTCACTACCCGTGAACTGCGCTTCTGCGACACGATGGCACCACTAAAGGAACAAATCCCGTTGCTTGCAAGCGTCGATTTCTATCTTGGTGGCGAACATCTCTTTTCAGGTGGGGCCATCCATGTCGGTCTCATCTGTAGCCAAGTGTTTGACGACCTTGTTCTTTGCTGTGGAAAGATGGATGGCGAGGTTATTGATGACGGCCACTACTACCTTTACGACTGCTATCCCAACACGCCGCAGTTTCTCAACGACGAGTTGGTGAAAGCCAATCGTGCAAAACGAGCAGCACAGTGGGAGACATTCACGAAATATCTGGGAAGCAAAGGAAAGTTGAAGAAATAATCACACTCTCCGTGCAGTCATTCGTTGCAGTTTCAGACTTTATAAGTAGAAACTGCAACGAATTTTTATGTACACGATTTACGATTATGCCTACAACGGGCTACTCTATCTGAACAACATTATGCGGCCACGCCACAAATGTCTTTCGCAATTAATGATTTACTCGACAACAGCCTGCCAATCACAATGCAAGCACTGCAATATCTGGCAGAAAAAAGTGGAACATCTATCGCTCGATGACATCCGTCGAATTATGCAAAGCAAGTGCATCACCAAACGGACAACCGTAGGACTAGAGGGTGGCGAGTTTATCCTGCACCCACAGGCTGCGGAAATCATGGCGTGGTTCCGCAAGCATCATCCAAACTACACGCTACTGTCTAATTGTCTCGCGCCCCGTCGTGTCATAGATGCCGTCCGTCTCTATCAGCCCCGGCACCTGTACGTCTCTCTCGACGGTGGTCGCGAGACTTACCAGCGGATGCGAGGGCGTGACGGCTACGACCGTGTGATTCAGGTAGTGGAGGCACTGAAGGACGAGGTACCTCTGTCGCTGATGTTCTGTCTGTCGCCCTGGAACAACTTCGATGATATGGCATTTGTGATTGACATTGCCAAGCAATATGGTGTGGACGTGCGCATCGGCATCTATGGGACAATGGCCTTCTTCGACACGACGAGCGAACTGCTGACGACCTCGGACTTCATCAGTCAGATTCCCATGAGCATCCACGATACGCAAGAGAATTTCGACTTTGTGGCACTCTACGACCAATGGTGCAACGGGCATTTGCGTTTGCGCTGCCAGAGCATCATGAGTAGTCTCGTCATCCACAGCAACGGTGACGTGCCGCTCTGTCAG
>CADCIP010000034.1 GCA_902801485.1 uncultured Bacteroidales bacterium | reverse complement strand
TTAGAGTAGCAGGTTTGAAGTACTATTTTACTCCGCCAGTGGCGGCACTATTTACTTTTTAAACTGTCTCTCAACTTTAAACTATCAACTCTCAACTTTTTCTCTTAGGAGAGAGGGCCTCTAACCGCTAACCGCGAACCAATAGAGAATTATTTCAGTAGTTAAACCATTAACAAAGTCCTCAGAACCTTGGCTCCCTCTCCTCGGAGAGGGCGGGGGGAGAGGCTCCTAACCTCACTAATTATGAACAAGACACTAAAGACAATCCTGCAGATTATCAGTTATGTTATAGCTGCCATACTGGGCGGTGCAGGTGTTAACTGCTTACTCTAACGTATGGACAGAAAAAAGAAGATTCAGTATTCTTGTGCCGTTATGCTGATTAGCACAAGTGTGGTAATGGTAGCCTATCAGGTGTTTACCATAGCAGATGTGGCAAACGGACTTCTTTTCTACGTTGGACAAGCATTCCTCCTGGCAGGCTCCATCTTCGGACTTGACTATTACATTGATAAGGTAACGAAGCGATAACGCTAACCTTAACCGTTCAAGAAGTTCAAGAAGTTTAAGAAGTTCAAGAGGTTCAAGTTCGCTAACCGCTAACCGCTAATCGCTAACCTAAAACTGCTATCTTAAATATAATAGGGTAGCAGTTTTTCTAACATGGACAATGTGACGCGTATGTTTCTGCCTAAGGAATACAAAACAGAAGCGATACTTAAATGTATAATATATTATTTCGAGTCTCAAACTGTCAAAATCTGCAAAAAATGTTTCAAAATAAGCAAAATGTGGATATAATAAGCTTTTGGGACAATGTTATTTAGGAAAAAAGGCATAACTTAGCAAAAAATATCTGATGCCATAATCATGTAAAAATAATAATCATATCATTTAAACCAATACAATGAAACAAACAGTTATTCTCGGCAACATCATAACAGTTGATGAAAAAAGACCTTTTGCCAAGGCAGCAGTAGTAAAGAATGGTGTATTCTCTTATATCGGTAGCGCAGAGGAGGCGAAGAAACTTGCCGGTGCCGACGCACAGGTGCTGGACTATGGTGATAACTACATCTATCCGGGCTTTATGGAGTCCCACTGTCACGGCAGCTTTGCCGGAGAACGTGCTATAGGACAGGCGAACTTGATGCAGGCAGGCTTAACAAATTATCCCAAATATCGCGAGATTATCAAGGAGTTTATTGCGAAGAATCCACAGCGTGACTTCTACGTGGCTGCCGGATGGGTGGAGAATGAAGAATACGTCGATAAGTCATATCTTGACGAGATCTGTTCCGAAAAACCGCTCTTCATGCAAACTGGCGGCGGACACTCTATGCTTCTCAATACAAAGGCGCTGGAATGGGCAGGCATCGATGCGGAGTATGCCAAGAAATGGGGTTATGACTTGGTTCATGTGGACAAGAATGGTGAACCTGACGGCTATGTCTGCGAAGGGCCTTTGTTCGAAATCGTACCGAAGTTGCCTACTACGGTGAGAGACATCAAGGAATATCTGCTCTCTTGGCAGGAGTTTGCGTTCAGCAGAGGTTATACAGCCGTTGGTGATGCTGGTGCGGAAGTTATACATCACGCTGCTCCCCAGGCATATTATGAACTGCAGCAGGAAGGCAAGCTGAAGCTGCGCACCTATGCATGGATGTATGTGACTGATAATGCCGACGCAAAGACAGAGATTGCCCGCATCGCAGCCCAGCGTGCTGAGATGAGCGGTGAGTATTTCCATATCATCGGTGCTAAGGCTTTCCTTGACGGTGTGACTGAGGCACATACGGGGTGGCAGAACCAGGACTATCTGGATCAGCCAGGCTACCACGGTAATGAGCGTTTCAATGACCACGACAAGATGGTGCAGCTGATTGCAGAGGCCGACAAGGAAGGAATGTCCGTACACGTTCACTCTGAGGGTGGCGGTGCCACGCATTATATGTTGGGATGTATCGAGGATGCCGAAAAGATTACCGGCAATAAAGACCAGCGCAACGTTCTGGCTCACCTGCACTTCGTGACCGACGAAGATGTCCGTCGCATGGCAGAAACCGGTTCAGTAGCAGCAGTTCCACCACTGTGGTCACCAGCTGTTCCTGGCGTTTATGACCAGGAAGTCGCTTATATGGGTCAGGAATTGGCAGATCAGGCTTATCCTATCAAGTCATTCTATGATGCCGGAGCCAATGTGGTGTTCCACTCCGACTATCCTGTATCTCCGATGATGGACATCAAGTTCAGCATTTATATGGCAGAGAAGCGTAATGTTCCTGCAGGATTCATGGGAATTGATGGCGTCAAAGCTCGTAATCTCAAAGAGGCTATTACCCGCGAGCAGTCGTTGCGTGCCATGACAATCAATGTGGCCCGTCAGTTCCATCAGGAGCATCGTATGGGTTCCATCGAGTTCGGTAAGATTGCCAACATGACGGTGTTTGACTGCGATTTCCTGCATGACGACATCGAGAAGGTGGCACAGGCAAACATCATTGCTACCATCGTGGATGGCGAGGAAGTGTTTAAGGCATAGAAGTCTGTTGATAGAGAAGATATGGCCAGAAAGATAAAAGACAAGGAAAGAGACAGTATAGACTTCGGAAAGACGAGGATAGAGCCGCTATTTCATAGTATTTTCTATCCTACGCTGTTGTCGATGGTGTTTGCGTCGCTCTTTATGGTTGCAGACGGTATATTCGTTGGACAAGGTGTGGGAAGCAATGCGCTGGCGGCTATCAATATTGTCTCGCCGTTATTTTTGGCCACGACGGGCATTGCGTTGATGTTCGGTGTGGGCGTTTCGTTTGTGGCAAGTATCCATCTGTCAAAAAACAACCACAAAGCTGCTAACATCAACATCACCCAGGCCTTCAATGTGGGCACGCTGCTGATGGTCATTATATCAATTGCTGTTTTTCTCTTTCGCATACCTTTCTTGCGACTTTTGGGAAGCAGCGATGCCTTATTGCCATTATGTTTGGATTATCTTCTGACCATTCTCCCTGGCTGTATCTGCATTGTCATCCAGATGATAGGCACCTTTGTCATCAGAATAGACGGATCTCCTAAGTTTGCTGCCTCATTAGAGATTTTTCCTGGCATACTGAACATCTTCCTGGATTGGCTATTTGTGTTTCCGATGCAGATGGGCATTGCGGGTAGCGGCATCGCATCATCGATTAGTTGTGCCGCTGCTGCTGCAATGGTTATATGGTATATGTTCTTCCAGGCAAAGACCGTCAAGATCCTCAGATTGAAACTCAGCCTTACCAGTTTTTATCTGACAGCCCGCAATGTCGGCTATATGGCTCGTAGCGGTTTCTCTTCTATGCTGGGAGAATTGGCAATGTCCATGATACTGCTTACTGGCAACTACGTGTTTATCCGCGAGTTGGGCGAAGATGGTGTGGCCGCTTTCTGTGTGGCCTGTTATCTTTATCCTGTCGTATTTATGGTAAACAATGCGGTTGCACAGTCAGCCCAGCCTATCATCAGTTTTAATTATGGTGCAGGCAATCGCTACCGTGTACGAAAAGCCTTCAGGGTTAGTTTCGCTACCGCTACCATTTGCGGCGTATTGGCAACAATGTTTCTCACCTTAGGTACCAAACCACTTGTCAGCCTTTTCCTGGAAGAAGGCAGCAACGCCTATGATATAGCGATAAGCGGACTTCCCTTGTTCGCATATTCAGCCATATTCTTTGCATTGAATGTTGCCATCATCGGATATTACCAAGCCACCGAACAGAACGCTCGAGCCACGTTATATATGTTGTTTCGGGGTCTGATATTCCTGGTTCCGGCATTTATCCTGATGCCCAAATTCATTTTCCCACAAGGCATGTGGCTCGCCGTACCTGTTACAGAATGCATGACACTGGGTATGATTCTATTAACAAATAAAGGCATCATTAGCCGTTAAGTGATTTCATTTCTATAACATAAACATAAAAGAATAATAACATGAAAACAGATCAGATTATTAAAAACGCAAAGATTTTTACTGCAAATCAAGACAATCTTCAGGCAACAGCCCTGGTAGTAAAGGACGGTAAATTTGTGTATGTAGGAGACGAAGCAGGTCTTTCTGCTTATGAGGGCGAGGTTACCGACTTCGGCGGCAAGTTTATCATGCCTGGCATCATTGACAGCCATGTGCATGTAACCACCAGTATCGGATTCGCATATATGGATCCAGGTGAATATATCGTTTGCTCCAGCAAACAGGAAGCCCTGGACTTTATGGCGCAAAGCATCAAGAACAATCCAGGTTTGAAACGTCACAGGTTTATCCTGGAGCGTAAATACCTGAATGGGGATGACATCGTCAAGGAAGACCTGGATGCCATCTGTCCGGATGCCGAACTGCTGATTCTTGAGGGTGAAGGCCATAGCGTATGGGTGAATTCCAAGATACTCGACAGACACGGTATTACCGACGAGACACCTGATCGCGTGCCCGAACTCAGTTATTATGTACGTAAAGACGGACATGTGACAGGAAATGCCTTTGAGTCTTCAGGCTGGCACATGCTCTTCGATGATTTGAATGTAACAGACGAGCAGATCGATACGGAACTTTTACGCTGGATAGATTTCTCTGTAAAGGCAGGTGTGACTGCAGTCTTTGATGCTGGCTTCCCAGAGGGTGATGCGCTTCACGAGCGCATATATGAACGACTGTATGAGCTGGACAAACAGGGCAAGCTACCGGTTTACATCGATGGAAGTATTGCGCTCACGAACCCCAAGAAGATGAAGGATGTCGTGGAAGAGGTAAAGCGCTTCCGCCAGAAGTTCGACTCCGAACACCTGAATGTACATACCTTTAAAGTATTCATGGATGGCACTTTGAGAATCGAGACGGCTGCCCAGGTTACCCCTTATATAGATACCAACAAGCGAGGTGGCACAACCTTCAGTAAGGAGGAGGTTGCCGAGGTAATGAAGATGCTCAACGAGGCAGGACTGGACTTCCATGCACATACCGTTGGCGAGCGCTCATCCCGTACCGTACTTGACGGTGTAGAACTGGCCAGAAAGGAACTGGGCGACAAATTCCACGTAAAAGTGACCTGTGCACATCTGGAAATCCAGGATGACGCAGATATCGAACGCTTTGCGAAGCTCGGTGTCAACGCTAATTACTCACCATGGTGGCATTCCGGATGTACCGGTGGTAATCCTTATAAGATATGGTGCAGCCTGTTGGGCGAAGAGCGTGCCAATAAGATGTACCGCAGCAAGACGATGTGGAAAACAGGTGCCAACGTTACCTTCTCAAGCGATAACATCATTTATGGCGATTTCCTGACATGGAGTCCCTATCTTGGCATGGAAATCGGCATGACACGATATATCAACGAAAAGACTAAAGCTCCTGAAATGACCAGAGTCTTGGCTGAGTTCCCTTCTCCTTGTGAGAAAATGAATATTGAGGAAATGATTCTGGGATACACCATTAACGGTGCTAAGCAGTTGGGCATCGAGGCCTCTAAGGGCTCTATCGAGGTAGGCAAGGATGCTGACTTCCTGGTGTTCGACAACGACCTGCTGACTGCAGAGCATGAAGGATTCAGCTACAACAATCCAAGTGAAGTGTATTTTGGCGGTAAGAAAATGAATTAAAAAAGAGATAAAGATATGAAAACGAAAAGCGCATATCTCCTGGCAAAAGGATATGATCTGATTGATGGCATCACGGTACCCGTAGGAACATCAAATACAGATTTAGACGTAGAAGGAAAAGAGCCTCAAAACGCTAAGAAGCTGACCATTGTTGTAGGAAATGAGAAGATAAACATGTTTGTTTTCCGTCCCTCGAATTACAAAGAGGGTGATAAAACGCCGCTTGTCTATTTCATTCACGGAGGTGGCTATCATTTTGGAAATGTAAGTATGGATGAGCCAAAAATACAAGGCGTGGCAGATGGGTGCGGCGCCACGGTGATAGCTCCTGACTATACGCTTTCGCTGGATCCTTCATACAAATATCCCATGGAGCTTGAACAGGTATATGCCGGACTCCTTTATGCATACGAGCATGCTGACGAATTAAATATTGATGCGGATAATATTGTCATTGAGGGAGAAAGCGCCGGTGGTGGTCTGACCGCACGTCTGGCTCTTTACAACAAGGACAAGGGAAAGGTTCCTCTGAAGGGTCAGGTGCTGATATACCCCATGCTTGACTACCGTACCGGCGGCGAAAAGGATATTTACAAGAATGAATATGCCGGGCATTGTATCTGGACAAAGGAGAATAACGTCTTCGGATGGGGAAAACTGATTGAAGGTCAGGACAAGAAACTTACCGATGAAGAAATGATCTATTTTTCACCCGCAGTGGCAACTGCTGAGCAACTGAAGGGATTGCCAGAGACTTTCGTGATTGTCGGCAGCCTTGATCTTTTCTGCGATGAAGACATTTCCTATGCCCAGAAGCTTATGGAGGCTGGTGTTTTCACAGAACTCCATGTAGAACCCGGAGTTCCTCACGCTTATGAGTACTTAGAGTGGACACCTCAGGCGCATAGGTTTATTGAAATGAGAAACCATGCGACAGCACGGATGCTTGGAGCTGAAAAAGACGTAAAAGAGTCTGCTGAAGCAAAGGCTTTCAGAGAACTTTTGTCAAAGTATAACATTGAGCAGTAATACTGCCTAATTAAAACCTTATAATACAATGAGTGAAAATATGAATCGGCCATTAGATTATTCTCAGAAGGCCAATTGGTATCAGATTCCAGAAGTTACAAAGGAATTCGACACATTTTATGTATATGCAACCGAGTATATAATGACTAGCATGGCGGAGGGTGCTCCGGAGTATGCTGATATGGAAAATGCCGAAATGCTGGAGGGTGCTGCCGCAGAATATATGTTGCACGCCACCGCATACGCAGATTCTACCAACGTGTTCATGCCTTACTATCGTCAAGTAGGACTGCGATATGCCGGGGTGGTCTGGAAGAGGGACGGAATCTTCGATGCCTCCGTTGCTGGTATGCCTTATGGCGACATTGTTGCCGCATTAGACTATTACTTCGAGCACTACAACAACGGCCGCCCATTCATCATCGCTGGCCATAGTCAGGGATCGGCTATCATTAAGATGGTGCTAAAAAAATATTTTGTGGAGCACCCCGATTACTACAAGCGTATGATTGCCGCTTACCCGATTGGCTACGCTTTCACGAAGGACGAGTTCAAGACATACCCACATATGAAGTTTGCCACTGGTGAGTGCGATACGGGTGTTATCATCACCTGGAATACCGAAGGACCTAAGAACAGGGAAGTAAACGCTGATACTTGTGTGTTGCAGCCGGGTTCTATGAGTATAAACCCGCTTAACTGGAAACTGGACGACACTTATGCTCCGGCCAGCATGAATCTGGGGTCGCTTTTTCCGAACAAAGATACCGGCAAACTGGAGATTCAGGACCTTGGTGCGGACGCACAGGTGTTCCCTGACCGCGGAGTGGTAGTTACCCATGCCATGGGTGAGAAAATGACCGAGGAGGCCGCCAAAGTGGCAGCCGAATTTTTTGGCCCGGATGGCCGTCACGGCGAAGATTACGTACTTTTCTATTGCAACATTAAGGATAATGTGGCTAAACGTATCTCGGCCTATATAGCAAACCGAAAGTAGCAGAAACAATTCATTATATTAAAAAGATTATAATGAAACAAAATGTATTTATAAATATAATAAATATTTATGGTACAAGATTTATATGTTTTGATGATTACAGCAGCTGTAGTCAGTATTCTTTTTAAGTTGTTAAAGCAGCCAGTGGTGCTGGGTTATATTGTTGCAGGTGTCTTGGTTGGTCCATATCTGTTTGGCAAAAGCCTTGTGAATCCGGACAACGTGAAGCAATGGGGCGACATCGGTGTGCTGTTTGTATTGTTCTGCATCGGTCTGGAGTTCCGCCTGAAGAACCTCATCAGCAGCGGCAAGGTGGCAGCAATAGGTGCGTTGACAATCATCTTGGGTATGATGCTCTTAGGTTACGTCGTGGGAGTGGATGCTAAATTTGATATGGTAAACTCCCTGTTCCTGGCTGGCATGCTCTGTATGTCGAGCACCACTATCGTGATGAAGGCCATTGACGAGGCAGGTATGAGCAAAGAGCGTTTCGTCAAGGGAGCTACCAGCATCCTCATCGTGGAGGATGTGGTAGCTGTGGTACTGATGGTATTGCTCTCCAGTATAGCCATCCGTCATCAGTTCGATGGCGCCGAGTTGGCAAGCAAGGTAGCCGATCTGGCTATTACACTCGTGGCATGGTTCGTCTGTGGCATTCTGATTATCCCGACGCTGATACGCGGAATAAAGAAGCATTTGAATGACGAGACTCTTATCATCCTCGCCTTGGGTCTGTGCTTGGGTATGGTGCTGTCGGCAGAGGAAGCAGGGTTCAGCAGTGCACTCGGTGCTTTCGTAATGGGTTCTATCCTTGCCGAAACGGTAGAGTCACATCGTATCGAAAAACTGATGACACCGTTGAAGAATGTCTTTGCAGCTATCTTCTTCATCTCTGTGGGTATGATGATCAATCCGGCTTCATTGGCGCAATACTGGATTAGTGTCGTCTATGTCAGCCTGGTGATTATCATCGGAATGATTCTCTTTGGCACCTTGGGCTGCTGGTGGGGCGGTCAGACGATGCGTGACTCCATGCTTACCAGCTTCTCCTTTGTGCAGATTGGTGAGTTCTCGTTCATCATCGCAGGACTGGGTACCAGCTTGGGTGTCCTCAATCCTATCATCTATCCCATCATCGTGGCATCCAGTGTGGTGACCACCTTCCTCACTCCGTATATCATGAAGGCGGCACTGCCGTGCTATACATTCCTTTATAATCACGCTTCAGATAGCTTGCGTGCTCAGATCGACCAGCGTGAGCAACGATTGGCAGAAGCTGAGGCGAAGGCAGCTAAACCAATTGTCGAAAAGAACACAATAGCCGACAAGGCGCGCCATGCAGTTAGGCATACCTTCTTCTTGAAGCATGTTGTCAATCTGTTTATCAAGAACATGAGTGCTCACGATGAAGGAAATAAGTAAAAAAATATAACTTTATTGCTACAACCAACAAGGCAGAACTGTAAAGTTTTGCCTTGTTTTACTTAATTCAACAATAAAATTTCTAAAGCTAAAAACAAAAATCATATAATTGTTTTAGACATCTTCATTGGCATATAGGAATCGCTTAATACTTTTCTTAGGGGTTTTCTCAAATTCCTGTTTCATAATCTTAATGGCAGAAAGCTGAGCATAAGAAGGGAGGAGTGGATTAACGTCTTTGCGATTTTGCTCCATTAACTCAACTACCCCTTCATCTGTTAGCTTCTCTGCCTTAATTTGGTCAGGATCAGGATATACCAGCCCCACTAGTTTGTCACCTTTCTGAATGACTACACACTCGGCTACCATCTTCATGTTGCTGAGCTTGTCTTCAATCTCCTCAGGATAGATATTCTGTCCGTTAGCACCTAACAGCATGTTTTTGCTACGTCCTTTAATGAAGACATTGCCTTTCTTATCCATAACACCAAGGTCGCCTGTATGATACCAACCATCCTTGTCGAGTGTTGCTTTTGTGGCCTCTTCATTCTTATAATAGCCAAGCATTACATTCAAACCACGTGTAAGAATTTCGCCAGGAATCTTTAATGGGTCAGGACTGAGAATCTTCAATTCCTGATGTATTACATTCTTGCCACAACTGCCTGGTACCATTTTATGATAATCCTCGTAGGTGATAATGGGAGCACATTCTGTAGCACCATAGCCTACGGTATATCTGAAGCCAATGTCATGCAGCAGTTTTTCTATTTCCTGATTAAGGGCTGCGCCTCCAATAATTACCTCGTAGAAGTTACCGCCTAGAGCTTTGGTAAGTCCATCGCAAATCTTCTTCTTTATAATATGTCGAACGATAGGCGTCTTCATGAGGATTCGCATCTTAGGAGTCTGGATCTTGGGAAGAACAGCCTTGCGAACTACCTTTTCGATAATAAGGGGCACAACAATCAAGATTACGGGCTTCACCTCGGCCAATGCCTGCATGAGGACTGTAGGAGAGGCCATCTTGGTGAGGAAGTGAATGTGAATGCAGGAAATGAACTCGAAAGTGAACTCGAATGCCATTCCGTACATGTGGGCCATGGGGAGCATTGAGAGCACATTATCGCCTGGCTTAATGATATTTCCCAGAACAGAAACAGCAAAATCATAATTACTCCACAAGGCACGATAGGGGAGCATTACGCCCTTACTGTTGCTGGTAGTACCGCTGGTATAGTTGATGATGGCCAACTCATCAGCCTCATCGCGGTGATAATGAAGGTCGGAAGGCTGAAGACCATTGGGATGCTTCTGAGCATAGATGTCTTTAACGGAAGCATCGGCCTTAGCAAAATTCTCGGTATTACTGCTTAATACGCTATAATCGGCCAGAGATATGATACCTTCGAGTTGGGGCATCTCACTGGCTGTAAGCGATGGCCACACTTTATCACCTACAAGCAGCAAGCGGGCTTCGCTGTGATTTACGATGTCATGAATTTGCGAAGGATGAAACTCGTGCAGGATGGGAACGGCAACAGCTCCGTAAGTGATAATGCTGAAGAAGGCAGCTCCCCACCGACTCAGATTACGTCCGCAAATAGCTATTTTCTCTCCTTTCTGGATGCCGAGTTCGCTATAGAGAATATGAAATTTCTCAATAATCTCTGCTACATCTTTATACTTGAAGGTAAACAGGCCGTAATCAGACATGGAATCGCGGTCCCAGTACTTCTGAATGCTTTCCTGTATTATCTGATTATATGAGGGTACTACTATCTGCTCCATTTGCACAAAATCTTTAAATTTGTGCACAAAGGTAGGGCAAGTTTACCGTTTTTGCAAGAAATTACCGATTTTTTTGCACAAAATCGAAGAAAATGTGAAATTAATATACTCTTGGACCAAATATCTTGCTGCCAACACGAATCATATTACTGCCATTTTCTACGGCAATAGGATAGTCGTCACTCATACCCCATGAACGTATGGAGAAAGAATCCTGCTGGGCAAAGAATTCCTGCTTGAGCCTTCGGAATAACGTTTCTGCCTGATTGAACTCGTTGGCTATCTGAGCCTCATCCTCAACATTACTGGCCATACACATCAGACCGCAAATACGAACGTTCTCCAACTGGCGCCATTCACCCTGCTTTACATAATTGTACATTTCATCGGCAGAAAAGCCATATTTGGTCTCTTCCTGAGCAATGTGCAGCTCCAGCAGGCAGTCGATAATGCGGTTACACTTCTGGGCTTGCTTGTTAATCTCCTCCAAAAGCTTATGGGTATCAACGGCATGGATAAGACGAACGTATGGGGCAATATACTTTACCTTGTTTGTCTGAAGGTGACCTATGAAGTGCCACTCAATATCCTTGGGCAGCACCTCGTATTTCTGCTGAAGTTCCTGTACATGACTCTCACCAAACATTCTATGTCCGCCAGCATAGGCTTCCTCTATCATACTGGCAGGGTGAAACTTGCTTACGGCCACCAGCTGGACATAGGGTGGGAGAGTCTGCTTAATCTCCTTGATTATCTGCGATGGGTTCTTCATCTGGCTTTGATTTGAAAATGTCCATAATCTTGGTTTCTGTAATAGAAACTATAACCCAGTCACCAAGTGTTCCGTGCATACCTTTATCCAGGTTCTTGAGTGAAGTGCGGAAATCCTTGGCTTGTATCAGGATTGACTGAACGATACGCTTCTCGGTACCTTTCTTCTCATCAAGGGTTATAAAAGCTACACGTGCCTTGAACCATTTATCATCTGTAAGGTCTTCGCTTTCCATTACTTCGGAAAGGCGGGCACGCTTGATGTCTGAAACAACGAACTCACCTGCCATGAAGGGTTCTATCTCATCGATAAAACGCTTTTCTGCCTCAGTAAAACTGATGGCATCCACCAAATAGGTTTCTGTTACTGACTTAATAAGGCCATCTTCCATGGTCTTGTCATATTTAACCTTGCATTCAAACCATTCTGTCATAATTATGTATTTTAGTTTATTGTTTACCGTTTATGAGTTTACTGTTTATGAGTTTACTGTTTATGAGTTTACTGTTTATGAGTTTACTGTTTATGAGTTTACTGTTTATCGTTTACTGTTTATGAGTCTTATGGGGCCTATTGGGCTGATGGGTTAGCGTTAGGGTTAGGGTTAACGTTATTTAAATAATCGTTTTAGGAGATCTAATCGTTTTATCTGTTTAAGATATTGTTCTATATTACGGCGTTCCTCCTTCTTGTACCAGAAGAAGAACATGCGTTGCTGCTGCTTGTCCTTCGGTGTTTTGGCAGAGAAGATAGGCTGCAATGTGTACGGGTGATAACCAGTAGCCCAACATGTGGTAGCTACTGTGAGCGGAGTGGGGGTGAAATCCTGCACTTGCTCGAGCTGGAAGTCCATATTCTTGGTCTCTATAGCCAGTTCAGCCATATCCTGCGCATGGCAACCAGGGTGGCTACTTATAAAATAAGGTATTATCTGCTGGGGAAGATGTTCCTGGCGGCAGATATCATCAAACACTTTCTTAAACTGATGAAACAGACGGAAAGAGGGTTTGCGCATTATCTCCAAAACATGGTCGGATGTATGTTCTGGTGCTACCTTCAGTCTTCCGCTTACATGATGTACAATCAGTTCGCGCGTATAATCCCTGGCAGCCCGGTTCAGTGTTTCATCCTGCCAATCGTGTAGCAGAAGGTCATATCTTACTCCACTACCGATAAAGCTTTTCTTGATATTGCGTATCTTATCCACCTCTCTGTATATTTCGAGGAGGGGACGGTGATCGCCATTCAGGTTGGGGCATATCTGTGGATGAATACACGAGGGACGCTTACATACGGCACAGGCCTTGGGGTTCTTACCGTGCATCATATACATATTGGCACTGGGGCCGCCTAAGTCGCTAAGGTAGCCCTTGAAGTCAGGTTGCTTAGCAATCTGACGAACCTCACGGAGGATGCTCTCCTTGGAACGACTCATGATAAACTTTCCCTGATGTGCACTAATGGTACAGAAAGCACATCCGCCAAAACATCCACGATGAAGGTTGACACTGAACTTTATCATATCGTAGGCAGGAATACGCTTACCATTATATTTAGGATGGGGCAGACGGGTGTAAGGAAGGTCGAAGCTATGATCCAGCTCTTCCTGAGTTAAAGGAGGGAAAGGCGGATTAACTACCACCCATTTCCCCTTAGTCTCCTGCAAGAGCCGTTGAGCCTTTAGTTTATTGCTTTCTTCCTCAACATGACGAAAGTTCTCGGCATGGAGTTTTAGGTTAGACAAACAGTCCTCATAACTGTGCAGCACAATATCATCCTTCCGGATTCCACCGGGAATCTCATGATAGTCATAAATGGATACCGTCTGTGGTACAGTATTCTGCTTCTGGATAACATCACGGAAGGTCTCATGCGTTACAAACGCTTCGCCATTCTCATCGTAATACAGGGCTGGATGATAATTGGTCAATGCTTCTGAAAGCAGATTGGAAAGTTGCATGGTGGGTTTCTCACCCATTCCGTATGTGATGATATCTGCCCCGCTATCTATTAGAATACTGGGCATAAACCGATCTTTCCAGTAATCGTAATGCATGACCCGACGCAAACTGGCCTCTATACCACCCAAAACAATAGGAACATCGGGAAAGAGTTGCCTGAGAATACGGGAATAGACAATTGTAGGATATTCTGGCCTGAGATCGTGCCTGCCATCAGGACTATAGGCATCCTCGCTTCTTAAGCGTCTGGCAGCTGTATATTTGTTAACCATGCTGTCCATACAGCCTGGAGCAATGCCAAACCAAAGCCGTGGTCTGCCCAGTTTCTTGAAATCACGGAAGTCACCATGCCAGTCTGGCTGGGGTACAATGCAAACACGCAACCCTTCAGCCTCTAGCAGCCTGCCTATGACAGCGGCACCAAAGGAAGGATGGTCTACGTATGCATCTGCGCTGAAGAGTATTACATCAGCACAATCCCACCCGCGAAGTTCCATCTCTTTACGGGTAGTAGGCAGCCAGTCGGACAACTTATGTTCCATTAATCCCACAGATTACTCTTCTGCGATACCTTCCTTGAGCGTGGGTTTAAGTGCATCCAGTTGAGCTTTTTCCCAATCGATATAAAGCAGAATCAGCTGATGAAGGCCAAAACACTTCATGTTGTTGTGGAAAATTACATTCTGGCACAAATCCAACAAATCGGCATCGGATAAATGTGATTCAAGAAGTGAACGGACATTAAGTCTAAGTTTCTCTAATACACTTTCATCAACAATGCCATTGCTATCCAGCAATTCATTGAAAAGCGAATACTTTTCTATTGTCTGTAGTTGCATCTCTGTTATTTCCATAGTTCGAGAAGCTTTCATATTACAGATAATCTTATACATATTATTTTTCATTTAATTGTTACTTAATAAAAATAAAACAGATGCGTTTATTATGCTTTGCCGTACCGGCTCTTCTGTAATACATTCTAACGGAAAGCCAAAAGAGAGTGCTCTTCTGTCTTTACCCTGATATGCAATTGCAGAAGGTAAATCTGTTTGTTTGTAAAGCATGGTACAGAAAGACTCTTCTGTTCCACGCAGAATATCGGCTGTTCGAACCCAGTAATGAGATTCGTTAGGATTATGATAAATTTGAACACTCGTGTTCATTCCGTCAATACTTGTCACATTGTCTAATTGTAAAGATTGCTCGTAATTATACTTAAAGACGTTTCTTGTAAACATTCTTTCTTCCGGTGTTTGCATATCAGATCCGACAAAAGCGCCACTAAGCAATAAATTTCCACCATTTTTTGCATAATTAGAAATGGCAGACATAAGTTCAGGTGTAAAAGTCTTGTAATTGCATAGGCTATATCCATCATATTTCTGAGCGCCGAATATCAGATTTATCAGATGGAAAGGGGTTGTATTGAGCGTAGGAAGAGACGAAGAAACACAACTGCTTATATTCAAGCTCAATCCACCAGATATAATATCCTTTGCATATTGTGTACTGTAATCATGTGTGTTACCGGCAAGTATCATACCTTCCAATTCATATCCGCTTTCACCTATAGTGTTCCACGAATTCTTACTGAATATATACTGATATCCGCAATACACGGGCGACTTAATATCAATGATACCAGGGTCAATGTCTAATCTAAATCCGCGAAGCGAATCGTTGTCAATAGGTAATGGACCGGCTATTCGGTTAAATCCATCTACCATAAGAATGTTCTTGCTTTCAGGGGAAGAAAGATAGGCACAGACTTCTTGATTCGACATGCTTCGTCCTCCTTCATTAATGGCACAAACCTTATAGCGATATAAGATTTTTGGTTCTATAGATAAGGTTACGGACGTCTCATTGGCAGATACCAATAAACCGTTGTCGAATCCTTTATCTCCAGCACTGGTATAAATAATATAATGTGTTGGTCTCGCAGAGGGTTCTAACTTGTCATCTGTTGGCATCCAACTTAGGCAGACCTCGTTGTTATAAGAATTTACTATAGCCGATAGATTCTTAACTGGGAGTGGCTGAACGCAAAAATCAGTATTCTGATGTACAATATTTAGATATTTTAGAACACCTTTGTAGATGGCTCTGGCCATTGTAAACTTGAATGTCGGGTCATGTGCCATACGCATATCTTGCCAATTCTGATGACTCAACATTTCAAGTATCATGGCAGGAACTTGAGGATCACGTGTTTCCCCATAGTTCTTGTCGTACAACTGTCTGCGGTTCCAACTCCCATAGGTTAGGGTTAGGTCGTTAGTAACCTGTGTCATTACCATATCAGCCAAATCGCGACTAGTGAGTCTGGAAAGACCTGCACCAGTAGTATTTTCATAAAAACCCGTTGTATAAATGCCAAGTGTTCCTATATAGGAATTATCTTTCCTGAATCCTGCATCGCTATGAACAGCCAGACTTAGCTCAAGAGGCACACACAGGCCGCTGTCTCCAGGAAGATAAGCACTACCACGAGCCAGATAATTCTGAATGTTAGAACGCGACCTTATATCATCGGAATAATCGTCGGCACCATCTCTGGAATATACTTCATAAGGGAAGCCCGACCATTGGGCCGTATAACGTGCACCTTCCAGACAACGGGCCAATCCGCTCTGCATGAGAGGATTATTCATAAGGGTGTCACTTCTGGCAATATTACTCATTCCACCTCCCAGTCTGACAGCATCTGCCGAAACGACACCACGATATGAGCTATAGTTAGTCAGATAAATGCAATTACGCTCGGATCTTCCAATATCAAAATGAAACGTTCCTAGGTAAACCCACGTTCCTCCACCCATTTGCTGGTTTACTTTATAACTTGTGGCAACTCCTTGATGTACAATAGTATAAGCAGCATCACTTACACTGTTAGGTAAGGTCTTGTATGAAACGTAAACTGCATAATCTCCACTTTCCTTAATATCAGGAATCCAGATGGCAGAACTTTGTTGGCGCTTGCTATTAGTAGCTTCAATCAGTCTGTAGGTTCCCTCTGAGAAAGGGTTTTGCTTATCAGTATAAACATCATGCGTTTTTCGGAACCCTTCGGGAGCACTTGTCCATTCAAACTTGGAATTATTCTCAACATAAGAACCTTCTGTTTCGGCCATATCATTGTCAACGATCACCTCATTCTTTTGCCAATCACGTTCGCGAGGCGTAAAAACAATGGCTCCAGCATTCTCCAACATGGGAATCAGGTATGGAACGACAAAACTCTGCGTAAATAAATCCTCGGTGGTACAATACAAATAGGGTCGCTGGAAAATCCATTCCCCATTCTTTACATTATAATATTTACCATGACTGGCCCATACACATAAGTGCCTGCCCTTTAATCCTTGATTAATAGAGTAAGGGAGGTTAACGGGCGAAACCCACGAATTACCTTTATAGGGGTTTTTCCTATATACTCTCATGCTGTCGCGTTCAGAGAGCAGGTTAATAGGAATCAACTGCTCAATGGGAACATCTTGGGCATAGATGACAATCTTGTAAGTATTATAGGGCGTTTCTAATGTTCGGCGTACATCTTCATAAATACGTTGAACAAGAGAAGGGGTGAAAGGCTGGGATTTAAAGGCATCATTCAGATAGATGGCATATCTTTTTTCCTCATTGTTTATATCCAGATCTTCTATCTTTATTTTATCGGCAGATGAGAAACTCGGATTCTGGTAATTTTCAAAGTATATAGCTAAAGGCGTTTTTTCTTTTCTTCTCCGCTGCGCATTGCAATCAAAGCTAAACGAGCAAAAAAGAAACAAAAAAACAACCGCCCTGAAAAACATACCTTTCACCATTATGATTTATAATGCAAACTGTTTGGGATGTTTACCAGTAAAGTCCCTAAAATAATCCTTTATTTCCTGAAGTTGGGTATCTACATCGCCATTTGGGACGACGGTTTTTGTACAGACAATAGACTTAGTCTTGAAATCCAAGCCATAAAGTAGGATAGGGATATTAGCTTTTAAAGCTATGTAGTAGAAACCTTTTTTCCAGTCGGCATTGGCCTTACGGGTTCCCTCGGGAGTTACACAAACCCTGAATATATCGGCTTGTTTGGCCTGTTCGGCAACAGCATCTGTAATCTTCATTTTTTTATTCCTATGGACAGGAATACCACCCATACGTCTCATAAGGATTCCCAGAGGCCAGAAAAACCATTCTTTTTTCATTAAGAACAGATTAGACTCGCCGATAGCTGTAGTGTATAGTTTTCCGATAATGAAATCCCAGTTGCTGGTATGCGGAGCTAAGGCTATGACACACTTGTCGGGTAGGGGTTCTGTTATATTCTCACAGAATCCCAACCAGTCGAACAATATTTTCTTGCTTAATCTTTGAAGCATCCTTACTTTTAAGCTAAAGCTTTTATCTGTTCAACAATCTCTTCAGTACGAGTCATCAAATCCTCACGTAACTTCTTAAAGTAAAGTTTTGTGCTGCCAGGTTCTACGTGTGAAAGTCGGCTTACCATATCATCCTGCAATTTTAGGATGGTAAGCATAACGTTTTCCACATCCTTTGTTTCTGGTTTGTTCTTGTAATGAAGCAAAGCTACACACTCAGCGAACAAATCAGCACACAATGCATTAATGTCTTTCTTTATCTCTCTTCTTTTCATAATACGATAAATAAAAATGGTGACTATCAAAAGCAAAGATATGAATAATTCTTCAAACCAGTAATAAACAAATGTTTATTTTTGATAAAAATGGAGAAATTTTGCACATTCTTTCTTTATTTGCTTTACTTTTTGTAATTTTGCGTCGCGAAAAGTGAATATATAATATAATAACATTAAAGAAAGATTAAGCAATTTATGGAAAAAAGCGCATTGCAGGTAGCTCGTGCTGCCTATCAGCCCAAACTTCCAAAGGCTCTGCAGGGTCCTGTAGTAGCTGTAGAGGGTGCAGCCACCCAGAGTGTAGGTAACCAGGATGAGATTAAGGCCATGTTCCCCAATACTTATGGTATGCCAGTTATTACTTTTAAGGCTGGCGAACAGAAGGCTCTGGAGCCATTCAACGTAGGTATCATCCTTAGTGGTGGTCAGGCTCCTGGCGGCCACAACGTTATCAGTGGTCTTTATGACGGAGTGAAGTCTCTCAATCCTAACTGCAAGTTGTATGGTTTCCTGATGGGACCTGGTGGTTTGGTTGACCATAAGTATGTAGAATTTACAGATGCTTTCATCGACGAATATCGCAATACTGGTGGTTTTGATATCATTGGTTCTGGACGTACAAAGTTGGAGAAAGAAAGTCAGTTTGAAAGTGGTATTGAGATTCTGCGTAAACTTGGCATCAAAGCTTTGGTCATTATTGGTGGAGACGACTCTAATACCAATGCTTGTGTTTTGGCCGAGTACTACGCAGCTAAGAACTATGGAGTTCAGGTTATTGGTTGCCCCAAGACCATTGACGGTGACTTGAAGAACGATCAGATAGAGACCAGTTTTGGTTTTGATACTGCATGTAAGACCTATAGTGAACTGATAGGAAACATACAGCGCGATTGTAATTCCGCTCGTAAATACTGGCATTTCATCAAGTTGATGGGTCGTTCTGCTTCTCATATTGCTTTGGAGTGCGCATTACAGACTCAACCAAATGCATGTCTTATTTCTGAGGAAGTAGAGCAAAAGGAGATGTCTCTGGATGATGTAGTAACATATCTGGCTAAGATTGTTGCTGACCGTGCTGCTGATGGTAACAACTTCGGTACTGTTCTTATCCCTGAGGGTCTGATTGAATTCATTCCCGCAATCAAGAAACTGATTGCCGAGTTGAACGAGGTACTGACAGATCCTGCTACAGGTGAGAGCCGCGAGTTCGCTTCAAAGGACGAGCAGGTTGCATTTGTAAAGAGCCACATTGCTCCTGAGAATCTGGCTGTTCTGGAGTCCCTACCCAAGGATGTAGAGCGCCAGCTCTGTCTGGACCGCGACCCCCATGGTAATGTTCAGGTTTCTCTTATCGAGACAGAAAAACTGCTCTCTGCTATGGTTGCGACAAAGTTGGCTGCATGGAAGGCAGAAGGCAAGTACAATGGCAAGTTCAGCGCTCAGCATCACTTCTTTGGCTATGAGGGTCGTTGTGCAGCTCCTTCTAACTACGATGCCGACTACTGTTACAGCCTTGGTTTCAATGCAAGCCGCTTAATAGCAAATGGTAAGACTGGCTATATGTCTATCATCAAGAATACAACAGCTCCAGCTGAGGAATGGATTGCCGGTGGTGTGCCCATCACAATGATGATGAATATGGAACGCCGTAACGGTGCTATGAAGCCTGTAATACGTAAGGCTCTTGTAGAATTGGATGGTGCTCCCTTCAAGTTCTTCGCCAGCAAGCGTGAGGAATGGGCTAAGAACACCTGCTACGTATATCCAGGCCCTATCCAGTACTGGGGACCCTCCGAGGTATGCGACCAATGCACCAAAACACTTGCTTTGGAGCAGAAATAATTATTCTGATATAAATCCCCTCTTCTGCTATTTTAGAGTAGGAGAGGGGGTTTTAACATAAAAAAGACATTGGCAAACAGTTATAAACCCAGAAGGCCAAGAGGTGGGGCAGCGAGTAAAAGGCAGACTTCATCGTCAACAAAAAGCGGAAGTGGAAGAAGATACAAAAACAAGAAATCCGTTTTTGGTAAATATGCTGTTTATATCTGGATTGGCATAATACTGGTTGCTGTAGCATATATCGGTCTTTTTTATTACTTTTTTGTAAGTCCGTATAGTTTTAGATGGAGAGCTATATACGGTGAACCAGAATATCCAGAGGGATATAACGTTAGAGGTATTGATATCAGTCATTACCAAAACAATATTAAATGGGAAAAACTTAGGAACGCATCACTCAATAATGACCCTGTTCGTTTCGTCATTATTAAAGCGACAGAAGGAAGCGACCTCTTTGATGATGATTTTAACGACAATTTCTTTCAAGCAAAGGAGAATGACTTCATCCGTGGTGCCTATCATTTTTTTATTCCTGGTGTAGATGCTACTGCACAGGCAAATTTCTATTTACATCAGGTTCATCTTGTACCTGGAGATTTACCTCCGGTTCTTGATATTGAGAAAAAGGGAAAACTCACAAAGCAACAGCTTCAGAAAGACGTAAAAAAATGGCTGGACATCGTTGAGAAGAAATATGGTGTTAAGCCAATCTTATATACAAGCTACAAGTTCAAGAAGGATTTTTTAAACGATCCTGTTTTTAATGAGTATCCTTACTGGATTGCACATTATTATATTAATAAACTTGAATATAAAGGCGATTGGGTTATGTGGCAACATACAGATTGCGGGAAAGTGGAAGGGATAAAAGGTTTCGTAGATTGCAATATATTTAACGGAACAGTTAAAGACCTAGAAGCATTTACCATACAAGATATAGAGGAAGAAATTCTGGAAGAGGAGATAGACGAATGATAAAAGAGAAGAGAAGTTTCTAAACATAATCACGATTACAATATTTAATGACCAGAAATAAAACAGGAGCGGAATACGCAGCACAGAAATACATTGAATTACCTGTCAGAGAACCACAGGAACTGATGGAATTCATGTTGAAACAAATGTCGGGCATAAGCAAGAATCGAGTAAAAAATTTGCTTACAGGACATGCAGTAACTGTTGACCGTAAGCTTATTACACAATATAACTATATGCTAAATGTTGGCGAGATGGTCAGAATCTCCAGACACAAACGTAGCACAGAACTCATAAACAAGTATATAAAGATTATTTACGAAGATAAGGACATTATCGTAATAGAAAAACAACCGGGCATTCTCAGTATGGCTTCTTCTCCTAATCAGTTTTGTGTGAAAACAATTCTAGATGAATATTTCAGAAAACGTCATTTTAAATGTACAGCTCATGTGGTTCATCGCTTGGACAGAGAAACTTCTGGTTTGATGATATATGCTAAGAGTATCGAAATGGAGCAAATTCTTGAGCATGATTGGCACGATATAGTTTATGATCGTCGTTATGTAGCCGTTCTCTGCGGACAGATGGAACAGGAAGGTGGAACCATTCATTCTTGGCTGAAAGACAACAAAGCCTTCATAACTTATAGCAGTCCAACAGATAATGGCGGTAAGGAAGCTATAACACACTATCATTTATTGCAGAAAAATAAGGATTATAGTCTAGTTGAAATGCGACTCGAAACTGGCCGTAAGAACCAAATACGAGTACACATGAAAGATCTTGGCTTTCCTGTTGCCGGAGATACAAAATACGGAAATGGACGTAATCCAATAGGCAGGCTTGCTTTACATGCCTACCGTCTGAATTTCTATCATCCTCGTACTGGTGAGCCTCTGACATTTGAGACCCCCTTTCCTACTTCGTTTAAGAAGTTATTCGAAACAATTTAAAAAAACACATATTATGAAAAGGAATTTATCTATTTGTTCAGTTATTTTGTTTTGCATTGTGCTTTCTTCTTGTAAAGCATATAATTATCAGAAAGATACAAAAACAGATGCATCTTCTCTGATCGACCATGCATTGTCTGGTAACACCTCTCAGACTACTACAGACCTTTTGGGGCGTATTCTTTCCTACTTGCTGAATGGTAATTCCATAACTAAGGATAATATTATTGGAACATGGACATATTCATCTCCAAAGGTAATTTTTGAGAGCGAGAATATTCTTGCAAAAATAGGGTCAGATATAGCTTCTGATAAAATCGAAAAGACACTTGGTGATTATTTGTCTCGTGTTGGGTTTACCCAGGGTAAGACTGCTTTGACTTTAAATAAGGATAATACTTGCATTTTTTCTTTTGGGAGTCGCACATATCAGGGAACATACAAGTTCGATGCTTCTGCCAATAAGCTGACAATTACAGGTGCCCTTGGTGTTGGAACTGTTAAGTGTACAGCTTGCAAGAACGGAAACGAGCTATATCTTCTATTCGATTCTAACAAGATTCTTTCCATTATGACTTCAATCAGCAATTCACCGATTGGTAATTCCACAACATCTTCTATACTTGAAAATTATAAAGGTTTAAAGCTTGGATGGTCCATGACAAAATAATTTTCTTACAGAAATTAAAACTATCTTTTGGATGTGTGATGATTAATTTGTAATTTTGCACCACAAAAAAAATTTCTTATTTTAAACAATGAATATATCTTATAAATGGCTTCGTGAATACGTCGAGACAGACCTTACTGCCCAACAAGTTGCAGATGCACTTACAAGTGCCGGTTTGGAGGTAGATGGCGTAGAAGAAGTTCAAAGTGTAAAAGGAGGCCTGGAAGGACTCTGGATCGGCAAAGTACTTACTTGTGAAATTCATCCAAATAGCGACCACATGCACATCTGTACAGTTGATGTCGCTCAGGGCGAGCCTTTGCAGATAGTCTGCGGAGCTCCAAATGTTGCTGCCGGTCAGAAAGTTGTTGTAGCTGTCGTGGGTACTAAACTCTACGACGGTGACGAATGTTTTACTATCAAACGGAGCAAACTACGCGGTGTCGAGAGTTTTGGCATGATTTGTGCTGAAGACGAGATTGGAATTGGTACAGACCATAGCGGTATTATTGTTTTGCCCGATGATGCTGTTGTTGGAACACCAGCCGCCCAATACTACAACATAGAAAGTGATTATATCATAGAGGTAGATATTACTCCCAATCGTGCAGATGCCTGCAGTCACTATGGAGTGGCTAGAGACCTTTATGCATGGCTCGTTCAAAACGGATATAATACGAGGCTCAAACGTCCTTCTTGTGAAGGCTTTGTGGTCGATGACGAGACCTTGCCCATTAGTGTCAAAGTAGAAAACACCGAAGCTTGTCCTCGTTACTGCGCTGTTTCTTTAACAGGCTGTCAGGTAAAGGAAAGTCCTGAATGGTTACAGAATAAACTTCGCGTTATCGGTCTCCGCCCTATCAATAATATTGTTGATATTACAAATTACATTATGATGGCATATGGTCAGCCTCTTCACTGTTTCGATGCCGACATGATTCTTGGTCAGATGGTTGTTGTTAAGACAATGCCTGAGGGTACTCCCTTCATCACACTGGATGGTGAAGAGCATAAACTCTCAGACCGAGACCTGGCTATTTGTAATGCACAAGAGCCGATGTGTATTGCAGGTGTTTTTGGTGGCAAAGGAAGTGGAACATACGACAGTACTGTAAATGTTCTCTTAGAGAGTGCTTATTTCAATCCTACATGGATTCGTAAGAGCGCCCGCCGTCATGGCCTCAGCACGGATGCCAGTTTCCGTTTTGAACGCGGCATTGACCCCAACGGCCAGATTTATGCACTGAAGCAGGCTGCAATCCTTGCCAAGGAACTGGCTGGTGCTAAGGTAAGCATGCAGATTGTGGATGTATATCCCAATCCCCTACCCGACTTCAACGTTTCTCTGAAATATAGCTATGTAGATGCACTTATTGGCAAACATATTCCTGAAGAAATCATTAAGAGCATTGTTACCAGCTTGGAGATGAAGATTCAGAGTGAAACTGCAGAAGGTCTTGAACTCGTTGTTCCTGCCTATCGTGTAGATGTTCAGCGTCCTTGCGACGTTGTTGAAGATATCTTGCGTATCTATGGTTACAACAATATCGAGATTCCTTCTACCCTCAAGAGTAGCCTTTCTGTAAAAGGCGACCCTGATAAGAGCCATAAACTGCAGAACCTTGTTAGTGAGCAGTTGGTAGGTGCCGGTTTCCGCGAGATTCTGAACAACAGCTTGCAGCGTGGTGCTTATTACAACGGTTTAAATAGTTATAAGAGTGAGAATCTGGTTAAACTACTTAATCCACTCAGCCAGGATTTGAATTCATTACGTCAGACCCTTTTATTTGGTGGTTTGGAGAGTATCGCACGTAATACAAATTACAGGAATGCTGACCTTAAGTTCTTCGAGTTTGGAAACTGCTACAAATTCCAGGCAGAGAAGCGTTGTGCCGATATCATCCCCGGTGTCAGCAGCAGTCGCGATCCAGAAGTAATCAAACATGTCTTGGATGCATATTCTGAGGATTACCACCTTGGACTTTGGGTTACTGGTATGCATGTCAGCGGCAGTTGGGCTCATGCCGACGAATGCAGTTCTTTCTACGAACTCAAAGCGTATGTCATGAATGTTATCAATCGTCTAGGTGTTCCATTTGGCCTGCTTGTTTTTGCACCGGGCACATCAGACATTTACGACAAGAGCATTATGGTTCAGAACCGAAGCGGAAAGGTACTCATAGAGATGGGTATTGTCAGCCATAAGATTCTTAAGAACTTTGGCATCTCTGCACCTGTTTATTTTGCTGACCTGCGTTGGAAGCAACTCATGAAAACCATCAAGAATCATGCAGTTACCTACACAGAAATCAGTAAGTTCCCTGCTGTAAGTCGTGATTTGGCTTTATTGATTGACGAGAGCATAGAGTTTGAGCAGATCGAGAAGGTTGCATATCAGACTGAGAAGAAGCTCTTAAAGGCTGTTAAACTCTTTGATGTTTACGAAGGTGACAAACTGCCCAAGGGAAAGAAGTCCTACGCTGTCAACTTTATCCTTCAAGATAACGAGAAGACCCTGAACGACAAGCAAATTGATGCCATCATGAAAAAGCTCATCACCAACCTTACCACTCAACTGAAGGCAGAGCTTAGATAAGAGATATGATTTTTTGAATTAAATATAATGAATTAAATAATATGGGAAGAGCATTTGAATACCGTAAAGCTACAAAGCTTAAGAGATGGGGCCACATGGCCAAGACATTTACACGACTTGGCAAGCAGATTGCTATTGCTGTAAAGGCAGCCGGTCCAGAACCAGAGAACAATC
Source organism: uncultured Bacteroidales bacterium (assembly GCA_902801485.1). Lineage (GTDB taxonomy): Bacteria > Bacteroidota > Bacteroidia > Bacteroidales > Bacteroidaceae > Physcousia. Next base: position 9,075 of record CADCIP010000034.1, on the reverse strand, counting down.
CTGCATTGCGTTCTATTATTGCTGTCTGCAAACGCGAGAATATGCCAAAGGATAATATCGAGCGTGCTATCAAGAACGCTATGGGTAAAGACCAGAGCGACTACAAGTCTGTTACCTACGAAGGATACGGTCCTCATGGAGTAGCCGTCTTTGTTGATACGCTAACCGATAACACCACCCGTACCGTAGCTGATGTCCGCAGTGTCTTCAATAAGTTCAGCGGCAACATGGGTACAACAGGTTCATTGGCTTTCCTGTTTGACCATAAATGTGTATTCACCTTCAAGAAGAAAGACGATATGGATATGGATGAATTCATCCTCGAGATGATTGATTGTGGTGTAGAAGAGGAATACGACGAGGAGTACGATGAAGAAAAGGATGTTACCACCATCACCATTTATGGTGAACCCACCAGCTACAATGAGATTCAGAAGAAACTTGAAGCTGACGGCTTTGAGGAAGTCGGCGGTGAGTTTACTTATATCCCCAATGATCTAAAGGATGTTACACCCGAGCAGCGTGAGACTATTAACAAGATGGTCGAGAAGTTGGAGGAGTTTGATGATGTTCAGACCGTTTACACCAACATGAAGCCTGAGGAAGAATAATTTAATCCCATGCTCAATAACAAAAAGAAAACCTTCTGGAAATTATCTCCGGAAGGTTTTCTGTTGATAAGATGTCAATGTTAAAAAGGTGGATTTTCTGCTGAAAGTCCGGCAAATGGTACTTCTTCCGAAGACAGCTGGCTCTGTGCATTCGCTATCTCTTCTGGCGAAAGTTTCTCTGCTACAAAACGTCCACCCATGTCGCTAGATTTTTCTCCAGGCAATGGGATGTGCGTTTCCATATCTTCAAAACGAGCAAACTCACTTTTAAATTGCAACTTGATTTCTCCCACCTGTCCATTTCTGTGTTTTGCAATAATAAACTGAGCAAGTCCTTTCCAACTCTGGCCGGACTGGTCTTGATAAATATGGTAATACTCAGGACGGTGTATAAAGCATACAATATCCGCATCCTGCTCAATGGCACCTGATTCGCGCAAATCACTTAACTGAGGACGTTTTCCTTCCTCACCTTCTCGATTTTCTACTCCACGGTTCAACTGACTCAGAGCTATAATAGGAATATTCAATTCCTTGGCCAAACCTTTCAACGAACGGCTAATTGTTGAAACCTCCTCCTGACGACTGTTAATGTTTATGCCGCTGGCATGCATCAACTGCAGGTAATCAATCATAATTATCTTAACACCATGTTCACGTACAAGACGGCGAGCCTTTGTCTGCAATTCAAAAACAGTAAGTTGAGGCGTATCATCAACGTAAATGGGAACATCCCAAAGCTGACGAACACGGGCATCTAACTGACCCCATTCGTATGGCTGTAACTGAGCACTACGTAGTTTCTCACCGCTTATTTCACTAACGTTAACCATCAGACGCTGTACCAATTGTTCATTACTCATCTCGAGTGAGAACATAGCCACAGGAACATGATTATCTACAGCCATTTTTTTCAACATACTCAGTACAAAAGCTGTCTTACCCATAGCAGGACGGGCTGCAATGATAATTAGGTCGCTGTTCTGCCATCCACTGGTCATCTTGTCCAATTCCTCAAATCCAGTACTAAGACCACTCAAACCACCTTCGCGAGCAGCTGCCTGCTTTAGTAATTTATAAACGTTGTTAATAACAGGGTTTATCTGTGTATAGTCTTTTTTTATGTTTATCTGTGAAATAGCAAACAATTGGCTTTCAGCCGTTTGCATAAGGTCTGCTACATCTATTGTAGAGTCAAACGCTTGTGTTTGAATCAAACTGGCAAAAGTAATTAACTGACGAGCCAGCGACTTTTGGGCTATAATTTTAGCATGGTACTGTATATGTGCGCTACTGGCTACTTCGGCATTAATCTGCATCAGATAGGTGTTTCCTCCTGCATCTTCCAATAGCCCCGTACGTTCTAACTGGTCGCAGACAGTCATGATATCTACAGGCTTCTGTTCTACATTCAGTGTCTGAATAGCCTGAAAGATAAGTTGATGACGTTTATCGTAGAAACTTTCTGGTTTCAACGTTTCTGCAACCTCTCCCCACGCTTCCTGTTCCACCATTAGCGCACCTAATACAGCCACTTCCATTTCCAGACTTTGTGGTTGCTTGTGTCCGTACTGGTCAACACTTGGCACCTCAACAATCTTTGTTGTCTGCTTCCTTCTTTCTGCCATATAATTATAATTTACTTTCTATTTTTTACCTTTTTTATCTTATTGGCTTTTACGCCCTCAAATGTCATCTTGACGGGTTTTATTGTACCGTCTGGATTGAATTCCAGCTTGTCAATGCAGGTAACACGGTGGTTGCCATCAGTTTCATCCAGTGGACGACGATGATAAATGATGTAGTAATCATCTTTACCGGGTACTTTAATCACACTATGATGTCCGGCACCTCGGGCAATGCTTTCATCGCGCTCCAGAATCTTACCGATTCGCTGAAAGGGACCGAACGGACTGTCTGCAATAGCGTATGCCACGCAATAGTCGGGACCGGTCCATCCGCCTTCGCTCCACATGAAATAGTACTTACCGTTGCGCTTCAGCATAAAGGGACCTTCCACATAGGTCTTGCTGGGAGTAATCTCATGAAATTTCTGACCATCCTCCCAGGGTATTATGCTCAAGAGGTCCTGGCTAAGCTTGCAAACGTTACAATGGCGCCAACCGCCATAGAACATATAATACTGACCGTCATCATCGCGGAATACAAATTGGTCTATAGGCTGTGCCCCGTTTACAATCTCATTGATAAGGGGCTTTCCCAGAGCATCAACGTAGGGTCCCTCGGGCTTATCAGATACAGCCACACCAATACCGCCAATTTCGCCTTCGTGCACATCGTTTCCGCCAAAGAAAAGGTAGAACTTATTATTGGCCTCTATGATAGCTGGGGCCCACAATGCCATGTGCAACCAGGGGATGTTCTTCTGCTCCAGAACGTGCTCGTGCTTGGTCCAGTTCACCAAATCCGGACTACTGAAAGCATCAAAGTGCAGTTGCTGTTTATAAGGCGCACTGTACGTTGGGAATATCCAATATTTACCCGCAAGAACAGCTCCTTCGGGGTCTGCGTACCAACCCTGAGCAATAGGATTGCCACTGGTCTTCTTCTTTTTTGCACTGATGTTACCGCCTGTAATACAGGCAATAGCCAATACGATGATTAAGATCCTTTTCATGTTGTTAATTTTATTTTCCACTCTTATTTCTAAACTCTCTACTCTAAACTATCAATTCTCCTTTCTCCACCGACCCACTCTGTATAGGGTTCTTCTTCCAAGAGCGGATGAAAGGAAAGAAACATACCTTCTTCTGTTGTTTCCACTACTATTGGGCCTTCCACAACCTTGCCCTCAACTGTTATTAGTCTATGGTACCCACGTTTTATTGTCATAATTGGTAGCGGCGTCGTATATTTCTTTTACCTTGGTTACGCCTAGCGTTGTTGTTACGCATAGGTTTATCCTTGGTTACATTAATTTTTTTGTCATGTGTCTGCATCTCACGAAGTTCCAGCGGAGAAATACGTCTCTCGACTCCCGTTGAAGGTAACGTATCTATTTTCAGCGAATCTGTCATGGGCAAATTTACTGCTGTAGTATCTTTCTTCTCTGGATGCATACGAATCATTGATAAGTCCTGAAGCAATAGCACTACCAGACCTTTTTCATCATTTTGCAGGGTGGGCATATATACAAAGCCGTTCATATGTTGCAGCATAACAGTATCAAGCGGGGGGGAGGGCGTGTATTTAATATCAAAGTCACTATTTCCCCTAATATGCTGCATGAAACTTACAGTCGAATCGTTTTCATATTGAAGGGTAAAGACTGCATAGGCCTCGCGGTACATACTTTGTGTAATATACTGCGTATGGAAATGCCATATAAAGGCATCTCCCGGCTGATATGTACTGTCGGCAAAGAGAATAAACTGATAAAGGTTCTGTAGCTTGTTGGGAATGATGCAAGCGTTAGATAAATCTGTCCAGATGTTGGCGGTATCGCCTTGATCAGTAAGATGGCTGTATCTGTTCTGGGTAGCACGGGCATCAACGCCGAATTTACCGGCTTGTGCCTGAACTGTCATACTTACATTCTTGTAAATCTCTAAGAACTTCTCGGAATTTTCGAAGTAATAAACCAGCGAGGAATCAAACTCAGCCTCCGTAATGTGGTGTTTCTTAAAGACGGCCTGAATGTATTTGTATCTACGTGTTTCCATGTCGCCCCCTTCAGTAGCATCTGCCATCCCTTGTGCCAAATGATAATCCACCATAATCTTTTCCATCTTGCTTTCAGAAAGGATACCTTTAGGTCTTTTGGGCTTACAACCCATCAGAAAGAAACAGACCTGTAAGAGACATAGAAAACAAAAAGCATTACTTCTCATCCTTGAAGATTCTTTTATTACAGAAAAGAAGCAATGCTATAATACCACAGGATATGCAGGCATCAGCGAAATTGAAAATGGGGCTGAAAAATATAAAATGCTGCCCATGCAACAGAGGTACCCAAGTTGGCCAGTCCCATTCAACTAACGGGAAATAGAACATATCTACCACCCGACCATGGAACAGTTTATCGTAGCCGGTTCCCCAGTTTACAAATTCGGCAATCATGGGGGCTGGAGGGTTATTAAAAATCATGCCGTAGAAGACACTGTCAAAAATATTACCTGCCGCTCCAGCAGTTATAAGAATAAGACAAAACAGTGTCCCCCAACCTATACCCTTCCTTATCTGTTTGGATATATAATATATAAGGTAGGTAACGGCAACGATTCGGAATGAAGTAAGGATTAGCTTATCAAACAATTCCATACCGAATGCCATTCCGCGATTTTCTGTGAAGACAATCTGGAACCAGTCAGTAACGTGAATACTCTGGTGCAGATACATACCTGTCTTTACCGCTATCTTTATAAGCTGGTCAATACAGAGTATGCCCACCGAGAGCATCACGCTGAAGAGTGACTGTTTCTGTCTGAGGGTCATAGGCTAGGCTATTACTTACGTTTATCGCGAGCATTCTTTGCTTCTATGCTGAGCGTCGCATGAGGAACCAGGCGAAGGCGTTCCTTGGGAATCAGCTTACCTGTTTCGCGACAGATGCCGTACGTTTTATTGTTAATGCGTACTAAAGCTTGCTCCAAACCCTGAATGAACTTCTGAGTGCGAACGGCCATGTTCATAAGTGTCTCCTTGGACAATGCTTCCGAACCCTCTTCCAACTGGTGGTAAGTGGGTGCTGTATCATCCACGCCATTGTCATTACGGCGCGTCAGTTGGTCCATGTAGGCTTCGTAATCTCTACGCGTTACAGCCAACTTATCCATGATAATCTGGCGAAACTCTTCCAGTTCCTCGTCAGAATAACGTTTCTTTTCTTCTTCCATGATTATTATCTTTTTTGTATTTTTAATTTTTCACCTAAAGATATATTGTCTGCCAGAACCTGCGATGTAATGTATGCGGCAAAGTTTTTAAGGCAAGCTTCGTTGTCCTCGTTCTTGGGAACAGTAACCTCGATACGGTCAGTTATTTCCAGACCAGTATCTTTACGCATCTGCTGAATGCTACGTACCAATTCACGGGCGACTCCTTCCAGACGTAACTCTGGTGTTATTGTAATATCCAGGGCTACCGTCAGTACACCTTCGCTGGTAACGCTCCAACCAGGCATGTCTTGAGCAGAAATCTCCACATCCTCGCGTGTCAACTCGTAATCGTTACCCTCTACATTGACAGTAATGGAGCCATTCTCCAACAGAGCAATCTGTTCCTGGCTCAAGGCGGTAACAACATCAGCAGCAGCCTTCATCTGCTTGCCGAACTTCTTACCCATAACACGGAAGTTGGGCTTAACGCTCTTTTCCACCATCTGTCCCTCAACGAATTCAATATCCTTGATATTCAATTCTTCCAAGATGATTTGCTTTAGGAAGATGATGCCTTCCTTTATGCTGCTGTCTGTTACAGGGATGGCAATGCGTTGCAAGGGCTGACGTACGCCTATCTTCTCCTTTTTGCGCAGAGAGAGGGCCATAGAACAGATTTTCTGAACAATGTCCATATTCTGCTCCAGCGATTTGTCTATAATGCTCTCATTGCATACTGGATACATATCCAAGTGAACACTCGTCATAGCTTCTCCGAAGGTCAGGTCGCGGTACAAACGGTCAGCAAAGAAAGGTGAGATAGGAGCTATCAGTTTGCTAACAGTAAGCAGGCACTCGTACAGTGTCTGATAGCAAGCCAACTTGTCTTGCTGCAGGCCTTCTCCCCACAGACGTTTCTTGGCCAAACGAACATACCAGTTACTCAGGTTGTCGATTACAAAAGACTGAATTGCACGACCGGCACGTGTGGGTTCGTAATCATCCATAGCCTCTGTTACATCCTTAATCAGGGTGTTCAACTGACTGATAATCCAGCGGTCAAACAGAGCACGCTCTGTATATGGAACCTGAGGCTGAGAATTGCTCCAGCCGTCAACATTAGCATACATAGCCAACAGGCTGTAAGTCTGGTGCAACTTCACAAAGAAACTGCCACTCACCTCTTTCACGCCATCGGGATCGAAGCTCAGATTATCCCAAGGAGCGGAGTTTGTAACCATATACCAACGCACAGGATCTGTTCCGTAAGTCTCGATACACTCGAACGGATTGATTACATTCCCCAGACGCTTAGACATCTTAATGCCGTTCTTGTCCAATACCAGTCCATTACTGATAACAGCCTTATATGCTACGCTATCAAACACCATGGTGGCAATAGCATGCAATGTAAAGAACCATCCGCGTGTCTGATCCACGCCCTCGGCAATGAAGTCGGCAGGATAGCATACCCGGCTGTCAAGTGCCTCCTTATTTTCGAACGGATAGTGAACCTGAGCGTATGGCATAGCACCAGAATCGAACCATACATCTATCAGATCCAACTCACGTGTCAGTACATCTCCGTTCTTACCGACCAACTTTATGTCGTCAACGTAAGGACGATGCAAATCTATCTTATCATAGTTCTCCTGACTCATATCGCCAGGAACAAAACCTTTTTCTTTCAGGGGGTTGCTGGACATTACGCCAGCAGCAACAGCTTCTTCTATCTTGTTAAACAGTTCTTCTACGCTGCCAATACAAATTTCCTCCTTGGTGTCGCGGTTGCGCCATATGGGAAGGGGTGTTCCCCAGTAGCGACTGCGCGAAAGGTTCCAGTCGTTCAGGTTCTCCAGCCATTTGCCGAATCGTCCTGTACCGGTTGCCTCTGGCTTCCATTTTATGGTCTTGTTCAGTTCAACCATACGGTCTTTGCAGGCTGTAGAGCGGATAAACCATGAATCCAAGGGATAGTAAAGAACAGGCTTGTCTGTACGCCAACAGTGAGGATAGTTGTGAACATGCTTTTCAATCTTGAAAGCACTACCCTCTTCCTTCATTTCCAGGCAAAGCACAACGTTCAAATCCATATCCTTGTTGGCTGCCTTCTCGTCGTACTTTCCGTCAACATTGTATTTTGGATCATATGCATTCTTAACATAGTCACCGCTGTGTTTCCAATAAGAATCGTTCACACATGTACACACAAAGTCGGGGTTCATGTTTTCCTTCAGGAAGTATTTGCCTTGGAAATCTACCATAGGACGGGTGTCGCCTGCTTTATCTATGATATATAAAGAAGGTATGCCGGCATCCTTCGCTACCTTGGCATCGTCGGCACCGAAGGTAGGAGCAATGTGTACAATACCTGTACCGTCATCGGTGGTTACATAATCACCGGGAATAACACGGAAAGCATCTGCACTCTTATCCACTACCTTGTCACCTTCCAATGCACATGGTTTAACCCAAGGCATCAACTGTTCATAGTGTAAGCCAACCAAATCCGTACCCTTGCCACGCCAGAGAATCTCTATTTCCTTACCCTCTTCTGGCTGGAAGTAAGAACTCAGCCTGCTTTCGGCCAATATATATACAGCCTCTTTACCGCTATAAGGATTATTACCCTTTACGGCAACATAGTCAATCTTAGGACCGACACAGAGTGCAGTATTCGAAGGTAATGTCCAGGGCGTCGTCGTCCATGCCAAAATATAAAGTTGAGAGTTGAGCGTTGAGAGTCCAGAGTTTTCTCTCCCATCAAAAACAACCTTAAACTGTGCTGTTACTGTCGTATCCTTCACGTCGCGGTAACAACCGGGCTGATTCAACTCGTGACTGGAAAGACCGGTACCGGCAGCAGGACTGTATGGCTGAATGGTGTATCCCTTGTAGAGCAAGTCTTTGTTGTATAGTTGCTTTAGAAGCCACCATAGACTCTCGATGTATTTGTTATCGTATGTTATGTACGGATGTTCCAGATCTACCCAATAACCCATCTTATTGGTCAAATCAGACCACTCATCGGTGTACATCATAACATTCTTCTTACAGGCACTGTTATAATCGTCAACGCTAATTTTCTTGCCGATATCCTCTTTGGTAATACCCAGACTTTTTTCAACACTAAGTTCCACAGGAAGTCCGTGTGTGTCCCATCCAGCCTTACGTTTTACCTGGAAACCCTGCATAGTCTTGTAACGTAGGATTGTATCTTTAATAGTACGCCCCATTACATGGTGAATGCCAGGATGTCCGTTGGCCGATGGAGGACCCTCGAAAAAGATAAAAGAGGGGCAACCCTCACGTTCCGAAATGCTTCTGTGGAAGAGGTCTTCGCCATTCCATTGCTCCAGAACTTCTTTGTTAACATCACTGAGATTCAGTTTATTATGCTCTGCAAATTTCTTGCCCATATCGTACAATATTTAAAAGCTTGTTTTATTTGGGGTGCAAAGATACAAAAAGTAGATCGTAAAACAAAATAAATCGACATTTATTTTAGCTCACTTGTAAAAGACGTTGCAACGCGCAAAGGAAAGACACGTTGCGTTTCACGCGTTTCGCGTTTCATTTTGAAAATTGATATTTGTTGCTTAAGGTAGTATTATACTTTATATTAT
>CADCIP010000033.1 GCA_902801485.1 uncultured Bacteroidales bacterium | reverse complement strand
TGATGCCTATGCCAAATTCACCTGGAGTAAGTACGACAAGATTGCCGTTCATGTGAGTGATGGTAAATACTATACCACCGATGCCCTTGCTGAGGGCGAAGGCGGTAGCAATAGTGCCGACTTCACCGTCAGCTATCCCGAAGGAAAGGTACGCGACGGATTTGCCATTTTTCCTGCCTCTATCGTTGCCCCCGAGTCGGAAAACTACGGTCAGGAAGGCCGTACCCTTGACGTGACCTTGCCAAGTAGCTACACACTGGCTGAGGTGAGCGGCACAACCACCCCCTGTCCGATGATTGCGGCTAACACTCCCGGCTCCGGTTGGGAATTCAAGCAGATTTGCGGTCTGTTGCGTCTGACAGTGAATGAAATTCCGGATGATGCAACATACCTACTGATTAGCTTCGGCGGGTATCAGGTTTGCGGAGATTTCTCCATTGCTTCTCCCAATTCTGACGAACCAACCCTCTCTACTTCAGCCATTACAGGCGAATCCCCGACCAACGCAGGAGACAGAATCAGAATTACGGACTTGGGTGGTAACACCAGCATCACCATCAACATTCCTCTCCCGGCAGGCCAGTATAACGGTATCATTATTTCGGCATGGAACAGCAGTAATGTAAAGGTGCAAGATTTGGCTTTCAGCTATACTGCAAAGCGTGCAAAGGGAAAGAAGATGACCACATCCCTGACAGGAGATTCCAAGTCTATCATTACTGGCAGTGCCATTACTCCGAGTACGTCAGACAAAGCGGAGCTTGAGAGCGTGATCAATTTCAATTTCAAAAATGGCTCTACCAATGCCGCTATCGAAAATATCCGTTTTGTAAGAATCTTCTCAGGAGCAAACAAGTTGCAGGCCGAGTATAAAGAAAAGAATGCGACCACGTTTGGACCCGTTACGCTTTCAAAGGGTAACGAGGAGACCGATAATCTTCCCAATAGTTTTTATTTAGGATTACGTTTCGATGATACGCCAAACGACCTCATTGCTTTCCAAGTAATAGATAAGGATGGCACGGTTTACTCTGGCAGCATCACTGCCCCAAACCGTGGTTATGAAAATGGCTATTTCTATAATGAAACCGTGAACGTCAACACCTACACATTCACCGTGGCTTCTGACAAGAAAGTTTACTTCTCGCCTGGAGACCTGGGTGTAGATGGTGGCGTTTATTCATTTACAAAGCCATTTGAAACTTGGGGTTGGAATGATGCCAAGGCCACGAAGCGAGTATGGTTTAATTACAACGAAATTTCAAGTGGGCTTAATATCTGTGGTATAGATTGGAGAAATCCCAACACTTTAGCCGCTAGCTCATCGAATACCACCCAGCCGCAAGAGTGGGATAATATTATCGGCCGTAAAAACATGAACAGTGATGTCGCACCATACTACAGGGTTACTGTCGCTGGTCATGCGAATTGCTTGCTTTTGCCTCCTGATGAGACACATGCTTCTGATATCGGAGAGGATATAACTTCCGGAACGGTCACTGACTACGCCAAATATCTTGGGAAAGGGTTTGTGCTCTTGATAAGTACAGGTAGGGCATTATATACGGGTAAGTATTCTTGGTCTTCGGAAAAACAAGGGTGGTATTGGGCCTTGTGGCATAAGATGGGTACCAACCGCACCTATTTTCAATGGGAAGATAACACCAGTACTCCCGCTGTCACATGGGCTGGTAATCAATTCAGAATGCGTGTCCGTTATGTTCGCGATGTTACTAATGAAGACAAACAGCAATATATCTCAACAAAATGGTAATTTTAATTTTTTAATCTCATAAGTATGAAACGATTATTTTATTTAGCTTTTATTGTTTTGGGGCTCTGCGCTTGCAACAATACGGAGGAAATCCTTATCGAAACCCCAAAGTCACCTGTTGTTTATCACATGAGCCTTCAGGCATCACTTGATGCTCAAACGAGAGGTGTCACATTCGACAACAATGACGAATCAGTTATCAGTACTCTGTTCGAGTCGTCTGACAAAGTCTATGTTTACAACGAGACAAAGGGGGCTCTTGCCAGACATTGGGATGAAGACGAAAAGGCTTATGTGGCCACAGCCCTGCAACCTAGCAGAATTTCCGCTTCTGGTCGAGGCTGTACTTTGGAAGGTGATTTGTCATTTTATAAGTTGAATGCAACAGATGAATGGGAAGTTGTCGAGGCAGATGCTACGGACACGTACAGTCTGTTCTATCAGATGAATAGGCCGAATTATCCTGATGAAGACGGTGGTCCCGTTTATGTTTACACCTTTCAGAAAGGTAGCGCCGAGAGTGTTTCCCAATTTGATTTTGCAGAGGCAACGGGCATAACCATGACTTTGGCCGATAACAAACTCACGGTTCCAAATACCGTCATGTTCAATAACCTGCAGTCTATGTTCCGCCAGCATCTTACCTTTAAAAAAGGCAGTGAAACGGTTAATCCAGCAACCATTACGCGTTTATTTGTTAAAACAAGTAAAAATACGCTTGTTCTGTACAGTTTCCCAACGGAGGACCCTGAATTTAGGTTTTTTACGCAGGATGGCTTTAAAATCGATAATCCGGAAATTGTTGACGGAGATGTTTTTCTTGCTTTGACATTCGACTATTCTGAAAATTCTGCAGAAGGAGACCAACTGATTTTGACCGCCTATGATGCTGAAGGCAATGTTTATCAGTGCGTAAAGGACGTTCCGACAAACGGTTTCGAGAATGGCAAATACTACTACGGAGAAATGACCATGCTCTGGAAGTATCTGGATATAAAGCCTACGGTTACACGTACTGATGGTGGAGAAGATATTGAACCAGAGCAAGGGAAGTATTCTTTTGATCTCTCATCGGATCCAAAGCCTGTTGAATTCACCATCTCTGGCAATAGCTCTAGTTATTGTTTCTACAGTACTCACGATGCGATAATTACTCTTGGCGGGGATGGAACAGCTGTTTATTCAGGTACAGATCCCTTTATTTATGGTGAAAAGAATCTTACCATTTCTCTCGCCAGCAACTATACCATAGACTGTAGAGGTAACAATAGCGCAATATGGGCGGATTCTGAAGATTTAAAACTGAAAACAACTGGTGAAACATACACTCTTAGTGTCATTGCCAGCGATCCTGATTATCGGGGACTTGTGGGTTGGAATAATTATAATCCCGGATATTCGAATGAAGTGAATAATCTTGCCGAAAACGGCTTCTCGGTAGAGCTTACTAGTACGACAGAGGGCCCGGATGAAGACAATGATGATACCCCAGATTACTACACATGGGTTTATACTGTAACCCCCAATAATAAGCCACAATATGAATCCAAGGGTTGGTAATTATCGACTTTAAGCGAGCTATAGCTTTCGTAGAACTGCTGTCACTTCTCTAATGAAAAAGTGACAGCAGTTTTTGGGAGCAGTAAAACTGTGAACATGTATATATACATTTCCTGTTTTTTTTTGAGTTTGTGTTGCAAAGCCTAATTAGGGTGAATAAAAACAGAGGATGTGTCAAAATAGACACATCCTCTGTTTGAAATTCCTTTCCAAAAAGGAAAAAGGAAAAAAGATCTTTACTCGGTAATCTGAGGATTAGCAGTTTCTGCGGCTGAGTAATTCGTTAATTACTCTGCAGTTTCTGTTGCAGGAGCTTCACCTTCGTTACGGGGACGACGCTCACGACGCTCGCCACGTTCACGGCGCTCACCACGCTCGGGACGGGGACGACGCTCACGCTCAACATAACCCTCGGGCTTCTCTAACAGTACACGACGGGAAAGCTTGAACTTGCCGGTCTTGGGATCAATCTCCAACAACTTAACCTTCAACTTGTCGCCTTCCTTGATACCAGCCTCTTCGACGGTTTCAAGACGCTTCCAGTCAATCTCAGAGATATGGAGCAGACCATCCTTGCCTGGCATGAACTCTACGAAGCATCCGTAAGGCATAATGCTACGTACGGTACCCTCGTAAACCTCGCCAATCTCGGGGATAGCCACGATAGCCTTAATCTTAGCCATAGCAGCATCGATAACTTCCTTGTTAGGACCGCTGACCTGAATCTTACCTACGCCGTCTTCCTCATCGATGGTGATGGTGGCACCGGTATCTTCCTGCATACCTTGGATAATCTTACCACCGGGGCCAATAACAGCACCAATGAACTCCTTGGGGATAATCATCTGCTCGATACGTGGTACATGAGGCTTGAGCTCTGGACGAGGCTCGGAGAGCGTCTTCATCATCTCAGCCAGGATGTGCTCACGACCTGCCTTTGCCTGCATCAGAGCCTTCTCGAGGATCTCGTAGGAAAGACCGTCGCACTTGATATCCATCTGGGTAGCTGTAAGACCCTTAGGAGTACCTGTGGTCTTGAAGTCCATATCGCCCAGGTGGTCCTCGTCGCCAAGGATATCAGAAAGAACAGCATACTTGTCCTCGCCCGGGTTCTTGATAAGACCCATAGCAATACCGCTGACGGGAGCTGTGATAGGCACACCGGCATCCATCAGAGCCAGACAGCCTGCACAGGTTGAAGCCATAGAGCTGGAACCGTTACTCTCGAGGATATCACTTACCACACGAATGGTGTAAGGGAAGTCGGCAGGAATCTGACCTTTCAGACCACGCCAAGCCAAATGGCCGTGACCAATTTCACGACGGCCTACACCACGCTGTGCCTTAGCCTCGCCTGTAGAGAAGGGAGGGAAGTTGTAGTGAAGCAGGAAGCGCTGGTACTCGCGAACGAGAACATCATCGACCAGCTTCTCATCCAATTTGGTACCCAGTGTACAGGTAGCCAATGACTGCGTCTCACCACGGGTGAAGATAGCACTTCCGTGAGGACCGGGCAGCGGACTGGCCTCGCACCAGATAGGACGGATATCGGTAGTCTTACGACCGTCCAGACGAATACCTTCGTCCAGGATGCAACGACGCATGGCGTCCTTCTCAACATCGTGATAGTAACGGTCGATAAGTGTATTCTTCTCTTCCAGCTCAGCGGCCTCCATATCGGGGTGCTCAGCTGCATATTTCTCCTTGAACTGCTCGCGGATGGCCTCGAAAGCCTCAGCACGGGCATGCTTCTCAAGACCTTGCTTGGTAACATCGTAAGCGGGCTGGTAGCAAGCTGCCTTAACAGCCTCGCGCAGCTCGTCGTCGTTAACCTCGTGACAATACTCACGCTTAACATCCTTACCCAGCTCCTTACTCAGTTCTTTCTGTAAGCGGCACATAGGCTTGATAGCCTCGTGAGCACACTTAAGGGCAGCCAGAAGGTCGGTCTCCTGAACCTCCTTCATCTCACCCTCAACCATCATAATGTTTTCCTCTGTAGCACCAACCATCAAGTCCATATCAGCCTCTTTCAGTTGTTCGAAGGTGGGGTTGATAACAAACTCGCCACCGATACGTGCTACGCGAACTTCAGAGATGGGACCCTCGAAGGGAATATCACTGCAGGCCAAAGCAGCAGAAGCAGCAAAGCCAGCCAGAGCATCGGGCATATCCACACCATCGGCAGAGAAGAGGATTACATTAACATAAACTTCAGCATGATAATTGCTGGGGAAGAGGGGGCGCAAGGCGCGGTCAACAAGACGACAGGTAAGAATCTCGTCGTCATTAGCTTTGCCTTCGCGCTTGGTAAAACCGCCGGGAAAACGTCCGGCTGCAAAATACTTCTCTCTGTACTCTACCTGCAAGGGCATGAAATCTGTTCCGGGAACGGCATCTTTGGCAGCACAAACAGTGGCCAGCAGCATGGTGTTGTTCATACGCAACATAACAGCTCCATCGGCTTGTTTGGCAAGTTTCCCGGTCTCGATGCTGATGGTTCTTCCATCAGGCAACTCGACTGTCTTTGTAATTACGTTCATCTTTTTTCGTTAAAAATATAAAATTGCGTCAAAAAATTGGTGCAAAGGTAGTAATTTAATTCACAATTCTTTATGCATAATTCATAAAATTTCATCTTAAATGCTCTTTTTTATTAAATAAGGTATATTACAAGATAAAAATTGTACCTTTGCGAGGCCAAAAAGCATATTTCTATACATTATGAAGTTAAAATTATTCGTTATAGCAACTTGTCTTCTTCTGGCAGGTTGTCAGCAGAAGGGGAGATTCACTGTAACAGGTCACATTACTGATGCGGCCGATACTGTTATGTATCTGGAACATATTACGCTGGGTGACGGCATCCAGGCGATTGATTCCGTAAAGCTTACTGAGGAGGGCTTTTACAAAATGAGCGGCGACACCATTGGTAATCCTGAATTTTATCGCCTGCGCATCGGCAACCAATGCATCAATCTGGCTTTCGACAGCACAGAAACTGTTACCGTGGATGCCAGCCTGAAGAATATGTCGTTCGGCTATAAGGTTGAGGGTAGCGGTGTGTGCGACACCATCAGGTTGCTTTGTCTTAAACTGGCTGATTTGGAAAAACAAATCAGAAGAGTCTCCGACGACCGCAACTATACCATGCAGGAGCGTTCCGATATGATTGAACAACTCATCAAGGATTATAAAACGGATGTGGAAATGGATATTATCCAGAACCGCTATGGTGCCACATATAGCTATTTTGCCTGCTTCCAGGTGTTGGGAGGAAGACTGCTCTTTGACCCTATGAACGACAAAAACGATCTGGCTTGGGTTCGTGCCATTGCCAATTCCTGGGACCAGAAATATCCTGGTTGTCCACGAACTCAGAATCTCTTTAATATTGTTGCAGAAGGACGAAAGAATCAGGCTCCTGCCCGTCAGGTTGTGTTGAATATTGATGGAGAGAAGGTTAGGGAGTTGGGTATCATAGATATGACTTTTCCCGATATCAACGGGATTCCCCGTACTTTAAGTGACCTTAAGGGCAAGGTCGTCTTGCTTGATTTTACTGCCTTCAGTCTTGAAGGGAGCCAAGAAAGGACTCTTCTGCTACGTGAATTGTATAACAAATACCACGCCAGCGGATTTGAAATTTATCAGGTAAGTTTCGACCCCGACCGTCATTTCTGGACACAGCGATGCGAGAATCTTCCTTGGGTTTGCGTTTATGCAGAAGAAGGTCTTGACAGCGACATGCTAACCCTTTACCGGGTACAGGAACTCCCATCCTATTTCCTGATAGACAGAAATTGCGACCTCCAGTCGCGAATGGAAACAACAAGTGACATCAGGAAGGCAATTGAAAGCCTGCTTTGATTTTTTTGGGTAGGAAAATTTGCAAGGTAGGAAAAATATCCCTATCTTTGCAGCGGTGAATCATAATAAGCGTAAAGTGAAGGGTTCCAGCATTACCGCTGGGATTCTTTTTCTTTTGCGTTGCGAAAAATGACGGGAGTTGACAAGATGGCACCAAAATTAAAACGAAAACAATAACAAACAAAATAAAAGGATATGGCATACATTTCACAAAAAGGCTACGACGAACTGGTAGCAAAACTGCAACACATGGAAAGTGTTGACAGACCCGCTGCAAGTGCTGCCATTGCAGAGGCACGCGACAAAGGCGACCTTTCCGAGAATGCAGAGTACGATGCAGCAAAAGAGTGGCAAGGCAAACTGGAAACAGAGATTGCCATGCTGAAGAAAACCATTATGGAGGCTAAGATTATCGACACCACCCTCATGGATACCAGTACGGTGCAGATTCTCTCAACTGTTGAACTGCGCAACGTAAAGACCAAGCAGCAGATGAAGTACACTATTGTAAGTGCAACAGAAGCTGATCTGCGTGCAGGAAAGTTGAGTGTCGAGACTCCTATTGCCAAAGGTCTGTTGGGCAAGAAAGTAGGTGAGGTAGCCGAAGTAAAGGTTCCTGCAGGTACCGTTCAACTGGAAGTTGTAAGCATTAAATTCGAATAAGTATTATGGCAAGTATCTTTTCACGTATTGTAGCTGGCGAGATTCCCTGCTACAAGATTGCCGAGGACGACAAATACTTTGCTTTCCTCGATATCAGTCCTTTACAGAAAGGACACACGTTGGTAATCCCCAAGCGCGAGGTTGACTATATCTTCGACCTTACCGACGAGGAACTGGCGGGTCTTCAGGTTTTTGCCAAGAAGGTTGCCATAGCTATCAAGAAAGCTATTCCCTGTGTTAAGGTAGGACAATGTGTATTGGGCCTTGAGGTTCCTCATGCCCACATACATCTGGTACCTATGCAGAGTGAGGCAGATATGCGCTTCACCAATCCTCATTTGGAACTTACCACAGAGGAGTTTCTGCAAATAGCTGCCTCTATCCGCAAAGAGTTATAATATCTTTAAGAAAATTTGATGTCTGTATGCATCTTACGCATAGCAGCAACATCGGCACGAGGGCAAATCATCAGGATTTCGCCCTCTTCTGCTATTACATAATCGTCCAGTCCCTTAACAACAGCTGTTCTGCCTTCAGAAAGACGAATAATATTGTTCTTACTTTCATACAGATAAGCCTTCGTATTCAACAGCACATTTCCGTTCTCGTCGGCAGGAGCATCATCATGAATACTGGCCCATGTACCTAAGTCGGCCCATTCAAACTGTCCTTGCTGCATATAGACATTGCTACTTCTTTCAAGAATACTGACATCGACATTCAGATTGGGGAGCCGACTAAAGAACTCCGGAGCGGATTTGGACTCGCCAAACTCTGCCTCAGCCATCATACGCGGAATTTCCACCTGGTATTCGGGCACCAAATCATAAAGTTTTCTCAACATCACATTTACGTTGAAATAAAAGAGTCCTGTATTCCAGTAGAAATTACCTTCCTGCAAAAAGATCTTAGCAAAATCCTCATTCGGCTTCTCCGTAAAGGACTTTACCGGATAAAAATGGTCACCTACCTGTTGGTCGTCATCAATCTGCATATAACCGTAACCCGTTTCGGGTCGGGTAGGACGCATTCCTGTTACAAGCAGACAATCATGAGTATCCACAAAGTCCAGTGCCGAGAGTACATCTTTCTCGAAGCACGCCTCCTTCATTATCAGGTGATCGGAAGGCGAGACAAAGATTTTGGCATTCGGATTCTCCTTGGCTATAACCACAGTTCCCCATGCAACAGCAGCAAGGGTTCCACGGCGTAGGGGCTCCTCTAATATATGGGCATCATCTACCTGTGGCAACTGTTTGTACACAATAGGCAGATACTGAACATTAGTGGAAATATAAATATGTGAAGGGTCAATAAATTGTGCCACGCGGTCATAGGCCTGTTGTAACAATGTTCTTCCTGTACCTAACAGGTCCATAAACTGCTTGGGATAGGTTGTTCTACTCACTGGCCACAATCGGCTTCCATTACCGCCAGCAAGAATCAGACAATAGTTGTTATCGTTCATGATAGGGTTTTTAACTTATCAAAAGTAAGTGCCGCCATTGGCGGCACTTACAATTATAACTCTCTTAACGTAATTTCTCGATAACGGGGAGCAGCAAGCCCTCCATAATCTTGTATCCTGCTTCGTTGGGGTGTACACCAGGGTTGTCCTGAGCAAGTTCGGCTCTCATCGCCTTACCGTCGGGAGTAACCATAGCGCTGAAATAATCTACGTATGGAATTTTATTTTTCTTGGCGTATTCCTGAACGCGTGCATTCAGATGACGTATTTTCTCCATCGCATCTGTTATAGCCGGACGCCAGCTGAAACCGCCGGCAGGCAGACAACTTGCCAGAACGACTTTGCACTTATGGTATTTAGCCAACTCAACCATCGAGCAAACATTGCCAAAGGTTAAATCCTCGTCGTATGCGCCTGTGTTTTCAGCAATGTCGTTAGTTCCGTAGTTGATAACAACAACCTTGGGCTGCAGATTGATAACATCCTCGCGGAAACGGAGCAGGAACTGATAGCTGGTCTGACCGCCGATACCACGACCTATAATATAAGGATGGTCCTTGAAGAATTGGGCACTTACTCTTGGCCAACCGTCGGTAATGCTGTTACCCATCAGTACCACGCGCTTTTCCTTCTTGTTGGGGGCACCTAACTCCCTGTTAGCCTGAGCATAGCGCTTCCAGTTTCCGAATTCGTGTTTTTGTGCGTTTACACTTGCTGCCATCATCAGTAGCAGCATAAAGATAATCGTTTTTGTTTTCATTGTCTTTATTTCTTAGATTAAACAGTAACTTCTATTTGCGAAGGTAGAGAAAAATACCGATTCTTGCAAGCATTATACATTTTTTTACTTATTTTATAACAAGTTTTACCATTCTGCAACATTCATTTAGCAATGTCCTGCGATAATAAATACCCATGAATCAGAACTGGAAATAGATGAACGGTTGCATCTTGGCTGTTACGAACTGGTAAATGAAGAATACTGCCAATACGCATACCACACACATTACCGGAAGGGGAAGCTTGGCAAAACTGATGCGATAGCGCCTCTTCAAGTTCTCTGGCAACCAGTGAATAACCATTCCTATTATAAATAAGGTAAAGACATTGCTATATGCCTGCACTATCTCCCACACATTTCCGCTCCACGAAGAACCAATCCTTGTTACCATACTGGTAGCTGTGTTCCAAGCCGTCTCGTTGGCAATAGCAGGGTCGAGGTTTGAACCTGAACGGAAGAACAGTCGGGTAAAGGTAATAAAGGTGAATGTCACCAATATGCACCATGAGCGCTCCAACCAGCCCCAGCAATGAGGCAGGTTCATTCTTATGTAGGCCCATCTAATCCAGGCACTTACCATAATGAAGGAAACGTACGCCAGGAACAGATTCCATACTGGCAAGGGAACTTGCGTTGTCAGCAGCCACAGAATCGCTACTATCACAGTACTGCCCATACAGCGAATCAGCAGCGAGCTGTCGCGCCAGAACTTGAAGACTACCATACCTACACCGTTCAGACCACCCCAGATAAGGAAGTTCATACTGGCACCATGCCACAATCCGCCCAGCAACATGGTAATCATGCTGTTCAGGTTGGCCCATATCTTACGCCTTCTCTCAGGGCAATACCAAGCCGTCAGGATTACTGCTATAGCCAATACCAACACAGTGATACTTACATACAGGTTCCCGCTCAGAATCAAAGCAGAAAGTGTTAGGACTGCTATCCAGAAGATGGTGCCGAAACCGATAGTCCTGTTTCCTCCCAACGGGATGTACAGATAAGTCTGCAACCAACGGCTCAGGCTTATGTGCCAACGTTTCCAGAAGTTGCTGCAGTTAAGTGCTTTGTAAGGCGAATTGAAGTTTCTGGGCAGATGGAAACCCATCAACATGCTCAGGCCTATGGCGATATCGGTGTAACCAGAGAAGTCGGCATACACCTGCAGCGAGTACAGGAACAGCGCTGCCAGATTCTCGAAGCCTGTAAAGAGCATCGGGTTATCGAACACCCTGTCTATAAAGTTCACCGCCAGATAGTCGCTCAGCACTATCTTCTTAATCAATCCGTTTACTATCCAGAAGATGGCGATGCCAAACTGTCTGCGACTTAGGAAATACTTGCGGTACAGCTGCGGAATAAAGTCGCTGGCCTTAACGATAGGACCAGCCACCAGCTGGGGGAAGAAACTTACGTAGAAGCCAAAGTCCAGAATATTCCTGACCGGCTTCACCAGTCCCTTATACACGTCTGCCGTATAGCTTACAATCTGGAAGGTATAGAACGAGATACCAACGGGCAGGATAATCTTATCCACACTGAAGTATGATGTTTCCGTCAGTTCGTTCAACCATTTTGCTGCCACGTTCGAGACTTCTATCTGGGTACCGAACATCTGGTTGATGATGTCGGCCAAGAAATAGCTGTATTTGAAGTAACACAGGATGCCCATGTCGATACACACGCTCAACGAGAGCCATACCCGTTTCTTCCACCTCGCCTTGCATTTATATATCAGCTGTGCAATCAGGAAATCCGAACAGGTCACCAGTACCAGCAAGCCCACAAATGCACCGCTTGTCTTGTAGTAGAACAGCAAACTTACGGCAAAAAGATACGCGTTACGCATCCAAGCTCTTCGCTGGAATATGGCAAAGGCCATAAACACCAGGCTGAAGAACGCCCAGAACTGAAACTGCGTGAATAGCAGCGGAGTTTCGGGGTCGAAGGCGAAAACGTTCTGAATATATCTTGTTAAAACCGACAAATCCATATTCTATTTTATGTAGTCGTTATAATCCTGCACAAAGGCATTAAATATCAGATCGGCCATCAACTGGTATCCTGCTTCAAGGAAGTGAACATGGTCTCTGTTCATCAGACCTGCCCTTACCCATTTGCTGCTACTTCCCAGTCCGCCCATCACCTGAAACTGGTCGAATACGGCTCCGTCGAACTCACGGGCCAACTCCGTCATTGCCTTCTCCACAACGGGGCCGTTGGCGTTGAACACACGCCGGCGTCTGCCTACACGCAGCCAGCAGTCGTTGTTGGTGATAAACAGAAAAGTCGTATTGGGGTTCACACTCAGGATGCTGTTTATGAGCTGCCGATAGTTTTCCTTGAAAGTCTCAACATTGAATTTGGCTGTCGAGGTGTTGGCATCGTTGATGCCTATGCCAAAGATAACCAAGTCGGGCGGGCACAACCTGTCCAGTTCTTCGGTAAAAAGCTCACAACGCAGCCACGATGGTACGGATGCGCCGTTTATTCCGCTTCCTGTGTAGGTGATTCCTACCATATTGTTCTCGGGCCATACGCCGCGTAAGGCAAAACTGATGCTGTCGTGCTCCAAGCCTTCGAAGATGATGGTACACTCGTTGGTCGGTTGGGGGAAAATAAACAGAAAGTCGCTGCCCTCATGTTCTAAACGCAATGTGTCAGCTTCTGTTGTTATGATAAGCGGACGGCATTCGCCACCTATCGGTTCGCCAATTACTCGCAGGCGCTGAAAGGCGAAGGATTCGTCCACACTCAGGGTCAGCGAGCAGTCTTCCGAACAAGCCTCGGCTACAGCTCCGCTCAGGCCCAAAGGATAAGAAGGCATCCTGTCCAGGCAGCGAGCCCTTTTCCAACTGCCCGAAGCCGAGAATTCATAATCCTTTGGTGCATTGGTTCTGATAGCCCTGAACGGGAACATCAGCCCTCTGCTTTGCGGTCTTTCCGGCATCGTCTGCGAAAAGTTACACCTCAGCCTGTGACTCATCACACCGGCTTGCACATGACTGCCTCCCACATGCAGGATGTTTACTACACCTTCGCCTCCCTTGCGCAGATGCTCCATCTTACGGTACAGGGCTTCGAACTTATGGTGTCCGGCAGGGAACTGCAAACGGCTGGCTTCGAAGTTCACGTTGGCAGAGTCGGTTATCTCCACACGCTCCAGACGTTGTGCCAGGCAAGTCCACGAAGAGACCAGCAACAGTATGATTACACTTAGGCTCCTTGTCATATCGAATCAACTTTCAGGGAATCCTCCTCCGGCAGTTCCACCTTATCCTGCCCGGAACGGAATCTGTAAAACTTATAGTAGAACTGCAGGGTCTCGTATAGCATGTGAGCCATCTTCTTGGCTCCTGCAGGCGTAAAGTGAACATAGTCGGAACCTGCCAGACCCGAGTTGACCCACTTTGTCATACTTCCTTTTCCGCCCATTACATCGTACATATTCCAGAAAGCGGCACCCGATTCGTTGGCTGCCTCCCTGAGCGTCTTTACCACCTCCGGTAACACAGAGTAGGTCGTTATGGTGCCTGTACTGTCCACATTGGCCATATCCGATGGGCCGATAAAGACAATCTTTGCATCAGGCACCATCCGTCGGAACATGCTTATCATATTCTTCATGCGGTCCTTGTGAGCCGGCAGTTTGGCTTTACTCAGGTAGGGAACGCTGTTTCCACCGTATTGCAGTAGGATGAGGCCTACATTTTCCCTGGCAAAGAAAGGACTCATAGATGCCCTGCTGATGTTCAGTAACTCAGGTCCCGAGCAGCCTCGCATAGGCAGATTGTCCACATTGACGCCTCTCGATCCGTCCAACTGAATACCCAGAATAGAAGCATGGCCGTTTACCTTGATGGTAGCCGAGGAAGCTCCTCTTTCCAAGTTGGCCGTATAGAAGTACATCTCGTCCACATTGGCTGTGTCCAGTTCGATAGTGTCTCCCTTGACCGTCAGGTTCAGGTCGGCAGCATCTTTGGTAAGTATGGTAACCTTATTAAACGAACAGGAATGCGAATAGTCCTTGCCGCCTCTTGCCGAAAGGGTGATAGTGGAACCCCACACTTCTGTCCGCTTGGCCATAGGACCGTAGAAGTTATCGCTTCCGCGCAGGTCGGCAGGGCCGAAAGCCATAAACTGCTCCGGTTCCCCCGAAATGGTCTGACCGGTGGTATAGGTGGGGACCGTCTGGAGGGCAGGGACAAGTCCCACGCCACAGCCGCCGAACTCCTCCTGGAATTCCTGTCGGAGGATGCCCGAGATTCTGTCGCACTCAATCTGCGAGTCGCCATAATGCATAATGCGCATATGTCTGTTCCCTGCATTCTGCATCTTCTCGAAGAAAGCATCCAGATATGTCTCGTCGTCATCCGGAAGGTACAGACGGGCAGGATCTTTCTGACAGTACACATTAAACTCCTCCATCTTCTCCGTCTTAAGTGCAGCCAGTCGTTGCTCCATAATCTCCTCGGGCGAGAGTACGGCCACCGTATCTGTGTCTGCCGGCTCCTCCGGTACCGCCAACGCCTCCGTCAGGGCAGGGAAACGAAGTGTCGTATTGCCCACGCGGATGCCTCCCTGGGGGAAGAAAAGGCACAGCAGGGACAAACCTGCCAGCACACAGATGATAAAAAGCACTATATAACGGGGTTTCATACCATTCTATCCTAACAAAACGGCGCAAAATTACGAAATAATATCCGAAAACCAAAATTCAAGAGTAACAATTAATAATGAACAATTAACAATTAATAATTCTAACAACTCGTCAACTAAAAGTAACAATGTTCAACGAAAAAAACGTCAAATTATTTGGCTTTTAAAGGAAAAAAAACGAACTTGCACTCCGTAAAAGACATTGGGCCTATGAAATGCAGTCTGTTTTTACCGTTATCGTTATCGTTGACGTTATCGTTCCCGTTAACGTTATCGTTAACGTTATCGTCCGATTCCATACCGGAGAAATCACCGAAAGTCCTCACCGGAAAAGCTTCGTGGTACAATGCTCACGGACGGTTTACTGCCAACGGCGAACGCTTCCACCGCGACAGCCTGACATGCGCTCATCGCACGTTTCCCTTTGGCACTCGCCTCAGAGTAAAGAACATCAATAACGGACGCGAGGTTATTGTCCGCGTAACAGACAGGGGGCCCTTTGGCGGCAAGTACTGTATCGACCTCAGCATTGCTGCAGCCCGTATCCTGGGCATCGTCCGCCTGGGCTTTGCCGAGGTGGAGATTACCGAGTACGAAGAGACCATCATTCCCCTGAAGGCCGGTCCCATAAAGATTCCCGGCATACAGTTCGGTACCGTCAATCTGGAGCACGACTATACGCCCGAATGGAAGATAGAACCTCTTCCGCCCCTGAAACCCCTCGAATAATCCTGTCTAAAAAAGACAAAAATACACATGATGAAAAAAACAATGATTCCCGCAGTCTTGGTACTGCTCATGGCTTTGACTGCCAAAGCACAGAACCCCTTTGTACAAACTTGGTTTACCAGCGACCCTGCACCTATGGTTCATAACGGTCGCATGTATGTCTATACCGGCCACGACGAGGACGGAGCCGATTTCTTCTGGATGCAGGAGTGGCGTGTCTATTCTACTGTGGATATGGTAAACTGGACCGACCACGGCTCTCCCCTGGCTCTGGAGAGTTTCTCGTGGGCCGATGACCGTGCCTGGGCAGCACAGACAGTAGAACGCGACGGAAAGTTCTATTGGTATATCTGTGCCCATAGCAAGATTTCCAACGGTATGGCCATCGGCGTGGCTGTAAGCGACTCGCCAACCGGTCCTTTCAAGGATGCCATCGGAAAACCCCTCTTCGAAAACGGTTCGTGGGACCATATCGACCCAACCGTCCTGATAGACGACGACGGGCAGGCCTGGCTGATGTGGGGCAATCCGCAATGTTATTATCTGAAGCTGAACCGCGACATGATTTCCTATAGTGGCGAGTTGGGACGTTTGGATATGACGGAAGAAGCCTTCGGTGGCCCTATCATGAGCAAGCGCGAGAAGGGAAAGAAATATAAGGATTCTTATGTGGAAGGCCCCTGGATTCGCAAGGTTGACAGTTCCAAGTTCAAGGTCCCAAGTTCCAAGGCCTATCAGTTGCTCTATGCTGCAGGCGGTGTACCCGAACATATCAGCTACAGCACGGCTCCTCATCCTACGGGCCCCTGGACCTATGCCGGAGAGATTATGCCCCTGTGCGATACCAAGTCGTTCACCAACCATTGCGGCGTGGCCGACTTTAAGGGTCACTCTTATTTCTTCTACCACACGGGTAAGCTCCCCAGGGGCGGCGGCTTTGGCCGAAGCGTAGCTGTGGAGGAGTTCCAGTATAACCCGGACGGCAGTTTCCCCACCATTATGCCAACCGACGAGGGTGTGAAGCCAATCGCCACTTTTTCTCCCTATCAGAAGGTGCAGGCCGAGACGATGGCTTTCAGTCGCGGTGTCAAGACCGAGCAGAACGACGAAATCGGCGTTTATGTGTCTGATATCCACAATGGCGACTATATCAAACTGCAGAACGTGAAGTTCGACGGCAATACCCCCAAGCAATTCTCTGCCCGAGTAGCCAGCGGTCTGCGCGGCGGACAGATAGAGGTACGCATCGACAGCCTGAAAGGAGCGTTGCTGGCTCGACTGGAAGTACCCGGCACCGGTGGTTGGGAGAAATGGCAAACACTCTCGGCCGACATAGAGAACCAAATGGTAAATGGCCAAATGGCGAATGCTCAAATGGTAAATGGTCAGATGGCGAATGCTCAAATGGTAAATGGTAAATGGTCAAATGGTAAATGTCACGATCTCTACCTCGTCTTCACCGGACGCAAAGGCCCGAAACTCTTCAATTTCGACTGGTGGCAGATAGAGGGGACGCAGAAATCACTCGTTGTAGAGGATGGCGGCACAGGCAATTACAAGGCCATCATGAAGGAAGAGGCAAGCCTCGAAGCTCACACCGTCTTTGTGCCCCAGGACCTTTCGGCCTTCAACGAGAAGAACCCTCTTCCTGTTCTTGTCTGGGGCAACGGAGCCTGCACCAACTCACCCTGGGAGCACTTCAAGTTCCTCAACGAGATAGCCTCTCATGGCTACCTTGTCTTGGCCACAGGTTACATTCCTATGGAAGAGAAACCTTACCAGGGACCTATGTCAACTACCGAGCAGCAGATTCAGTCCATCGACTGGGCCATTGCCCAGAATGCCGACCCTGCCTCTCCCTATTATAATAAGGTAGATGTTAAGAATATCTGTGTGGCTGGCATGTCATGTGGGGGTCTGCAATCGCTCTATAACTGTGCCGACCCTCGTATTACGTCCCTTATGATTTGTAACAGCGGTCTTTTTAAGAACAGCAACCGTAACCAAGCAGTGGGTGGTATGCCTATGCCCGATAAGTCCAAGTTGAAGGATATTCATACGCCCATTATCTATATTCTGGGAGGCAAGGAAGATATCGCCTACGAGAATGGCATGGACGACTTCCACCTTATCAGTCATGTTCCTGCCTGCGTTGCCAACTTCCCCGTAGGACACGGCGGCACCTACCGTCAGCCTCATGGCGGTGAATTTTCTGTCGTTGCCCTGAACTGGCTCAACTGGCAACTGAAGGGCGATAAGCAGTCGGCTCTGATGTTCAAAGGCAAGGATTGCCTGCTCTCGAAACGCGAGGGCTGGACAATCGAGAAGAATGCCAAATTCAGCAAACTAAAGTAATAGCAAAAACTCCCACGTTGCGCTACGCGGGAGTTTTATGCACTTTAATATTAACCTAAAACAATTATTTCTTTTTATCTTTCGGCTTCATACCTTTCAGGTAAACCTTCTCGCCGTTGATCCAGCTTTTCAGCTTCGGCCAATCGCGGGGAACCCACAAATCACCCTTGGTGGTAAGGGAAAGGATATAGTAGCCGTCCTTGTCATAATAACTATGCAGGCTATAATCATCGTCACCGTCACGTCCGTCACCGCTCACTATCTGTAAGAATGCGCGCTGCCAGAAGCTGCCGGAACGGCTGTAATGGTACGGCTGCTCAGGATGCTGGTTGACATAGGCTAGGGCAAGGGAGTCGAGTTGCTTGTACAGCGCCTCCGCTTCTGTTCTGTACTCGTCGGGGATGAAGTAGGCGGTTCCCGTTGTAATTCCTTGGCCCTCTACACTGCCTCCATGGGTAACTGTCTTGGAAATTAGTCCATCCTCTTTAATGTCGTCATCATAACCTACATCATGTTGCCAGTAAATAGGAAGGGCCTTTGCTCCTTTCAGGGCTAACAAGCGTTTTATTACGGGTTGGATAAGCGCCTGAAAAGCCTTAGTGTCAAAACTTTTCATGTCCTTTTCCCAAGATAGGCCCGTATCTGTTACATAGACGTGTTCAAAACTCCCCTTCTTAACGAAACACTGACGTTTGCTATCGAAAAACCTGTCATATCTAAAACTCGCAGCCTCGCGAGCACCATAAAATTGTGCTTGGTTATATTTTTTATTCTCTAAAAAGCGGGGGACCTTGCCATCAGAACCAGTAAAAGCCAGTGCGTATTTTATGGTGTCAGTACTATCCCTATGATTCTCAAAGAGATAACTCGATGAGGATTCCTTACTCAGACGAGCGAAAGCAAGCCGAACGGAATCTACTGCAAGCTCGACGTTCCTCCATCTCTTGGCGATAAATTCGTCATGATAGGCTTGATACTGCTTTCTTTTTTCCTCGCTTAGGCTTTCATCAGCGAGTATTCTTTGCGTAGTCTCATAGAAACCGACATGCCATTTATGCTGAACGCCAGACGGCATATAGTTGGTTTGTTCATAATGAACGCCCATAACGCCCATATCCAGCTTTTTCAGGTATTCCACCAACTGCTGAAGCTGCTTGTTGGGTTCCTGGCTATACGCTGCGGCAGAAACGACTGCCAGCAGAATGATTGCTATTATTTTTTTCATGTTATTGAAGATTAACTTGATTATCCATTAATTGATCTACCTCCTGGCATACCTGTTCGCCCAGCGAGCGGATGTCCTGCATCTGTTGTGCTATAGCAAGGAACGGGTCCTTCATTTCAGGAAGAATGGGTCGTGCTTTGGCCCCTCTCCCGACCTCCCCCAAATGGGAGGCGTTAATTTCTGCTTCGGCCAGCATCGGCTCTTCTGTTGGCTGTTGGCTCTTGAGCTTTGGCTGTTGGCTGTTGGCTGTTGGCCTTTGGCTCTCGACTCTTGGCTGTTGACTGCTGGCCGTTAGCTGCTCAGCCTTGACAGTTGTCTGTTGTTTCTCGACTCTTGGCTCTTGGCTGCTGGCTATCGGCTGTTGACTTTCGACCCTTGGCTCTTGACTGCTGGCTATTGTCTCTTCCTGTTTTTCTTTCTGTTCCGCCACAACAGGCTGTTTCTCTGGCTCAACATTTGCCTCCCTCGGTGGAGCAAGGAATATGGCAACGAATCCTGCCACACAGGCTGCAACGGCTAAGGGCCAGAGTCTTATTCGCTTTGGGGCTTTCTTTTGGGGCACCAGACTTTCAAAAAGTGCCTCGTCTCTTTCCAGTTCCTGAGCCGAAGGCAGCTCCCACGAATGCTGCTCCATGGGGTGACGACCTTGCAGGTAATCCTCTATAATTTGTTTCTTATCCATCTATGTATCCTCCTTCTTTCAACAATTTGTAAATATGGCTTCTGGCATGGCTGAGCATTGTGCTGACCGACCGCACATTTATCTCTGTTATGGCCGAAATCTCTGCTGCCGTCATTCCTGCCTCGGCAAACAGGCGCCACAGACGGGCTTCGGACTTGGTTAGTGTACCGGCTGCCCTGCGTATAGCTTCCGAGAGTTCATCGCCTTCCATCGGTTGCCCGTTCTGCGTCATCGGATGCGTTACCTCCTGTGCCGAACTGAGTGATGTGTGCGGTCTGCTCTGCTCTCTGCGCCAAGCATTTATACACTCATACTTAGCAACCCTTACGGTCAGTCTTTCGGCTTCTTCTGCCGAATTTAATCCTTCCCATGCTTTCCACAGTCGGATGAGCGTCTCCTGCGCCACATCCTCGGCCTCTTCCTCGGAGGCAAAGAACGACTGGCCTATGGCCATTGCCTTTCCTCGCAATTGGGGTGCTAATCTTATGAACTCTATCTGTTCCATACACTTTAATAACGTAGCGGAAAGGACAATGTCAAGTAAAATTAAGGGTTTTTAACATTCGCTCGAACAGTTGTGTGACACACAAAAAAGATAAGTTTTAATATATATCGTTATCGTTGGCGTTTTTCCAAATTACCGGTCAAAGGTAGTAAGACTTAGGGATGTAGCCAAAAGCATTTCATATTTTTAACTTTCCTTTCAAGTTATTTGGAAGTTTTTTGTAAAGGAGAAAATGCTTTGATTGCCCTATTGCAGCTTTTAGTACCATTATAGCGTAATACCAATCTAATGCGATTCTGTTCATTTTCTTCGATGAAATGGGCAAAATACGCATTGGGGAGGATTTATGGGACGTAGAAATGCCCATGTATGTCATGAGTGTCATGTGTCATAAGTGTCATTAAGGATTTTAGAACGGGGGAGGGATTTTCCGGCCATAAGTAATATAAATAATATATTTATATTATTTATATTACTTATGAGGATTGTTGGACTCTGTTTTCGTTAATGACACTCTTGACACATGACACACGTGACACGTCACCTGAAAAATTTTTGAAAAAAGTTTGACTTTTATTCGAGAACCGCAATGCCACTGTTGTACCTTTGCAGCGTCTCTAAATTACTTTCTAACTACACAATATAAATTCCCCAACTAGGCAGGAAATTCTGCCCAACTTGTCCTTCCCGGCGGGGGAGATGACAAGAAAAGAAAATTATTGACATACTGAACAACACAAAAAACTCCCGCATTGCGAAAACGCGGGAGCTGTCTGGTAGCATTATCTTATTAACTTAAAACCAATCTAATGCGTTTCTATTTCTTTTCCTTTCTTGGGCTCCTTTCCTTTTATATACACCTTCTTTCCATTGATGTAGCTCTTCAGGATTAGCCATTCTTTAGGAGCCTTTCCAGAGCCCTCATTGTTAAGGATAAAGAAATGAGAATTTCCATCATCATCTGTATCGCAATAAATCTGGAAAATATCGGAGTTTCTACCCACACACCCTGAAAAGATGGGATCAATACTTATGACCAAAGAATCGCGAGAAATACTCGGACGGTAATTAAAGTCATAGTACTGTTCAGGATGGCTATTAACATAATCATGTATCAGCGAATTCAACTGTCTATACAGGGCTTTGGCCTCTTCCTTGTACTGAGAAGGGATAAAGTAGTGAGTACCTGTTTTAAATCCTGAGGGGTATATTTTTTCCCCATTCGAACCAATTGTGTACCAAAAAAAAGGAAAATCTTTGGGATTAAAATTGTTTCTATCGTGCTGCCAATGGGTAGGATATACCTTAGCACCCTTCAGATTCTTTATTTTGTCAAATACGGGTTGAATGTGTGCTTTGAAGGCAACAGTATCGAAGCACCGCAAATCATCATTCTTTATGCCGGTAGGTATAGAATAGGAGTGAACAATAGAACAAGCCTCCCAGAATCTACCCTGCGCCCTTGGTTGCCTAAAATAGTCAACATTGGCAGCTTCGCGTGCATTTCCAACCCAGACGGGATTGCCTTGGAGCGAGGATTTGATTGTATCTTCTTCACCCCGGAATGTCAGGGAATACTTAATGGTATCTATATCTTTTTGATGATATTCATACATATAGCTTTCTGATGCTTTCTTGCCCAAACGGCTAAAGGTAGCACGAATGGAGTCCATAGCCTCTTCCATATATCGTGGACGAGGGCGAGAAGATATATACAGCGTGTGTACGGTATTTCCACCATTGCCATTCGTCTGTTCATAGCTAATACGAAAATCTTTCTTCTGCAAAAAATCCTCCAACTGTGTGAGATGAGGGTTGGGCTGCTGGCCCTGAACTACAATAGTAATGGCTGCTAACAGCATTGTGGTAAGAATCTTTTTCATAATCTCATGTTTGTTTATCGGTTATTCATTTGTGCATTCTCTTGGTATAAGCGTTCTCCTCGAGTACGGATATCCTGCGAAAAGGCTGCAGCCAAAAGGCTAGGATCGGGTTTCTCTGTATGATAGTACCTTGGCTCAAGTTCCATGTCTGCCTTTTCTGTCGCAGGTTCTGTTTCTGCCAGCAAAGGTTCTTCTATAGGCTCTTGGGGAACAACTCGCTTACGTTTTGCCGCTCTTTTTGTACGTTTCGGAGCCCCGACCTCTGTTCCTGTCTCAGCAGGTTCTTCCTTTACAACAGTCTCTTCCTGTTTTTCTGTCTGCTGAGCCCCGACTGGCTGCTCTATTACCTCTGCTACCAAGGATTGCTCCTCTACAGGCTTACGAGTAAAATGGAAAGCCAAAAGCAGAACTATGCTGGCAGCAATCAAGCCTCCCCCTATCCCCCTCCACGAGAGGGGGAACACTCTGCGCTTCAGCCCCCTCTTCTTTTGGAGAGGACGAGGGGTGAGGCTGCCGAGGCTGCCCAACACCTTCTCAGCAAAGTCATCAGCCAACGGCGGCACCTTCGCTGCACGTTGCTTCATGGCCTCGTGCAGGAGCTTATCTATATGATTGTCTGTCGTTGTCTTCATAATCCTATTATTTTACTGAGTTTCTGTCTTATTCTCTGTAGTCGGCTGGCCAGCGGACCGGCCTTTACCTCCATCACCTCTGCAATCTCGCCAAGCGAATGGCCTTCGTAGTAACGCAGATGCAGGAGTGAGCGTTCCTCTGGGCGCAAGCTGTCGATGGCCTTGTCAAGGAGTGCGAGTCGTTCTTCCTCAGAGGCAGCCTCATTGTCCTGCGCCCACATCGACACATCAGGCGGCGAGTACTGTTCCTCGTTCAGAGGAAGTGGCTCGTAACCCTGACTGCGCAAATGGTTCAAGGCAATGTTGTGGGCAATACAACCAATCCAGGTAATGAACGAAGCTCGCTCTGGATTGTAATCCGAAAGATGTTCGAAGGCACGCACAAAGACATCCTGCGTCAACTCCTCCACATCCCTCATGTCCGTCACCCATTGTGCTACAAGCAACTGCACCTGGCGTCCGTACCTGTTCATCAGGAATCTGTAGCCCTGTGCCTGCCCCTGAAGGGCTGCTTGTATCATTTGCGTTTCTATCTCAGTCATGAGTTTTGCCTTTCTACCCTTATATACACGGCGACGCAGAAAATATGTCGGTCAAAAGAAGAAAATTTTCATTTGCCAACTAAAAAAAATGAAAACCTACTTCTTTACCATATGACCAAAGCGGCTGTGGAGCCATTGGAAAGGCATGTACAGAACGGGCACCACGAACAGGAGGGCGATGGTTCCCACCAGCATACCGCCGGCACAACCCACACCCAAGGAGATGTTTCCGTTGGCTCCTACGCCATGCGCAAAGACCAAAGGCAGCATACCGAATATCATGGTCAACGAGGTCATCAGGATGGGACGCAGACGTACCCGGGCTGCCGTCATAGCCGCCATCGTGATGCTCATACCCTGGCGATGACGCTCTGTGGCATATTCGGTAAGCAGAATGGCTGTCTTGGCCAACAGACCGATGAGCATGATAAGACCCGTCTGCATATAGATATTATTCTCCAAGCCCCACATATTCGAGAAGAGGAAGCTGCCCAGCAAACCAAAGGGTACGCTCAGGATAACTGCCAGGGGGATGAAAAGACTCTCGTAGAGGGCACAAAGGATGAGGTAAACGAAAACGATAACGATTACGAAAATGATGGCAGTCATCGAAATTGAAAACCGTAAACCGTAAACCGTAAATCGTAAACCTTCCGAAAGCGACGCTTCCTCGCGCGACATACCTCCGAACTCGTAGCCGTAGCCTTCGGGCAGCACTTTGGCGGCAGTACGACGGATAGCCTCCAAGGTCTGACCGCTGCTGTAACCGTCGGCCGTCTGTCCCATTACAGCGATGCTGCTGAACAGGTTGAAGCGGTTCAGACCCTCGCTGCCATAGACACGCTTCATGCTGATGTACTGCGTGATGGGAATCATCTGTCTGCTCTCGCTACGGACACGCATATTGGAAAGCGACTGCTCGTCCAGACGGAACTCGGGCGAGGCCTGTACAATCACACGGTAGAGCTTGGTGAAGCGCGTCAGGTTGCTGCTGTACGTTCCGCCCACATAGCCCGAGAGCACCTTCAGCACCGCATTGGGTGTCACGCCATCGCGCTTGCAGCGGGCCGCATCCACCTCCACGCGGTACTGCGGATATTTGGTGTCGAAGGTGGTGAAGGCACGGGAGATGGCGGGTTCCTGATTCAGCGAATCTATCAATATGCGTGTGTAGCGCATCAGGTCTTCTATCTTGCCGCCCTTACGGTCCTGCACGTGCAACTCGAATCCGCTGGTAGCTCCGTAACCCGAAATCATGGGACGGGTGCTGACGCGGATCTGCGCCTGCGTGATGTCGGCAGTACGGCGGTAAATCTCTTCGATAACAGAGTTGATATCATCCCCTTTCTCCTTGCGCTCGTCCCAGTTCTTCAGACGGATATTGAAGGAGCCGGCCGAAGAAGACTGGTCGAAGGTAGAGCCGCGACCGATAGTCATGTTGTACAGACGGAACTGCGGAATATCCTTGATGCGCCGTTCCACCTCGCGCGTTATCTGTCCCGTTATGGCCATGCTGGTACCCGGGGCACATTGTACGTTTACATTGATAGAGCCCATATCCTCGTTAGGCACAAAGCCCGTCCGGGTGGTCTTGAGCATATAACCCAGCAGGATGCAGACGAGAACCACAGACACCCAAGGCACCCATCTATGGCGGAAGATACGCAGGACGCCACGCTGGTACTTGCTCACAACACGCTGAAAGCTGACGTTGAACGCCTCATGGAAACGGGCCGAGAAGCTGGTGTCTCCCTCCTTGCGGGGACGCAGCATCAGGGCGCAGAGGGCAGGCGAGAGGGTCATGGCATTGATGGTGGAGATAACAACCGCTATCGCCATCGTTACGCCGAACTGGGTATAGAAGACGCCGGTCGTTCCGCCTACGAAGCAGACGGGGATGAATACGCTCATGAACACAATCGTTGTGGTGATAAGCGCTGAGGTAAGTCCTTTCATGGCATCCACACTGGCCAGATAAGGCGAGCGGTACCCTTCGTCGAACTTGGCCTGCACAGCCTCCACCACCACAATGGCATCATCCACCACCGTACCGATTACCAGCACCAGGGCAAAGAGGGTCAGCAGGTTCAGGCTGAAGCCTATGAAATAAAGCACGGCAAAGGTTCCTATCAGGCTGACCACAATAGCCAGCGAGGGGATGAAGGTGCTTCTGAGGTCTTGCAGGAAGATATACACCACCAGCACCACCAGGATGATGGCTTCCAACAGGGTGCGTACCACATTATGGATGCTGGCATCCAGGAAGTCCTTGGTGCTCATCACATCCACCAGCTCCATACCGGGCGGCAGCTCCTTCTTTATCTCGAGGGCCGTCTCGTCGATGTGCTTGATAATCTCGTTGGCATTCGATCCGGGTGTCTGCGCAATCATACAGTTGGCACCCGCATGTCCGTTGGTACTGTTCTGGAAGGTATAGTTCTGAATGCCCAGCTCCACACGCGCCACATCCTTCAGGCGTAGCACGCTGCCGTCGGGCAGGGACTTGACGACCAGATTCTCGTAGTCGTGCTCTTCCTCGTAACGGCCCCGGTACTTCAGTACATACTGGAAGGTATTCTTCGAGTCGGCTCCCAGCGTTCCCGTGGGTGCCTCGATGTTCTGCTCGGCCAGCACATTATCTATATCCGAAGGCATCAGCCCGTAAGAGGCCATCCTGAGCGGGTCGAGCCAGATACGCATACTGTAGCTGGCACCCCAGACGTTTACCTCGCCCACACCTGCAACACGCGACAGGCGCGGCTCGATGTTAATCTTCATGTAGTTGGTCAGGAAATCGGTGTCGTAGGCATCCGTAGGACTATAGAGCGAGAGGCTCTTGATGTTGCTCGTCTGACGCTTTCTGACCGTCACACCGCTGCGGGTCACATCGGCAGGCAACTGTCCTTGTGTGGAGGCCACACGGTTCTGCACATTCACCATCGCCATATCGGCATCCGTTCCCTGCTTGAAGAAGATGCTGATGCTGCCCGACCCCGTATTGCTGGCCGAGGAGGTCATATACATCATGTTCTCCACTCCGTTCAGGCTCTCCTCCAGGGGGATAATCACACTCTTCTGCACCGTCTCGGCATTGGCACCGGTATAGTTGGCACGTACGCTGACGGTAGGCGGAGCTATCTCGGGGAACTGCTCAATGGGCAGGTTCAATAATCCTATCACTCCCAGTACCACTATGAATACTGAGATTACGCCCGACAATATGGGACGGTCTATAAATGTTTTTGGAGACATCTTTCAAATGAAGAATTTGCTATTTCTCCCCTCCTTTGGAGGGGTCGGGGGAGGCTTTCACGTCAACTCCTTCTCTTAGTAGTCCTGCTCCTTCGGCAATAATGACATCGCCTTCAGAGAGTCCTTCTTCAACAATATAACTGGTGCCATCGTCCAGCGGAGCTACCTTGATTTCCGTCTGTGCCGTCTTACCGTCCAATACACGATAGACGAACACTTTGTTCTGCAACTCAAAGGTTGCTGTCTGCGGAATCACTATCACCTGGTTCCTTACGGTAGAAATAACCACCGTTCCCGTTCCTCCGTTGCGCAAGAGGTGGTCCTCGTTGGGGAAGACGGCGCGCAGGGATACGGCTCCTGTGCTGGCATCCACAATGCCGCTTACCGCATTTACGCGGCCCTTCTGACCATACTCTTTGCCGTTGCTCAGCAGCAGGGTTACATCGGGCATTCCCTGCATGAACGCCTCTAGGCTACCGTACTGAAGGGTAAGGTCGGTCACCTCTCGTTCGCTCAGGCTGAAATACACCCACATCTCGCTATCGTCGCAGACGGATATCAGGGGCTCTGCAATGTTGCTGCTCACCAAGGCTCCCACATGGTAGGGAATCATACCTGCCACACCGCTCAAGGGACTCTTCACCACCGTGTAGCTGAGGCTGTTGCGTGCATTGGCCACCTGAGCCTGAGCCTGAGCCACCTGAGCCTGAGCAGAAACCAGTGCCTGCTGAGCTGTCTGCAGGTCGTAGTCGGAAATTACCTGCTGTTGGCGCAACTCCTTCTTGCTGTCGTAGGTGAGTTGGGCCGTTGCTTCTGCTGCCTTGGCCGATTTCAATGCAGATTCGGCTGTATTCAGGGCTGCCACGTAAGGCACTTGGTCGATAATAAACAGTGTCTGCCCCTTCTGGACTTTCTGTCCTTCGCTGGTAAGAATTTTGGTGATGAGGCCGCTTACCTGAGGGCGTATCTCCACAATCTCCCGCCCCTTCATGGTGGCGCTATAGCCCACCTTCACGGCCTGACTGGTGCGCTCCACCTTCATGGTTTTATAAACAAGCGCTGCCTTCTCCTGCTTCTTCTCCTGGCAGGAGGCAAGTAATATGAGGGCCGTCAATAGGGCCCAAGCTATTATCCGTATCATAATGAATGGTTTGTGCAAATGACGCTGCAAAGATATAAATAATCTTGTATGAAACAGGCGTGAGTTCCCATCTTTTTGTGTGTATATTAAAAAAAAGTTGTACCTTTGAGGCGATTTATTTCATTTTTATTGTAATGGATACAGAAGAGAAGATTGTAAAATGCCTTAATTGCGGGAAGGAATATACAGGCAATTTCTGCCCCTATTGCGGACAGAAGGCTAAAACGAAACGCCTGAAGCTAAGGGAGATTCTTGCTGATCTTGCCAACTCCATTATTGGCGGCGACAATAAGTTCGTTAATACGCTGCGCGACTTGTGTTGCAGGCCCGGACACTTGGTAAGGGAATACTTGCAGGGACATCGCAGTAAGTTCTACAACCCGTTGCAGATGCTTATCTGGATTGTTACTATCTATGCTGTGTTGTCTTTCGTCATTGGTAACGACCCGTTCGGATTTGCCGGTGTTCCTGCGGATAAAATTGTTCCTAAGGGCGATACTCCCGAGAAGGCTTTTGTTGCTTTTTTAGGGAATACCGTAAACTTTATATCTTACAATAAGTTGTATTATTCGGTTTTTTTAGGTATCACCCTTATTGTCCCTTATCGTATTGCCTTCCGGAAACATAAGATTAGCCGTCCCGACGGTGCAGAACTCCCCCTGAACTATACCGAGCAGTTTTATACAATCTTGTATGAGTCGTGCATGGAGATGTTGTTGGCCACCCTGCTCCTGCCGTTCTCGCTTATAAAAGGCTCGGAAGCTATTCTTAATGAAATCAATTCCTATGCAGACTTTTTGTTTACCTTGATTGTTTACAAACAACTGTATTGTATAAGCTGGTGGAAGTGTATCAGACGCAACGTGGCTACCTTCTTTATTTGGCTGGTATATGTTGCCGTTATTGCCATAGCTGTCTTTGGCCTGTTGTATGTAATCTATTTTCTAATCTCCGGAAGAAAGGAAATGGAAATTAATTTTCAATAGAATATCCATATAAAAATAATATAGCTCAGATGAAAAGAATACTGTTGGTTTTAGCCCTGCTTGTTTCCTGCAATATGCTGCAGGCAGCAGAGAAGTCGCTGCACCAGTTGCAGCAGGAGTTCGTGGATTTGCGCTTCGGTATGTTCATCCACTTCAATATCCCTACCTATTCGCCCGAGGACTGGCCCGATCCCGACCAGCCTGTTTCCACCTTCAACCCAACTAAACTGGATTGCCGTCAGTGGGCAAGGGCAGCAAAGGCAGCCAATATGTCGTACGGATGCCTGACTACCAAGCACCATAGCGGCTTCTGTATCTGGGACACCAAGACGACCGATTACAACAGTATGAACTCGCCCGTCCATAAGGATGTGGTGCGCGAGTATGTGGATGCCTTCCGTGCCGAGGGTCTGAAGGTGATGCTCTACTACAGTATTCTGGACACGCATCATCGCATACGTCCGGGGCATATCAACACCCGAAAACAGACGGCGATGATTAAGGCACAGCTGACGGAACTGCTGACCAACTACGGCGAGGTAACGGCGCTGATTATCGACGGATGGGATGCTCCCTGGTCGCGCATCAGCTACGAGGACATTCCCTTCCCCGAAATATATCAGCACATCAAGAGCCTGCAGCCCAACTGCCTGGTGATGGATCTGAATGCGGCCAAATACCCCAGGGAGGGACTTTTCTATACCGACATCAAATCCTATGAGCAGGGTGCCGGACAGAAAATCAGTACCTCTGAGAACCGACTGCCTGCATTGGCCTGTCTGCCCATTCTGCGCACTTGGTTCTGGAAGGAGAGTATGCCCACCGACGAGCTGAAGGATGTAAACTGGTTAGTTAAGGAGAATATCGAACCCTATAACAATGCTTACTGCAACTTTATCCTGAATGTGGCTCCCAACCGCGACGGCCTGATGGACAATAATGCGGTGGAGGCACTCCGTAAGATAGGCGGCATGTGGAAGAACCAAGGGCCTACACAGCCCATTCCCGAGTGCGAATCGCCCATCGTTCAGCACAATATCGCCAAGCATCAACCTACAGAGTATAGCTGGAGTTACGACTACGGCATAGGTGATTTTGCCAACAATGATGATTTCTCGGACAGCTGGACCTCGCACCCGTTGGTCAAGGAGCCTTGGTGGGAAGTAAACCTCGACAAGAAGCTGGCCTTCAACCGTATCACTATCCTGGAGCAACAGGCAGACGTGATTCAGGAATACCGCTTGGATTATTTTAACAAAGGGAAGTGGACAACCCTTTTCGAGGGCAAAGCTGCTGCGGGTCGGCTGAAACAACACACTTTCCCCGCCGTTAAAGCAGAGAAGGTTCGCATCACTGTCTTGCGTCATCAGGGAACGGTAAAGATTGCTGAGTTTGGGGTGTATGCAGAGAGGTAAAGGTTAACGGTTAGAGGTTAGCATTGAGATTAAAAGATTAAAAGAATAAAAGGTTATCGTTAACGTTATCGTTATCGTTAAAAATTTTTCTTATGAAGAAAGTCAGTTTTGTTTTTTTGCTGGCGCTGATGTGCATATCGGCCATAGCGCAGAATCAGAGATTATGGTATGCAAAACCTGCCTCACACTGGTTGGAGGCATTACCTGTCGGTAACAGCCACATGGGTGCAATGGTCTATGGTGGCACAGATACCGAGGAGATACAACTGAACGAGGAGACCTTCTGGAGCGGTTCGCCGCACGACAATAACAGTCACGAGTCGTTGGCAACTTTGCCCGAGGTACGTCGCCTTATTTTTGAAGGGAAGGAGTTCGAGGCGACGAAACTCCTCGACCGCCATTTCGTAAAAGGACCGCATGGTATGCGTTTCCTGCCTTTGGGAAGCCTGAAACTTTTCCTGGGGCACAAAAACGTAAGTCAATACGAGCGGGCGCTGAACCTGAACGATGCCACTGCTACCACCTCTTATATATGTGATGGCGTGAAGTACACGCGCACCGTCTTTGCCTCACAGGCCGATAGTGTCATCGTTATCCATCTTGAAGCCAGCAAAAGGAAAGCATTGGCATTTGAGATGTATTTCGATAGCCAGTTGAAGTACGAAACAGATGCAGCGTTAGGCACGATGGTACCAGGTCCGATTGAACAGGATCTTTGGGCCACGGTGCATGGCGTTGATCAGGAAGGTATCAATGCAGGACTGAATGCAGAATGCCATTTTCATATTGAATCGGATGGATGGCTGACGGCCTATGATACAAAGTCGATTTCGCTGAAGAATGCGTCATGGGCTACAATAATTATATCTGCCGCCACTAATTTCGTCAACTACCACGATGTGAGTGGAGACCCTCGCAAGAAGAACAATGCGCGGATAGCCGCTGTGAGGGGCAAATCATACAAGAGTTTGCTGGCCAGCCACATAAAGAAATACCAGGAGCAGTATAACCGTGTAAGCCTGACGTTGCCTAAGTCGGTGAACTCCGGCTTGGAGACCGACCAGCGTGTGGCTGCCTTCGAGAAAGATGCCACCGACCTCGACCTTGTGGCACTGATGATGCAATACGGTCGCTATCTGCTTATCTCTTCCAGTCAGCCCGGCGGACAGCCTGCCAACTTGCAAGGCGTATGGAACGATAAGCTGAATGCTCCCTGGGACTCGAAGTACACCATCAATATCAATGCCGAGATGAACTACTGGCCTGCCCTTGTGGGTAACCTTGCCGAGACGCAAGAGCCGTTGTTCTCGATGATTCGCGACCTGAGCGAGACGGGAGCCAAGACTGCCCGCGAGATGTACGGCTGCCAGGGATGGGTGGCGCACCACAATACGGATCTCTGGCGCATAGCTGGTCCCGTGGACGCAACACCCTGGGGTATGTTCCCCACAGGAGGTGCCTGGCTGACTAC
This sequence comes from uncultured Bacteroidales bacterium, assembly GCA_902801485.1. GTDB lineage: Bacteria > Bacteroidota > Bacteroidia > Bacteroidales > Bacteroidaceae > Physcousia. The sequence goes on along the minus strand of CADCIP010000033.1, from coordinate 4,783 downwards.
CCACATCTGGCAACATTACCTGTTTACCGGCGATAAGGAGTTCCTGGCAGCATACTATCCCATTATGAAGGGTGCTGCCGACTTCCTGCTCGACTATATGCAGGAGTACCCCAAGGATGGCGAGCTGAAGAATGCTGCCGGCTGGCTGGTGACCATTCCCACCGTTTCACCCGAACATGGTCCGCAAGGCAAGGGAACAAATGTATGTGCCGGTTCCACAATGGACAACCAGATTGCCTTCGATGTACTCTCCGCCACCGCCCAAGCAGCCAAGATCTTAGGTAAAGACAACTCTCAACTCTCAACTCTAAACTCTCAACTCTCCAAACTCCCTCCCATGCAGATCGGTCGCTACGGCCAGTTGCAGGAATGGCTTATCGATGCCGACGACCCAAGGGACGAACACCGTCATATCTCGCATCTCTACGGACTTTATCCTTCGAATCAGATTTCGCCCTATTCACATCCCGACCTCTTCACGGCTGCTGCCAACACCCTGAAACAGCGCGGCGACAAGGCCACGGGCTGGAGCTTAGGATGGAAGACCAACTTCTGGGCGCGTATGCTCGATGGCAACCATGCCTTCACCATCATCAAGAATATGCTGCACCTGTTGCCCGACGACTCCAAGGCGCGTCAGTTCCCGGATGGCCGTACATACCCCAATCTCTTCGATGCGCATCCGCCCTTCCAGATTGACGGCAACTTCGGTGTATCAGCCGGTATCTGCGAGATGCTGGTGCAGAGTCACGACGGAGCCGTCCACCTGTTGCCTGCCTTGCCCGATGCCTGGCAAGAGGGAAGTGTAAAGGGACTTCGTGCACGCGGAGGCTTTATTGTAGATGAGACGTGGAACCAGGGTAAGCTCCGTTCGGCCAACATTCTTTCCACCTTAGGCGGAACATTGCGCCTACGGTCATATGTCCCCCTGAAGGGAAAAGGACTGAAGGAAGCTTCCGGCAGTTGTCCCAACGAGCTTTTTGCTCCAGCCGGCATCCGCGATCCGCTCCGTTCACCAGAACTCTCGGATTTCAAGCCTCTCCCCCTGCAGAAAGTCTATGAGTACGACCTGAACACCATCCCCGGCAAGACCTACAGGCTGACTTCCTTCTGACTTGCATCAAAAAGTTCGAAAATCAGCAGACAATTTAGCAAAGAAATATATGAAAAGTTGTGTCAAAAAGGGATGTGGTTTCCTGTTGGGAGCCGTCTTATTGTTAGGAATTGTAGGGGCTATCGTTATATATGCGAACAGACCCAAGTGGAAAGAAGAGTATGGTCAGCGGTTTACTGATGTGGTCTATGGAAACCGTGAGCATAACACTTACGACCTATATCTGCCAAATGGTGCAGCGCAGAAAGACAGTCTTGCGCTCATCCTATATGTCCATGGAGGTTCATGGATTGGTGGAGATAAGATTGAACACCATGGTGACTGCTACACATGGGTGCAGAAAGGATACGCCACAGCTACCATGAACTATAGCCTTCTGAATGAAGACGGAGTTTCTATCCCTTCTATGCTCGAAGAGATTGATTCATGCGTACAGCATATCGAAAGATTTGCAGCCCAGAAGGGTGTCCATATCCGCCAAATGGCTATCGGTGGCACGTCGGCTGGCGGACATCTGGCTATGATGTATGCTTACGGCAGTTCCCATTGTATTCCACTACGCTTTGCTTCCATCAAGGTAGGGCCCTCTGATTTGCGCATCTTGTTTCCCTACAACGGAAACGCAAAAGCCGAAGATGTCGAGAAATTTGCCTTTAGCTGCTCGGGACAGCATTGGGAAGCTCCTGCCCTTTCTCCCGAATTGCTCGACAGTATTAAGTTACAGGCTTCGCCCGTTGCATACATTAACGACTCGACAGCATTACCTGCTATCTTTGCCTACGGGGGAAAAGATGATTTAGTAAAACCGGAAAACTACAGGGAACTACAAGCCCTTTACGATAGTCTTGGCAGACCTTACGACCTGATTGTCTTTCCTAATTCCGGTCATTTCTTGGTTAGCGACAAAGATTGTAGCGAAAGATATGACAGCATAATAAATGTATATTGTAAGAAGTATTTCGGATATTGATATGTAGAAGGTTTTGTTCCAGCGGTTGCGCAGCTCCCATTGTTCCCCCATGATTTAATACAGAAACTATTTTCTGACTATTCACCCTCGGCAGCCATTTCCAAGCTTCGCCGAGGTTTTTTTTGTGGCTTTACGGATAAAATTTGTCGTTCAACAAGAAAAAACCATGTTGAGTGCGTGACATTTTTGCCATATCCGGTAATATATAAGTAGAAAGAATCCGAAGAAGCAATGAGTTCTATCTTTCTTTTATACATAAGCACACATTTTCATACCGACTTTCGGCGCAAAGATTCACATTTTCTGTTTTACATCAATACAGTTTTGGATGAAAAATAAGATTATTAAAGTCTGTTTTGACTGTTTTCCGTGCGTACTGGCTTCAAGAAAATCCGTGAAGGGTTTGAGAAGGCTGGTATGCCCATGCCCAAGGTGGAGAATTTCTGCGGTGGCGTACAGGTAACGATAAAGCGAACGAATTATAGCAGATGACAAATGTCGGAGGTAGTGTCGGAGATAAAGATGATACATAACTTACAGAAAGACAGGATACTTTTGCGTTATCATTTACATTATAATAAAACGAATACCACTGCTCTGTCCATATTATAGTCCCAGCGCAACTCCTATGTTCCTTCTATGTTCCTCCTATTGTTGTCCGCTATATGTCCGGTACTTGTCCGCTTTTAAACCGAACCCATACCGAACCCATACCGGACAAGTAACGGACATGAATATGAGTTACTCCCTTGGTGATTCCTTATTACATTGAGGTTCTTTATCAGGTTGATTGGAGTTCTTTCTTCGTCGAGTATGAAATAGTTGAAAGTTGACAGTTGTCTGTTATACACGTGTAATGCTGACGTCTTAGCTGTTACAGAGTATCAGAACCTCTAACAACAAAAATGGCGGCTCCAATAAAGGGGTCGCCACTTTTTTATCTGATGTTTACCTTTGCCTGTTATGCTTCTTCGGTTTCTTTCTGAACAGCACGGAAGTTCTCAAGGTCTTCTACGCGGAAGGCTTTGATGTAAGCACTCTTACCATAAACATCTTCCTCGGTCATGCGAACATATACGTTGGCACTCTTCTCGAAGAGTTCTGGAGCCTTGCTGGCATCGCGGATGATGAGCAGACTCATTACCAGTTCGGCAGTCATATCGTAAAGACGACGGGCCAGGAAGTCCTGGGCATCCTGATTCTCCAGTGCCTTCACATTGGCAAGCGCCTCCTCGTAAACGGGAATCAATCTCTCGATTCTCTCAAGAAGTTGAGAGTTGAGAGTTGAGAGTTGAGAGTTCTTAAGCTCTGCGAGCATATCCTTGATATTGGCAAGCATGGTGCCGTTAGTGATGTAGCGGATAGCAGCAACAACCTGCAACTGAGTGGTACCCTCGTAGATAGAGAAGATACGTGCATCGCGGAACAGGCGCTGGCTCTTGTACTCCATGATGAAACCTGAACCACCGTGGATGCTGATGGCATCGTAGGCATTCTGGTTGGCATACTCGGAGTTCATACCCTTGGCCAGTGGGGTGAAGGCATCAGCCAGACGGCTGTACTTCTTGCACTCCTGCTTCTCCTCGGGGGTAAGCTTGCGGTCGCGCTCGATATCCTCAAGTGCCTTGTAGATATCCACGTAGCAGGCTGTCTCGTACAACAGGCTACGGCCTGCATCCAACTTAGCCTTCATACGGCTGAGCATGTCATATACGGCGGGGAAGTTGATAATCTTGTCGCCGAACTGCTGACGCTCCTTGGCATAAGCCAACCCCTCGTTGTAAGCCTCCTGCTCAACACCTACACTCTGAGCGGCGATACCCAGACGGGCACCGTTCATCAGCGCCATCACGTACTTGATCAGACCCAGACGAGTGCTTCCGCAGAGTTCTGCCTTAGCGTTCTTATAGGTGAGCTCACAGGTGGGTGAACCGTGGATACCCAGTTTGTGCTCGATGTGACGAACATCAACACCACCTTGGCGCTTGTCGTAGATGAACATAGACAGACCACGTCCGTCCTTGGTACCTTCCTCAGAACGAGCCAGCACAAGGTGGATGTCAGAGTCACCATTGGTGATGAAACGCTTCACGCCGTTCAGGCGCCAGCAATTCTCCTTCTCGTCGAAGGTGGCCTTCAGCATCACTCGTTGCAGGTCAGAACCGGCATCGGGCTCCGTGAGGTCCATACTCATACCCTCACCGGCGCAAACGCGTGGGATGTACTTCTGGCGCTGCTCCTCGCTACCGAACTCATACAGGGTGTCAATACACGACTGCAGACTCCAGATGTTCTGGAAACCGGCATCAGCAGCCGAAATCATCTCAGAGAGCATGGAGAACACGGCGTTAGGCAGGTTCAGACCGCCGTAACGACGGGGCATCGAGACACCCCACAGACCAGCCTTACGGGTGGCATCGAGGTTCTCGTAAGTCTTAGAGGCGTAGATCATACGGCCGTTCTCAAGGTGCGGACCTTCGAGGTCAACAGCCTCAGAGTTTGGCTCGATGATATTGGCAGCCACGTCGCCGGTGATGTCGAGAATCTGCTTGTAGTTCTCAATAGCATCGCCCAGGTCAACAGGGGCGTAGTCATATTCCTTCGCATCAGCGAAACCCTTTTCTTTCAGCTCAACGATACGAGCCATCAGGGGGTGGTTCAAGTAGAACCCGATCTCAGGATGATCGCTATAATAGTTT
>CADCIP010000032.1 GCA_902801485.1 uncultured Bacteroidales bacterium | reverse complement strand
TTATGTTAGTATTATTGTACAATTATTCTCCAACTTTCCCCGCCTCCCATTTGGGGGAGGAGGGGTTAGGGGTTGGAGAGGGGCTCTTTATTTCAGCACTTTCTTACCATCAATAATGAAGATACCGTTCAGAGCCTTACTTACACGCTGACCGGAGAGGTTGTAGATAGCACCCTTGTTGACGTTATCGTTAACGTTAACGTTTTCAATAGCAGTCTCTGCGTCCTCTTCGAAGGGATAGAAGGCCTTAACACCAGCAGAGATTACCAGGTAGCCCTTACCGGCAGCAATCTTTGTCTCGGGAGTTGCCTTAGCAAAACCTACCTTGTCTTCCAACTCAGCCAGGATGTACTGAGAACCGTCAGCTGTAACCTCCTCAGTAGCTGCCTTCAGATCATTTACAAGAGCAAGGTTAGCTTCCTTTGCACTTACATACATTGTATATGTACCTTCTGCACCCTTCAGCACAACTGCCTCGGCAGCAGGAATAGCTGTTGTAGGCTCAAGATGAACATAACCATCACATACCTGAGCAGCAAATGCCTCTACGCCTTCGGGAAGAGCATCGATATAACCAGGAGCAACGAAGGTTGCATAACCAGCATCAGTGATAGTTACATCAACGGGGTTACCCATGTAGTAGAGACGCCAGTTGTCGGTAGTAATCCAGTCACCACCCTTAACATCCTCTGCATCGCGGAAGACGCCAATCTTCAACTTACCATCAGCACCAACTTCAGCTTCAATGGTGTTAATGTAGGTACCTACCTGGAAGAACTTGGCAGCATCATGGCAACCATCAGGTATTACGATACCACTGGCACCACCACGACCATAACCAGGAGCGTTGCCGCTACCTTCAACAATGCTAACCAGAGGTACGCAGTTTTCTTCAGTACCAGCAAACAGATAAGCCAACTGACGAACGTTACCCTCATCAGCACTCTCGAAGTTACCATCACGATAGTAGCCGTTCATAGATACGGTGTACTTACCTGCGGGCAGACCTTCAACCTCCTGAACCAAATATACCTTACCCTTGTCAGCGGTGTTCCACTGCTCAAACATGTAGTCACCACCAGCAGAATTACCCTTCCAGTTCCAGATACTACCAGCGTTGCACTCCCACTTAGAATCGTTGAGATCAGCATTAGCAGCGCCCTTATCATTACCGTCGAAATCATTCTGTGCGAATGTTGCCTGATGAATCAGGTGACCGAGGTCAACAGGATTCTCAGCAGTAGCGTTCTCTGCCAAAGCCATGAACTCGTCAGGAGTAACGAGTATCCACTTGTTGAGGTCACCGTTAGCAGCATCCTTGTCGGTATCAACCTGTAGGCCTTCACCCTTAGTCATACCCAAGAATTTTCCATTCTCGGCATTGATAATATTGTATGTGCCATCGGCTAAAGCCTCGAATGTCCAAGCCCAACGCTCTTCGGTTGTATTCAAATCGCCGCAGTCAACATAACCGTTGTGGCCGAGAGCATCGTTCTTGCCACGGAGTCCGTTAGGCAGGTTGGTTTGGATAGTGTAGCGGTTTTCGCCAGAAGTGTTAGCGAGCAACACACACTTAGCACCCATGTGGTTCAGAGAAACATGAGTACCCCAGTCATTACCACCAGCCAAGAACATCTTAGCACCTACGTTGAAAATGTAAGCTGTCAGACCATCTGCTGCCTTTGTGCCCTTGAAGTTCTCTGTACGAGCATCAACTGCTAAACGACGAGCCATACGTAAGTAAGAAAGACCAGTACCTATACCACCACGATATGAAGCCTTGCCCTTAGCAAACTCAACGATATCAGCATCGATGTCTTCCTTCTCTGCCAAAGCAATGGTAGCATCCAGAGCCTTTACATCATTATTGAAGTCGTTAACCATATTACCAGCAGTATAGAGACCACCGTCAGCATAACGGCCACCCCAGTTCTGGTGAACATGGAATGCAAATACGTTTACACTACCATCGGTCTTGATAAGAGCCTTCTGAGAGTCGGTCAGACGAACAACCTCATCTTCTTTCCAACCATCGGTCTCTGACCAAATGAGCTCACCATTGATGTAGTACTCGCATGGAGCATCATCGTGAGCAGCAGGCATATAAACAGTTGAAGGAATCTCACCCTCAACAGTGAAGTAACGAACTGCATATACATCAGCAGGATCACCATTACCAAATTCGGGCAAATCCTTACCATAGTTCCATTTTGCTACATTGTAGCCAGGAGCATACCAAGCCTTACCATCCTGTGCTTCGGGAACACCAATAATCTTATTATAGTTGGGGTTATTTTCATTCCAGTCTCCGTAGCCTTCCGGGCTCTGAGCGACATACGTGAACGCCTTGTATTCACCACCCCACTTCGTAGAAGGAAGGATGCAGTCAGCGTCACCCTTAGCAGCTTCTGCGTAACTCCTCTCTACAGCACCGAGGATAATCTCGCGAGCATCAGCGAACAAAGGCAACAAATCAATGGGCTGAGCGTCTGTTACCTCGGCAACTGCAGCAGCAACCTCTGTAGCAACCGTTTCAGTAAGGGCAAGTCCACCTATTACTTCTTCCTCTAATCTTACCAGTGAGTCAGCATATTCTTTACATACGGCTTTCCAATCCTCGTCTGTGAACATCTTGAATTCAGACATCTGGATAGAACCGCCGTCGTATGCAGCCTCTACCTCGATCTTGAAGTACTTGTACTTTGTGGTCATTCCTTCGCTGAAGGTGAAGTATGCAGGTGCAAAGTTGGCTGCAGGCAGTTGATCCTGACCAATGTCACTCTTCTGGTCGAGCAGCTTCCAACCAGTAAAGTCACGGGTTGCCATATTGTCCATGTCACCCTTGGGGTTAGCACCGTAAATCTTCCAGGTCTTCCAGTTACGACCTGGGCTTCTCTGGGTATCGTTACCGGTAATCAAGCCATAGGCGTTGTACTTCTTAGCCTCGTATGCCTTGAAGATAACGTATGAGCCATCCTCTGGCATATCACCACCCCACTTGGTCGTGTAATCACCATCGACCAACTTGGTGTGGTTCTCGCCAACACCCCAAGCGGTGTTACCATCCAATGCACGGTAGTTACTACCGGCAATATAGTCTGCAGATGCCTGAAGCTGCTTTCTCAACTCTTTCATGGCATTGAAGGCCTTTGACATAGCCACAACATCATTGGTGGTCTTCAGTTCCTCCATCTTGGCAACAAACTCTGCCTTGGTATCTGCCATAGATGCCTCTATTACCAGAGACTCTACGTCAAAGTCGTCAAACTCTGCCAAGAAGCTGCTTCTGGTATCCTCAACCTGCTGTTTGGTAAGGAATTCCAATTCGGTCATCTGATAGGCTGTGCCATTATAAGCTTCGGTCAACTCAACCTTGAAGTAATAGTATGTCTTGTCCAGACCGTCAGGGAAATTGCTGAAAGCAAATGCAGCAGGACTCAGGTTCTCTGCGGGGAACAAATCCTGTCCTACGTTCTCGCGGCTGTCGAGCAGTACCCAACCCTCGGCATCACGGGTAGCAGCTTCAAGCGTCTCGAAGTTAGCACCATAGATCTTCCAGGACTTCCAGTTACGGCCGGGATACTGCTTGGTATCCTTACCTGTTGTCAGGCTGTAAACATAGGGAGAGGCACCACCGTTGACACGGAATACCAGCCAGGCTCCGCCACTGGGAATACCACCGCCACACTTGGTGTTCATATCACCGTCTATCAGGTTAACCCAGGCACCGTCGCCCCAAGTTCCTTCTCCAACAGCAGCAACAGGAGCAAAGCCCTTGTCCTTATTTTCTGTGATAAAATTCTGAAGAGAATTTAACTTACCAATCAGCTCTTCAATAACAGCAGGATCTTCTGAGGCCAGAAGTTGCTGCAGTTTGTTGTTGTACTCAGCAACAAGGAGATTGTCTGCTCCTGTCAGGTCGAAATCCTTACACTTAGCGATTTGCTCGTCAAAAGCACTGGTATCAACAGTATATTCAGAGAACCAGAATTCGTCCATCTGCATATAATCACCGGGATTAACCAATTGCTCTACTACAATCTTGAAGTAGCTGTAGAAGGATTTGTCATCACCCGAAACATTGATTGGGCATTCTGCATACTGGTCTGTTGACAATTCAACATCTGTTTGAGTATCAATCAGATTCCATGCTGCACCATCTGCCTTAGCTTCTTCGTCAGAAGCAAAGTTACCGCCATAAATCTTCCAAGACTTCCAGTTACGGCCAGTATTAGTATTTGTGTCATTGGCGATTCTCAGAACATACGCTGCGGGCGTAAGGGGCAAATCCGATTTAAAGATTGCGGTATGGGGGCCACTACCGCCATTTCCCCATTTGGTGCCCTGCTTGCCATCAACCAACTGTACGGGACTCTCATTAGAATCCCAGTGATCGCCTGCCACTGCTGTGAGCGTGATGGCGCTTGCGCTCTGTCCGCCCAGCCACAACAATGCTGGAGTGAACAACATCAAGAGTTTGTTTTTTTTCATAAAAATAAGTGTTGTTAAGTTAATATTGTGCCTGGAATGAAGACTTTTTACGGATGGATATGGTCCCAAACACAGGCGGTTAATTGTTGAAATATTGCTTTTACGTATAAAGTCTCGACAAAGATACAATTATTTTGAATACCAACAAAAAAAAACCATAAATTTTCACCAATTGCGAGAATTAAAGTTTGTAATATGCTCTCTTAATCGTAAGTTTGAGACGTATGTCTCGAAAATACTCTCGCTCGGGAATAAAAATAAATGAATTTATTTTGTATTCCGCTCACTTAATCGTATTTTTGCAGCCTAAATACAAATAAGGAAGGAGTTATTTTATAATAATCTACAAGATAATACAATAAAACTGTGTACTTTGACGTTATTAACTTTAGGATGAAAAGACTACTCTGGATAGGATTGCTGCTGATTAGCCTGGGCGCAAAAGCTCAGTTTGATGCGGCATTTACCAATGCCTGGGCTCTTCAATCCCACTTCAACCCTGCAGCGGCAGGATTGGATGGTCTGCTGAACGTCAGAGCAGCATACAACATGCAAATGGTCGGCTTCGAGAATGCCCCCAAAACCATTCTGATAACAGGAGACTTACCTCTTTTCTTTCTGGGACCCAATCACGGAGTGGGACTGGGATTGTACAATGACAAGGCAGCCATCTTCTCTACTCAGAAAATCTCACTGACGTATGCCTACCACCACAAATTGTGGGGCGGAACCATGAGCATAGGTGTAAAACCTGCCTTTTTGGTGGAGAAAACAGATGCTTCCAAATTGGACTTAAATGATCCCAACGACCCCGCTTTTGCAACAAGCGAATCAAAGGGGCAGACCATCGACCTGGACTTCGGACTCCGATACACCTATAAGAAGACATGGTATGCAGGAGCCAGCGTACATCATATATTGGGTCCTACCATAACACTTGGAGAAGACAAGATGCATGAGGTAACCATTGACCCAGTTCTATATGTGACAGGAGGATACAGGTTCCGGCTACGCTACCCACGTTATGCAATAGCCACAGATGCAATTTTAAGGACTGACTTGCTATCATGGAGAGGTGACATCACCGCCCGTCTGGAATACGACGGGGATAAGCATAAAATGTACGGAGGCGTTATGTATAGTCCTATGACCAGCGTAGGCGTGCTGTTAGGTTACAATTTCCACGGCATAAACATCGGGTACTCTTACGAGGTATATACCGGGGGTATTGGAATGCTGAACGGAACGCATGAGATAATGATCGGTTACCAAACCGACCTGAATCTGGGTAAGAAAGGAAAGAATCTGCATAAGAGTGTGCGACTGCTGTAGAACAATGAACATAATATATATAATAATGTATGTGAAGGGCATCCATCAAGAAAAATCGTCATAACGAGAAAACCGCCCATCGGAATAACGATAAAACGTAATAACGACAAAATAACTAAACAAAAAAATATGAAGACAAAGAGTCTTGGTTTTTTATTATTGGCAAATCTTTGCCTGGCCTTGGTTGCATGTATGGGCTCGAACTCATCGGCTAATGCAGTTGGAGGCGAACTGACAGGAGTCAGAGGCTCCGCAATCTCTGAACCAACGCCATACGGTATGGTACCAGTTCACAAAGGTTCATTAAAAGTGGGACTGCAAGAAAATGACACCCTATGGGGAGCAGAATTTCCCATCAGGGATATCAGTGTTGACGGTTTCTGGATGGATGAACACGAAGTAAGCAATGCCAAATACCGTCAGTTTGTTAACTGGGTACGTGACAGCATTATCCGTGAGCGCCTGGCCGACCCCAACTATGGTGGCGACGAGACCTACAAAATAGAAGAGGATAAAGAAGGGAATCCCATTACCCCCTATCTGAACTGGAGCAAACCCATCCCCTGGCGCAAGGCTAATGAGGATGAGGACAAGGCTATCCAAAGCGTTTACGTTATTCACCCCATAGACGGCACCAAGATGCTGGATGCCAAGCAAATGAACTACCGTTATGAGGTTTTCGACTATGTGGCAGCTGCCCAACGCAAGTATCGTCTGGATCCCGAAGAGCGGGATCTGAACACGGACCATGCCGTCAGCAACGAACAGGTAATGATTAGCAAGGATACTGCATGGATTGATGACGACGGCAAAATAATCCGTCAAACCATTACACGCCCTCTAAGCGGACCATGGGATTTCCTGAATACCTACATTGTGAATATATATCCAGACACAACCTGTTGGGTAAACGATTTCCAAAATGCCGATAACGAACGTTACATGAAGCTATATTTCAGCAATCCTGCCTACGACGATTATCCCGTAGTTGGCATCTCTTGGGATCAAGCAAATGCTTTCTGTGCATGGCGAACCAACTTCCTGATGAAAGGATTGGGAGGTTATGCCAAACAAATTCAGCGTTACCGTCTGCCCAGCGAGGTAGAATGGGAGTACGCAGCCCGTGGCAAGGAGGGCAACCCCTTCCCCTGGACAAGTCTTGAAGTAAAGAGCGACAAGGGCTGCTACTATGCCAACTTCAAACCCGATAGAGGTAACTACACCAAGGACGGAAGCCTTATCACCAGCAAATGCGGCATTTTCAGTGCTAACAGCAATGGCTTGTATGATATGGCTGGCAACGTAGCAGAATGGACAAGTACGGTATTTACAGAGGCCGGTGTGGAGAGTATGAGCGACATGAACCCCGACCTGAAATACAATGCGGCCAAGGAAGACCCCTACCGTCTGAAAAAGAAAAGTGTTAGAGGCGGTTCTTGGAAAGACCCCGAAAGCATGATTCGCAGCGCCTGGCGCTCTTACGAATATCAGAACCAACCCCGTTGCTATGTAGGCTTCCGTTGTGTCCGTACTATGGTTAATGACAGAAGCAATGCCGGAGCACAAAAAGGCGGCAAGGCAAGCAGCAAAGGCGGTGGCGGAGGCAAGAGTTCAGGCGCGCCAACAGTAAGTACTAGAAAAACAAGGAGATAATAAACAATAAAATTAACAATATACCTTAAACCTTGGTTCCCTTTCTCACGGGAGAGGACGGGGAGAGAGGCCAAAAAATAAAGATATGAATCCTATAATAAAACTGCAAAAGGGGATGGATTCCCCATCGGGCCAATTAATAATGAATTATGCTTATAGCTGGGGTGCTTCTGTTGTTATTTTGGGAGCCTTATTCAAGTTAACCCACATCTCAGGAGCAAATGCAATGCTTTTCATTGGTATGATTACTGAAGCTGTCGTATTCTTTATCTCTGGTTTTGAAAAGACTTACGAAAAGGTACCCAAGACCGAGGGACAGGAAGCTGTTGGTGGCGGACAGACCGTTGTAGTGGCTGGCGGAACACCCTTACCCGAAGGGGCAGAGATTCCTGACGGTCCTATAGTTATTGGTGGCAGTGCTCCCGTGATAGCCGGAGGTACTCCCGTAATTGGTGGCGGCGCTCCCGTGATAGCAGGTGGTGCTTCTGTAAGCAATATCGACCCAGAGGCGCTGGCTGCGGGAACAGGATTAAGTGCTGCCGCCGCAAATCTGGCTGCAGCAGGACAAGCAGCTGCACAGGCACAATTGGCACTGGAGCAGATTCAGAATGGTGGTCCTGCTATCGACCCGAACCAAATAAAGGCAACAGACCCTGCTGCCATAGAAGAAGCAGTAAAGAACTATGCCGAGGAACTGAAAGAACTTACCGAGGTGCTAGGTCGGGTAAAGGCTCAGGCTGCACGCATGAGTACAGACAGCGAGGAAATGGAAAACCTGAACCGAACATTAACAGGTATTGCCACTGTTTACGAGTTACAACTTCGCAATATCAGCAAGCAAGTTAGCACCATTGAACAAATTGATGAGCAGACGCGCAAGATGGCCCAACAGATTCAGGAATTGAATGAGGTTTACAGCCGCATGATCAAGGCTTTGACCGTAAACATGGGACCTGTTATGCCGGACGTGAAAAATGAAGAATAACCTCCTACCCTCCCCCGAGGAGGAGAGAATGGCGGCCAATTATGAATTTTGAATTTTGAATTAAACTAAAATGCCTATACAGAAGAAGAGGGTGTCTCCTCGCCAAAAAATGATAAACCTGATGTACCTGGTACTGATGGCCATGCTGGCTCTGAATGTATCAAGCGATGTACTGAATGGTTTCTCGCTGGTGTCGGACAGCCTGAACAAATCAACCCAGAATGCCAGTCATGTGAACAATGACATATACAAGACCTTTGAAGAGCAGATGAAGAACAATCCTGCCAAGGTAAAACAGTGGTACGACAAGGCACAATATGTACGAGGTATCAGTGACTCACTTTTCAATCTGGCAGAAGAACTGAAGGTTGCTATTGTAAGGGAAAGTGACGGCAAAGAGGGTAATGTTAACGATATCAAGAATCGCGAAGACCTGGAAGCAAGCACACAGATTATGCTGGCTCCTGGAACTGGGCGAGGAAAAGAACTCTACAAAGCCATCAATAACTATCGCGAGAAGATTGTGAAGATGGTTACAGACAAAGAAAAACGAGAGATTATCTCGAGTAGCCTAAGTACAGAAGTACCCACGAAAGGACGTTTGCTGGGTAAGAACTGGCAGGAATACATGTTCGAGAGTATGCCAACAGCTGCTGCTGTTACCTTGCTGACTAAACTGCAAAGTGACGTACGCTATGCAGAGGGAGAGGTATTACATAACCTTATCAGCAATGTGGACCTGAAAGATATTCGCGTGAACCAACTGAATGCATACGTTATTCCCAGTTCACAAACCGTAGTACAAGGAGGTCGTTTCAGTGCCCAGATAATTATGGCCGCCGTGGATACTACACGCCGACCTACTATCTACATAGGCGGACAGCCGATAAAAAGCGAGCATGGACTATACGAAACAGTATGCAACAAAACGGGTGATTTTACCTTAAACGGTTTCATAGAGATGTTGAACGGTGACGGTGAAAAGGTAAAACGCGATTTTTCGCAGAAATATACTGTAGTTGCCCCAAGTGCTACAGTAAGTGCCGACATTATGAACGTATTGTATGCCGGTTATGACAACCCAATGAGCGTATCTGTACCGGGAATACCCAGCAACAAACTTCAGGTGAGCATGACGGGAGGAACACTTACACAAAAAGGTGAGGGACACTACATCGCCCATCCCACCTCACCCGGCGGTGAAGCAGTGTTTACAGTATCTGCACAAAACGAAGGTCGTACTCAGGAAATGGGTAAGTTCTCCTTCCGCGTAAGAAAACTACCCGATCCGAAAGCCTTCATCGCATATTCAGACGGAAATGGAGGAGAAAACCGTTTCACAGGCGGAGACCTGAGCAAGCAAGTACTTATGGGTACAGAAGGAATAGGTGCTGCCATTGACGACGGACTATTGAACATTACATTCCGCGTATTAGGATTCCAAACAGTATTTTACGATGCAATGGGTAATGCTGTTCCTTATAAGAGCAATGGTGCGAACTTTACCGACCAACAGAAAAATCAAATCAGAGGCTTGGCTCGTGGTAAACGATTCTACATCACAGAAGTTCATGCGATCGGACCTGATGGTATAGAAAGACAACTGGACGGTGCCATGGAAGTTAAAATTAAGTAATACCATAATTATATATATAATTTATGAAACGTACACTCATCATTATAGCAGCTACCTTGCTGACAGGAAGCATGACATTTGCACAACCTGCGAAACGCCGTACCAACCCCGCATCAACCGCAGCAGGTACGACAGCAGCAAAAACTACGGCAGAAAAGCAAGCTAACGACCGTGCGTCCCTTCAATTCCCCACATCGGCGAATATGCCTGAAGATGTGGTTTGGAAACGTGATATCTACCGTCAACTCGATTTGATGAAGGACAAAAATGCACCTATGTACTACCCTGTAGAGCCCATAGGAAAACAGGTAAACCTGTTTACTTACCTGTTCCGCCTGATTCAAACGGGTCGTGTAACAGCTTACAATTATAAGCTGGACGGAAATGAATCCTTCGAAGAAAAGGACAAATTAAGCATAAAGGATTTGTTGGAACGATATAGCATCTACTTTGAGGAGAAAGACGGGAAGATTGTTGTAGCCGATGCTGACGTGCCAAGTGCAGAGGCTACCAGATACTATATAAAGGAAAGTGTGTATCTGGACCAGCGCACAGGAACTTTCAGCACCAAGGTAACGGCACTTTGTCCCATTCTGATGCGAGGAGCCGATGAGTTCAGTTCAGAAGCAGCTACCCCCTACCCTCTCTTTTGGCTCAAATATGATGACATAGCTCCATGGCTGGCTAAATTACCCATGATGGGCAGCAACCTGAACAATGTTTCGAACCTAACAGCAGACGACTACTTTACACTGAACCGCTATGAAGGTAAAATCTACAAGACCAACAACCTTCAAGGGAAAGTGCTGGCAAACTACTGCGAGACAGACAGTGCCCTGAAAAAAGAACAAATGAAGATTGAAAAGCAGATTGTTGACTTTGAGGAAGGTGTATGGGGACATGAGATTATCGACAGTACCAAGTTAGACAGCGCAGCACTGGCAGAAATTGCCGCAGCAAAAACAGAAAAGAAATCGTCAAGCGTATGGGGAAAGCGGACGAAGACAGGTCCTGCCAGTACTAAGAACTCAACTGACGCAAAGAAAGATAAAGAGGCTGCCCCCGCAGCTGCTCGTGTAAGTGCACGCAGGCAGAGAAGGTAAAGAGACATATATGGCACAGTTTGCCGATGTCATACTACCTCTACCATTAGACGGTACATATACTTATAACCTGCCCAAGAGTTTCTCCAACCTTGTTCAGGTAGGATGTAGGATTATTGTTCCCTTCGGTACAACAAAATTCTATAGTGCCATTGTCGTAAAACTACACGATACTATACCCTCCTATACAACCAAAGATGCTACAGAATTGCTCGACAGCAGCCCAATTGTAACGGACAAACAACTGAAACTTTGGAAATGGATAGCAGATTACTACCTTTGTACAGTTGGTGACGTATATAAGGCAGCACTTCCCAGTGGCCTGAAACTGGAAAGCGAATCAAGTGTGATGTACAATAAAGATTTCATTGCAGAAAACACACTTACACCAGCAGAGGAAAGAATCATTCAGGCATTAGAGGAAGAAAACACGCAGAAACTTTCCACCCTCCAGAAAAGAACGGGTATCAAAAACATTCTTCCCGTTGTTAAAAGACTTCTTGAGAAAGACGCAGTCCGCATCAAGGAGGAAGTTAAAAGGACATACAAACCTCGCTATGCCACATATATCAGGCTAACAGCTTCATTCTTTGATGAATCACGACTTAATGATACACTTATCCAATTGAAGCGGTCGGCCAAACAAGTTGATCTTCTACAGAAGTACGCCTCTCTTTCCGGCGTCTCTGCTGCATTGGCTCTGCAAAACTATCAACTGTTAAAGGAAATCACCAAACAACAATTGCTGGATTATGCGGCATGTACGCCAAGCGTACTAAAAGGACTATGCCAAAAAGGAGTTCTGGAACTTTACCAGAAACCAATAGGACGTGTCACACAGCAGTACCTGCCAACAGATTTAGTTATGCATCAGCTAAGCGATGAGCAGGCCCGAGCTATGAAAGAGATAAAAGAAGCCTGGAAAGAACATGATGTATGCTTACTTCATGGCGTAACAAGCAGTGGTAAGACCGAAGTTTATATTCACCTGATAAAAGAAGTCATTGAGGAAGGGAAGCAAGTGCTCTTTATGTTGCCCGAGATTGTCCTCACAGCTCAACTGACAGACCGATTGAAACGTGTCTTTGGTGACAGATTAGGCGTATATCATTCACGCTACCCTGACGCCGAACGTGTGGAAGTCTATCAGAAGATGCTATCGGATAAGCCCTATGATATAATCGTAGGTGTAAGAAGCAGTATCTTCCTTCCTTTCAAGAATCTGGGTCTTATTATCATTGACGAAGAACACGAAACAAGTTTCAAACAACAAGAGCCCGCCCCCAGATATCAGGCACGCAATGTAGCACTGGTAATGGCAAGAACTGCCAATGCCAAAACACTGTTGGGATCTGCCACGCCCAGTCTGGAATCTTATTATAACGCAGAAACGGGAAAATACGGATTGGTTCTGTTGCAGAAAAGATACGGCAATGTTCAGCTACCAATGATAGAAGTGGTTGACATACGTGAGATGAATAAAAAGAAAATGATGAACGGACCGTTCACGCCAAGGTTATTGGAAAGAATCAGAGAAGCCTTGGAGCAAAAAAAACAGGTAATATTATTCCAAAACAGACGCGGTTATGCTCCCATGATGGAATGTAAGACCTGCGGATGGGTTCCCCGATGTCAGAAATGCGATGTGAGTCTGACACTGCATAGAAATATGAGACAACTAACCTGTCATTATTGCGGAGCAGCCTATCCCATCCCACAAACGTGTCCCAACTGTAAAGAGCAAAACCTGATAGGAAGGGGATATGGGACAGAACGTATAGAAACTTGTCTGCAAAACATCTTTCCTACTGCAAGGATTGCCAGAATGGATTTAGATACAACGAGAAGCAGGTTACATTACGAACAGATTATCTCGGACTTTCAGCACCTGAAGACAGACATCCTGGTGGGGACACAGATGGTAACGAAAGGATTGGACTTTGAACGCGTGAGCGTAGTAGGTATCCTGAATGCAAGCACCATGTTGAACCAACCAGACTTCAGGAGCTATGAACATGCATTCCAGATGATGGAACAGGTGGCAGGAAGGGCTGGAAGAAAAGACGAGCAAGGGTATGTTGTTCTACAGTCACAAGATGTGGAGGCTTCGGCCATTAAACAGGTTGTGCAGCACAACTATACTGACATGTACAAAGAACAGATGCAAGAAAGAAGCCTATTCAACTATCCTCCCTACTGCCGACTAATATATGTATATATGAAGCACAGAAACGAGAGTATGCTGGACAGCCTTTCCAGAGATTATGCCAGCTTGCTTAAACAGATATTCGGGCAAAGGATCCTGGGGCCCGATACGCCTCCTATCGCCAAGGTACAAATGATGTACATACGTAAAATTATCGTGAAAATAGAACTGACGGCTTCTATTTCTGAAGCTCGCAAGCGATTACGTGAGATTCAACAGTATATAACCGCGCTTCCAAAATACAAAACAGCACTCATCTATTATGATGTAGATTAGGCGAAAAGAAACGAAAACAGGGAGCTTTAAACTCCCTGTTTCTTTATTTTCTAACCAACCTGATTACCTTACTGGAATATTCTCCACGGAATCCTATCTCAATACCTTGCTGCATCAGGAAACGACCTGTAAAGGAAGCACCTTCCCAATGATCCGGCTGACCCTGACGGCAGATTTCAGTAAGTGTATATGTGGCATCGGGGACCAATCCGGCAAAGTAAAAACGAGGAGAGAAGAAATCTACAAAGTGCTCGAACTTATAGGCAAAGAAAATAGCTTCAGACTTATTCTCCTTAACATACATCTCGCTACAATAGCCATTACCTTCGTAAGGAGAAATCAGTCGGTATAAATCACCCTGCTGAACAATAGGGCGAATGGTTTCCTTGTAGGTCTTGAAGCAAGACTGAGCAAACTTCATCTCATCAGCCGTAAGATCTGAAGGCTTCATTTCCATGCCAAGACGACCCGTCATAGCAACATCGAAACGGAACTTCAGAGGAAGCGTACGATGTGTCTGATGATTAGGACTTGCACTTACATGCTGTGCCATAGCACAGGCTGGGAAGAACATGCTGGTTCCCCACTGTATGAAAAGACGCTGCTTAGCATCGGTGTTGTCACTTACCCAGAACTCATCGAAGTAAGGCATCAGACCATAGTTAACACGACCGCCGCCACTGGCACAACACTGAATAACCAAATCGGGATACTTTGCACGGATCCGCTTTAATGTCTTGATAAGACCCAGATGATAATCTACATAAAGATGACTCTGGTTATCTGCGCTGAGATAGTGCGAGCCAAAGTTCTTCGTCTCCATGTTACAGTCCCATTTAATATAATAGGTATTGGGGGTCTCAGTCATAATATCATCAACCACTTTGTAAACAAAATCCTGAACAGCAGGATTGCTCATATCCAAAACAAGCTGTGTACCGCCACGACCTGTACTGGGTGTACGGTTGGGATGACAAACTACCCAATCGGGATGCTTCTCGTAAAGCTCACTCTTCGTGTTCGTCATCTCCGGCTCAATCCAAATTCCCCACTTGAGGCCGCGCTCAGCACATGCCTTTTCGAGTGCAGGAACACCCTTGGGAAGTTTCTCGGTATCGGTAACCCAATCACCTAATGCGCAATCATCAACGGAACGTTTGTATTTATTACCGAACCATCCGTCATCCATAACAAAGAGTTCGCCTCCCAATTGCTTAACGCCGTCCATCATCTTTTCCATGCCGTCCTGACTGACATTCAGGTAAACACCTTCCCAAGAGTTGAGAAGTGTCTTGCGCAATGCTTCACCATTGTGTACCATATTATTCTTACGTGCCCAACGGTGGAAACTACGACTGGCACCACTTAATCCCTCGTTACTATAAGTAAGTGCAAGAGCAGGGGTTGTGAAAGATTCACCTTTTTTCAACGTATATTGGGAATTGGTATCGTCGATTCCCGCAATGAAACGATGAACCTTCTTACCCTGTGTATCGATTGTCATACGGAAATTACCGCTCCAACATAAGGCAGCTCCGACAACACGACCCTGATTCTCCTGTGGCTTGCCATCCAGAGAAATCATCAGGTTAGGACGGTTCATATAAGCATTCTTCGTTCCCGTAAGGTCGTGTATCTCAAAAATCCCCGGCTTCAGCGCTTCCTCAGAGACCTGAGCTTCTGCGCCCCATGAGCCATGCTCATGCTGTACCCAAACATTACCTTGGCGAATGGGAAGGAAACCGCTCGCATACTTGAGCAAAGAAACAGGTTTCTTTTCGTTGTTGCGAATTACAGACCAAGTCTCTATCACATCACAATTGCTATAAGTACGATAGCATACATCAACCAAGAAATCATACAACTTATCTTTCAGGGTAATGGTATAGACTGTGGAGTTACCCTCCGTAGTTACGGCATCCTGCTGATAAACGAGTTCTGTGGACATGTTTCCATCAGCATGGCGGACACTAAGGGCGGTAATATCGTAGTTACCCAAACCGAAGGCAGGATAGGCGTCCTCCCAAAGGCTATAGGCACGATATACCTGTTCTGCATCTGCAATACTTTCCCCATAATAGCTAATATGGAGAGGGGCACCCTCATCAGCTTTCAACAACAATGTTGTATGTGGAGAATTAACATAAATATCCTTTGCCGGCAGAAAAGATACTGCCAGGAAGGACAAAACAAATAAAAAATTCCTTCTCATGGATTATATGATTAATTAATTGACTTTGTGTTATTGAGAAGTTAAAGCCAGCATAGCCGGCTTTAACTCCAATAATTACCAAACGTCTTCGGGTTTGGAAGGATTGTCGTATATCTCTTTAGGACACCACTCAAAATAGTCCAGATATAACTCTTTTTTATCTGTATCAAGCACTGACTTGAAACGAATATAATAAGTATTTTTAGGATCCAATGTCTGACGGACCAGAATATGGCGCTTCTGACGTTCATCATCACGAGCGGTCTTACCTTCTCCGTACTCATGTCTGCCGGCTTTCATCAGACCATGATTCCTTAACTTGTGGTCAATCTCAATAATATCATCCTCATCACGACCATTATCGGTCAGATCGCCCCAAGAGCCGCCTTCACCTGCATAAGTAATGGCAATACCCTCTGCCATATTAACGGGAATACCTGCCGCAGGAAGGTTACCCGGGTCGGAACCAAAATATACCTGTGTAATACCACGGGCAGCTGTAGCAAGCACCTTATAACGCAATTCGTATGTGCCACGCTTGGGAACAGGAGGTAAGGTGAACATGATATCATACTTGCCGAATACCTTGTCCTCATCCTGACAGTAGTTGGGCCAGTCCGTACGATATCCATTATAGTGAATGAAGTGTGTCTCTTCGTTCAGAATACTACAATTCTCGAAGTACTTATAAGTAGGATCCTGAGGAACATATACATGCTGGTATTTTCCTTCTGCGGAATCTGCACGACGGAGATTATTGGTTATAGCTTCGGGGAACATGGCAAAAAGGTCGAAACGGATACGTTCCTTGGCCAACTCGTCACGTACAGCATCTGTATAAGCCAGCGGACCGGCAAGAGGATAGATGCAAGCATTGACAATATCGTTTACGACAGTCTTATCACTTTCGCGGTCCACCAAAATACCGGTTTTGTGAGCATCGCAAGAGATTTCGAATCCCGTACCAGTAAGAGCATTATCAATAACGGGGAAACGGTTCAGGTAAACACCCTCGCTCTCCTTACTCTCATAGATTTTCAACAATCGACGAATACCCTTGCCAACAGTGCAATACCATTCGTAAACAGGAAGAGTATAAGTTAAAGGACGTGCCACGCTATATCCCATCTCATTACAATGATAGACCAACTTGTTGGCAGGAATTCGCATGGGAAGAATATGATAGGTTACCCACCGATACAGAATATGTTCAGGTGAGCTATAATTATCGTCAGTTTTATTTTCGTCTTCAGAGAAATACATCTTATTTTTCTGAATCCAATTGATAAGTTGCTGCAAAGCATCTGGTGCTGCAGGGTCAACACCCTGTGAACGCCAGTAATCGTCAGGTTCGGCAAAGATGGTGTATCCATACTTACGATGTTCCGGTGCATGAGCATCGGGGTCGCCAGGTGTAGCAGACTTGTCACCACCTGATTTTGCCTGATAATCCTTCATGTCGGGAATTTCTCCCCTTAGATATTTCTGTTCATATACATCGTCAATAACCATGCCAAGCATATCCAACAAACCACATGCCTGAATGACACGCGCCATCATCAGATAACCGTCTGTTCTGTTGTCCAGAATATTCTGCAAGTATCTTGCACAGGATTCATCTTTTGGAGCAATTACCTTATGGAGTTGATGTATATATCCATTGATTACAGGAATATCATGGTTGACAGGGTCAATGGGACAGATTTTATTCACAAAAAAGCTGTCCGGACTATTCTTGCTATCATTGATGGTCAGACGGTGATCACTAAGTGTCGGCAGCGCCAACTCTGTGTTTTTATCCGTCTGGTCGATAGAATAACGCTGATCCTCTCTGTCGAAACCGTCAATGACACTATTTCTTACTATGACCCCACGGATAGAGTCTAACTTTACCGAATCCGTGAAAGACTCCCATGTTGGTTCTGTAATCAAACCTTCTTCGACGAGATCCTGAAGATATGTATCAATAGCATCATTGGTAATTGCGAAAACGGTATAGTTGCCACGTGCTGTCAACAACTGATATACAGTAGAAGTTTCCTTATAGGGATTAATCTTTACCTTCTTAAGCAAGTCAACATACTCGGAATACACGGGATGTGATTCCAGATAACTGGCTATTGTATGGTACTGGAATACGTATCTCTGCGAGGTATCTATCTGCTCCGAGCAGGCACAAACCATTAAAAGCAACGCGATAAGAGAGAAAAACAGCTTTCTCATAGTTTTAATACAATATTTTATATGTTAACATTTTTATTATTCTCCTGACCTGGAAGCGATTGCCCCAGGCCAGGAGAATTTTAAGAGATTTATTTATCAAATTTCATCGATTTCTTATTCAGCTGCCATAATATTCAATATAACCTGAATATCAGATGCATCAATGAAACCATCACCATTGAGGTCGCACTTAGGATCATTTGTATCGGCAGCCATGTCGTTCAATACAACCTGAATATCAGATGCATCAACGAAGCCATCGCCATTGAGGTCACCGCTTGTACTTGGAGCCTTAACGAAGCGCATGTTGCGAACACTAATCATAGCACCAGCAGCCAGATTGACTTGCAGACCTACGATATCAGTAGCCTTAGTGAAAGCTAATTCCTTAACTGAAATAGAAACCTTCTTGAACTCTGAAGTAGCTTCCAACTTATCCATTGCAATGTTCTTTGCAGTTGTCATGTTGTAAAGCATACCACCTTCGATATCATTCTCTGAAGTATATTCAAACTCAAGGATTGTCTCGTCCTCAGTCAGGTCATCGTACAGCTTACCAAGTCTGGGAATGATTCTACCATCCTTGACAGCAGTAAACTCGTAGCTGAATTCAGCAACTTCCTCCACTGTAGCATTAGCTACGTTCTCGTCAGTAAGTTCGAGATAATCGGGATACTTCTCGAGAAGAGCTTCCAAAGCAGTATAAGCAGCTGCAGCATTTGCATACTGACCTTCATCCAGATTTGCATAAACAGTTTCTGTATCGCTATCAAGATCACTGCCAGGAGAAACATGATTCAACCACTTCTCATATACTCTTGTAGTGTAATCGCAGAGCTTGTAGTATGCAGCCTTCGTAGCATTGATCTCCTCGAAGGTATTACCATCTGCAACCAACTGCTCTACGGTAGTGCGATTAGCAGCATCTGCCAAAACCTCACGCTGCGCAGAACCAAAGTTAGGAGCAGCCTTGAACTCAGCCAAGTCAGCGAAGCTACCGGCAACATACTTGTTGACCAGAGTTTCAACACGTGCGCCATTGCTTGCAGCAGCGTCAGCGATTGCCTCAGCAGTAGCTTCCTCGCCAAGGTATAACAGGCGGAAGTTACCAGCACCCAGCCAGTCACCGCCAACGAGAGTTCCCTCGTTCTTCAGACCAATCTTCAAAGTACCGTCGGTTACCTTAGCAACCATGTTGATCTCGTAACGATCTTGCAGAATGGCATTGATAGTACCCTGAACACCCCAGATTACATAACCAACAATCAGGGAGTCAACTGAAGGATCGCCTGTAGCCTCTTCTACATCGCAAGCATAGAGTTCCTTATCAGCTGTAGTACCCAACCAAGCATTTTCCTTGTCTGTCATACCCTCACGTACAACGGGAACGAATGTCTTGGTATCGTTAGCAAATGCGAGAGCGTTGAAATTAAGACTCTTGATGTCGCCGTTAGGACGGAAGCCGGCATTAAGGCTAACCTCGTAATAACCATTCTTCAGATTCTTCAATGTCTGGCTGATGTTGAACTTAGACTGCTCGTTGCAGAACTCTGCAGCAGACATCGTACCTTCTTCGTTGGTTCCATTGCTATATACATAGCCATCCCAACCCTCAGCCTGCTTGGTACCAGATACGTTGTTGCCATCGGCACCAACTACCTGTTCTGCCTTAGCGAAGCTGCGATTAACAATCAGTGAACTAACATCTGTACCAGCTACATAACCGGCAGCTACAGCAGCCCTCTTCAGAGATTCGAGGAACTCGATCTCCTCTGTAATGACACTGTCAGCAAGAACGTGGTCATCCAGAATAGTTGATACAGAACCGTTAGCAAATGTCTCGTTGGGCTCAAGGTCGTCGTCAAGATAAGACTTCAGTGTAGCCAAAGCCTCAGACTCATCCAGCTTGTAATCCTCGAGGAATTGTCTTACAGCCTCAGCATCCTCGGCATACTTAGCATAAACTTTAGCACTTGCAGTAATAGAGTCACGAAGCGTTTCGAGCTTATAGTTAACACGGAAGAGAGCCTCCATGTTTGCACACTCCTCAATTTCAGGAATGATTTCCTTATACTTATCAATAAGAGCCTGCTCTGCAACAACGTCAGCATCGAAATTGTTGGCAGCATCAGTGTAATCCTGCTTGATAGCCTCAAACTCCTCGGGAGTTCCGAAGTGGAGTTCGTTCATCTGGATGGCATTGCCATTGAAAGCCTTGGTTACTACTACCTTATAATATGTATACTGTTCAGTTGTCTCAGTACTGAAGCCGAAATAAGAAGGTTCTGCATTAACGGGATGCAGACGATCCTGACCTACGTTCTCCTTAGAATCGATGAGAACCCAACCCTCAGCGTCCTTGGTTGCTTCACCATCGCCTTCGAAATTAGCACCGTAAACATACCAGGTACCCCAGTTGCGACCAGGATAAGAACCTGTATCATTACCAGTTGTCAGTGTATAGAAGAATGGGTTGGTCTTATCCATGGTACGGAAGATGATGTAAGTGTTGCCGTTAGCATCAGCATCACCACCCCACTTGGTAGCCTTCACCTCTACCTCTTTCTCTTCACCTGTCTCTGGATCTATCTGCTTCTCTGTATAATTCAAGGCAATACCATCAATCAGGTTGCCATAGAATCCGTCACCCCACTGGTTAATAGTATTACCACCCAAAAGGATGTATAGATCCTTTTCAACTGCATTGATAATGGTACCAAGATAATCCATCTCAGCCTTGATAGCATCATTATCCAGATTAAGATTTTCTACGATGTAAGCATGAGTACCGCGGATAAACTTAGCACAAGGAGCAACATTTTCTGAAATGTAACCCTCATGCCATGCCTGCAGACTCTCAGAAGTAATGGAAAGTGACAATACCTCATTGTAAACAGAATCATATTTCTCGTACAAGTCGGCAGATGCAGCGATATCATTCTGCAAGTCAACCAACTGGTTCTTAAGCTTCATTACGTCGGGAGCATTAACGGTAGTCTTCAACTCCTCATACTTGTCCTTGTAAGCATCTGTGAAGCCCTTGTAAGCAGGACACTCGTATGGATCATAGCCAGCAAACTGCTCTGCGAAAGCTTCACGGTATTCAGCCAAGTTACCGGTGTTGTAGAAGGTAAACTCGTTCATCTGCATACCACCTTCGTGATAAACTTCAATCTTGAAGTATGTATAAGGTACAGCACATCCTTCAGAGAGGTAGATGTAGCTCTCGAACATGCTGGTAGTCTTCAAAACGTCAGTACCTACATTCTGCTTGCTGTCAATCAGTACCCAACCTTCGGCATTCTTGGTAGCCTCTTCGTCACTTGCGAAATTGGCGCCCCAAATCTTCCAGTTCTTCCAGTTACGGTCGGGATAAGTGCTGTTGTCACCACCTTTTACAAGACCATAGTAAGTAGGCTGGATAGGTTCATTCTCCTGAGTGTCAGCATTGATACTCTTGAAGATAACAAATCTCTCTTGAGAAGTACCTGTACCCCACTTGGTGCTTTCGGTTCCGTTAAGACCAGACTGACCGTCAATCAAATACTCAGGACCTTCGGCTGCGTTCCAGTTATCAGTGGTACCACTGAGGAACTTATATTCAGCAGTAATAGGTTCAGGCATTTCGGAATTATTAATGATAAACGCATTAATACGATTAGCTTCAGCAACAGCTTCCTCGCCTGTTACCTGACGGTTAGCCTTCAGATAAGCATAGTTACCGATGGGGAACTCATTGTTAGGAGCAACTGCATCAGCATCGTTAGCCCAAGTGGTAAGATATTTAACAGCATCGTCGTTCAACTTTCCTCCATCAATAGAGAGGAGAGCCTGGTTGCGGGCGGTTGTCAATTCTGCATAGTTAGTAGCAGATGTGTTAATCTTGGTTGCCAACTCATCAATAGCGGCACTCAACTCACTCAGTTTAGCAAAATCTGTACACTCCTTAATTTGTGCAATAAGTGAACCCATCTCATCCAATAGGGCCTTCTCAGCAAACATATCAGGATCATAGTTAGCCTCTGCAGCTTTTGTAATGGCATCACGGTCCAGAACAACGGTATAGTTATCACCAAGTGTAAGTTCGGCCATCTGCTGAAGACCATCAGAAACGCACTGGTCAAGTTCAAGCTTGAAGTATCTGTACTCGGTCGTATTCGGCTCAGAAAGCGTAAAATAAGACTGTGTATAGTTAGCAGCAGGAAGCTGGTTCATTCCTGTTCCAGCTGGAACATTAGCCTTATCGTCGAGTAACACCCATCCTTCAGCATCACGGGTAACACTTTCTTCATTAGTGGCGTTCATACCATAAATCTGCCACTGTTTCCAGTTACGACCGGGATTAGACTGGGTATCGTTAGCAGTTGTCAAAGCATAGTAAGACGGAGCCATGGGACGTGAAGCCTTGAAGATAATGTAACCTCCGTTAGCTGTTGCGCCCTTTTGTCTATTAGTAAAACTACAGCACCACTTGGTAGCACTTGAGCCATCAAACAAATTGGCCTGACCTTCATTTGCGAATCCTTCAGGTGCACCAGCCTTGTAGATAAAATTAACAGGCTCGTCTGTGGCGGTTGGCAGATTATTAAGATAATCGAGATAAGCCAGGAAAGAGCCGTAGGTACCCAAACCCCATTCTGACATCTGCAGATAAACACCATCATCTGTATATCCGACAGCATCCGATATTTCAATCCAGAAGTACTGGTAAGCAGTCTTACCATCAGCCTGGTTGAAATCCAAATCCTTGTGACCAAAGTTTTCTGCCGGAAGAGGTTCACCCTCACGATCATCTATCAGCGTCCAACCTTCGCCTTCGCGAACAGCTGCTTCATCGTTGTCGAAGTTACCGCCATAGATCTTCCATGAAGACCAGTTACGATTTGGATCGCCACCGGTATCGTTACCGGTAACAAGGAAATAGAAGGTAGGAACTACGGCCTCCTCTGCCTTAACAATAATGTACATCTTGTTAGCAGAAGCCCCTTGGTCTATAGGCCATGCTGCATCATCCTCGAGTCTGGGATCAAACCAGCCTCCCCATTTGGTATTCTCTTTTCTGTCAACCAATTTGTCGTAGGCCTCAGCGTGTGACACAGAACTCTGGCCATAGGATAGCATTCCATCCAAGGCTGTGAGTTTTTTGTACTGAGCCATGACACTCTGACTGGATAGCAACATTGTTGCTACCCCAAGAGAGAGAACCATTTGCTTAAGTGTAAATCTTTTCATCGCACTTTTGGTTTTTAGTTAATAATAAAGTTAAAATATTTGTTATAGTCTTGTTACATCTTAAACATTCACCTTAATTAACCGACAAAAATCACATCGATTAATGCCCTAAAAGCACACAAAAATAAGTATTTTTAATTATACTTTAACCAATCTGCCTGTTTTCACCGACTTGTTTAACGTTATTTAACAACACGCTGATACTACTTTATCTTCGAATCTTACTTAGCAACTACTTTCTTGCCATTGACTATATAAATTCCCTTCTTTAATTGAGAATTAACCTTGCGGCCTGATAAATCATAAGTCTCATAAGACTCATGGGACTTATAAGACTCATAAGCCCTATAAGACTCCACTCCCGTTTCGTCATCCTTAAATGTCAAGAAGAAGTCAAACGGCGTATAGTTTACTGCCTGAAGGGTTGAATTATTTGTCTGCTCATCTATCAATTCCCAAGAGCCATCATCGGGATCTTCTGTATAAATATTGCTTCCGTACAGTCTCCAACCGGTTGGGTTGCGCTCGGCATTATAGCGTGTATCGTTAGCCGTATAGATACGGTAACCGTATGGAAGGATTTCCTCTTGTGCATCGTAAAGGAAATAAGCATAACCATAGAATGTACCACAGTACTTGGTATATACATTATTATCGCCGGCATTGGGCCAATCCTCATATGGGATATCGCTCTCTAAACCATTATATATATATAAGCCGGGGTATTCTTCTCCATTCTCGTCCAATATATCGAACTCCGAGAACTGAATGGTGCCATAATTCCCACTTCTGATGCGATTTACCTCCCACTTATAAAAGCGGTAACCCTGGATCTCCTTACCTTTGTTTGTGTATATGCCGTCCTTATTATATACTATGCCACTGGAGGTTTTCAGGACAGGATGTTTATCGGGTTTGTGACCATTATCGATATTCTGTCGCCACAGGTCTCTTCCATTACCCGCATTCAGCAGGAAACAGAGAGCTCCCGACATAACATCTACCGGCGTTACTCTTTCAACCTGACGGGAGTAAGCATCGTAACAATTCTGCAGTTCCAACACATAATCGCTATTCGCGAATTCCCATCCGGCAGAAGCACCCTGCACCTTACCTGCATTATAGCAACCTGTGATATACACCTTTCCCAAAGAGGGTGCGACAATAGCCGCCGCCAAAGAATCGGCGACAATCTTACCCAGATTATACGAATCCTGCACAGTTACGGTGGCCAGCTTGCGGGCAAATCCCAAGAACCCAGCTGCGTTTCCGCCGGTTGCGGTCACTGTTGCAGCAGTTCCGCATCTCTTTACCTTGACGTTACCCATGCGTGCATATCCTATCAGGCCTCCCACATAGTTGTTACCCGATACAATGCAGGTTTCGTCCAGATTTAAATTCTGGATTTCTGCACCCGAACTTACCATACCAAAGAATCCTACATTATCATTCCCGGATATATTCAGATTACTAATGGTATGACCTTTGCCATCGAACTTGCCGCCATATTGCACCTTGGCATTTCCAATAGGAGAAAATTCTGTCTGAAACTCAGCCATATTCAAGTCGGCATTGAGTTCGGCATTAGCTTTGCCCTCACCACCGTTCACGATTTCTGCAAAAAGACATAGGTCAAGCGGAGTGTTAATCTGATAAACTCCATCCACCTGGCGTATTGTACCGAAGGAAAGCATCTCGTCCATCCATGCCACACGATTGTAAACGAAGTCGCGTACGCGATCCACTTCCTTTTCCCATGAGCCTGGAACAACAGGATTGGGCGGAAGCTTTTGGTTCAGATAGGGCCAACGGATAAAGTTGAGGTTGGCAGAGGCCCGTAATTCCTTGCGTAAGGAATCTACATCCGCAGCCACATCGTCTGGTTCGAAAGCACCGCTTTTGCGAAGTTTTGCCCACATTCCCTGTAACTGGGCAAAAACAGAAGGATCGGAAAGGACACGGTCAACGAAGTCTGTCCAGTTGCCGGTGTCGCGAACCTTATATGTCCAATCCATTAGCTGATTAGCGGGATAAGTAGTTTGGTCGTTTTCGAGAGCCAAGTCTGCGTCCCACACAGGACCAACATAGAAATGGTCATCGCCACGGTCCTTGTACAAGAAGACCTGACAGAGCATATCAGTATTACCGTTAAACTCACTCACGAGAATGTGTCGGAGAAAAGTCTCCATGTCAAGAACGGAACGCATACCTTTCTCGCTATCTGTATAATCAGGACTATAGACAACTTCTTCCATATTGTTCCAGGCATTCTGGATGTACCAGAACTGCTCGTTCTGCATAACGTCATCATCAGGGTCGTGGATGGATATGGGATTACCATACGTAGAATAGAAATAATAAGGTTCGCGGCTGGCATTATTATCGACCTCAACAAAATAGCCACCGGTAATATTTTCTTCATCGACATCCGTTTCCGTCATCTCAGTAATCTCTATACGTCCATCGTGTACATCCACATGGTCAGCAAGGGTATAGGTGCCATGATAATCGCCGTTAACGATAAGGTCAACCACCTGGCTCCACGGAGTCCACTTCATCTCGCCACGCTTCGACATAGCCCACGCTACAGGGTTACGCATCAACGATTTATCACGATAGCTGTTAATCAGCACCCACTTCTTAGCTTTAACGGGCGATTCGTTATGCCCGCCCTTCATCACGTGATGGCTCTTCCCATCATTATATTTCATGCGGAAGGCTTTGTTCTCATGCGTTGCGGAATAATTGCCTCGCACACGGAAAAGGATGGGATATTCCTGAAGCATCTTCCCGTTTTCATATATCAAAACGGACTGCGACTCAAAATCCTCACCTCTTTCCTGTGGCATGATACCATCCTGAACATGAACGCTGAGCGTAGGCAGATTGGTTATCTGATAGAACTGGCTGTCGTCGCCCTCGCCCTCATAGCCATAAAACTTCAGGTCTGCCACGGTGCAGAAAGATCCTGCACTGCCGACATAACGAATATAGCGAACGCCACGACTCACATTCACCCTTATTGAAGTGGAAGTGTTGGCCGCAGGTTTATCCGATATCAGATAAAGGGGAAGTGCATCCATGAAGTTCGGATCGTTACCGCCTTCGAAGAGGGAAAGCAACATACAATCCGGACCATTGTACCTTGCTGCAGGAGTATAACTGATGCGGGTTATCACATGAGGTGAGCCCAAATCCAGTCCCACCCATTGCCTGGTGCTGCTTGAAGAGGTAAAAAATGTTGAAGGGTCGTCATCAAAAGCTCTCTGAGCTGTCGAGTAGTTAGACGATGCCAAGATTTCTCCACTAAGCAGTTTGTCTTCACGGACGTCATTTGCCGACACATTCAGATGAAACAAAAACAGCAGAAAGAATGCATTAAGCAGTTTACCGAAATTCATAACTAATACGCTCTATGTACAGGCATTTTGGCCTGTTCTCATTTATTTCGGGCGCAAAAATATAAATTATTTTGGGAACATACAAAAATAATTATTATATTTGCAGAGAAATTATTCAATTAAGGTACAATCATGGGAAAGAAGAAAAGCACAGGCGGACGCCTCAAGAAAAAGAATCTGGAACAGATGGTCATTGCACTGTTCGAAGAGAATCCAACCCAGGTTTTTGAACTGAAAACTCTCTACCGGGAGCTTCACCTTAATACACATCCGGCCAAAATGCTTTTAATGGATGTGTTGGAAATGCTGCTGATGGATGATTATATCAAGGAGCAGCCCCGTTTCTGCTACACGCTCAACAACCCCACACAGGTGATGATAGGAATCTTTCACCGAAAGGCTAACGGCAAGAACACTGTTGAGCCGGAGGATGGTGGTGAACCTATTCTGGTGGCAGAGCGTAACAGTATGCACGCTATGGACGGCGACAAAGTACAGGTGACCATGTTGGCACGTCGTAAACATCATGTTCGTGAGGCAGCTGTTACAGAAATTCTGAAACGAAGCGAGAAACAGTTTGTAGGAACCTTGCAGGTAAGCAGGAACTATGCATACTTGCTTACCGAGGACCGCACGCTGGCCAACGATATCTTTATCCCCAAAGCGAACCTGAAAAAAGGGCAGACAGGAGACAAGGCAATTGTAAAGATTGTGGAATGGCCGGACAATGCCAAGAACCCAATCGGGAAGGTAATAGATATTCTAGGCAAAACCGGCGAGAACAATGCCGAGATGCATGCCATCCTTGCCGAATACGGCCTCCCATACGTATATCCTGCTGCTGTTGAGAAAGCCGCCCAGAAGTTGAAGCCAGGTATTACTGAAGAGGAGATTGCCCGCAGAGAGGATATGCGTGATGTCATGACCTTTACCATTGACCCACGTGATGCGAAAGACTTTGACGATGCCCTGAGTATTCGCGAAATAGGAAACAGCAAATCGTCAAATGGAAAATTATACGAGATTGGCGTCCATATTGCCGATGTCAGCCACTATGTTACCGAAGGTTCTATTATAGATAAGGAAGCCCTGAAACGTTCCACCAGCGTCTATCTGGTTGACCGCACCGTCCCCATGCTACCCGAACATCTATGCAACTATATTTGCTCGCTGCGTCCCGACGAGGAGAAACTTACCTACAGCGTTATCTTTAAGATGAACGAGAAGGCCGAGGTGAAAGACTGGCATTTAGCCCACACCGTTATTAAGAGTAACCGCCGCTTTACCTACGAGGAGGTGCAAAAAGTGCTGGAAGATCACCATGAGGCGAGTGAGGAAGATTATAAGAATCCCGGAGACCATCAGGCTCCGCTAACAACCGATGCTGAACCGGCAGAAAACTTTGCCGACGAACTAATCATCCTGAACCGCTTAGCTAAGGAGTTGCGTAAAAAACGCTTTGCAGGCGGAGCCGTAGATTTTGACCGCTGCGAAGTACGCTTCGAGATAGACGAAAAAGGCAAACCCACCAGCGTTTACTTCAAGGTGGCCAAGGATGCCAACAAACTGGTAGAGGAATTTATGCTGCTGGCCAACCGCACAGTAGCAGAAAGCATCGGGAAGGTTCCCAAGAACCAGAAACCCAAGGTATTACCTTATCGTATTCACGAATCGCCCGACCCTGCCAAGCTTATGAACCTGTCGGATTTCGTAGGTAAGTTTGGATATAAACTTAAAACACGTGGCAATAAAGGTGAAATGAGCAAAAACCTGAACCGGATGCTTACCGAGGTAAAAGGCAAGAAGGAACAGAACATGATAGAAATGATTACCCTTCGCGCCATGATGAAAGCCAAGTACAGCACCCATAATGTCGGGCATTACGGTT
Organism: uncultured Bacteroidales bacterium; assembly: GCA_902801485.1. Classification (GTDB taxonomy): domain Bacteria; phylum Bacteroidota; class Bacteroidia; order Bacteroidales; family Bacteroidaceae; genus Physcousia. The sequence goes on along the minus strand of CADCIP010000032.1, from coordinate 8,159 downwards.
TGGCGTTCGACTACTACACGCATTTCACTTCGCCCATCCGTCGTTATCCCGACCTGATGGTTCATCGTCTCCTAACCAAATATGCTCAAGGAGGCAGATCTGCAAATCAGGACAAATACGAAGAACTTTGCGAGCATTGCAGCGATATGGAACAGACGGCTGCCCAGGCAGAACGCGCCAGCATCAAGTACAAGCAGGTGGAATTTATGAGCGACCACATGGGTGAGACCTTCGAAGGAACCATCAGCGGTGTTACAGAATTCGGCATTTACGTAGAGGTTAACGAGAACAAGTGCGAAGGAATGATTCCGCTGCGCGACCTCGACGATGACTACTACGAGTTCGACGAGAAGAACTATCGCCTACGCGGAAGAAGCCGACACCATTGCTACAATTTAGGCGATACGGTAAAGATTCAAGTGGCCCGTGCCGATCTCTACCGCAAACAGTTGGATTACAAACTGGTACGTTAGGGCTGCTTTTTTCTCCCACACGTAGAAAAATTTACTGGTACACGTAGAAAATATTTTTCCTACACGTACCAGTAATTTTTATCTCGTTAAAGGCTCTCGCCTAAAAGGATTATTTCTTCTGATTCTTTTGGAATTCCTTAATGGCCTTCTCCATCATCTTCTGATACTCAGGCATACTCTGCAGACGGGCAAAGGTAACGCTACCGCAAAGACGGCCGGCATCCACATCACTCTGGTAATGGAATCCAACAATAACACGACTCTGTCCCAACTCGTAAGCCACCTTCATTATCTCCTCTGTATGAGCAGGGTCAATAACCATTAGTGCCAAGCCTACCAACCACGAAGCATGAGTATGACCGGAGGGATAGCTGGTAAAATCCTCTGGGTTTTCATGCTGGGGGACACTTGTAGGCTCCTTATACTGTTGATAAGGACGTACACGATGGAAGAAAGCCTTCGCACTGGCTCCACCCTGCTGCTCTGTCAGATGCAAACGTGAAAACAGACGGTACATCTCGGGATACTTATCGGCTGTCAACTCAATGCCGATAGCCTCACCATAACGCCCCATAAAGTAACGGGCACAGATGCCTGCATCAGCTATCGCCTGTATGCCGCGTTCAGTCTCGCGGATTGACTTTCCCCACTGGTACTGAGTCCAGTCGTAAAAGAATCGGGAATCAGTAAGTGCAGGTGGTGCAGGCAGCACCTTCTCCATGTGTGGAGCATCAGCCATCTGATAAAAAGGTGTGAACTTTTCTTTTGTCACCTCGTTCTGAGCAAAAGAGCACAAAAACATGGGCAGCATTACTGCCAAAGAGAGAATTTTCTTATTCATTTTGTTCATAGCATTTTGATATTTCAGTTAAACATTGTGCAAAAGTACATTATTTTATATATATGGGCAAACAAACAAGGAAAAGATGTTCTGAAAATCACATATTTTCCCATATTGTTTGCATACTATTGCACATATCAATAAATTTGCAGAGGAGTTTAACCAAGATCATAATAAAGATGAAAATTAAGAACACCTTAACTGCAGTATTATTCATAATATTGACACAAAGCATAAATGCTGCCGAAAGAGAGTACATTACCTTAGACTCTAAATTAGGACACGGAGGACAACAGACCTGGTTAATGATAAAAGCCTCTGATGCCAAGGGAACAGGAACGGAGATTTCCTCTGTAAGTTTCAACACAGATGCGTGGAAAGAGGCTATCGTACCCGGAACAGTTCTGACCAATCTGGTGGAACAGAGAGTATATCCTGAACCCTATTACGGACAGAACAATTACCTCAAGAACAATCTTATCCCCGATTTAGCAAATGCTGGTCGTGAATTTTATACTTACTGGTTCCGTACAGAATTCGAAGTTCCCGCTTCATTCAAGGGACGCCGTATCTGGTTGGAGCCAGAAGGTATCAACTACCGCGCGGAGATATGGGTAAACGGCTATCTGATGGGCAATATGGCTGGTATGTTCAACAATCAGCCCTATGATATTACAGACAAAGTTAAAGCAGGAGAGAAGGCAGTCTTGGCCATTCGTGTTTATCCTGTTGATGCCCCTGGCACCAGTCTGCCTAAGTCGTGGGGAGCCGTAGGCGAATGGCACAATGGTGGCGATGGATGGGTGGGACAAAACGTAAGCCAACTTATGACCGTTGGATGGGACTTTACCTATAAGGATGGCATTCGCGACCGCAATACAGGCATCTGGAAGAGCATACGCCTATACAGCACAGGCAACATTCAGTTACGTAATCCATTTGTAACATCCAGGCTTTCTCATCCTAATTATGATAAGGCTGCCGAAACCGTTAACGTAGATGTATTCAATCCCAACACACAAACGTTTGAGGGAATAGTACGGGGAAAGATTCTGAATACGGATATCCAATTGGAAAAGAAGATAAAGCTAATGCGGGGCGAGCATAAGACCATAACCTTTACCCCTGAGGAATTTCCTCAGTTAAATATTGACAATCCTCACCTGTGGTGGCCGAAGAACAAGGGAGAACAGCATCTGTACACCCTGCAACTGACACTGACAAATCTTTCCAACGACCTGTCTGACAGTCTGCAAACACGCTTTGGTATTCGCGAGGTGGTAGCCACACGCGAGACACCGGATAAGTCTAAGATGTTCATTATCAATGGTCATAAGACTTTTATCCGAGGCAGCAACTGGATTCCTGAAGCTATGTTGCGCACAGACGACAGCCGTATGGAAACAGAACTGGCTTACACAGACCAGTGTGGCATCAACCTCTTACGACTTTGGGGCGGTGGCATTGCCGAGAGTGACCGCTTCTACGAACTCTGTGATGAATATGGCATAATGGTATGGCAGGAATTCTGGATGACTGGCGATACCCGTCACCCTCTTGACGAACCACTCTATCTGGCCAACGTGGAAAGTACCGTTAAGCGAATCCGCAATCATCCCAGCATCATATTCTATGTAAGTAGCAACGAAAGTACCTGTGTTGCGGGAGCCGAGGAACTGATAAACCAATTAGACGACACACGTCCCTATCAGATGCAGAGTGAATGCGATGGCGTTCATGATGGCAGCCCTTATAAGCAGGTAAACCCCATGCGCCATTATGAGAATACCGCATCTGAGCGTGGTAGTCGTGTAGATGGTTTCAACCCAGAGTATGGAGCCCCCACCCTACCCATTGCCGAGAGCCTTCGAGAGATGATGCCTGCACAAGACCTTTGGCCCATCAATAAGGAGACCTGGGACTATATGGACGGAAGCGGATTCCATCTGATGACTACCGTATATACAGAGATGACAAACCATTATGGTGAATCCAAGACTATTGAGGAGTTTGCCCGTCGTGGTCAAATGGTTGGCGCTATCAATAGCAAGAGCATCTGGGAAGTGTGGAACGAGAACAAACTGGGTTACGGCGACCGCTGGTGCTCCGGCCTTCTCTTCTGGTATCACAACTGTCCTCATCCCCAGGTTTGTTCCCGTATGTGGGACTGGATGCTCGAGCCGACAGCATCGCTCTACCATACCATGCACGCATTGGAACCGGTACACGTACAATATGATTATCTGACAAATACGGTCTCCGTTGCCAATGATTATCTGCAAGAGCAAAAAGGCCTTACCGTAATCGCTCATGTATACAATATGAATAGTAAGCGGTTACTAACGCTTCAAAACAAAACCGATGTCCCTTCTGATGGAGTTGCTAACGATGTGCTGAAGATAGACTTTCCGGAAAACATATCACCTGTTCATTTCATAGCTCTACAAGTGAAGGATGCCAAAGGTAATGTGGTGAGCAAGAACTTCTATTGGCGCTCCACCAACAAATACGAAGGGAAAAATACCATAACCGGTCCTTGTACTGCCGGCTTCGAGCCTTTAGGCAATATGGCAGCAGCCAAACCTACCGTCAGGGTGAAAGCCTTAGCTGACCAAGACAACATGCGCCAATGGCAAGTGGTCATAAGAAACAACAGTAATAAGATAGCTTTCTTCTGCCAACTCCTGCTAACAGACGAGAATGGGAATGCCGTTCACCGTACTCATTATTCCGACAATTTCATTACCTTACTCCCAGGAGAGCAGGAAACCATACTGGTACGAACATCCCATACGCAAGGTAAAAAATACCGATTCAAGTTCAACGAGAATATGCAACCGTCCAAGATTATTGCCCTGTAACATCAGGGCAATATCTTTTTACGGCCGTTAACGATGTAAATTCCCTTTTTTAATCGAGAGTTGAGAGTTGAAGGTTGAGAATTAACTTTGCGTCCTTGGAGGTCGTATAGATTCCCCCTCTCTCTCGAAGATGGGTTAGGGGTAAGGCTTTCTTCACTTAAAGATGTCTCATATTCCGCAACCGTTTGTCCATAAAGAGCGAACTCATAAATACGGGTTGTGTAACCGTCGCCCTGCTCCCCATGAACCATCTGCAGGCGGAAACTCTGCGCAATAACAGGCTCTTCCAGCAAGCGCGAAACCTTATTCATTTGGTTCGAGGTGATGTCAGCAAAATCTACCCATGTACCATTATCGGCCTGATACTGCAACTTAAAAGCCTCCGCTACATAGCCTCCACTCTCACGGGCAGCGCAAAGCACCATCCAAAGGTCTATGCGAACAGGTTCGGCAAAAGTATATTGCAAGTAGGGAGTCTTACTCTGCGAACTGGTAGCGCACCACTTTGTAGTCGGATTCTTGTCGTTGGCAAACTTTCCGGCTTCATTGGTTCCGTTCTGATGCGAGGCAGAAACGGTTTTTGGTACCAGCCGGCTATCCTCTGTATTAGCGCCTAACTCATTGTAGTCTATCTCCGTTGTTATAGGTGTGAAAGCTGTCACATCATCCGCATGGCTAGCCGAGGTGGTAGCGGCAAAGACAAAGGTCTTGCGGTCCGAACTGGTCAGCTTAACTTCCTTGACTCCCTCCGGCAACGGAACACAATACTTATACATATACATAAGAGTAAACGTCTCGTCACTTTTACTGCTTATATTATGTGCGTGGGAAGAAGCAAAGGCCACATTCTGCTTCCGATACGAGCTACCCATGTTGGTACATGAGAGCGGCTCTCCTATCCTACCCGAGTAATAAGGAACATCTATGGTAACCGGTTCCTCTTCACCTATACCAACAGATACCGTACTGCCCGTTTCTGTTGCGCTGGCCATAAGAAGGTAAAGGCAATTCTCGCCATCCTTCCTGTCCAGGGTAATCGTACTTGTAGTTGCTATTCTCATGGCATTGGTCTTTCCATCGGTACGGTTACCCATCGCAAAACGTACGCCGTCCACCATCATTGTATCTGGTATCAGCTCTGCCGGATATGCATAAGTGCTATAGGTAGCATTGGCATTACCGCGTTGTTTGTCGTAGCTCATCAGATCCGTGTTGTAAGTGAACGAGGCAGGAGTACCTCCTGCACCTTCAACAGGAGTCAATTCGGGAGTCTTCAGCCTGACAGCAAAAGTCTTGGGCTGATAATGACCAATGGAGAAGGTCAGTTGAGAGTTGAGCGTTGAGAGTTGAGCGTTAGGGATTTCTTCTTCCAAGGCGTTCACCTCTCGGGCCGAAACGATTTCCGTTGGGAAACGAAGTGTTACATCTTGTTGGTCCTGGCCGCTCCACTCGTACACACGTACTATCAGTTCGTCTGTCTCCTCGGCCTTCTTCAGAGCCTTTATACTCACCTTGTCGGTATTAAGGGAAACAAACGGCAGTAATCGTCCCATCTGCCCCAAGTGCTTAGGGGCTGCGAACGCCAGCAGCGGCTGGTTCAGACGGGCAGCCTCCATCTGTGTTTGCTCATTCCACTTACCATCGTGCGGAAAAAGAGAATAAGTGAAATGGTTAGGACCGATGTCCATATTGGCCTGATGGTCGTAATTCTTGCACGAGGGTGTATGCAGCAACGTCAGCCGAAGGCTCTTGGCATCCGGCTTGTCCCAACCGTACTTACAATCGTTCAGGACAGATACGCCGTAAATGCTGGAACTGTGGTCGGCCCACTGATGACCGCAAACCTCATACTCCTGACTGGAGCGCACACCCCGCTGTATGGTGCCCAATGAGATATCGTAGGTATCCTTAGTGGCACTGAAGTAGAACGGGAAGTTTACCTTGAGCATGCGTTCCGGTGTTTGCCAGTCCACCTCATTCACACAATCTATCCTGTCGGATATGGCAGTCATCCTTACATATTGTATAAAAGCGGAACCTGCTGTCTGTCTTCTTATGCGGAAGGATTTACGCAAAGGGCCGTCCTCTACCAATTGGATATCCGCCTCCCCGCCGACATAAGCCGAAGGGGTACGGCAAACATCCGTATAGCTTATCTCCCAGGCTGGCCAAGTATCCTCGTGGTCGTAGATCAACTGCTGGCGTACCGCACTGTTGATAAGTGTGCGGGCATTTGACTCATCATAGAGTTTCTGAATATCGCCGTTTGCATTGATGGTCACCCTGTACCTGCCGTTGAACAGTTGCCGGCTTGCCTCCTCTGCCTGTAGGTCGGATGACAGTTCACTTTTTTCTCCCAAACGGACATCATAGACGGCATAGCCCAAGGATGGCACTGTGGCTGCAAAGATAAAACTTACCTGACCCGTTTTCTCATTATAGCCGGTAATCTGGGACAATACCTCCTTGCCATCAGGACCCATGACCCTCATATTGAACGGACGCTGAGAGCATACCATATTTCCTTCCACGACATCCGTGCGGTCGTGCGACAACGGATTATAGACTACCATAGGGATGCCCTCTACCTGCGTATCCAGTGTTTGCGAGGCTGCACCCACCGCATTCATCAATTGCCGGCCGAAGGAACGGTTGGCCATGTAGTATTCGTTGTAGGAATATTCATTGGCTTTCAGCGTTGACGTTCCTGTTATGCCATCGTGATGCTGCTGCCAGATGGTTCTGACCCATGCATCGCGCAATGCTTCGGTAGGATAATCAGCCGTACCTAACCAATAGGATAGCGAGGAAGCCTTCTCGGCAGCATCGGCAAGAAGTTCGTTCTTGCGGTTCCATCTCTTCAGCAAGCCCCAACTGGTATAGGCACCCACACCGTGTGTACGCATAGGGAGTTCGCTGTTCCAAACCTTATACTTGGCATTCTTGTACTGATCCATGTAGTCGAAAAACTCATCAGGGCTCACCAGTCTCACCTGAATCTTACCATCGGTCTTCCCGACATTGTAGTTCAGCCAATAGGGCGTATTTTCGCCTTCCTTGTCAGCTTTGTCCTGCAAGCCGCCGCCATGATCACTTCGGGGCCCCACATACCTGACGTGTGCCGCCAGTCCGTAGTTGCTGTAATTCTGTTGAATCTTCTTCAGGATTTCAGCATCCGATGTCAAGTCCTTGTTGAACTCTTCGTGCGAATCATATGCTCCAGGCTTATACACCGCATAAATCTGACTGCCGTCCACACCTTGCCAGATACCGAAAGGAGGCAAACCGTCATAGGCCGCAGCCCCCCACCCCAACTTGGCCGTGTGGAATCCCTTTATTCCTGCGTGTCTGGCCAATGAAGGCAGCGCGTAAGAGAAACCGAAACAGTCGGGCAACATAATGTCGTATCCGCCTCGAACGCCCAACTCATGCTGGTAGAACTTGTTGGCATAGAGCATACTGTGCAGAATGCTCTCTGCCGATGACATCATTACGTCAGTGGCATCAACCGACATGCCGCTCACATGCCACTGGCCGCGAGTAACATACTGCTTCATTTTCTCGAACTCGGCAGGATAGTATTCCTTCATCCACATGTACTTGATAGCCCCCTCGTAATTAAGGTTGAAGTTAGGGTACTTATCCATCAAGGCCATGTTCTGCGTAAGGGTATTCTTGACGTACTCGTTGATGGTAGTCTTTACATCCCAGTTCCACTGGGTATCCAGATGCGTATTGGAAATCAGGAACAATGTCTCCTTGTCAGCCTGCCCGTAACCCAGGGTGCTGAAAACAAAGAGCAGAATCAGGATCTTCTTCATATACCTAAATTCCGCAGCACTTTAATTTAACTTTCTTTATAAGTACCTGAGCAACAAAAAGTTACTCAGGATTTTGCCATGTCAGATTTTTCACTTACCTTAGTGCTGCAAATCAAGACAAGCAAAATCATCAATGACATGGCAAAGGTACAACAAAAATCTG
>CADCIP010000031.1 GCA_902801485.1 uncultured Bacteroidales bacterium | reverse complement strand
TTTGCTAGTATTAATGCGCGCAAAAATTAATATTAATGGTAGCAGTTGTTTCTCTTAATACCCGCCATTTTTACTCCTTATCTTTTTGACACTGCAAAGATACAACAATTTTTTAGAATGACAAAATATTTTAGAAATATTTTCTAATTTTTTTTGAGTGCTCCAAGCAATTATCACAGTATCACAGTATCACAGTTTCTGTATGGAGTTGAATTTTACTTTATTATTATATTATATTATAATATAATATAATATAATAATAACCATTTTTTGAGTTTTCAAAAAACTGTGATACTGTGATTTGTGATACTGAGACAGACGTAAGTACCTGATTATTTTTTGTCTTTTCCTGAATACGGTTGACTCTTTTCCTAAGAACGTAGACTTCATACGGATATAGAGTTTAAGAGTTGAAAATTAGTTTACCGTTTACTGTTTACCGTTTACCGTATAACCCTAAACTCTCAACTTTAAACTTTATAAGTATCTGACAGCAAATTTTTCTTCAATTTATGCACCACTTTTTTCATTTTTTCATACCTTTGTACACCAGAAACAATACCCGCCAGAGCATACCATAGAATGCCCTAAGTATAGCCGACCAGAAAACATAAAATCATGAAAAAGAAGATTATCGTTATCCTTACCCTTGTTATCTTTTCAGCAGCGGCATTTGCACAAAAAGATAATTTGCAAGATACAAGAACGGCAATAAATGACTCTATCCTTAAAGAGCTTCAGATAATCAGAAGCATACAAGAAGGTGCCAAAAAGAGAATTGACAGCATCAGATCTGCAAGGGTGAATCATACAACCTTGCCTGAAAAGAAAACGGAGGAAGACCTGCTGAATGAATATGAGGCAATGACCCAGATTGCCGACAATACCCGCCAAAACTTTCTAAAAGATGATTGGAATGTTTATGGATGGGTGGCCTTCTTTATTGCATTATTTTCATTAATCGTTAGTGGTGTAACTTTATATGCACAATGGCGTACAGAGGACAACACCAAGAATCTTTCGCAGGAAGCACAGCGTCACCTTCTGAACGAACTGCTTCGGCATCTTTACAGGAATTATGTTATAACATACACCATGCGAACGAAGATGAAAGACATCAAATACAAAGGATATCCATCCGAGGAGCATTTTGAGAAGCTGAAGATTCCTATGGAAAACATTCATCTGGAAGCTTTTTACGGAGAGGACAAGAAGTTCCAGCGTTTACATGTTCTATATTTGAATCTCCGTAATTATAATGAAGAGGTGGAAGTCGCGCTGAAGCACATTATTAATCCAGTGATAAAGAAACAAACCAAGGATGAAGACTTTGATACGTTAGAATATAAGGTTTCATATCTTACAGGAAGAATTATTGATACCATATACAAAGTTTGGGGAGATAATACCGAATACAGAAACGACATGCGCAAAGCAATGGAATTATCGCTAAGTGGAGAAACCAATTCCACAAAAAACATTGATGTGCCTAATAGTGGTAAGTTTAACGCTCTTACATTGGATGCCCTGAAGAATACAAGTTATACCAGACTTTATTCGGAAAGTGAACTGGAGAAAGTACTGGAAATCTTTAACCACGACGTTCATGAAGAAAGAAAGAAAAATGAACGTGGGGCATGGAAAGTGCGAATGATAAAGTTTTAACTATTAACGACCGTGCCAATGCTGCTGATGCGATACAAGCCTGACAGCATCATTATCGATACCACGCAAACAAAGAAGCAGAACCCTACTCCGATACCTTTTGCTGTGTCCTGCGCAAAGCGGTTGAAAGGATTAATCCGTTCTATCCGTGTCATCCGTGGTTAAAAAGGGCTGAAGTCTGAGGGCTGAGGGAGTTCTCAATTCGGAGACCGGGGTTGGGGATAGGCTTAAACGGTAAACTGTAAACTGTAAACAGTAAACAGTAAACCGTCAATCTAAAAGTCTTTTCCTACGAATTCGGCTTCATTGCTCAGGGCACCTGACTTGGCCTTAGCTGTTGGCTGGCGGAAGTGGTAGGAGATGCTGAAGACAATATTGGGATAAGTGGGACGCACCCACGTCTCGCTGCTCAGGAAAGTTTGGGTGCGCAGGCTATGATAACGGGCCGTATGGAAGACATCGTGTGCCACCAAGCCCAGCTGCAGTTTGCCCTGTAGCAAAGTCTGACGGGCTGCCAAATCAAAATAGACATAGGCCTTCTCCCATCCTTGTGTCAGGTGGTGCCCGCTGACGAAGTGCCCGTCGAACTGCAATGCGGTATTCTTGGCCAGACGGAAATTGTTGATCCACCCTACAGTACCGGTGGTGCTATGCTGACTGATACAGCCCTCGTAGGTGGCACGGAAGTTATGGAAGGAAAGGTCGCCGTTGGCCGTGAGTTGCCACCAAGGGGCGGGCTTGGTTGTAACCTGCACTTCCAATCCTTTGCGCCATCCGTTTCCGGCATTGACAATACTGTCGAGCGTTACCCCCACATCGTAGGCCCTTCGCACATAATCCACCACACCTGTCCTACGACGGACATAGGCCGTTGCCGTTACCTGTGTATTACCGAAGGTCTTACGCCACGAGAGTTCCAGCGAATGGATATATTCCGACTCCAAGTCGGGATTACCGATAATACGGGTATGATAATCCTCGTAGGTGATATAAGGCTCCAGTTTCCAGATGCCCGGTCGGTTGGTCCTGCGTGAATAGCCCAAAGTGAATGTGCCGGCCTTTGTGGTGTTATAGGCCAGATGGGCCGAAGGGTAAAGCTCGGTGTATCTCTTATGCCGGCTGGTGATGGTAGGCAGATCCATATCGTCTATGAGGTGGTCGACACGCAGTCCGGCATCGAACTGGAGGGGACCGATGCGGTCGTTCACCTGAGCATAGCCACAGATAACCTGACGCCTGTAATAGAAAGGTGCATAGAGGTCGTCCTGCCACACGAACTGCTGGGCAGGAAGATTCCAATAACAAATACGGTAGTCGCCTTCCTCGCTATATGTGGTGTATTGGGAGCCCAGTTCGAGTATTCCCTGAGGACGGTAGTGCAGCTTATAGGAAAGAGCGCCGTCGCAATCCCAATGATGCTCGGTTTCGTAACCGCGCGTTCCTTCCATCCGTTCACCTGCCAGATTGAACATATTGCTCTCGGTATATTCTTCCGAGAAGCGGTCGTACCGCAGGCGGTTAGAAAGGCTTATCTCATCGCCCCGTTCATTTAGTTTCCAGATATAATCGACCGATGTCTGGAAGAGGTATTTAGTCAGTTTGTACCGGTCATGGCTGTCCATCACCTCCCCCAGGGAGAGGTTCGGGTTGAGCTCTGTTTCGTACAACATATCGCCTCCCCGGGGATTGATGGTACGACCGCCTTGCAGGTCGATAGCCAAACGGTGCCATCCTGTATTGAACTCGTAACCGCCCTGGCCTATATAGGTGCGGAAGTTACGGAAGCGTGTTCCGTCGGCAAAGGAACGGGCGGATGCTCCGCCTGCTGTGGTAAACTTCTCCTGCTGGAACTGACTTTTGTTATGGATATCCGAACCCTGGCCCCCGACATATATATTATGGTGGCCCATGCGGTAATTAATCTTGGCGTCGAGGGAAAGAGTCGCCCAGGTAGAGGCCATACCGTTGACGGACACATCCCATCCCTCCGTCTCTGCCCTACGGGTTACGATATTGATGATGCCCACATCACCATCTGTCTTGTACTTGGCAGAGGGAGTGGTAAGAATCTCGATATCACCGATGTTGGCGGCGCCTATCATCTGCAAGGCTTCTGTGCCCGTAAGGGGAGAAATCTTCCCATCTACATATACCAAGAAGCTCTGACTGCCGCGATAGGAAAGACTGCCCTCGGCATCCAGCACCACACCCGGGACGGCACGCAGCACATCCAACGCCGTCCCGCCCTGGGCAGTAAGCACCTGCGAAGCATCTATCTGCTGACGGTCCAAACGGTAGCTGATGCGCTGACGCTGTCCGTTAATGCTTATCTCGCGCATCAGGGTGGTGTCTTTTCGCTCCTGAGCCTGCAGGGTTATGGCTATCATAAAGAGCAGGCTGGAAAGAAGTTTCTTGTGGATAGGTTTCATGTGGTTTCAGAAATTCAGACCATAATTCTGTTTCACCTCGCTCATAACGAAGGTGCTCTCGATGGCACCCACATTCTCTATCTCGCCCAATTTGGTAAGGACAAATTCCTGGTACTGCCTCATATCCCGTGCGCGAACCTTTAACAAGTAGTCATAGGCACCCGAGGTGTTGTAGCACTCCGTAACCTCGGGGATAAGCATAATCCGACGGGTGAAGGCATCGGCTGTCTCGTGGTTTATCTGTTGGAGCTTCACCTTGCAAAAAACCAACAGGCTCTGGTTCAGCATCTCAGGATTGATGACGGCCACATAACGCTTGATGAAGCCCTGTTTCTCCAGTCGTTTCTGACGTTCGAAGACAGGCGTGGGAGTAAGATTCACCGCATCGGCTAACTCCTTGGTAGTCAGCTTGGCATTCTTTTGCAGGATTCTCAGTATCTGCAGGTCAATCTCGTCCAGTTTGTCCGGTATATTCTTGGAACTCATATTCTCTCGTGTCGTTAAAAACCGCCAAGAGCGGTATAAAGATTGATAAGGGCTTGTATGCCATCGTTTCGGTTCTGTACCTCTGTTATCTGGGTACTCAGGAGGTCCTCTTGGGCTGTGAGAACTTCGAGATAGGTGTTAGTACCGTAATTCATCAGTTCACGGGTTCCAAGGTACGACTCGTTCAGGGCGCGTACACAGTCGGCAATGTAAACGGCTTTCTTTTCTGCCTTCTGGCAATCGTGCAGGTATCTGTACACCTCGTTGCCGGCATTGAGCAAAGTCTGCACGTACTGTAGGCGAACCTTCTCCTGTTCTGCCCGGGCATTCTTATACCGAGCCCTAATCTTGCCTTGATTAAAGAGGGGCTGCGCAAGTGATGCTGCGGCCTCTGCCAGGAACTGTGCAGGATTAACGGTTCCCTGTCCGTTGCTCCACCCGAGGATACCGTTGATGTTGAGATCGGGATAAAAACTCTGTCGGGCCTGCTGGGTGTCGTAATAGGCAATCTCCATGTTACGTACTGCCTGGCGCACATCGGGACGTGCCTTTAGCAGTTGCAAAGGAATACCCACATTTATCTGCTCAGGCATACTGAAGGCTCCGAAGGATGCACGGGCGATATGGTGAGGTCCGTCTGAGAGCAGACGGCAAAGAACAGCCTCGGTGGTAACAATATCTTCCTCCACCTCTACAATCCCCGACTTTACAGCCGACAACGATGCCTCCATACGGTAAACAGCAGGACTTTGATACAGTCCTTCCTCGTAAAGGGTACGCATAGACTCAAGCGACTCTTCCCAAACGCCAAGTGTCTGCCGCAGGATATCCAGTTCGTGGTCGTACATAACAAGGGTGTAGTATGCGCTGGCAATGTTAGCAGCCAAGTTTACCATTACAGCTTGTCTGTAGTCGGCAGCCAGCTGTGCTCTTGCCTTAGCCTGTCGTTTGCGGCTGGTAACCTGTCCGAAGATGTTCAGCTGCCATGAAGCCTTCACGGGGATGACATAACTGTGTACACCGACACCGTTGAAGCGGTTCAGCGTGCCTGAAGGTTCGAACGACAAGGTGGGAAGATACCCGAGTCGCGCCACCGTCAAGTCATTCTGAGCCTGTTCGATAGACAGTTGAGCTGCCTTGACATCAGTATTGTTTGTCCAAGCCTTCTCTATCAGGTCCTGTAACTGGGGGTCGGTAAACAACTGTCGCCAGCTAACAGCCCCCAAGCTGGCAGTATCGCCCTGATTCGAGACATCGCCCATCACATTGGAGGGGACCTCTGGCGTATCCCCGTATTTTCGGTATAGCGAGCAACTGGAGAGCAGCAGCACAAGGGCTAAGAGGACCCTCCCTGCCCCTCCCTTGTAGGGAGGGAAATTTATTTTATTGAACATTGAGCATTGAACATTAAACATTGAACATTGACAGTTTCGGTTAGCGGTTAGGGGTTAGGGGTTATCGCTCTTGACTCTTGACCCCAGACTCTTGACAAATGGGTTAGCGGTTAGCGGGTTTCAAGTTCCCCTCCCTCACGGGGGAGGGGTTAGGGGAGAGGCTGTTTATTCCTCACTCTCATCCGGCGTTAATTTCTCATGAACTTTCTGGAATACCATATAGAAGGCAGGAGTGACAAACAGCAAGGCGATGGTTCCCACCGTCATACCACCGATAACGGCAAGCGCCAACGAGCGGTTACCCACGGCTCCGGCACCACTGCCGACAGCCAAAGGAATCATACCCAGTATCATTGTCAGCACCGTCATAAGAATGGGACGGAGACGATCCTTACAGGCTCCTATGGCAGCATCGCGTATGCTCAAACCCTCGTGTCGTTTCTGCACAGCAAACTCAGTGATAAGGATAGCTGTCTTTGCCACTAAACCTATCATCATAATGATACCCGTCTGCACATATACGTTGGCTCCCACACCCATCGACTCCATGGGGATGATAAAGAGATAGGCCCCGAACAAGGCAAAGGGTATGGACAGCATAACGGCAAATGGGATGAACAGCGAGTCGTAAAGGCAAGCCATAATCAGGTAGATAAGCAACATGCAGATGGCATAGATAAGAAACGTCTCGTTCGAATTGGCATTTTCGGCTTCCTCGCGGGCCATACCCGAATACTCGTAACCGAAGGTCTCGGGGAATACCTCGTGCATTACCTCGTCAACAGCTTTGCGCACATCATCGCTGGTATATCCGGGTGCAGGATAGGTGCTCACAGGATAAGAGGGGAACATGTTGAAGTGAAGGTCCATTGCCGAACCCGTATCAAGCCTCATCGACACGAACTGTGTCACAGGCACCATGTGGTCTCCTACAGGGACAAAGATACTGTTCAGAATCGTCTCGGACATTCGGTATTCCTTGCCGGCCTGCACCATTACACGATATACATTATTATATTGCACGTATGAACCGATATAGTCTCCTGCCAGGAATGTTCCTATGGTGTGCAAAACCGTCTTGGGCGATATACCCATACGCTTACAGGCAATCTCATCGACATCCAGCCTGTATTTGGGGAAGTCTGTAGAATAGGTTGACGAGGCAAACTCCGTCTCGGGACGCTCGGCAAGCTTCCTTACGAACTGTTCACCCATCGCCACAAAGTCCTTTTTGTTGGCACTTCGAGAACGGTCTTGCAGGCTAAAGCTGATATCCGATCCGTTACCGTAGCCAGGAATCTGCGGCATCTGGAATGCCGTGACATCAGCCTGCGGCAGGTTTACACGAGCCCATTCCGAGATGCTGCTCTGTATATCGGCAATGCTGAAGAAAGCGCGTTCGCTCCAGTTCTTGAGTCGTACCATCAGGGTGGCATAGTTTGTACTCGTAACGTCCTCCATCATGGAGTAGCCCGTCAGCGCACCTACCGTCTCCACCTCGTCGAGCGACTTGATATACTCCTCCAACTCAACTGTTGTAGCTTCCGTCTCGTTCAGATAAGTACCGGGCGGCAGCATCACATTGACAAGCAGGAAGCCCTGATCCTCCTGCGGCACCAGCTCGCTCTTAGAGCGCATAATCAAAAGACCCGTCAGCACACAGAAACCAATCAGCAGAATCCATGCAAAGACAGACTTACGGATAAAGCGCGTAACCGTATTCATGTATCTGCCCAACAAGGCGTTATAGGATGCAGAATAAGCCACCCACATGTAATGGGAAAGCCCTTTCTTGTTCTCCGGTCCATTGTTGGGCCTCATCAGGATTACACACAATGCCGGGCAGAGCGTCAAGGCCAATACCGTAGATATTCCCACGGATGATGCCATAGTGATACCGAACTGCTTGAAGAACGTGCCTGAAGTACCAGACATGAACGTAACAGGAATGAACACCGCCATGAAAACCAACGTGGTAGAGATACAGGCTGCTGTTACCTCGCTTAGGGCGTCAGAGACAGCACGACGCATGCTTGTGGCACCCTGTTCCAGTTTCGTCATCACGGCCTCTACAACCACGATGGCATTATCCACCACCGTACCGATGGCAAGTACCAAAGCGAAAAGCGTCAGCAGGTTCAGCGAGAAGCCTGCCACCTTGACAACAGCAAAGGTTCCTATCAGCGATACAAAAATGGTAACCGACGGGATGATGGTGGCCCTGATGTCCTGCAAGAAGAAATAGACCACCAGAACAACCAGGATGATGGCGACAATCAGCGTCTCCACCACATTATACATAGAGGCATACAGGAAGTCGTCGCTGGTCTCCAGCAACTTGAACTCCAAGCCTCCGGGCAGTCGCTTTTCCACATCGGCCAACACTTTCTTTATTTCAGCATTCACCTTAGTGGCATTGGCACCTGGAGCCTGCTTCACATAGAACATCACACCAGGTTTCCCGCTGATGTTCGTTCGGAAATCGTATGCTCTTGCACCCAGTTCCACCTCTGCTATATCATGCAGACGGAGCACCTCGCCTTTCTCGGAAGCTCGTATAATGATCTCTTCGAACTGGCTCATATCGTCCAACAGACCATTGAACTCAATGTCTATCTTGTCCTTGGTACTTTCCAACCGGCCGATAGGCGCCACCAGATTCTGTTCGTTGATACAGTTGACAACCTCCTCGGGCGTAACACCATACAGACCCATCAGGTCGGGCTTCAGCCAGATGCGCACACCATACTGCTCACCCATAATCATCGTACGCCCCACACCGGCAATACGACTGATAGCCGGCATGACATTGATATCAAGGTAGTTGGAGATGAACGACTGGTCGAACTTCTCGTCGGTGCTCTCAAGACTCATAATCATCAACGTGGCATTCACGTTCTTCTCTACGGTGACACCAGCCTTGATAACATCTTCCGGCAATACACCCGATGCCTGACTCACGCGGTTCTGAACATTCACCGTAGCCTGATCGGGATTTGTACCCTGCTTAAAGTAGATGTCTATTTCGCCCTCACCGTTGGAAGTAGCTGTTGCATCCATATAGATCATATTCTCCACACCGTTAATGACCTCCTCCAGCGGCATCACCACCGATTCCATCACGGCATGGGCATCGGCACCACTATAGGTAGCCTGAATGGTTACCATGGGAGGCGCAATATCCGGATATTGTTCCACAGGAAGTGTTTCCAAGCTTATCACACCGATAACAATCGTCAGCACAGCGATGGCAAAAGCCGCCACCCAGTGCTTAACAAAGAAATGCGTCTTCTTCATAATGTTCAACGAACTTTTGCTCCGTTAGACAGCTTTTGGGCACCGTTCACCACTATCTCGTCGCCTGCCTTTAAGCCGTTCTTTACATAATAGTGGTTACCGCTGTTCGAGGGGATAGCCTCGCAGATAACACCCTCGGCCGTACCGTCCTTTTTCACACGATAGAACAGCAACTGGTTCTGCAAGTGAACGGCAGCCTTCATAGGTACACGGAATACATTGTCCATCTTAGTGGGGAATACCAACGTAACAGACAGTCCTGCACGTAATTCATCGTCGGGGTTAGGAAATGTGGCACGGGCTATCACCGTACCTGTCTTGCGATCCACAATACCGCCAATCTCTGTTATTACACCCTCATACTTGTATGTCTGACCGTTACGCAACTGCAGTTGGAGCTTAGGCAACAGGTCACCCACCTTCTGACCGTCACGTCCCTTCATACCTTCCGATGTCGAAACCAGGTCGTAACGGTCTATCAACTCCAACAGCTGACTCTCTGTATAGGAGAACCATGCCTGTATCTGACTGTCGTCGCTCACAGTACACAGCATATCCGACGGCTCGGCAACCTCTCCCATTCTAAAGCCGTTTTCCTTAATCATGCCATTGATGGGAGCCGTTACCTTGCAGTAGCCCAAGTTGGTCTTTGCAATTGCCAACTGTGCCTTTGCCTGCTCTACGGCGGCCTGAGCTGCCTCATAAACATTTTCTGCAGTACGAAGCACATTCTCACTTACAATCTTTTTCTCTGCCAGATGCTGGTTCGACTCGTACTGCATCTTTGTTGTTTCCATCTGTGCCTTGGCTGCAGCCAGGTTCGCCTCGGCATTCATCACATTCAGCTGATGCTCTGTCTCATCAATAACAAACAGAACCTGCCCACGGGAAACCTTGATTCCGTCGGTAAAGTTCACCTTGCGTATGATGCCCGAAACACGCGGATAAACCTCTACCTCGGTAATACCGTGCAAGGTTGCAGGTATATACAGATTATACACACGGGATTCGGGTTTCATTACCTGTGTCTCGTATTTCACCTGAGCCTTTTCGTCCTTCTTCGAACCGCCACACGATGAAAGCAAAACACAACAAACTGAAACAAAAAAGACTCTAAAAACTCCTTTCATGATACTTTTTTTTCTTTATTTCATTAGTTTGAATGCGCAAATATACGTATTTTCACCTCGAAATACCAAATAATTCCCGCTTTTTTTAGAGGATTATTCTTTCCAGGGTATAATTCCTGCCCACAAAAAGAACTTTATTCCTGAAATCCAATATAATACGATGCTTTTTTCTGAAGTTTATACAAAATTTGGAGGATATTACTACATTGCCGTACCTTTGCAGCAGAAAACAACAAAGAATAACAGCCTCTCCCCTAACCCCTCCCCCGAGAGGGAGGGAAAAAATAACGAAGAGACCGCTAAACGGAATTAGAATAAATCGTAAATGGTAAATTGTTAAATAGTAAATTATATTGATTATGAGTACAAAAAAGAATTACCGTTTTGAGACATTGCAACTACATGTAGGTCAGGAACAGGCCGACCCCGCAACCGATGCCCGCGCAGTACCCATCTATCAGACCACGAGCTACGTTTTCCACAACTCCCAGCATGCCGCCGACCGCTTCGGCCTGCGCGATGCAGGTAATATCTACGGTCGTCTGACCAACTCTACACAGGGAGTTTTCGAAGACCGCGTAGCAGCCCTCGAAGGCGGTGTGGCAGGATTGGCTGTCGCATCTGGTGCTGCTGCCATCACTTACGCGCTTCAGAATATTGTGCAGGCTGGCGATCACATCGTAGCTGCCGACAACCTGTATGGCGGTTCTTACAACCTCATCACCCATACCCTGGCTACGCAAGGCATTACAAACACCATTGTAAATGTAAACGACCTTGCAGCCTTAGAGGCCGCCATACAGCCTAACACCAAGGTGGTTTATGCTGAGACTTTCGGCAATCCGAATTCCGACGTACTGGATCTGGAAGGCGTTGCCGCAATAGCTCACAAGCATGGCATCCCCTTCATTGTGGACAACACCTTCGGAACACCTTATTTAATCCGTCCGCTGGAGCATGGGGCTGACATCGTGGTACACTCAGCCACCAAGTTCCTGGGCGGTCACGGAACCTCTCTGGGCGGTGTCATCGTAGATGGCGGCAAGTTCGACTGGAAGAAGGACCCCGACAAGTTCCCAACATTGGCTAAGCCCGACCCATCCTATCATGGCATCGTCTTTGCCGATGCAGTAGGCGCTGCTGCCTATGTTACCCGCATCCGTGCCGTCATTCTGCGTGATACCGGCGCAACCCTCTCACCCTTCAATGCCTTCATCCTCTTGCAAGGTGTTGAGACCTTAAGTCTGCGCGTAGAGCGTCACGTAGAGAATGCTCTGAAGGTGGTCGATTTCCTCGCCAACCATCCCAAGGTTGCTAAGGTAAACCATCCCGCTCTGCCCAGTCATCCCGACCATGCTCTCTATCAGAAGTACTTCCCCAATGGTGGCGGCAGCATCTTCACTTTCGAGATTAAGGGCGGTCAGGAAGAGGCCTGGAAGTTCATCGATGCCCTACAGATCTTCTCCCTGCTGGCTAACGTGGCTGATGTGAAGAGTCTGGTGATACATCCCTATACCACCACACACTCGCAACTTTCGCCCGAAGAATTGGCCGAGCAGCACATCACGCCCAGCACCGTCCGACTGAGCATCGGTACAGAGCATATCGACGATATCCTGGATGACCTTTCACAAGCACTGGGTCAAATTTAAAGTTGAGAGTTCAGGGTTTAAAGTTTAGAGGCAGTCCAACCGCCACAGACTCTAAACTCTCAACCGTAAACTGTAACGTAATCTGCCAAATCCGTCCCAAAGATTTGGCAGATTGCGTTAAAAAGCGTATTTTTGCACCCTGTCAAAACCTATCCTCAGATGAAAGATTATATCATAGCCGACAATCAGGAACTTACACGATATGCCCTGGAGCATCTTATCTCCGAGGACAAGGAGCAGCATCTGTTCTATGCCTGGAACAGAACAGCGTTGGTGAATCTGCTTGCAGAACACACCAATGCCATAGTTCTACTGGATTACACCCTTTTTGATTTCGCCGACGAAGACCAACTCCTTATAGTGGCTGAACGCTTCTCGCAATCGCAATGGATATTACTGAGCGACGAGCTCACGCCCCAGTTCCTGCGTCGGGTGACATATTCCTCACGCCAGTTCAGCATCGTCTTCAAAGACGGTTCTCTGGGCGAGATCCGTCAGGCCTTAATAGCTACTGGTCATCATGAGCGTTATATTTGCCAACGGGCATTGGAAACCATTATCAGCCAGCAGCAGGAGGAAAAGCCCGACCTTCTGACAGCCACCGAAGTGGAAATAGTACGCGCCATCGCGCAGGGCAAGACCACCAAGGAGATTGCCGCCGAGCGTTTCTCCAGCATCCACACCATCACCACGCACCGCAAGAATATCTTCCGAAAACTGAACGTCAACACCGCCCACGAAGTAACGAAGTACGCTCTTCGTGCCGGCCTCATCGACTCCTCAGAATTTTATATTTAGCTATTCAGGGTTAACGACAGTGACTACAAACTTGATTTATGAACGTCCTGCAGAACCAGGCCGGCCAGCATAAAACCGAAGATTGCGGTGATGTGGGAAATAGAACCATTACCTCTGTCCTCAGGGTCGATGGGGAGTTGGTTCTTCAGCAGCTCGTCGCTATAAACACATTGGAACTTATGACGGGGGAAGGTCTTTTCCTTCTTGAACCGGTTACGCAAGGCACGTGCCAACGGGTCACCCTGCACCTTCCAGAACTCTGCCACCTTAATACGCGTAGGATCCAACTTCAGTGCTGCACCCATCGAGGAGAAAAAAACTGGCCCAGCACTCCCAGCCCCCCCCCGGCTCCCCCCGAAGGAGGGAGTGTTAGTAGCCATGAGGATTAATAGGGCCTTATCCTTTAGTGAATCAATGGCATCGATGATATAGTCGTAGTCTTCCAAATGGAACTCCTCGGCAGTCTCAGCGGTGAAGATTTTCTGTAGGGCGGTAATCTCGGCCTTGGGGTTAATGCTGAGCAGGCGCTCCTTCAGGGCATCTACCTTTACCTGCCCCACAGTCTTCATGGTGGCCATCAGCTGTCGGTTCACATTGGTGATGCACACGCGGTCGGAGTCAACAATGGTCAAATGCCTGATGCCGCTGCGTACCAAGCTCTCGGCACACCACGAACCTACGCCGCCCACACCGAATATTATCACCCGCTTCTGGGCGATGCGCTCCATTGCCTCTGTACCTAGCAGCAGTTCACACCTTTGAAACATTGAAAATTGAAAGTTAGACCTTATAAAGGTTATTGGTTATAGGTTATTGGTTATTGACGTTAATAAACTGTAAACCGTAAACCGTAAACTAAATAAAACAACTCTAAACTAATAAAGCACCTTGAACTTCGTTCGAGCTCGCTCACGTTCGGAAATACCCAAACAAGTTTGGCATTTCTCTCACTTAATCGCGACCTTGCGGCCATTCACAATATTTATTCCCTTCTGCGGCTTGCTAAGTCGTTGGCCAGAGATATTGTATATCTCTCCCCTCCTTAACAGGGAGGGGTCGGGGGTGAGTCCGTCAATGTCGGCAATTCCCGTTGGCACAGCCTCATCGAACCACTGGAAGTACTTGCCATAACTGCCTAAGGTGGTGAGGTTTAGATAGAACGTCACTCCCGTGTCGATATGGTCGTCAGTAATGCTGTCGTCTACCCTATAGAGTGAGCCTTCGCCAGTGGGATGAGCATCACGGAACGACAGGTAGTTACCGTAGGGAACCACCATGTCGCCCCTGGAGTGGACAAACTGAATGCGGTGCTTGGGCTCCCACCCGTTGCAGAGGCTGTTTTCTGACAGGGCACGATGAAGATCTACAAAAGGATTTCCTCCCGCAGGGATGGGGGCTGTTACATCGACATTTAACAAATAGTCATAGAAGCCGGGCGTGAAGAGCTTGTCGAGGCGAGCCCATACGCGATCCTCACGGGGCGGATAGAACAGTTCTGCCATTTGCTCCGGTGTGTAGGTGCGACCGTTGGCTTCAAGTCCTTCCTGCAGCTGCTCGTACCACATCTCATGAATATCGTTGATTACATACATCTTGCTCTCCAGCCAGTCCATGATGCCTGTGTCAAGAAACTGCTGTGAGAGGTAATCCGTTAAGGCATGGTTCTTCATATCGGGGTGCGTATCAAGCATACCTTTTATAATCATAGGTACTACCATCGGCATGGTGTTCATGCCCTTGCGATGTTCTGTCTGCTGGCCATAGCTGTTGCCGTCGTCGTTAATGTAGTAAAGCAGGGTGGCAACGAGGTCGTAAGGTCCGTCGCCGCAGATTGTGCCGCGATAGTGCAGCTGCTCGTCCATCGCTTGTTCCTCCAGATATCGCTGAACAGCCAAGGCTACGGCGCCTCCTTGTGAAAACCCGAAGCCGTATGTCCGCCAGTCAGTCTTGATAGGAAGCGTGCGTTTGTCATTGACATGTTTCTGATAGAGTTTCAGGCCGTACTCCACGGCATCCACCATCTGGCGGGCTGTCAGTTCCTGGGAAAGATAGGGATGCGGCACATCGCGACTGACACCATATCCTTCGAAGTCTGGAGCAATAAGGATGGCATGGCCTAAGTAATTAAGGTCGGGATCCAGTCCCGAGCCGTAATTGTTCCTGATCAGAAGGGTGAAGAGTGCACGCTCCTTTAAGTTATAATCTGAAGTAGGGCACTCGTGATCAGAGGTTATCGTAAAATGGCTGTATATGTGTAATGCCTCTATGCTGTCTGTTTCCTGAGGATTATCAGGTGTCCAGACTACGAGTGAAGATGAGAGCACTATGTCCTCTCCGGCTATGTTCTTGGAGGGGTAGTTGAACGTAAAAGTTGAGGACGAGCCTAAGGCGTATGAGAATTTCAGGCTGTCTGAAACCTCAGCCGCCCAAGCACTACCGACAAGGCAACTCAGGAGGGCAGATAAGAAGCAAAATTTTATTTTATTCATCATTTCTTTATTTTATTAATTCATCCATTTGAATATCTCAGATAATCACCTTGCAAATATACGTTTTTTATTTTTAGTCACACTCATCTTTCCATAATAAAAATAAGAAAAAACACATTTTGAACGAAAAAGGCGCCTGCTTTCGCAAACGTCTCTACTCAGTTTAGAGTTTAGTGTTTAGAGTCAGTCTATTTTTGTTTACTGTTTCTTGCGCTCCAGTAGGTGCTCAGGCGCAGGCGTAGTCCTCTCGTTCGGAATTTTGAGACAACGTCTCGAAATTACTTTCGCTCGACAATAAAAATAAAACCTATTTTATTTTGTATTGTTCTCGCTTACTCGTAACTTTGAGACTACTCTCGAAATTACTTTCGCTCGACAATAAAAATAAAACCTATTTTATTTTGTATTGTTCTCGCTTACTCGTAACTTTGCAGCGGAAAACGTACATATACAGCAACACCGATTGACAAACATTATATATAATAAAAGGAAACGATGAAGAAACTACTTATTGTAGTTATCGTGCTGCTGGTGGCAGTACTGATGACTCAGACCGTGCCTAGTAAACAGGAACATAAAGAGGCCATGATGAAGGCTGTGGAAGAGTATGTTGAAGAAGAAGCCGAGAACAGGGGCTTCAGTGACAACATGCTGACCAACCTGGGTAAGAATGTTGTTATCAAGACTATACAGACGGCGCTGAACAGTAAACTAAAGGTAAACAACTACTACCTGCTGAACACTACGTACATCCGTCTGAACGGCAAAAACCAAATGCTATCATTAGGCGTCTTCGGCCATGTGTTCACATTCGATAAGAAGATGCTGCGCGAAAAGTTGGAAGAGTCCTTGAAAGCCAAGGAGGAAGTGCAGAATGAGAAACAGGCTGCCAAGGAGAGTGCACGCGAGCTGCAGAAACTGCAGAAAGAGAAGCGTAAACGTGAACGTGAACTCAAGAAGGCGGAACGTAAGCGTGAACGCGAACGCCGCAAGGAGCAGAAACGCCGTGAGCGCGAGCAGAAAAAGCAACAGAAGAAGAAATAAAATTGGCGAAATACCAAACGTATGGTATATGAAATAACATGCCATAGGTATTGTGGGGACGAGAAAACCGCCGTACCTTTGCAGCGTGATTCATCAATCAATTGAACATTGAAGGCTGCGATTGAGCGAGAGCAATGATAAGCTAGCTTAAGCATTGCCGAGCGTGAGCAGGCTCGACCGCAGGTCAACATTGAACATTACTGACTGCAAACGGTAAACAATAAACGGTAAACCAAAAATTAACAAAGGATAAGCTTATGAGTAAAATTGCAAAACAGCTGACCGAGCTCGTCGGCAACACCCCACTTCTGGAGCTCAACAAGTATTCAACGGCTAAGGGACTGGAAACTCCTGTTATTGCCAAAGTAGAGTTCTTTAATCCTGGCGGCAGCGTAAAGGACCGCATCGCACTGGCGATGATCGAGGATGCCGAGCAGAAAGGCATCCTGAAGCCAGGAGCAACCATCATCGAACCCACCAGCGGAAATACTGGCGTAGGATTGGCACTGGTCAGCGCCGTTAAGGGCTACCACCTTATCCTTACCATGCCCGAGACCATGAGCGTGGAGCGCCGTAACCTGGTTAAGGCATACGGTGCCGAGGTTCGCCTCACCTCTGGAAAAGACGGCATGCCTGGTGCCATCCGCGCCGCCGAGGAGCTGCGTGACAGCATTCCCGGCGCAGTGATTCTGCAACAGTTCGAGAACGATGCCAACCCTGCCAAGCACTATGCTACCACGGGTCCTGAGATCTGGCGCGATACAGACGGACAGGTGGATATCTTTATCGGCGGCGTAGGAACAGGCGGTACCATCAGCGGTACAGGTAAGTACCTGAAGGAGCAGAATCCCAATGTGAAGGTGATTGCCGTAGAACCTAAATCCAGTCCCGTACTGAACGGCGGTCAGAGCGGTCCCCATAAGATTCAGGGTATCGGTGCCGGCTTCATCCCCAAGACTTACGATGCCAACGTGATTGACGAGGTATTCGATGTGGAGAACGACGATGCCATCCGTACGGGTCGTGAGATTGCCCAAAGTGAAGGTCTGCTGGTTGGTATCAGCGCCGGAGCAGCCCTCTATGCTGCTATTCAGGTGGCCAAGCGCCCCGAGAACAAAGGCAAGAAGATTGTGGTACTGTTGCCTGATACTGGCGAGAGATATCTCTCAACCGTCCTCTACGCCTTCGAGGACTATCCATTATAATCAGAAAGGAGCCGCACGGTTCCTTTTTTTTCTGGCTATACCCCTCAAAAAACAACCTGACAATTAACAGCGTTTGACATTCGACCTTCGACATTTGACCCTTAATCTCCCCCTAAAGGGGGCTGGGGCTGACATTTGACAACTAAACAACCAATCTCCCAAATACCCGACTCATCAAGGCAAAGATCAGATATTTGCAAGTATAGATATGTATGGGAAGCGGATACAGTTTGGCTTCCCTTAATCCTGCAATACGGTTGTGTCGCTCCTTTCTGTCGGGAATCTGTCGCCACACATTATATATATAATCCATAGTGAGTTGCGAAACACGTCTGCACATTGCCTTCTGAGCCTCTCCCCGCAGATTTTTTCTCAGGGCATCCAGTTGTCGGAGGACAAACAGTGTATCATCTAAGCGCTTCTTCACACACGCCTCTTCTTGCTGATGTGTGATGGTTCCTGTTCGTATCCTATAATAATAGGGTGAAACATTTACCACCAGCAGAAGGCCCGCCTTCAGCAACAACTGGGGGGTAAACAACTCATCCTCGTGTACAATACCCGGCAAAAAGCGCAAATCACCCAGAATACTTTTGCGGAACATATAACAACAGGCTGAGCCGTGCATATTGCGTTTTCTAAGGAACTCTATACCACTACGGTATGGTTTAATGCCTGCACCACTATATTTTTTAGGCTCGTCGTGAGTAAAGTCAAACACCAACACATCCGGACGAATGGACATTTGCATATCCAACACCACATTGTATTCGTTGGGAAACAGGTAATCGTCGGCATCGATAAACTGGATGTATTCACCCTTCGCCAGTTCCAACCCCTTGTTTCGAGCTGCAGAGAGGCCCTGGTTTTCCTGTCGGATAACCGTCACGCCATCAAACTCGGGTGCAGGAATCTTACTGCCGTCATCGATGAGTAAGATTTCTTTTTCACCCCTGAAAAACGGTAAGGCAAGAATGCTCTGAATGCATTCTTCCAGCATTTCCAGCGGTTCGTTATAATAGGTAACGATAAAAGAAACTCTCAGCAACATGACTGTCAAAATTTTGCGGTTACCCCTTTTGATTTCACAACAGCAGGATTGCCGCAGATAAAGAGTTGTTCCAATCCGTCTTTACTGTAGTCGGAAACACAAACAGCTCCACTGCCTACCACAGAACGCGCAGGAATAACGGTGCCTTTGAGCAACATGGTCCTGAAGCCAAGATACACGCCATCGCCGACAATTATTTTGCCATTCAAGGGTTTGGGAGTCCCATCTGCAAGTATCTGATGAACAGTGCTGTCGCAGACATACATCTCTCCGGCAAACACTCCGTTGCCAATACAGATGTGATGACTGCAGTGAATCTGCGTATCACGTCCCAAGAAAATATCAGATCCCATCTCCAATAAAGCATCCTTAGCAATCGCAATACATACGTCGGGCCCTATGCGCAGGGGACCATTCAACTTCCATGTTCCCAAAATATTCAGCTCTGCCCTACCGGAAGATGCTGTATAATCTTCGTGGTCGGAGTGGATGACAATAGTATTTTTGGAAATATCCGGTGGAAGAATAATCTGTCCCTTGAGCGTGAGTTTCAGAGATCCGTACACGCGTATGGGCATACGTCGTACAGCCTTCCACCCTCCTGCGTGATAGTTAAGAAAGAAGGTCGCCCGCCAGTTGGTATGTAAAATGGAACGTAGTTTCATGTTATTGTATTTCAGGGCAAAGATAGTGAAATGAAATCAAATAAGCACAAAACAGGCAAAAAAAATAACATTCGGCCAACTATAAAGCGCAAAACCTTGGGTGACAAGGCTATTTTTCGTACCTTTGCAAATAATAAAACATTATCTTTGGCACAATGCACATACTTGAGATACCCTCTTTCTTCCCCCCTCACGGAGGTCTGTTCTGTTTGGATCAGGCCAAAGCTTTGAGGGAACACGGGCATGAAGTCCGTATCTTGGCATGTATCCAGCTGGGAGTTACGCTGGACAAATCTTTCTACCTGCAAGCTCCTGCCGGTTATTGGTGGGAGGATATGGAAGGCATAGCTGTGTTCCGTCATTACCATAGGGACATCCCCAAGCTGGTTGCCCTGAATACAAAATCATGGATTAGGCAGGTAAAAAAGATGTTCGGAAAGTACGTTAAGCAATATGGTACTCCCGATATCATTCATGCACATTGTGGCAAGAATGCAGGTATCGCAGCCACAGAGATAGGTAAGGCTACGGGCTGTCCTGTATTTATCACAGAACATCTGAGTAAATCGCTCTTCGAGAAGGACTTCGGCGTAGGATGGACAAGGCAGTGCTGGATGAAGGATCTTATCGCACGTGCCTACAAGGATGCTGCCTGCGTTATTCCTGTAGCGGAAGAACTGGTGAGCGAACTATCGCCTTACTTCGGATGTGACTACAATTATGTTCCCGTATCCAACGTCATAGATGTTGACTTCTATGCATACAGAGACCGAAGCCCTTTGGAAGGACGCGCTTTCCGTTTCTGCTGTCTGGGCAATGCCAACGGGGAAGGTCTTTTCCTGAAAGGCTACGATGTACTGAGTCAAGCCATCATCAAGATGAAAGACTGTGAATTGCATATAGCCGGCCGGGGCACCCAAAGCGAGGAGATGAAGCAATTGTTCCCGTCCCGTACCACACTGCATGGCGAAATTGGCAAGACCGAGGTCCGCCAACTGCTATACGACTGCGATGCACTGGTCCTTCCCTCGCGGAGCGAAGCACAACCACTGGTGCTGCTAGAGGCTATGTCAACGGGCATCCCGGTCGTCTGTACAGAGGTTACACCGCAGTCCGAACGCATTCCCGGTGCTTGCCTTATTGCCAAAACAGGTGATGTGGACAGCCTGCTGGAGAGAATGAAAGAATGTATGAGTATATGCCCTTCCCGACGCTTTTCGGAAGCCATCGGGAACATTGCTTCGCCAGAAACAGTAGCTACACAGTTAGAAGATATTTTCCTAAAACACAGCACAACAAAGAAATGAAAGTCCTGTTCATAGGTGATGCCAGCAATGCACGTTACACATTGGCCCAAGGCTTGCGCAAACTTGGGCACGAAGCACTTGTAATAGGTACTGGTGGCGGATGGCGGCACATGCATGTGGACATCTGCATAGAACGAGGACCAGGCAAATGGGGCGCTATTGTATATCTGCTTCGCTGGCTCTTGCTGCTACCCAAACTCAGGGGGTACGACATTGTGGATTTCAACGGGCTGTTCATGATGGAGTTCAAACCCAATCTGAAACGTTTCTTCTACGATTACATCCGCAAACGCAACAGATATACTGTTACTACCGTTCTTGGAATCAGCCATTACTACGTCAAGGGATGCATTGAAGCTAAACTGTTCAGAAGCAGCGATTTTAATATCGGAAGCAGGCAAAGAACAAACGACTTTGCCATAAGAATGGCTGACATGTGGCTCAACCAGCCAGATGTAGCAAGACTGAGCCGGCACATGGCCGAGACCAGTCACCTGCTCATTGGTACAGGCTACGAATATTGGGCCAGCCTGCATCATTATTACCCGGAAAAGACCTGCTTTGTTCCCTTAGCCATGGATATGCCAGACACACCTGTTGACATCCAGGAGAGCGAAGGACCCGTACGCTTTTTTATTGGAATACAAAAAGAACGGAATGAAGAGAAAGGTACCGACATACTTTGGCCTGCATTGCAGAAACTCAAGAACAACTATCCCGATAAGGTGATAATCAATAAAGCCGAGAATGTGCCATACGAGGAATATTGCCGCCTGATGGACAACAGTGATGTACTTATCGACCAATTGTACACCTGTTATGCCATGAATGCACTGAAGGCAATGTCGAAGGGGATTGTTGCTGCCACAGTTGCTGTTCCCGAAGTTTACGAGCTGTTGGGCGAAAAGGAGTTATTCCCCATGATAGATTTGCCCTGCGACGAGGAAGGAATCTACCGCCAGCTCGAACAGCTGGCGCTGCACCCCGAGAGGTTGGCACAAGCCAAACGCGACTCCGTTGCTTTCGTGCAGAAACACCATCACTATCTGAAGGTGGCGGAGGAATATGTGGCCCAGACCCACCCCGGCCCTCCCGTGAAAGGAGGGGGATTAGGAGATTAGGAGATTAAAGTAAAAAAGTTAAATAATAACTGCCTGACGCCCCTGCTTGCAGTTCCCTCACCTCTACGGGAGAGGGTTAGGGAGAGGGGCTTTTATATGATAGTTTGTATAGCTGAGAAACCGTCTGTTGCCCGCGACATAGCCCACGTGCTGGGTGCCAACACCTCGCACGACGGGTATATGGAGGGTAATGGATACCAGGTAACATGGACCTTCGGTCATCTTTGCGAACTGAAGGAACCACATGATTATACCCCGCTCTGGAAAAATTGGAGCCTGAGCCAACTGCCCATGATTCCACCCCGTTTTGGCATTAAGCTGAAAGCCGACAAGGGTGTCGAGAAGCAGTTCAACACCATTGCCTCGCTGATGAGCAAAGCCGAAGGGATTATCAACTGCGGTGATGCCGGTCAGGAGGGTGAGCTGATTCAGCGATGGGTGATGCAGAAGGCATTGGCTAAATGTCCCGTGAAGCGTCTGTGGATCAGCAGTCTTACGGAAGAAGCCATTCGCGAAGGATTCCAGACGCTGAAAGACCAGTCGGAATACCAAAGTCTGTACGAGGCGGGACTGATGCGTGCCATCGGCGACTGGCTGCTTGGGATGAACGCTACCCGCCTATACACACAAAAGTATGCTTATGGCAAACACCAGGTGCTGAGTGTAGGTCGCGTGCAGACACCCACGCTGGCACTGATTGTCAACCGCCAGAAGGAGATAGAAAACTTCGTTCCCCGCCAGTCGTGGGTTCTCTCTACCCTATACCGGGATGTCAAGTTCAGTGCCATCATGCGCGACGAGGAAGCCGAAGCCGAAGAGGCTGCAGAGATTGCCGAAGCCGCCAAGCAGGGGAAAACGCTAAAAAGCAAAGGACCCATCTACAGGCTGATGGAATATGCCACCGAGCAGGAGGGAAAAGATACATTGGAGGCCATCAAGGACAAACCCTTTACCGTGCTTTCCGTTACCAAGAAGAAGGGATTCGAGACGCCGCCTCGCCTGTACGACCTGACCAGCCTGCAGGTTGACTGCAACAAGAAGTTCGGCTTCAGTGCTGACCAAACCCTCAACCTCATTCAGAGTCTTTACGAGAAGAAGGTTGCCACCTATCCGCGTGTAGATACCACCTTCCTGCCCGATGATGTCTATCCCAAGTGTCCTCAGATTATGAACGGACTCTTTCTGACCAGGAATGCGGGAACGCAACCTTATGCGGAAATTGTAAAAACACTGGGCGGCAAACCGCTGAAGAAGAGCAAGAAGATATTCGACAACAGCAAGGTAACCGACCACCATGCCATCATCCCCACAGGTGTTTCGCCCCAGGGACTTACAGAGATGGAGTGGAAGGTGTTCGACCTGATTGCCCGCGCCTTCATCGCTGCCTTCTATCCCGACTGCCTCTTCGAGACTACCACCGTTATCGGCGAAGTTAAGAAGAATGAAACGGAATCTGTGCTGTTCCGTGTAAACGGGCGTGTGGTAACGGATGAAGGTTGGAAGGTAGTCTTTAAAAAGGTCGAAAGCGAAGAAAAGAATCCCTCCCCCTCGGGGGAGAACGAAGGGGGTATTCTGCCCGTCTTCGAGAAGGGCGAAAGCGGTCCGCATACCCCCTCGCTGACCGACAAATGGACTACGCCTCCCAAACCTTATACCGAGGCTACCTTGCTTCGTGCTATGGAAACAGCAGGCAAGATGGTGGAGGACGAGGAACTGCGCGATGCGTTGAAAGAAAACGGAATAGGCAGACCCAGTACCCGTGCTGCTATCATCGAGACGCTATTCCGCAGGCATTATATCCGCAAGGAGAAGAAAAGCCTTTGGGCAACTCCCACCGGTATAGAACTCATAGAAATCATCCACGAGGAACTGCTGAAAAGTGCCGAGCTCACAGGTATTTGGGAAAAGAAACTCAGAATGATAGAACGAAAGGAATACCAGGCTCAGACATTCTTAGAGGAACTCAAGCAAATGGTGACAGATATCGTAACATCAGTACTGAACGACAAGAATCCCCGCCAGATAAGTGTCACCGTAGAACCGCCAAAAAACAAGAAGGGCAATAAAAAGTAGGTACTTTACGTTATTATATAGAACGTCATTGAATTAGCATGTCAGGCAAATATAGGAAGATAAAGGAAAAAAAACGTTTTTCAGCGTCAGAAGATAGAGGACAACGCACTTGTCTTTTATCTCCCTCTACCTTCTTCCATCTCCTTCTTATTCTTGTTGGAGTCGGGCTGCTATCGTCCTGCGGAGCCGATAACCATTTAAAGAAAGGCGATCAGTTCTATGCCATTGGCGAATATCATTCTGCTGCAGCCGAATACAAGAAAGCCTATTCCCGCACCAAAACCACGGAAAAAGAGAAACGGGGCATTCGCGCCTGGAAAATGGCAGAATGCTACAGAAAAATAAACCATACTGCCAAAGCCATCGGTGCTTATCAGAATGCTGTCCGATACAATTATCCTGATACGCTTGCCTGGCTATATTTGGGACAGCTTCATCAGAAAATGGGCGATTACAAGGCTGCCATTAAAGACTACGATACATATCTTGAAATGGTGCCAAAAGCACCGCTTGCCGTAAATGGTGTTCAGGGTTGTATGCAAGCACCCATCTGGAAAAAGAGACCCACTTTATACACTATAAAGAAAGAACCCATTCTGAATGGTCGTCGTGCCGATTTCTCGCCTATGTTATGGGGAACAGAATCCGACCAGCTTTTCATTTCCACCACACGCCCCCAGGCTACAGGAAACGAAATCAGCGGTATTACCGGTACTAAAAGCAGCGATATCTTCTTTACCAAGAAGGATGACAAAGGAAAATGGGGAGCACTGGAAATGGCAGAGGGCGAACTGAACAGCGACTACGACGAGGGTGCCTGCTGTTTCTCCCCGGACGGAAAAACCATGTATCTTACCCGTTGTACCTTCGACCCCGACTATCCCCGTTATGCAGAAATATACACCAGTCAGCGCAGCGACGCATCTTGGAGTAAGCCGCAGCTACTGCAAATAACCAAAGACACGCTTTCCAGCTATGCTCATCCTACCGTCTCGCCCGATGGTAAATGGCTCTATTTCACCAGCGACATGCCCGGCGGCTTAGGAGGTAAAGATATCTGGCGCATTGCTCTGATGGAGGGGGGAAGCCTTGGTGGTGTAGAGAACTTAGGTGCCCCTATTAATACCGAGGGCGACGAGATGTTTCCCTCTTTCCGTCCGAACGGCGAACTTTACTTCTCCAGCAACGGACATGTGGGCATGGGTGGATTGGATATCTTCAAGGCTAAACGCGATACGACAACAGGCAATTGGCAAATAGAGAATCTGAAGGTTCCCATGAACAGTAGCGGAGACGACTTCGGCATGACTTTTGAAGGACTCCACAATAGAGGTTTCTTCTGCACCAACAGAGGTGATGCCCGCGGATGGGATCATATCATGTCGTTCGAATGTCCCGAGGTTGTTCATACCGTCAAGGGATGGGTCTATGAAAAAGATGGATACGAATTGCCAGAGGGACTTGTCTATATGGTGGGTAACGACGGTTCCTACCAGAAGTTGAGCGTACGCGGCGACGGTTCCTTTATCCAGGAAGTCACCCCCAATGTAGATTATGTATTCCTTGGTACCTGCCAAGGTTATCTGAATCATAAAGAGGAACTGCACGTGGACACAAGCAGTGTCAGTCAGGAGTTTGTCTTGCAGTTCCCGCTGGCCAGTATCAACAATCCTGTACTCATCCGCAACGTATTCTATGAGTTCGACAGCGCAGCACTGACAGAAAGCAGTACGCAGGCCTTGGACAGCCTGGTGGATTTGCTGAACGAGAATCCTAATGTGACGATTGAACTTTCCTCCCATTGCGACTATCGAGGCAAGGACGAGTACAACGAGAAACTGAGTCAGCGCCGAGCCGAGAGCGTTGTCAACTATCTGATAGCACACGGAATAGAAGCTGAACGTCTTACTCCTGTGGGTTACGGCGAGAAACGTCCCAAGGTGGTAACACGCAAGATGGCAGAACAGAACGATTTCCTGCATGAAGGCGACACGCTTACCGAGGCATTCATCCTACGTATAGAAGATGTGGATAAGCAAGAAATCTGCAACGCTTATAACCGCAGAACAGAATTCAAGGTTTTACGTACCACCTACCGGCTCTTTGAAAATGTTAAGCCGACAGAAAAAGCAGAAAAACAGATTCCAGAAGCAGAAAAGCCTGCAGAAGAAGCAGGAAAGCCTGCCGAGGAAGCCGGAAAACAGACTCCTGAAGCTGGAAAGCCTGCAGAAGAAGCTGGAAAACAGACTCCTGAAGCTGGAAAGCCTGCCGAAGAAGCTGGGAAACAGACTCCTGAAGCAGAAAAGCCTGCCGAAGAAGCTGGGAAACAGACTCCTGAAGCAGAAAAGCCTGCCAAGGAAGCAGAAAAACAGACTCCAGAAGCTAAAAAGCCTACAGAAGAAAAAGAAAAGCCTAAGGAAGAAAAAGAATAAATCCTATTTCTTTTGGTTGTTTCCAAAGAAATTTCTATTTTTGCGAAAGATTAACATAAATTTTCTTTGAAAACAACACTATTATGGCACTAAACAGAAGATCTTTTCTGAAAAGAACAGCTGCCGCTACGGCATTGTTCAGTATCTTGCCCCGCCAAGTGATGGGTAAGATGGGTGGAGCCAATAACTTTGTGGCTCCCAGTGATCAGCTTACACGTGGACTCATCGGTGTAGGCGGTATTGGACGTTCCGGTCACCATTTCGCCAGTGACCAGTCCTGCAGGTTGGTTGCAGTTTGTGATGTGGATCAGAAACATCTGGATTCAGCAGTAGCAGCTGCCAAGAAGAATTTTAATGAGACCGTAAAGGCATATCACGACTTCCGCGACCTCATTCACGATCCCAATGTTGACATTGTTCACATTGCCACCCCGCCACACTGGCACGGACTGATGTCGGTAGAGGCTGCCAATGCCGGAAAGGATATCTTCTGCGAGAAGCCCATGACCCGTACCATCGGCGAGGGTAAGCGTGTAGAAGAGGCTGTAAAGCGCAATGCCCGCGTATTCCGTCTGAACACATGGTTCCGCTTCAAGGATACTTTCTATGGCTTGGGAACCGATGTAAAGCCCTTGAAGAAACTGGTTGACAGCGGTCTGCTGGGTTGGCCTCTTAAGGTACGCATCTCCGGTGCTACCGGCTTTACCTGGAAGTTCTACTGGGTAGGAAAAGAGAATCTGGAGGTTCAGCCCATTCCAAAGGAACTGGATTACGACCTTTGGTTAGGCCCCGCTCCCTACAAGCCATATAATATTCACCGTACACACCAGACCTTCCGCGGTTACTTCGATTACGACGGTGGCGGTCTGGCTGATATGGGTCAGCATTACATCGACCCTGTTCAGTACATCCTGGGCAAGGACGACACCTTCCCTGTTAAGGTCGAGATTGATGCACCCCAGCAGCATCCCGATGCAGTGGGTATCTGGCGTAAGATAACCTACACCTACGAGGACGGCTGTCAGATTATCCTCGAGGGCGAAGGATTCGAGAGCGAAGGCAAGGTTCCATACATCGAAGGCCCGAAGGGTAAGGTTTTCAAGGGCTTCGAGTGCACCATCCCCAATGTGCAGGAGCTCATCAACGAGATGCCCGATCCCGAACCACGCAATACCGACTTCCTGGAGTGCGTTCGCACCCGTCGTCAGTTTGCCCTCAACGAGAGTAACGGTCACCACAGCGCCACCATCGTAAATATGGGCGTTTGTGCGCTACGCCTGAACCGCACCCTGCATTTCGATCCCAAGACACAACTCTTCATAGGCGACGAGGCAGCTAACCTGCTTATCAACCAGCCCATGCGCGGCGAATGGGGAAAGATGATCTAACTGTAAGCATTTTCTCATTTACCATTTAACCATTTACCATTTAGCAAACGGTAAACAGTAAACAGTAAACAGTAAACTATAATGAAAAAGATATTTAATATAATGTTGCTGACCGTACTGATGCTGACGGTCACAACGACTCCCGCCTTTGCACAGGATGCAAGACAGAGAACCACAGAGACTATAGTTCAGGATGCATTGGCACTGATGCCTTTGCAGAACCAGACCGACTTCAACCGCGAGATGGAGGACATTGCCAAGGCTGCTCCTAAGTCAATCGAAGTGCTGGTCGGTATGATGCAACCCACCGAGAAGGCAAAGAACAACCTGCTGGAGTACGCCATCAATGGTGTCACCAACTATGCTTCAGCTGCTGCAAATGCCAAGTATAAGAAAGCTGTTCTTGACGGACTCCGTGCAGCTGCTCCCAAGGCTCCGGACCAGTATGTACGTCAGTTCATAGAGTCACAGATCCGTCTGCTGGCAGGCGACGAGAAGCCAATTGAGTTCGTAGAACATACAGGTGCCGCCCCCTATGCTCAGGCATACGACAACCTGAAGAAGTTGGGCGCCAATGCCGGACCTGCTATCATTAAGACCCTCAAGAGCAAAGACCATGCCCTGCGTATGCAGGCACTGAAGTTTGCTACCGCCAACAATCTGGTTACCGATGATTTGGCCAAGCAGGTAGTAGGCAAGTTTAAGAAGCAGACCGAAGAGGGCAAGGCCGATATCATCAACTGGCTGGGCGACAACAAGGTGGAGAGTCAGAAGCCTTTCCTCACCAAAGTGCTCGCACAGGGTGGCAAGCCCGCTCTTGCTGCCATCGAGGCATTGGGTAAAATCGGTGGCGACGATGCTCTTACCGCTCTGATTGCTCAGTTGGGAGGCGATAATTTCCAGGAAGCCTTTAATGCACTGCTCAGTTTCAAGGGCGACATTTCTGGCAAGGTAACAGAGGCACTGAAGGCTACTACAGGTCAGCAGCAGAACCGCTTGCTTAACCTTGCTTCTGCCCGTCGCATCACCAGCGCAGCTCCCATTGTATTCGATTTGGCAAAGAGCAACTCCGCAGCCCGTACTGCACTGGCTGGCGTTGTTGGCAAGAATGATATCAGCAAGGTTGCTCAGTTGTTGGATGGTGCTACTGGCTCTGACAAGGCCGACTACCAAAAAGCCCTCTCTGCCAGCATAAAGAGTCTTGCTGCCAAGGAGCAATACGAGGCTGTAAGCGCCGAGATGAAGAAAGCCACCAACAAGGAGTCTTTCTACCCCATTCTG
This sequence comes from uncultured Bacteroidales bacterium, assembly GCA_902801485.1. Taxonomy (GTDB): domain Bacteria; phylum Bacteroidota; class Bacteroidia; order Bacteroidales; family Bacteroidaceae; genus Physcousia. The sequence continues at coordinate 12,245 of CADCIP010000031.1, read as the reverse complement.
GCTTCCACCAATACCAACGAGTCTGTTGAGGAACTCCAGAAAATTGGTTCACAAGCTGCTATCAATGCTCTGTTGCGCAGCACCAACCTGAAAGCTGCAGCTCCCTTGTTGAATGCAGCCAAGGCAGGCGACACCAATGCGCTGAACGGTTATATCAACCTGATGGGCAACTATCAGAAGAATGCCGATTCCCGTTACGAGGGTCTGAATACAGCCATGCAGCTTGCCAAGACCAACGACCAGAAGAAGGTCATCCTCGGCTTCCTGGGCAATACTCCCACACGTAACGCCTTCCTGTTGGCAGGCAAGTACCTGGATGATAAGAATCTGGGCTACAACGCTGCCGTAGCAGAAAAGGATATCATCAACAAGACCACCGAGGACATTGAATACGATGTAGTTAAGGAAAACCTCACCAAGGCTTCGGCTCTCTACAAGGCTCACGGAACAGCTGATGACGGCTATGCTGTAGATGAACTCAAGAAGATACTCTCCGAGTTGCAGCCCTCACCCGTCTATGTTCTTTCCGACGAGGAGAAGGCACAGGGCTTCGAGCTGTTGTTCGACGGCACCAATCTCGACAACTTCGTAGGTAACAAGGTAGGTTATGTGCCCATCAACGGTTGCATCAACGTAACAGCCAACTACGGCAACGAGAGCAACCTCTATACCAAGAAAGAGTATCGCGACTTCATTTTCCGCTTCGAGTTCTGCTTCCTGCGCCCGGGCGTAAACAATGGTGTCGGTATCCGTACTCCTATGGGTGTTGATGCAGCTTACTATGGTATGTGCGAAAGTCAGATTCTGGATCACGACGACCCCATCTATGCAGGTCTGCGCGACTATCAGGTTCACGGCTCCGTATATGGTGTTATCCCCGCCAAGCGTATCAAGCACAAGCCATTGGGAGAATGGAGCGAGGAGGAAATCCGCGTTCAGGGCAACCACATTACCGTTACCGTTAATGGCGAGGTAATTGTGGATGGCGACATCAAGGAAGCCTGCCAGGGTCACAATGTAGCTCCCGACGGAAGCGACAACAACCCCTATACCGTTGACCACCATAACCATCCCGGTATGTTCAACAAGACCGGTCACATCGGTTTCCTCGGTCATGGTGCAGGTCTGAAGTTCCGCAACGTCCGCGTGCTCGACCTTACCAAAGCTCCGGCTAAGGGAAAGAAGAAGTAAAAATTATCCTATAGACAATAACAAGAGGGGGATGTGCCTATTCTGACACATCCCCTTGTTTTTAGGAAGAATGTTTTGACAGTTGGGATATTTTTGCTTTCTTTGCACAGATAATACGAAGTAATAACAGAATAACCTTATACCTTTATGAAGAAGAGCATTTTTATCGCTGCTATTGTCCTTGCTTCCTGTACGGGCACGCAGGATGCGTCACAGGATTTGCTCACAACCCCGGGTAATCCCTTCCTGCCCCTATGGGAACATATCCCTGATGGTGAGCCTTACGTTTTCGAAGACCCCGACCAGCCTGGGAAATACCGTGTGTACCTATATGGTTCGCATGACAATCTGGTGACTGAGTACTGCGGACGCGACCAAGTGGTATGGTCGGCACCAGTGGAAGACCTTACGCACTGGCGATACGACGGCATCATCTTCAGCGTGAACAGAAACGCTAATGGTGAACTGTTCACGCCCGACAGCCTTGCCGATGTGCTCTATGCCCCTGATGTTACCCTGGTGACAGCCTCAGACGGTACAAAAACCTATTACCTGTATCCCAATGACCAGTGTGGTGGCCGAAACGGTCTGATAGCCAAATGCAGCAGGCCCGACGGCCCGTTTGAAGTGTGCAACTGGAGTAAAGAGAACCCCAACGAGACGGACGGTGTCCTGCGTTTTGATCCTGCAGTATTCGTCGATGACGACGGGCGCGTTTACGGCTACTGGGGATTCGAACGTTCTTACGCCGCAGAACTGGACCCCGCAACAATGGCTTCGGTGAAGCCGGGAACGGAGATTGTGGAAGATATGGTAACGGGACGCTATCAGGACGGCATTTTCAGTTTCTTCGAGGCATCATCTGTCCGTAAGATTAAGGATAAGTATGTCTTTATCTACAGCCGTTTCACGAAGGACGGCGAGTATGGTCTTCCCGTCTCGAACTACACGCTTGCCTATGCATACAGCGACAGACCGTTAGGTCCGTGGACCTACGGTGGCACCATCATAGACGGCCGTGCACGTGAAATAAACGAAAAGGGCGACACCATCGCCTCAGCTACCGTTGACGGTAATACGCACGGCAGCATCTGCGAGATTAACGGGCAGTGGTATGTTTTTTATCATCGTCATACAGGTACCGACGAATATGCCCGTCAGGCAATGGTAGCTCCCATCGAGGTGAAGGTTGAAGAAGGTGAGGACGGTAAGGTGGAAATCAGCGAGGGCGAATACACCTCCGAAGGATTCTCATTGGAAGGCCTGAATCCCCTGGAGCGTCATTCCGCAGGTATTGCCTGCTGGTACACAGGCCCCAGGACAGCCATACACGAATGGCCAGACAATAGGTTCTCAGGCTCATACGTAGCTTCGGGCTATGGTACAGCAGACAAGTTCCAGGCTCCCTATGCCTTACGCAACAACACAAATTCTGTGGTCAACAATACCGACGGCTCCATTGTGGGCTATAAGTATTTCAACTTCAGTGCGACCAAGGGACGTAAGGATGTGGAACTGCTGTTGACGCTTATTCCGGAAGGCATCGATGGTACCATAGAGATTATGGCCGACCGTCCGTGGACATCGCAGGGAGGAAAACTGTTAGGTACTTTGGAGCTGAAGGCCAACATGCCTCAGAAAACCGCAGAAATGAAGGTTGTGTTGCCCGACCTTGGTAACTTGGAAGGCAAGCACGCCATCTTCCTGAAATTCTCCTCACCCGAAAAAGAAAAGTCTGTCTGCACACTAACGGACTTTATTTTCCGGTGAAATTTTCACAAAATCCACAATACTGTCCTCATACACATCCCATGACAACCATCCACAAGTCTGGAATCTTTTATTGTATGTAACAGTTGGTATATTCTTGGGCTTATGTGTAAAAGAACTCCAGTCAACCTGGTAAAGAACCTCAATGTAATAAGGAATCACCAAGGGAGTAACTTATATTCATGTCCAGACATATAGCGGACAACAATAGGAGGAACATAGGAGTTGCGCAGGGACTATAATATGGATTTAGCGACAATGGATTTAATAATTCCACAAGCCTTGTGGAAATAAGATTTTTACTGAAATCCTTTTCCATATTCGGAAAAGATTTTATCTTTGGGGCATAAAATACCTAATAAAATGATTCTGCGAACATTGATGTAAATATCGCAGCCAATATAACGCTTTACCCAATTTGTAACTTAAGAAAAAACATGAACATCGGAGACCATGTAAGATTTCTGGACCAACAAGGTGAAGGTACGATAATAAGCAAAGTCGGTGATAAGCTGATTGTCCAAGATAGCGATGGATTTGATTGGCCTATGCTGGAACGTCAACTTGTTTTGATAGATCAGCATAAATCAGACGAGATACAATTGGTTTGTAAAACGGCAAACAAAGTGAAAGCAGATGATGCAAAGTCAACAATAACAAAAACGACGAAGACGGGGGGCAAAGGCATACAGACAAAAGTTGTGGACTTACACCAGAATGCCTTGTGCTATGCCAGTTCAAAAATGTCACCAATAGAGATTCATAAACTACAAATACAAACAATATCATCTACATTGAATCAGGAGAGGTCACATCATGGGGCACAAATTATCTTTGTTCATGGCAAAGGAGAAGGCATCCTTCGTTCTGAACTCATAAGTCTTCTAAAGAAAAACAAAAACGTCAGTACCTATGAAGACGCTCCCTTTCAGAAGTATGGATATCAAGGAGCAATCAAGGTTACAATCAAATAATTACTATTATTCGTGAATACTTCGCAAGAGTGAAGATGTTCATGGATATAATCACTTACGATGAAGAATGAACAGGATTGTTTCTATATCTTTTATCTTTTTACAACAAATGTTTTGGCCGCTGTAATATTTTTGCTTACTTTGCACAAAAATTAGCGTCATGAAAACAATAAAACCTTTCTTAGCTATCCTAATTTGTGCAGCCTCTTTGGCTGTAAGTGCCCAACGCAAAATTCCATGTGGTCCTGTGCCAACGGAGAACCAGCTGCGATGGCAGGAGATGGAGATGTACGCATTTATTCACTATTCCCTGAATACCTACACCGACCAGGAATGGGGCTTCGGTAATGAGGACCCGAAGTTATTTAACCCCGCCGATTTGGATTGCCGCCAATGGGCGCGTGTCTGCAAACAGGCAGGCATGAAGGGTATCATCTTTACCGCTAAGCACCATTGCGGCTTCTGTATGTGGCCCTCGAAGTACACAGCGTATTCGGTAAAGAACTCTCCCTGGAAAAACGGAAAGGGAGATGTGGTTCGCGAACTGGCCGAGGCCTGCAAGGAGGAGGGGCTGAAGTTCGCAGTCTATTTGTCGCCATGGGACAGGAACCATCCAGAATACGGACGCCCGGAATATGTGAATTACTTCCGCAACCAGCTGCGTGAGTTGCTGACGGAGTATGGCGATATGTTTGAGGTGTGGTTCGACGGTGCCAACGGAGGCGACGGATGGTATGGAGGAGCCAATGAGGTACGTAAGATAGACATAGACTATTATGGCTGGCCCGAGACCTTCAAGATGATTCGCGAGCTACAGCCCAAGGCGCTGATTTGGAGCGATGCGGGCGGCGATCGTGGCGACCTGCGTTGGGTGGGCACGGAGGCTGGCTTTATAGGCGAAACGAACTGGAGTCTGGTGCCACGCGAGGGAAGAATGGACTATAATATCCTGCACTATGGCGATGAGAACGGCGAATTATGGGTAGCCGGCGAAACCAACACCAGTATCCGTCCGGGCTGGTTCTATCACGAGACGGAGAACGAGAACGTGAAGAGTCTGTCTAAGTTGATGGACACTTATTATAAGTCTGTAGGTCGGAATTCGTGTCTGTTGCTGAACTTCCCCATTGCGCCCAACGGACGCATCCATCCCATAGACTCGCTGCGGGGCATCGCCTTCAAGAGGATGATTGACGAGGTGTTTAAGAACCCCCTCCCGGCCTCTCGGAAGGGAGGAGTCATGGAGAAGGATGGAGGTTTGATTCTTAAATTCAAGAAGCCGACTACTTTCAACCGCTTTGTCGTAGAGGAGGATATCCGCTACGGACAACGCGTAAAAAAATTCTCACTGGAAGCCGATGTGGATGGCAAATGGCAACCCCTGAAGGATATGTTAGCAGATAATGGCGACGGATTGACCACTATCGGTCACAGACGCATCATCTGCTTCCCCAACGTAACAGCCACCCGTTTGCGCTTTACTGTTCTGGATGCTAAGTGCGAACCCATCATCAAGCGCACTTCGGTCTATCTGGCTCCTGAAATCACCATGGATACGCCTGATAGTGGCGAGAAGCATGCATCAGACTACTACATTTTCTTCGGTGCCGACAAGATGATGTTCGTAACACTCCAGGATGAACAGACAGTCACGGGATTCCGTTATCTGCCCCCACAGGATTCGAAGGAGGGCCTCGTAACTCACTACCGCATTTCTGCCACCACCGATTGGAAGAAGTGGGAAACGCTGGGCGAAGGTGAGTTCTCGAACATCGTCAATAATCCTATCTGGCAGACTTTGCGCTGTAAGCCTACTCGTGCCAAGGTGATTCGTGTGGAGGGGCTGAAACTGGCCCAGGGGGAACGCATGGGTTATAGTGATATCGAAGTAATAACAGAATAACCTTATTAAACTATAAACAACAATGAAAAAAATTCTTTTCTTTTTTGCTGCTGCCTTGACCATGAGTGCCAATGCGCAACGCACACCTACCATGGGCTGGAGTTCATGGAACACCTTCGCACTGAATATCAACGAGAAGCTGATTCTCCAGCAGGCCGATGCTATGCACAACACAGGACTGCAGAAGGCTGGCTACCAGTATGTGAACATCGATGACGGCTATTGGGATGGCCGTGCCGAGGACGGACAGCTGCGCCTGAATAAAAAGCTGTTCCCCAACGGCATGAGATACCTGGTGGACCATATCCACTCGCTGGGACTGAAAGCCGGTATCTACAGCGACGCCGGTGACAATACCTGCGGATCAGGAAACAAGCATGCATGGGGCATTGGTGTCGGCTTTGCCGGACACGAGGCCGAGGACTGCCAGCTGTACTTCCGCGACTGGGACTTCGACTTCATCAAGGTTGACTACTGCGGCGGAGCCCACATGGGGCTTGACGAACAGCAGCAGTACACCAAGATTTCCAACGCCATCAAGAACTGCGGTAAGAAAGATGTTGTCTATAACATGTGCCGCTGGGCATTCCCCGGAACATGGGGTGCCGAAGTAGCCGACTCATGGCGTACAACAGGCGATATCTACGATGCCTGGCGCTCCGTGAAGGGTATTCTGGCTGAGAACCTCTATCTGTCGGCTTATTGCCACGACGGTCATTACAACGACATGGATATGCTCGAGGTAGGACGTTCCATGAGCGAGATTGAAGACCAGACGCACTTCGGAATGTGGTGCATCATGGCTTCGCCGCTGCTCATAGGTTGCGATATGGCCAACATCAAGCCCAAGGCATTGGAGCTGCTCTGCAACAAAGATCTCATTGCCCTGAATCAGGACAAGCTGCACCTGCAGGCCTACGTGGCAGACAAGCAGGGCGAGTGCTTCGTCTTGGTGAAGGACATCAAGAAACTGGGCGGCAAGGAACGTGCCGTAGCCATCTACAACCCCAGCGATAGGGAACAGAAGGTGATGCTCGACCCCAAGACCATCGACCTTGGCGGATCAGTCCAGTATTATGACTGCTTCACGCATACTCCATACTTGTACACTTCTTGGCCTGCTCCGATATATGTACCCGCCCACGGTACAAAGATTTACCGCGTAAAGGGTCAGAAACGACTGGAGCGTACCCGCTACGAGGCAGAAACAGCCTGGTTAAGCTGTTATCAGGAGCTGCGCAACAATCAGGAGTTTGTCACAGCCGTCTATAACGGAACGCCGGATGCCGAGGGCGGCTACAAAGTCGGTTTCCTTGGCAAACGTGCCGAGAACGATCTGCAGTGGAAGAACGTCAACGTTCAGAAGGCTGGTTTACGTAAGATGACAATTGCCTATTTCTCTGGCGAAGAGCGCGAGATGGATCTCTATGTAAACGGTCAGTTCCTGAAAACGCTGAAGGTGCCTGCACGCGACTGGAAGGAACGTCAGACCATCAGCGTGGATGTCAACCTGAAGAAGGGCGACAACGTTATCCGTATCACCAACCCCCGTAACTGGTGTCCCGATATAGACGGTATGACGCTGGAATAATAAGAGAAACATACAAGCGGTGTTTTGTAACTTCGCACAGAAATAATTGTCCTATGCAACAGAAACGTACAACACCCGAGTTCATTTCGGAACTCCAGCCAGGCGAGATATTCGTCTTCGGCAGTAACCTGAGAGGTATGCATGGCGGTGGAGCGGCTTATGCTGCTTACCGCAAGTTTGGAGCCGTCATGGGACAAGGCGTAGGCTTACAAGGCCAAAGCTATGCTATCCCCACTATGCAGGGCGGAGTGGAAACCATTCGCCCGTATGTGGATGAATTCATCGCCTTTGCCAAGGCTCATCCCGAGCTGACATTCCTCGTTACCCGCATTGGCTGCGGCATAGCAGGCTTTACGGACGATGAAATCTCACCATTATTTGAGAAAGCACATAACGTTGAGAACATTGTGCTGCCCAGCGGATGGTAAGATTACTGTCTGCAACAAGTCCGACGGTATCGGACTTATTCTATCGTGATGCTGAAATTATATCTTGACTTTTATATGCCAACGAACGATCAGACGGGCCACTTGAACCACCAATAGGGAAAAGCCCAGCGAGAGCAGGAGCCCTACAATCCCATGATACCAGCTCCACGGGAAATGGAATCCCAGCATGGAACGGCATGGGTACCAGACGTAGGGAAGCAGATAACACGTTAGAGTTGCAGTGCCTGCAGGAGCAATCAGCCAGAACCAACTGGCACGTCCTTGCACGTCCACCAGCCAATGGAGCAGGGCTGTTAATGGGAAGAAGATGGCCAGACAAAAGAATGCCCAAGTGGGAGTAGCCTGAATCTTGGAGATGATCCAATAGTGATGGCTCAGGATGCCCGCCAAGAGCATCAGCAGACCTGTCAGAAGGAACATGCCACATATTTTCTTGCAAGAGGTAGTGCCTGAGGTCATCAGCATGGTTGCAGCCATACCCGAGAGTCCCAACATATGGCCTGTCCAACCACCTGGCACGAAAGGAAGCAGGATGATGCGGCTGAACCACTCGTGAGGGATAAGCGAACTGTTGCTAAGGACGCACAGCACAATACCGATTCCCCAAACTACCAGCACACCACGCAACGAGCGGTTACCCAGCAGATAGGCCACAGTGCAGACCAGATAAGTCCATCCAATCAGTCCCAATATGCCCCACCAGCCAAAACGGAATGCCGGTCCATGAATATCGCTGTAAACGATGAGTCCTGCCAGCAGAACCGTACCCGCAGTTTGCAGCACACGTTTCAACCAATGAGTCCATTGCTTCGGATAATCCATCCATACCAGAAAGAAACCTGCTATCATCAGCAACGAGAACCATTCATAGGGTATTCCGCCAGCACTGCGTTCACTATTCAATGTGAACAGGCCCATGACAAGCAAGGCAAACGTGCGGCGCAGGATGTGCCCCAGCAGTTGAAGTTGAGTGTCGCCACGCTGCAGACGATGGTTCACTGCCAGAGGTATAGACATGCCCACACAAAAGAGGAAAGCAGGAAAGATGACATCCGAGAAACCCAACATGTCCTCGTCGTAAGCAGCATGGAACATCCAGTGCGGTACGCCATCAAGTCCAGGAATGTCATTCACGAAAAGCATCAACAGCATAGTTAGGGCACGCATCACGTCGATGGAGGCTATACGGTTTTGTGATTTCATTGTCAAAGAGTTTTTTTCTGCCATCTTCTTTATTTTATTAGTTGCAAAGATAGCTACAAAATCCCAAATACCAAAGGAAAAGAACAAAATATGCCGAATTTCCCAATCCATACTAATCGAACAATCCATTCAGGTAATTCATCGCCTTTGCCAAGGCTCACCCCGAGCTGACATTCCTCGTTACCCGCATTGGCTGCGGTATAGCAGGCTTTACGGACGAAGAAATCTCTCCATTATTTAAGAAAGCTCATGATGTGGATAACATCGTGCTGCCTAAAGGGTGGTGAAATTGAACTAGGTACTATCAATTTATCCGATGACGTCGGATGAATCTTCCCAATCAATTTGTGACGCATGCGTCCCGTTTGGGGTTCACTTCAGTATCAGTCACTTGTCACCCCAAAGCTTCATTCCTTTTGTCAAGTAAAGTATTATAGTCAGCCTTCATCTTCTCTGGCAGAAATGACTGGCTGATGAGTTCTTTCCATTCGGGAAGGTGTGTTTTCATTTGTTCTATCATCTTCTCTGATCTGGAAACAGAAATACCGCTCTCGACGAAAGCTGTCATGAAAGTATTGCGATCAAAGCCACTTTTTTTGCCTCCCACCGAAAAACTCATCGCCATTTCTTCTGTATCGGCTGGGTCAGCTAACAATACTGCCAACAAATCATACGATGAGTACTTCTTGATGGTTTCTGCTAATTGTTGATAAGTGCCGTAGTACTTGTGCTCAGTGAGTCGATTGGTCAGTTGGCACATATCCAGCATGGAGATCTTTTCATTTTTCTTTCCACGGTCCATCCTGAGCGTCAGATAGCCCAATTCACCATCAGCAAGTCTAATAAGTGTGTGGCGCGCAGTGCGAATATGTGCAACCTCGGCCATTTTCATCGTGAGGTCTTCAAGTTCTGGAAGATGTGGATATTTTGCGCTTTGCGGCTTAAATATATACTTCCCCCAAAGACCTACAATGGTGAATTTAGCTGGTTCATTCTTGCCGCCACGATTCACGTTGAGCGACATCTTAGCCTGCACACCAGTAACCGATGTGCTGGCTCTAATCACTTGCCTGGCCAGTTCAGCCATATTGTTCCGCGTATAGGGAAGTATAGGTGCTGTTTTACTGCCGAAAAAATTTCGTGCGCAGCCTGGATGAAAGTCCACCAGACCTTCTTCCAATTCATGATAACAATACAGACACTTACTCATGTTCCAATGGTTTAACGCTAATGTTTCCGATACAGTCTTTGCAACATGCCATCAAGAGTGACATCCTGTCGCGAGGGTCTATTTTCCAAGACGTGGATGCGATATCCAAGAGCCAGCCTTCAGGGATGAGTCCATCGAAGACCGGAAACATCATTTCCTTATCATACTGCTGTTCAGTCAGAGGCATAGTAGGACTTATTGGGGCTGCGCCCTGACTTGCAAGATAGTTCTTTTCATAGCAGAAATGATAACCCTCTTCATCCTCTGTGAGGATTCCACAGAAGACATCGTTGACATAGATACCGGCCTGTTTCATACTATATCAGTTTTTACAGGTCCCAGATGCTCGCCAAACAAGGCAAGAACATCATTTACCTTATCCATTCTCAGAGTCTGCTTACCTTGCTCGAGATCCCTTACGAACCTAAGCCCCACTCCAGCCCTCTCAGCTAACTCTACCTGAGAAAGACCGTTTTTCTTCCGTTTTTGTTTAATGTGCTCTGATAGACTCATAACAATTATTATACCTTATCGGGTGCAAAGATACATAATTATTATGAATGATATATCACTTCGGGTATAAAAATCGCTTTCCCACCTTGATTTATACCCAATATGGTATAATATTATGAAAACAACCACAAGAAGATCGCAGACAGCATATCCGATTGGATCTTACTGATGTTTAGGGCATAGAGAATGTAATTCAAGCATATAGCGGATGTAATCCATTAAATGTACGTTTTCTTCTCTATCTCTTGATGGGGTTCCTACTTTGTGTATTAAGGACCGCTTTTGCTACTATTAATACTAGAAAATTTCTCTATTAATAGTAGCACTTGTTTCTATTAATACCAGCAAATAAGAGCGTTTTTATATCCACTCCGAAATGTAATGATTATTCCTTCTTGCTAGTTCTCTCCCCTTTGGGGGAGTTGGAGAGGGGCCATTTACTGCCACACGAGGCGGTAAAAATTTCCTAACTAGCCAGTAAGTTTTTCTTGGTTAAACAAAAAAAACGGTCTATTAAGCCGTTCTTAAATTTGTAATGATAATTCAGATTACCTGCAAACTTCTGTGTTTTTATTCTCCTATGGCGTTCCGCCAAGAGATCTTATGAATAATCTGGTATCCTTTATTGAGAGAGCAGCACTGCCGTGCTTAGGTCAGTAGTTTGGACTGTGTCCGATTGTATGCAAGCATCCATCAGCACCATTCCAAACCACCGCCCCCTTCTACGAAAGTTCCTCTCTCAACAAAGAATCACTTAATCAGACCCCTTCTGACTTCCCCTTGTAGGGGAAGAAGTTCTCGTTTACGTTATCGTCTTTCATCAATAACCGATAACCAATAACCAATAACCGTTTATAGTTTTCGTCTTCAAAGAAAGACCTCACATATTACAAAAACATATTTTGAGACTCGATGGCTATCGGGACGAAAGGACGGGAGGTTGGATGGTTTTAACCTCCCGTCAACCTCCCGTCAACCTCAGGCCGCTTTTAGCGGAACCACCTTGTAATAAGCTACGTGACTGTGTTCCGTATGCTCGAACTCCAGCTCCTTCATAGCTTTCCCCAAAATGACTTTGGCATAGTGATTAATCTTCAGACTGGGGTATTCTGTCTGAATCATCTTTAACATTTGCTGACTATTCAGCGTTTTCACGATGTCTCCTTCCTTGGGTTTACGGAAACAAATTGCTACCATCTCTGCTAGATCCTTCTGTTCGGCAAAGTCGATGTTCAGTTCCTGAATCCTGGCAACTTCCTCGTTGTTGAACCAGTAGGGAGCCTTCAGCTCCCGCAGTTCATAAACCACCTGGGCATATAGCTGACCGTAGTCGATTTCCCCTACATTATCTATATACTGGCCCTGGGGAATCTGGATGCAGATATAACGGCGGCTTCCCGTGGCATCCGTAAGGGGATGGGGATTGTTGGTCGTTGCCACG
>CADCIP010000030.1 GCA_902801485.1 uncultured Bacteroidales bacterium | reverse complement strand
CGCCCTCACCGAGTGCGGCTATCAGAACATCCCCGACCCAACATGGTGGACACGCGTGTTGAAGCCTCAGATTGAGAAGTTCCCCCTCAGCTACTTCCTTGTATGGCGCAACTTCAACAGCAAACACTACTTTGCTCCTGCACCCTCTACCAAAGATGCTCCCGACTTCCGTAAGATGGTCGAAGATAACAGAATTCTCATGCTTAACGATATAAGGTAGTAATATGGATTTTAAGGAAAGAATGATAAAACTACGCCAGCATCACGAGGAGTTGCTGGCGCGAGAGAACAAACCTGTAGAATGCTTTGGCAATGGAATATACCAGAAGTACCAGTTCCCGATACTGACCGCCGGGCATACCCCTCTTGAGTGGCGCTATGATTTTTCGGAGCAGGACAATCCCTATCTGATGCAGCGCATCATGATGAATGCCGTGCTGAATGCAGGTGCAATAAAACTGAATGGCCGTTATTTGCTCGTGTGCCGTGTAGAAGGAGCTGACCGCAAGAGTTTCTTTGCTGTGGCCGAATCGCCTAACGGTATCGACAATTTCCGTTTTTGGGACGAGCCCATCACGATGCCCGAAGACCTCATCCCTGCAACCAATGTGTATGATATGCGCCTGACACAGCACGAGGATGGTTGGATTTACGGGGTGTTCTGTGCCGAGCGTCACGACGACTCGCAGCCGGGAAACCTGAGTGCTGCAACGGCCACAGCCGCCATCGCACGAACGAAAGATCTCATTAACTGGGAACGTCTGCCCGATCTCAAATCCAAGAGCCAACAGCGCAATGTGGTGCTTCATCCAGAATTCATCCGTACACGAATGGTAAATGGTAAATGTGTAAATGGTAAATGGTACGCCTTCTACACCCGTCCGCAGGATGGCTTCATCGATACAGGTTCTGGCGGTGGAATTGGTTGGGCGTTGGTGGAAGACATTACCCATGCAGAGGTAAAGGAGGAAATCATCATTAATCCGCGTCACTATCACACCATCCAAGAGGTGAAGAATGGGGAAGGACCGGCACCGCTGAAGACACAGAAGGGCTGGCTGCATCTGGCACACGGCGTTCGGGGGACAGCCGACGGACTGCGTTACGTTTTATATATGTATATGACAGCTCTTGACGATCCCACACGTGTGATTGCACAACCTGGCGGTTGGTTTTTGGTTCCCGAGGGACAAGAATATGTAGGAGATGTAATGAATGTCGCTTTCAGCAATGGATGGATTATGGATGATGAAGGTCGTGTACTAATATATTATGCCACGGCCGATACTCGTCTGCATGTAGCTGTCAGTTCGGTCGAACGCCTCATTGACTATTGTATGAACACACCCGAGGACGGACTGACTACAGCCGCCAGCGTTGAAACCATAAAACAACTCATCAGAAAAAACAAGACATACCCTATACGCTAAATTACATATATTCCCATCATGGCAAAACTGACAGAAAAAATCGGCTACGGCCTTGGTGACATGTCGTCATCGATGTTTTGGAAGGTATTTTCATATTACCTGCCTTTTTTCTATTCGAATATCTTTGCTTTATCTCTTTTCGATGCGGGAGTACTGGTACTAGTCACTCGCATTTGGGATGCTGTCAGCGACCCCATGATGGGAATTATTGCAGACCGCACGCAGACCCGCTGGGGCAAGTACCGTCCCTATCTGCTTTGGGTGGCACCACTATTCAGTATTGCCGGCATTCTGCTCTTTACCACTCCCGACTGGAACTATGGTGCCAAACTCATCTATGCCTATGTTACATACATCCTAATGATGACGGTCTATACAGCCATCAATGTTCCTTATGGAGCTATGTTGGGAGTAATGACTGACGATTCGAACGAGAAAACCGTCTTTTCTTCCTTCCGCATGTTCTTTGCCTACGGAGGTTCCTTCGTTGCCTTAGCTGCATGGGAACCGCTGGTGAATTTTTTCAAGGCTGGAGGTGGAACTGCCTCTCTCGCATGGCAGCAAGCCATGATGGTAATTGCTGCAGCCTGTTTTTTGCTCTTCATCCTTACCTTCATGCTAACACGGGAACGCCTGAAAACCGTCAGTACCGTCTCGGTGGGAAAGGATTTTCGCTCGTTGCTTAGCAACCGGCCCTGGTGGCTGCTCATAGGTGCTGCCCTCTGTTTTAATCTCTTCAATACAGTTCGCGGTGCTACCGTCGCTTACTTTTTTGCCGACATAATAGGTTTCGGCAAGACCCTTGACTTTCAACTTTCAACTCTCAGCTTTCAACTGTTGTTTTACGCAGGATTATTCCTGAGTGTGGGCGAGGTTGCCAACATGCTGGGTGTTGCCTGTACTGTTCCTCTTGCCCGACGTATGGGAAAGAAATCGTTGTTTATGACGGTAAATGCATTACTTGTCCTTCTCAGCATTGCCTTTTTCTTCATCCCTGTTTCGCCGACAGGTTTTTGGCTGATGCTCTTGTTCCAGATATTCATCAGCATCTTAACAGGCATTATGTCTCCACTCGTCTGGTCAATGTATGCCGATGTTAGTGACTATGCCGAATTCCGATACAAGACAGCCAGTACCGGTCTTATTTTCTCCAGTAGTTCGATGGCGCAGAAATTTGGCGGAGCAATAGGCGGAGCCGCAGTACTATGGCTCCTTTCGGCCTGTGGATATACACCTCGCTCCGACGAACAGTTGGCAGCACAATATGTCGTCCATCAGCCGGAATCGGCACTTCTTTGCCTCCGTTATCTCATGTCCTTTATTCCTGCTATGGTGGCAGTTGCTTCCATCATTGTATGCTACTTTTACCCTCTTACCACTCAGCGCGTAAAAGAGATTAACAGACAATTAAGGCAGCAACGGTGATTCGGCATCTGAAAAATTGCGATAAACAGACAAAATTCTAATTATTTATCGTGTACCATCTGAGGAATAGCCAAACAATCGAATAGTCAATAAACCGCAAATAGTACATTGTCAGATAGTAAATGAACAAGAAAAATAGAATTATTAAATATCATTATGGAAGTAATACAAAGTTTTACAATTAACCATACTTGTCTGAAGCCAGGCATTTATGTATCACGTCAGGACAAAGGTTTTACTACTTTCGACCTGCGTATCACCGAACCGAACAAGGAACCGGCAGTGGCTCCTTCCGCCATGCACAGCCTGGAGCACCTTATGGCCACATGGTTCCGCAACAGCGAGGCTAAGGACGATGTGGTTTACGTGGGTCCGATGGGTTGTCTTACCGGCATGTATATCATCATGACAGGATCATATACCGTAGAGGATATGCGTAGGCTTACCATCGAATGCCTCCAATGGATTCTTACCCAGACGGAAATACCTGCCACTACACCTGAGACATGTGGTAACTACTTATTACACGATTTGCCTATGTGCAAGTGGGAAAGTAAACGTTACATTGACCGTTTGCTACACGATTTCCATTGCGAATACGAGAAACTGCAAATCACCCTCGAAGACGGAAAGATATTTGCCGACGCATAGTGATGGAGGGAAAAAGGGTAATCAGACTTACCTGCCTATCATTATCTTTTTTGTACGCTTGCCATTGGTGATGACATACATGCCAGGTTGCATCTTCCCTACTCCTACAGACCGACCACTTATGCTATAGGCACGACTGCTCTTTCCTAACGAGATACCGCGGGCGTCCTGTGTGTACAATAAGTCATCAGCAGGGGTCATGTCCACCGCAGTCTCGGATATTGCAGTAAGGTCAGTAAGAGTAAAGTTGTCGAAGGAATAGCTGAAAGATGATTTGTTGGAACCTACCTTTAGTGCAAAATAGACAGTTCCTGTGGATTTTGCTTTCCACTTCATTACGCCTGCCGAATGATTTGTCCCAGCCTTGGCCTTGGCAGACATCATGCCGTTATATGTGGCCAGCGAAGCATCTTTCCACGAATTCAGCTGACCTATGGTATTGGCCTCTTCCAAGCCTGCATCGGCATAGTCCTTTGGTTTGTCTGTAACCATGAAGGCTTGTATCCAGAAATCTCCGTTTCCATTGGCACCACGTACAGCCACATCGACAGCATAGGTATGTCCTGCCACCACCTCAACAGGTTGGAACACCACGGTATTGAGCGCTTTACTACGGGCGTTGGAAATACATAGGGTCCCTCCGTTTCCGTCTTTAGGGGTATTAACTGTTGAGTTCCACACGTACTTGGTATTGTTTATCGATGCCAAAGATGCAGTCTGCCAGACTCCTTGGTATTCGCATTCGGCATTTAGCAAGTGGTTACGTCCCTCGTCAGTATCTGGCTTCAAGGTTTCCAGTTCCTGTTCTGTTGCTTTCTTTTTATTACTGATGCGAAACCAGTTGATATTCAGTCCTCCTTTCTCAATATATAAGCGTACGCGCAGTGTGCCTTTTGGCAATACAACACCCGTAAATGTCTTGGTACTCCATGTGGTATAGCCTCCTGTAGAAGATAGCTTTGTGGAAGCAGTAACAGGCCGGTCGTTTACGGTAACACGCACGGTGGAGGTACCCGAATTTATAGCATAACGCAGCTGTAACTGCCATGTGGCAGGTTCGTCTGGATTCTCTATCGTATATTGGAGCCATTCCCCGTCCTTTGTCTCTCCAACATAATATCCGCAATTTCTGGTATCATTAGGGCTACTATACACATCCACACCGTCGTTACGGTAAACCCATCCTTTTTGCCACGATGTATAATCCTCGCCGCTATACTGATACGAGGCATCGTCCGAATCCCTATAAGCTATACCTTGGCCCCCCATATCATAGTGTGCTGCATACACATAGTCTCCCGTCTGGCAGGCTGTAAAAGGTATGCATACGTTGTTGAAAGGCCGACGCAGAAGCGCATCGATATAGTCAGTACGAACAGTGCACCTGCTGATATGCTGTGCTTCAGCCCATGCTTTACAGGCATTCCACAATGATGTAGCTGTGGGACGGTTGCCTTTCTGCCACTGACTGATGATATTGTCGTAGCCGGATACCCGTTTCACCTGCAATATTGTATTAATGTTACTCTTCTTCATTGGCCAGCAAGTCCATCCGGCAAACTGCATAGCTTCCTCATAAAGACATACACAATCTGCTGTCCATGAATTGCTGTTTTCTCCAAACTCCCCTATATATACCGGACAGTTATACTTACTGGCCATGTCGGCCATGTATTGAACCTGTGACTTAGTATTATAAACGCCATAACGATGGAACTGCAATACCATCTTGGCATCCATCTTTGTGGATGGGAAGCCATTGTAGTCGTTACTATAGGAGTTGCCTTCAAGGATAACAATATGATTGGTGTCAACTTCGCGTATTGCCTTGATGATGGACTTGAAAGTATCCCAAAGCAGTTTGTTGCTGTTTGCCAGTGTCCAGTTGGTTTCATTGATAAGATCGTAAGCCGCCACACACTTCTGGTCCTTATACCTTTCTGCTATTTTTCTCCATAAAGCAGCCAGTTTTGTACGATTTGCTTCACTCTCCCACAACGAAGGCTTGCTGGAGTCATAGTCGCAGATATCACCTGAGGATTGCCCGCCTGGACATGCATGCATATCCAGGATGAGTAATATGTTATGGCGTTCTGCCCATTCACACATAGAATCGATACGATCAAAGCCTTCCTGTAGCCAAGTCTGTTCGCCAGCTACGGGTTCTTTCTCAATAGGTAAGGTGAAGTATTTGTAATGCATGGGTACACGCAAGGTATTGAATCCCTGTTCCGAAAGGAATATCATATCATCCTCGCAAAAGTTATTGTCCATCCAAAGACGGTCGAACTCCTCAACCTTTTCTTCCCCACAAACATCAGCAATCATCTTGTCGAACTTGAACTGCCGGTCCAGATTACCAGAGGTATTCATCATGTACGGTTCACGAACCATCCAATTGCCACAATTTGTGCCACGTATCATGAGTCTTTGACCATCACGTGCCATTAGTTTTGTACCGGAAACACGTACAAAATTATCACTTGCATTAGCAGAGAATATACTTAGTACTGTAATAAACAAAAAACACAATAGTCTCATTTTATCATTAGGCTTATATTTACTTTACCAGTATCTTCTTGCCATTCTTGATATATAGGCCTCGTTTAGGATTTGATACTTGGTAACCGTTAATATCATAACTGTAATCTGACTGGTCTTCGGTGTGGACGATTCTTATATCATCAGTATCGGAAGGAGATGTCAATGGTACCAACATCCACTGACGATGCGTAGGGGTTGTATTACCGTCGGAATACAGGTAAATGTCTATTGTGGTACCAGCATTCGATGATGCATTCACCAAATCAAGGCCGTGGCTACGTCCACGACTTGCCAGAATCTTGAAATAAGGATAATCCACCTCATCAATATAGAAATTCTGCTCTTTGGAATAATTCCTGGACGCAGTAAGGGCGGAACTATTGGCGGCACGGTGAGCAGTCAGACAAAGGCCGAGAGCATTCCGGAAGATATAGGTTCCATCATCTTGTAAAGAAAGCCGCCAGCGTTGTGCATCACCGTAGTCAACATTTTCGAGCGTTACTTTGGAGCTTTTGGCAGATACAGCCATTGAGGTTTCCTGACGTGGGATAATCAGATATTCGCATCCGTCAACCAGTAGGTCGTTCATGCCAACAGTTTCTGAACGAATCGGAATGACTAACGTCGTAATACTCTGTGCGGGCATCGAGAGGGTGATTGTCGAATTATCAACCTTAACACTACTCAAGGCATTGACGAGATTTTCTGTTTCGGACGTTCGATAAGCACGGATTTTGCTGCGAACAGGCTGTTCTGAGAAAAGCGAGAGGTCAATAACGTGAGCTCCGGCAGCTCCCTCGTTAAGTGCAATTAACACCAAGGTATCACGAGCCTCATTAACAGCAGCCAGGGATTGAGGAGAGAGGGATGTAATGATGTCAAAGCCTTGCTTGATAAAACGTGAACACTGTTGGCGCACATAAAAATTCTTCACCTTCTGATAGGTCTGGTTGGCAAAACTTCCACGGATGGTACACCATTGGTCGTTGGCTTCCTCCATATACTGCCAGTCAATCCATGCTTCGGGTTGGATATAACGCATATCATCTATGAGCCGTTGCGCCATGCTTAAATTCCCACCTATGCCATTGCCCCCTGCACCTGTTTCGCTCATCCAAAGATCTTTGCCCGTCTGGTGTGCTAACTGACAGAAACGGGCACGGTCAACGTTACTACCGGAATAGGTATGTGTGTTCCATTGTCCCACCAGCCCGTCTGCATTGGCAGAAATGAAACGCTTGAAGCCTTCGACGGCCATCCCGACATTTGTCTCGTCTGCAGCAGAAATAACTGTATTTAGTCCAGATTCACGCAGGATGGGTTCCAAAACGCGTACAAACTTAATTTGAGATTCGTAATCGAAATGACACCCCTCTTGCGATCCGTTTGCATACCAATAATTAGTGACAGACTCGTTGAATGGCTCTAGGGTCTTGAATTCAATGCCGTACTCTTCCTTATAATATTTACATACATCCACCAGATAGTGGGCAAACTCCTCGTAATACTCTGGCCTCAGGTTATCTTTACCTCCATCAGCATTTCCGCTAACACAGCCGCTATAGGTCATGTAAAAGGGACAGGAATTGCTGAAAGCCTCGAAAATAGCATCGGGACGCTTCTCCTTAATCTTGAGCATAATTTTACGTTGGGCAGCATCTCGATCCCAGTGATATTCATCGCCACTGAAATCCTTAAAGCCTTCCATCTCTGCACGAAGGCCTTTACCCTTGCCCATGTGATGCTGGTCGCAATGACGGTTCTCAGGATCGTCTCCCCCACCTATATTATAACGGAAATGGCTATAGTTGAGACCTGTAGGACTGGTAAGCCAAGTCACTATCTCGTCAATCTTCTTGTCCGACCACTTGCCGCACTGACCGGCCCACCAACAGAGTGATACACCCCAGCCGTCGAAATGCTGACGTACCACTTGAGGACTGACAATATATCGGGCAGTGTCGGAAGGCGGAGTCTGCCTGACATTATCGCTGAAGTACCATTGGTGCTTCATGTCGCTACCGCTTTTATCCGTATAGACCTTCTGGTGGGCGCTGTTACTGTCGGTACCCAAATACTTGTTGTTGGCCTTACAACGCAACTTGATAAACGCCCCTTGCCCTTGTTCTATGGCCCATTTGGCCTCGTCGCCTGAAAAAGAGGTAATAAACTTAGAATTCCACTGATCGGCAAGACTAAGATACAGATTGCCAGACTGAATAGTGTAGTATCCCTGTCCAACAGGTTTAATTGTAATCTGCTGTGGATTGCTTTTTGTTGGAGACTCTATCCAACCGGCATTGTCACTGCCTTTCTCCAGATGGTTCCCACTGCTATGCATCAGATATAGCGTTGTAGCTTCTTTGAAACTGGTTTGTGCCCAAGTCTGTACAACAAATAAGAACAGAGCTACATATATCAGGCTATTCTTCATGAAGATAATTATCCTTATTATTTTGTTTGGATATTCCAGTAGTCAAAATTCAGCAGTTTTTTGCCAGGAGCACCTTTGAATACGAGGTAAAGATCGTGTACACCCTGAGGATTGCTGATTTTGCCTGAGAAATCACGGAAGGTCTCTTCGTTACCTGTAGGCGAGACTTTAACTGTACCTATCAGCTTACCTTCGGGACTATCTGTGTGAAGCTCAATTTTACCACCAACAGTAGAAGCGCAATTAGCTGAAAATCTGTTGATTTTACGTGTTCCGAAATCAACGCCACGCAAGAGAATGTACTCTCCGTTGTCCACATCGGTAACATAGATATCCTCCACGCCGCGCTTTACAGTCTTCAACCCAAAACCCCAAGCCATTGTTTCAGCTTCTATACGAGGACGGTAAGGATTGAAGTTCCCGATTTGTTCCACCTTTACGTCCTTGAAATAAGGTGACTCTACAATGGTACCGTCAGGACGATAGACAACATTGAAAGCACCCACACTCCTACGTTCCTTATGCTCCTTTATGGTGATATTCTTCAGGTCGTAATTCAAACCGAAACCATACCATTTACCTTTATACTGAATAATACCAGGATGGTTGCCACGCGTACGGTCTGTCGGTGCCATCAGATAACCTCGGAATGTATAAGGCCCCAATGGATTCTCGCTCATGGCATATCCCAAACCTTCTGGGCAACATGTCGAAGCAAAGCCCAAGTAATACTTGCCGTCCTTCTTCCATGCCCAAGGTCCTTCCTGATAGTGCTCAGGTGTTCCGTGCATCCGCATGGCATCGCTCTTCAGCGAGATCATGTCTTCGTTCAGCAAAGCCACATACAGATGTGGATTACCCCAGAACATATAAGCCTGACCGTCATCATCTATTAGGATGGTGGGATCTATGTCCTCCCAATGCTCACGCTGCCAAACCAGCGGATGACCGATGGGGTCGCGGAAGGGTCCGTAGGGACTGTCGCTGACCAGCACACCTATGCCATGACCGTGAATGGGACAATACATATACCATTTCCCGTTGCGCTCGATGACCTCCTCGGCCCATGCTCCGTTCTTCCCTTCATACCACTTGAAGTCATCCAGCGATGCCACAGCACCGTGATCAGTCCAGTTGACCATATCGGTAGAAGTATAAAGCAGCCAGTCGAACATCTTGAACCCTTCTGCATCGTCCTCGTCATGTGTGGTGTACAGATAGATGGTATCGCCATGCACATACGGCGCAGGGTCGGCTGTGTACTTGGTAGAAACTATGGGATCCTGAGCCATAGCAAGGCTCGTGCTCAAAGCCATGAGCGTAAGACAGGAAATAATCTTTTTCATGTGTATGATGTTTATCTGTTCATATATATTTTTTTGCCATTCTCGATGTAAATACCTTTGGGTAATTTACCATTTACCATTTTACGCCCAGAGAGGTTATATATGGCTCCATCGCTTTTGGGGAGGGTTGGGGTTAGGTTTCTTATCGCTGTTGGTGCCATCATAAAGATGTAAGTGTTCAGGCTGCGGGCAGGCATGCTGACGATAAGTTCCTGTGTAGGTTCATTGATAGTGATAGGATTATTCTGACAGAGGTTGGCCGTCTCATTACCTGTTGACAGCAAATGCGTTCCGCTCTGCACCTTGAAAGGCAGTTTGATTTTCAGATCGTAGGCTGTTGTAGTAGTATCGATAGCCATAACAATAATCGAATCACCTTTGGTATAGGCAGAATACTCAATAGGTGCTTCTGTGCTTTCGCCGGCTGTGGACTTAACCCCCACACGGGTAGAACCGGTAACATGTTTCGAGAAATGGGACATAACGAAAGCACGCGGTAACAACTTGTTCTTGACATTACCGGGAACGGTAAATTTCTTTCCGTCAAGTTCTACCGCCTCGCCTGTGCCCACGAAAGCCCAATGTGCGCGCATATACCAATATATATATCCTGTACATCCGGACAGCATACATTCGTTAAGTTCCTCTGCAAAAAGCAACTGCTCGTGCCAGGTAGGCAAATGATCAATATGGTCTGTCGAGGAATGTTCTGTCATCCACACTTCCTTATTATATTTGGCTGCCAGGGCAGAAGAAGACTTCATGTTTCCCAAGGGCGGATGTCCGTAAAGATGACCGGCAATTATGTCAATCTGTTCACGGGCTGTCGCATCATTCAGAAGCATATTAGAGTACTTGGGGTCGAAACCCAGAGGCTCGGCACTGATAAGACGGACATTAGGGAATTTTTTCCTGTCAAGCATGTGTGCATAATTCTTAACCAGTTTCAACTGTTGCTCGGGTGTATATAGACAACCTGAATAGTTGACCCACCAGTCGGGCTCGTTCTGAATGGACACAGCATCAACAAGCACTCCCTTAGACTTCATATACGTCAGAAACTGATTAATCCAAGGGAAGAATTTATCGTAGCAGTCTTCACGAAGGCGGCCTTCTTGTCTTGTTGAAACATCACCAGTCTTACCGCCGGAAGCAGAACCGTTGGTCTTGTATTCGCCTGGAGGCGACCAAGGCGTGCCGAAAACAATTCCACCTTGTTGCTTTACATATTTGGCCGAAGGGACAGAACCCTGCCAGTCGTATGGAGAATCATAATTGCCCCACTCCGGAACAATGATATCGCCCTCGAAATTGGGAGAAATCTCCATTCGCATAATGTTCAGCCCGATCTTGGATTTCGGACCATAAAGCAATCTCACGGGTTGGGTGTCAGTACCGTACGGACACATAGCACCGTCACAGCAGGCTGCTCCAAAACCCGTAACCCGCTGATAACGAGTATCATTCACCATAATGGTGAGGGTCTTTGATTGTACAGAACAAGAAACTGTAAGAGTAAAAAGAAAAGATAAAATCTTTCTTGTTTTCATCGGTTAGTTAGTTTTTATTTGCAAAAATACAGAAAAATCGATAATTATTACTATCTTTGCAGAAAAATATATAATTATTGACAAATTTTTACTCAAAACTATGAACATGAAGACAATTATCACCTTATTCGTAGCCCTGTCTTTCTTACAGCTACCCCTTAACTCTAAACCCTCAACTCTAAACTCTCAACTAAACCAAGGTTATCCCATCAACCCTGTAGCCTTTACTTCGGTGAAGGTAACTCCTAACACATTCTGGGGGCAGAGACTGGAGGCCAGCAGAAATGTAACCATTCCTCTGGCATTCTCAAAGTGTGAAGAATCAAAGCGTTATGCCAATTTCTCTAATGCTGCGATTCATCTTAAAGACCCTTCCAAAGTCTTTGAAATAAAGAAAGGGACTTTCCCTTTCGATGATACAGATCCCTACAAGACCATCGAGGGTGCCAGCTATATTCTTCAGACATATCCTGATAAGAAGTTGGCCGCTTATATCGACTCTGTTCTGAACGTCATAGCCTCTGCCCAGGAACCCGACGGATACCTGTATACAGCCCGGACACAGAACCCTCAGCATCCGCACGACTGGTCGGGAATGACACGCTGGAGCAGCGAGGAACAGGGAAGCCACGAGTTATACAATCTTGGCCACATGGTCGAGGGTGCCGTTGCGCATTATCAGGCTACAGGGAGCCGTAAATTCCTGGATATTGCCATCAGATTTGCCGACTTGGTCTGCAAGGAGGTGGGACCTAATCCAGGTCAGGCGTGTGTTGTACCTGGTCATCAGATTGCCGAGATGGCCTTGGCAAGACTCTATCTGGCAACGGGTGATAAGAAATATCTGGATGAAGCGAAGTTCCTGCTTGACTATCGCGGAAAGACAAAAGTAAAACAGGAGTATTCCCAAAGCCACAAGCCCGTTGTGGAACAGGATGAAGCGGTAGGTCATGCCGTTCGCGCCGCTTATATGTATGCAGGCATGGCCGATGTGGCTGCCTTGACGGGAGACAAGGATTACATCCGTGCCATAGATGCCATCTGGGACAATATCGTCACCAAGAAGCTGTACATCACCGGTGGTATCGGTGCTACGGGCAACGGTGAGGCCTTTGGCAAGAACTACGAGCTGCCCAACATGACAGCCTACTGCGAGACTTGTGCCGCTATCGGCAATGTATATGTCAACCACCGCCTGTTCCTGTTGCACGGCGAGTCTAAATATTACGATGTATTGGAGCGCACGCTCTACAACGGACTTCTCAGCGGTGTTTCATTAGAGGGTGACGGCTTCTTCTACCCCAACCCGCTGGAGTCTGAGGGTCAGCACGAGCGCCAGCCTTGGTTCGGCTGTGCCTGCTGCCCGAGCAATATCTGCCGCTTCATCCCGTCGCTGCCAGGCTATGTCTATGCCGTTAAAGAAAAAGCGATCAATAATACGCCTGCTGTCTATGTGAACCTTTTCCTGTCGAACACATCCACGCTGAATGTAGGTGGCAAGAAGGTTGTATTAAGTCAGACAACAGATTACCCTTGGAACGGCGATATCACGCTGAAAGTTGAGGAGAACCAGTCAGGCGAATTCAGCTTCATGATTCGCATCCCCGGCTGGGCACGCAACCAAGTCGTACCCTCCGATCTCTACACTTTCGCCGACGGCAAGCAGTTCAGCCTTCCAAAAGTCAGCGTAAATAACCGTCCATTTTTATATTTCAACACTAATATAGAGCCCGACGGATATTTATACATCGGTGGTAAGTGGAAGAAGGGCGATAAGATAAAGATTCACTTTGATATGGAGCCTCGTACCATTCGTGCCAACGAGAATGTTGAAGCTGACCGTGGTATGCTATGTGTAGAGCGCGGTCCGCTGGTTTACTGCATCGAGCATCCGGATAATACCATTAATATCAAGGAAGCAAAGATTAGCACTGATACGCAGTTCAGGACAGGCCAGACAAAGATTGCCGGCACACCCGTCACCACCCTTGTCACCAAAGACACAGGTCTGACACTCATCCCCTACTACGCCTGGTGCCACAGAGGCAAAGGCAATATGCGCGTATGGATACCAGAAAAAAAGTGATGCCGTCGGGCATCACTTTTTTTATCATCATTTTATCAGGTTTCCTAGGATACTGCGTGTCAGTTCCCGGGTTGCTGTTCGTGTGGCTGTGCTTACTGCACTCTTGGTCACCTTCTTGCCGATGGAGTCTTTAGAACGGCTCTTTTTACCCGTAACGGTATTGGCTACATGTGTTCCTAAGGCAGCCGTCACACTGGTAATAACGGCCATGAGTATCTTGCCAAGGAAGCTTTTCTTCCAAGAGCCCTTAGAGCTCCCCTTCGCCTCCCCTGAGGATGAAGTATTTGTTGGAGTCTCTTCTCCCTCTCCCGTTGGAGAGGGTTGGGGTGAGGCTTCTTCGCTTTCTGCCAACAGAACTTCAAAGGCACTCTCGCGGTCAATCATGGTATCATACTTGCCGAAGATGCGCGAAGACTTCACAATCTGGTCACGCTGCCCCTCTGTTATGGCACCAATCTGACTAAGCGGGAACAGTATCTTTGCACGCTCCACAATATTGGGCGTTCCCTTTTCATCTAAGAAGGAAACAAGGGCTTCACCCGTTCCCAGTTCCATAATGGCATCTTCTGTCTTGAAGTCGGGATTGGCACGGAATGTCTCGGCAGCAGCCTTCACATTCTTCTGTTCCTTGGGTGTAAAGGCACGTAGGGCATGCTGTACGCGGTTACCCAACTGAGCCAGTACAGAATCGGGTATATCTGTAGGATTCTGTGTAACAAAGTAAACACCAACACCCTTACTGCGAATCAGTCGGACTACCTGTTCAATCTTATCTACCAGACTCTTGGGTGTATCGGTAAATAAGGTATGGGCTTCGTCAAAGAAGAATACCAGACGGGGCAACTCCTGATCGCCCACCTCAGGGAGACGTACATAGAGGTCGGACAACAGCCAGAGCAGGAAAGTGGAATACAGCTTGGGATTCAGCATCAGCTTGTCGGCTGCCAGCACATTCATGATGCCCTTGCCGTCGGCACGGCATTGCAGCAGGTCCATGATGTCGAAGGCAGGTTCGCCGAAGAACTTGTCGGCTCCCTGATTCTCCAATGCAAGCAAGGCCCGCTGGATAGCGCCCACACTGGCAGTAGATACATTACCGTACTTCTTGGTCAGTTCCGATGCATGGTCGGCAATGTAGGTCAGCATGGCGCGTAAGTCCTTCAAGTCAAGTAACAGCAAACCCCGTTCGTCGGCCACTTTAAAAAGGATAGTCATCACGCCGGCCTGCACCTCGTTCAGCTCCATCAGACGCGACATCAGTTCCGGCCCCATATTCGAGATGGTGGTACGCATGGGATGTCCCTGCTCGCCAAACACATCATAGAAACAGACGGGACTTCCGCTGAACGGCGGATTCTCAATACCGAACTCGGCACATCGTTTCTCTATAAATCCTGTTAGCTGACCTGTCTGGCTGATACCGGACAGGTCGCCCTTCATATCAGCCATAAAACAGGGAACACCAGCCTGGGAAAAAGTCTCGGCCAGCACCTGCAGCGTCACCGTCTTTCCGGTTCCCGTAGCACCTGCTATCAGACCGTGGCGGTTGGCCATCTTACCACAAAGGCATATAGGTCCATTAGAACCATGTGCCACATATAATTTATTGTCCGAAGTGTACATAACGACTTATTTATAAGGTTTGATGTTGCAAATATAGCTTTTTACTTTTAACGAAACATCTTTTATGCAAAAAAAATAATGATTTCTTCTTGTTTTGCGAGCGACTTTTCGTATCTTTACACAAGAAACGATGAAAACTGATCTGGAACTCGTTAATATCTGTGTGCTGAATGCGGGGTACGCTCAGGTAAGTCAGCATTGGGAAGGAAAAGGCCTCTCCTCCCCTTTCGCCCGCCTGTATTATGTGAAGGAGGGCGAAGGAACCATTAGCACCCCAGAGGCAGAACTGACAATGAAGCCCGGAAACATGTATCTGGTACCCAGTTTTATGCCTCACAGTATGACATGCCAGAGCGGACTCAGGTTCTACTACCTGTTTGTCTATGAACGGTACGGAACCCAGTCGGATATCTTCGACCTCTATTCCTTCCCCTACGAGGTGGAAGCTAACCAAGCCATCGATCTGCTTTTCGAGAACTACTGCAACTATTATCCTGAACTGACACTGCCATACGCCAGCGCCGAGGATTTCTATGCCCACCCATCCTATCGCGAATACGCTATCCGATATGCCCAGATGGACCGAGCGCAGAAAATGCAGCTGCAGGGCTTTGTATGGATAGTAGCCTCGTTCTTTATGGCAAAGGCGCAGAAGATTGAGGAGATGGACGAACGGTTGCTGAAGGTAATCGACTACGTAAAGGAAAACGTCGGAAAGGTGATAGAGACAGAAACGCTGGCCAATATGGTCTGCCTCACGAAATCGCATCTCGAAAGACTGTTCCGCGAGAAACTGGGCACTTCACCCCTGCAGTACATCCTGCGCACGAAAATCCAGTGTGCCCAGCGGCTGCTCATGACCACAAACTATAGCATTCAGGTAATTGCACATGAAGTGGGTTTTGATGACCCGTCGTATTTCATTCGTGTTTTCCGACAGAAAATCGGTTTCACACCTCAGGATTACCGAATGAATCTGAAATAGCACTTTTTATTTCGGATATAGGACAAAACACGCAAATATCATAGAATTTAATACAATATATAGGATTTTCCTTCGTCTATTGCAGAGAAATAGCTTACCTTTGCAACGTTTTCTACAGATATATCATATATATAAAATATACCAACATGATAAAGGAATTCCAGAACATAGCCATTATGGCGAAGGAGCGTAATATCACCTTCACTCAGTTGTTAGACTACATCAACCTCTTTTCTAAATATACACCCCAAAACAAGGGCGACAGAACACTAATCTTCTCAGAAAACCGCGAAGGCTGGATCTATGCCTTCTTCTCCATTTGGCAGAACAAGGGCGTAGCAGTTCCCGTGGATGCATCATCTACGGTTTCGGATGTTGTGTATATCCTAAAGGACTGTAAGCCACAATGTATCTGGACTTCCAAAGAACGCCTTAGCGTTGCCGAGGAAGCAGTAAAGGAATCTGGTCTGCCCATACAGATTCTGCTGATTGACGACTACGAACAAGTTTCCTGTCCCCAAAGGGAAGGTAAACTATACATACAAGAGGACGGCATCTTTACGGCTGAGAACAAGGATATGGCACTTATCATCTATACCTCTGGAACAACAGGTTCACCCAAAGGGGTAATGATATCGTATGCCAACCTGTATGCCAACTGTCACAGCGTGACGGTGGATGTGCCTATCTTCGACAGCACGCGCCGTACACTTATCCTGTTGCCCTTGCATCATGTGCTGCCTTTGGTAGGAACAGTTATCATGCCTGTTCTGGCAGGCGGTGGTGTAGCCATCTGCCCCACTCTTTCAGGGCCCGACATTATGGATACACTGGTTAGGGGCAAGATAGCCATCTTTGTGGGCGTACCCCGTCTGTGGACAACCATCTATCTGGGCATCAAGAAGAAGATTGACGCCAGTCCCGTTGCACGTGCGCTCTTCAAACTCTGCGAGGTAGTCAACAGCCCCAGGTTTTCGCGCATCATCTTTAAGGCCGTGCATCAGAAGTTGGGCGGCAACCTCACCTATTGTGTCAGCGGCGGTGCATCATTGGACACCGAAGTAGGCAACGGCCTGCGTACCCTCGGTATAACCATGCTCGAGGGATATGGAATGACGGAAACTGCTCCTATCATTTCCTTCACTCGTCCGGGCGATGTCATTCCCGGATGTGTGGGTTTGCCCATGTCAACCGTTGATGTGAAGATTGTGAACGGCGAAATCTGCGTAAAGGGTCCCAACGTGATGCTGGGCTATTACAACCGCCCCGAAGAGACGGCTCAGGTGATAGACAAAGACGGATATGTTCATACGGGCGACTTAGGTTACCTGGACGAAATAGGTCGTATCCATATTACAGGACGTTCCAAGGAAATCATTGTTCTCTCCAACGGCAAGAACATCCAGCCAGCCGAGTTGGAATACAAATTAGAGAAGTACGACCAGTACGTGAAGGAGGTTGCCGTAACACAGGACGGAGATATGCTGCGTGCCATTATCGTGCCTAAGGAGGAATGGGCAGCCAACCTTTCGGATGCTGAAGCAGAGGAACAGCTGAAGCGTCTGGTGATAGAGCCCTACAACAAGACAGTTGTCAATTACAAGAAGTTAATGAGCCTCTTTGTCTATAGAGGAAGTCTTCCAAGAACAAAATTAGACAAGCTGCAGCGCTTTAAGCTGAAAGACCTGATAAAGGATGCCGCTACGACTGAAGTACAACCCAAAGATAAGTTTAAAGTCAGAGAGACTCCCGAGATGAAGATTCTTAGGGAGTACATCGAGGAGGAGAAGAAGGTAACCGTCAAGCCTACAAGCCATATAGAGACGGATTTAGCCTTCGACTCCCTCGATTGTGTGGGCTTGGAAGGGTTCATAGAACGTACCTTTGGCGTACAGATGAAATCCAGCACCTTTGCGCAATATGCCAACATACAGGAAATAGCCGATTACATAGCGCAGTACAAGACCCGCTCAGAGGTAGAAAACACCGACTGGAATGCCATCCTTTCGTCTGATACATCTTACCTGAACATCGCCTCTACTTGGCCCATTCATACCAAGTTTGTAAGATTGATGCACAAATTCCTAAAGAAGCATAACAAACTGGAAATCAAAGGAATTGAAAACATCCCGTTAGAGGGACAGTTTATTATTGCTCCGAATCACCAGAGTGCCATCGACGGCAATATCTGCGTAGCAGGACTGAATGAAGAAACAATGCAAAAAACCTACTACTACGCAACGGAAGAACATATCAAAGGTTACCCTCTGCAGTTGATGGCGCGCCACAATAATGTCATTCTGATGCAGCACCAGAACCTTAAGGATTCCATTCTTCGTATGGCCAAGGTGCTGAAACTGGGTAAGAACCTGGTTATCTTCCCCGAAGGTGCCCGCACCCACGACGGTAAGATGCAAGCCTTTAAGAAGACCTTCGCCATTCTGTCAAAGGAACTGAACGTCCCCATCCTTCCTGTCCGTATAGAAGGTGCTTTCGAAGCTATGCCCCGCAGCACAAAACGCTTAGGCAAGAACAAAATTACAGTAACCTACCTTCCTGTCATTATGCCCACAGAAGAAGACACCTACCAGCAGTTATCAGACAAGGTCCGGGATGCCATTGCCAATTCTTAATTGTGTAAGACAGAAAAAGGCATCCATCCGGTGCCTTTCTGGTTATCTCACTTATTTGTTTTGTGCCACAAAGATAAAATCTTTTTCGTAGTCTTTTCGTTTATTTTCTTTGTGATATCTTATTCTCCACTTCAAAATCTGCTGGCAGCCACTTCACGCTATCCAACTCGTCCTTTGTAAGCCATTGTGCTGCCTCATGCACTGATAACCACAACGACTCTTAAAAAGCCGATACTCGAAAAAGGAATGAGTATCGGCTTTATAAAAACTTAACAGCTAAAAAACAGCGTCTGTTATTTCTTGAAATAGCGGTTAAACAGGCCTTGGAAACCTGCGCCATGACGGGCTTCGTCCTTTGCCATTTCGTGAACAGAATCGTGAATAGCGTCCAGATTCAGCTGCTTGGCTACCTTGGCGATTTCCATCTTACCCTTGCAAGCACCTTCTTCGGCCATCATACGTTTCTCGACATTGGTCTTGGTATCCCAAACAACTTCGCCCAACATCTCTGCAAAACGTGAAGCATGATCGGCTTCTTCGTAAGCATAACGCTTGAATGCTTCTGCTATTTCGGGATAACCCTCACGATCGGCCTGACGGCTCATGGCAAGGTACATACCGACTTCGGTACACTCGCCCATGAAGTGGTCTTTCAACCCCTGACGTACGAAATCGCCTTCTGCACCAGCTGGAATAGCATCTGCAATTCCTAACTCGTGCTCTGTTACGAACTGAAGGGCTGTGCCTTCTTCAACTTTCTTAAACTTATCTCCAGGAACTTTACACTGGGGGCATCTCTCGGGAGCGGTATCACCTTCGTGAACATAACCGCATACAGGACATATCCATTTTGCCATAATCTGATAAAAATTGAATGGTTAAACAATCGTTATTTTTGCAAATGTACGAATTAGTGTGTGAACTACAAAATAAAATACCTGATTTTAGGTATTTTAACTAAATGGAAAGAAAAAGGCAACCTTAATTGAGGGGCTGCCTTTTTTCTGTTAATTAGCTTTATGAATCGGGATTATTCCTTGTCGTCTGACCAGATTTCCCAACTCTTGTCTTCTTTGCTCAATGCATCGCCACCATCAACTGTGGTTTTGCCGTCAATTACCAGGCTCTCTGCCAACATGTTGACAACATCGGCCTCTTCTACTTTCAATATCGGTTTAATGTATTTCATATTGGACCCCTCCCATCCTCCCCTTAGGGGAGGTGACTAATGAGGGTATGGGTCATAAGTTTAGATTCTGTTTTAACCCCTCACCCTCCCTAAGGGAGGGCCAGGGGTTGGGGCTTTATTTCAGCACTTGGAGAGGTTGTAGATAGCACCCTTGTTGACGTTAACGTTAGCGTTGACGTTTTCGATAGCCGTCTCTCTATTAGAATCAAAGTAGAAGGCCTTAACCAGTGGACCAGTATTGGAATTACCCTCCAAGTAAGCCTTGCCTGCCTTGATTTTACCAGTCTCTGCCAGATAGAAGCCTACGGGTTTGCCCTCGGGCTGAGCCAGAACATAGTTGCCAGCTGCCTCAATTTCTTCGGCAGTACCCTTAAGATCATTCTCAATAAGTGGAAGACCCACTACGTCATTAGCAATGGTAAATGCATAAGTGCCTGGAGCGCCCTTCAGTACAACAGGAGTTTTAGCCGGAACTAAACTATTCAGCTTGTTCAGTTTCAGAACGTCGTCTTGAACAATACCTGTGAAGGCTTCTACACCAGTTGCTTTTGGAGCCTTTGTACCAGGTGTTCCAAGAGCAATAACCTGCGAAGTGGTAAGTGCCTTGTCCCATACACAGATCTCGGATGCTATAACATCTGTTTCCTCTCCATCCTCGTCGGCAAAGAAGTATGCAATTGGATCCATAGCCCATCTAAGGTCGGCTTTTGTAGCCATAGCAACTTGCTCGCCATCAAGATAAACTGTTGGAAGTGCATCTTCGACTACGAATACAACACGATGCCAATTGTTAGCTACAACATTACCGGCATAGCCAACACCATTATAATTGACACCGACCTTACCCTTATTTACAAAGAGTTCTCCGTCGTTGTAGTTGTCAACGTTTGTCTGGAAGATAGATGTATAACTTGTTACATCTGCCAACTTAATATCCACCATGAAGGTAAATGTGCGGAGTTCGGTTGTATTAAGATTGTGCGTCATCTTCAGGCTGGCACCCTTGGGAATGAAGATTGCACCGTCTCCGGCAGCATATCCTTCAGCAGCTGTGATATTAGCATCTGCAAGAGACTCTACATCAGTAATGGTCTTCTTTGTGTCTAAAAGCGGATATTCTATTGCAGGCTGCAATGTGGCAATACCCTTACCAGCCAACAGGTCTTCTGCATTATCAAATGTCCAAGCGCCAACAGGTTCGGGAATTGCGTTGGGAGCATCGACAAATGCGGGAACAGGAACATACATAGTAGCATAGCCGGTATCGCCGATTGTCCACTCGAATGAAGTGGGAACCGCAGAGATACGGAAGGTTGAACCGTTGTCGGTGGGTGAATTAGCGCTGTTCCAGAACTTCAGCGGACCAGAGGCACCACCACTTTGATTGATGCAGTTATAGTCGGTACCTGTTTCCTTCAATGTGAAACCGTCGGCATTCTTGCCGATTGTCCATGTATATTGACCTTCGCGCATTACAGCAGCATCACCGTCCTTTGTAAGTGTATAGCCAAATCCCCTTGCCCTACTGAAGACCTTGATACCTGTATAAGCGTTACCGGCAAATGCCCACTGATACTCATAATCTGCCTTCTGGAAGGTGGTAGCTGTCTTGGGATAATAAGGTTCTTCTTCTGTTACGAATACATTATAGTCTGAACGGATAGTCATATTGTACCAC
The DNA here is from genome assembly GCA_902801485.1 of uncultured Bacteroidales bacterium. Taxonomy (GTDB): domain Bacteria; phylum Bacteroidota; class Bacteroidia; order Bacteroidales; family Bacteroidaceae; genus Physcousia. The sequence continues at coordinate 38,487 of CADCIP010000030.1, read as the reverse complement.
TTAGCATCTTCATCGCTTGTTGAGAGCTGGAAAGGACCATCCCATGTAGCGGTAAACTCAACAGTTGTCTGCTCTTTGGTAATAATTAGATTTACATCATTATATGAACAGAATGGACGACGATATACTTCGGGTAATGAAGAAATAACGGCACCCTTTCTTGTCGGAACAGGATCACTCTTGAAGATTTCATTGCCAGCAGCATCCTTTACTACGTATGTGATAAAGTATGAAGGATAGAAGAAATCCTTCAATGCCTCAAGTGCTTCTGTTGCATCAAAGTCACCAGCCTCAACCATATAATACAGGTTGCCAGGATCAGCATTCATCCAAGTATTGATGACATATCCATAAGGATCATTGCCATTGGTGTTCAGACCATTGTTTGTGCCATTAATTACAAAGTAACCAAGGAAATAAGGATCTGTCTTTGCATCCAACTTAATAGCATCACCTGTACCATTAACAAGCAGAGCTGACAAAGAACCATTGTTTGTGACAAACTTTTTATCAGGTATGCTGTACAGATAATAGTTATCTTCGTAGTTGATGACAGCAAAGTTAGAAGGATCGGCATCAGTAAGAGAACTGTGTGCTGTTGAAGCCAGGTAATCGTTCTTGGTGAGGAATGCACCACGATCACATCCGATGGTATAAGCCTTAGAATTGCTAAGGTCGGCCAAAGCATGAGCAACACCAGCCTTGAAGGTACGTACAACTTTGATTTCGCTATCTGTATTACCAATGGTGCCAGTAACGTCATAGTCATACACGTAGTTGTTGAGCATGCTTGCAGGAACATTAGCTGCACTGTTAGACTCTTGCTTTACTGTTACGGCATTGCCAACTTGTGTGGTTCCGTCAGACTCATAGAGTTTGTATGTAACATTAACAGATGTGATTGGGCCATCCAGTTCCCAAACGTAAGTTGCATCGTAGGTATAGCAAGGAGTTGCCACTTCTCCTATTGAATAGGTCCAGAAGGTTCTACCTGCATCACCCCAACTGCTGGTGGCTGGCTGTGTGTTGCAAGAACGGATAGCATACTTGCCTTCTTCGTTCAAGAAGAATACTTGCCTTTCCCAATCAGCGCGGTCGTTATTATTAGAACGTGAAAAACTGCCTGGGTTCAGATTAGCAACATTGTTGCTCAAAGGAGGATTAGTGAATCTTTCTGTTCCTGTGTCGATTCTAACGCCGACTGGTTTAAATGCTCCTCCTTCAGTCTTTGTAAGAGTAAAGACTCCGGCATTGTCTTTAACGCTTGTCAGACCACCGGTTAAGGTAACATAATAAACAGTGCCTTTCACATCAGTCTTGATGCGGTATACGCCACCTTCTGTTATAGAAGCCAATGCTGCTTCATATTGTACATTCGATTTTGTCTCAGGATCGAGGAAGTCCACCAGTACGGGATAGCTGCCTTCCTTCGTATCGCAGTACCATGCTTTGGAATCCCATGCTACAACCTGCTTCTGCATATCAGCAAAGTTGGTTCCGTCATAGTTGATGATCCCGTCCAGAGTCTCACCTTCACGAGCGGGACCGAAGTTCTTCTCGGTATTGTTCCACACAGCTACATTCTTGTAGGTGCCCAATGCTGTTTCATCCTTGAAGCCGCCGCCTATGATACCACCACCTTGGTTGATGCTACCGGCTGCATAAACATTGGTCATAATAACCTTTTCACGAACACGACCGATGATACCACCAGTGATATTGCTCTCACCTGTTACCTCTACGTTGGCATAGCAGTTGGTGATGTGGCTCTCGTTGGCAATATTACCAAACATACCACCACAGTAGCCGCTTGCACTTAACTTACCTGTTACCCAGACGTTCTCGACATAGCAGGTCTGACCATATTGGCTATGGCCCAGATATCCGGCTATAATGCCTGTGCCACCAGTACATGTAACGTCGGCATTCTTCACGCCCAAGTTGCGCACATTGCCGCAAAGCACACCGAAAAGGCCACAGTAGTCATACTGTCCGTCCGTTTTGGAAGTGAGGTTGCTAATGACATGGCCCTTACCATCGAAGTCAATTTGAGGATAAGGATTCACATTGTTGAAAAGAGGAAACCAGTCCTTGATGCCAGCCATATCGACATCGTTTTCCAAAACCACGTAGTTCATACTTTCAGGAACAAGCAGGTTACGTAAGTTGTTTAGGTCGTCAGCCGTTTTCACTACGAACGGGTCATTCTGAGCACCCGTGCCCGACTGCGCCATTACACCCGTCCATGCTAACATTGACAGCAGAGCGGTAAAGAGAAGTTTGATTTTTCTCATAATAATGATTTAATTGGGTTAATAATTGTTTTTATAGTATAACTGTTTTTGGTTATCTTTGGGGCAAAAATACACCTTATATATTATATATACAAATTATTTGCATTGTAATTTTACTTTTCTACCTATTTCCGTTCTTTTTTTTACTTTAAAGTTTTCCGATTGTTCCTAATTATTATTCCTTTATAACCTTTTCCGACATGCTGGCCCGAAATACTGTAACTTTTTGCAAATGGATTCAGGGAAACATTCTGTATAATCGGGCGAATGGGCGTAGCCGTGTCTAAAGAGAATGAACTTCTCTTACTGTCGAGGGGAAGCCAGCATGAGAAAGGAGCGAGCGTTCGGGCTGTGGATGCACGATAGAAACTATTGTTCTGCAGACAATATCCCTGTCCTGCATTCAATTCCTTGGATGCATAGGAGCCTGCCAAGAGATTATCCGTAACAGATACAGCACGACTGACAAGTTCGAGAGCTGCCGGTGTGAGGGCGAATTCTGCTTTGGCTGCCGGACCCTGAAGGACAACAGCCGCTCCATGAGGCAGCACTTCCCCACCCTCTGCTACGGGTAACAGCAGAACGGACGATGCGGAAATATCGCGTACTATATATGCGGTATATCCCTCAGGCACAACAGTAGCAAAAGGAACACAGACGGCTGCAAAACCTTTAGCATTGGTTGTGAAGGAAAGTGAAGGGTGATGCATTGCCTGGGAAAGTACAAGTGCATCTTTGTCCGAAACAGACCTTCCGTAAATACGAACGGCGGCAATCTTCCCAGAGAAGGGATAAGAGCCAGTCGAGGTGGATGAACCGTAGAGTCCGTTAGCATCTCCGCCTATGGCTAACCATTCTGCAGGCGCCCAGTCGAAGTGTATTGCTTCCTTATTGTTAATGACATTATTTAAGGCGAGCTGACCATCTATATATAGCCGCGAGAAATTCTTCTTGCGATCATACACAATAAGATAATGGGTATATTCGTCTGTAAGCGTTCCTGTCTTGGTCTTATGCCATATTTTCTTGGTTACATTTCCTGTACTATTATAACCGGCAGTTGCTGTGGAATAACCTACCTCGCCATTCAGCATCATCTGCAAACCTGTACCGTAATTATTGGGACTACCTACCGGTCGTATCTGTGCCTTGGGTTTTGCACTTTCTGCCTGGCAGAAAACCTCGACGGTGTAGGCATCGCTCATGAGGTTCATTGCTGCAGGGCTGTTGCCGAGGAAATACTTGAAGAAATTTGACTTATCTCCCTGAAACACAGCTTCGAACGAATGGATATCCTCGTTCCACTGAAGGGGTACATTACCCACCATTTCGATGGGTGTATCGCGGAAGTTTAAAGCATAGTTTACGGCTCCGTCTGAGGTGAATCCACAGTCCATAACCAAATCGTCTGACAATGCCGGAACAGGTTCCGTGAACTGTTTTACATAGGGTGTATATAGTGCTCTGGCTGCTTTATCCGTAAGTGCTCCGTCGTAGATTCGGGCGAAGACGAAGGTGCAAGCAGAACTGTTCTCGCAATTGCTGATACTGCTATTAACCGTACAATCACCGCCCAGACAAATCCACAGACCACGTTTACCAGCCGATGAGCCGCGCTTAGGCATAAGTATGTCTGAGCCGCAACGGGTACTGGTGTGTACTAAAGTGCCATTAATAAAATAACGCATAACATGACTGGTACGGTCCATTGTCATTACTACATGATAGAACTTTCCAGGAATCATAATAGAGTCGCCTGTGAGGTTCTTGGCACTACTCTGGTATTTTGTCGTGTGAGTATATGTAAAGGTATTGGCATAACGAGAATTATGGAACGACCAACCGCCTTCCTGATCGGTACTGAAGTAGCAAGTACGGTCGCATGCACCCTGTACATCAGCAAGTGACTCCAGGCGGACTAACGCTTCCCATGTTACACTATTGTTTAAAGCATCTGTAAGCTCTGTATCGCTGTCGTAGTTAACGTAAAAGTAATCTGACGCGATGGCACGTGTACAACCTAACCACGTATCGTGTTCGGAATCATATAGTGTTGTTGCTTTGCCATGTGCGCCAATCTTGGTCTCGTATGTTCCTTTATTGACAATACCCTCGGCATCGAAAGAAAGATCGAGCAACGGTTGCGCCTCTTCTACCTCGTTGGACCGAAGAAGGTCTGATGTTATCACACCGGCTTTTAACAATCCCTTCCGAATACAATCTGCAAGTAGTGTACAACCAGCGGGGCGAGGATGCAGTTGGTCTATGGTGTACTTACCCCAGTCTGAACTCCATGCCACATTGGTGCAATCTATATAGTAACATCCAAAATCCTCTGCTATCTTCTTGATGCTGGCATTACCTTGTGCCATAGTCCAACCTTGGGAATTAGTTGCGGAGAATCCCTGTGAACGGGGAAAGATGCTTAGACAAACTATCTTAGCATCAGGATACTTCTGTTGCAGACGGAAAAGCATCAGGGCATATCCGCCACGGAAAGTAACAGAGTCCTTATAAAGCGGCCCCGTGCTGTAATTGCCAAGTTTGCAACGAGCCCACCCCCAGTCATTGGTACCGCCGGCAATGAGAATCACATCAGGCTTACCGAATCTGCCGATTGAGGTTACACGATGTGTACTCAAAAAGGGCGAAACGGCTTCTCCGTTATCTGAACTGACACGCGAGCCGCTCCATGAGGAGTTAACGAGGAACGTCATTCCCGTGTTCCGACTTAACTGCATCCAATATGTGTCTCCCAATTGCATACCAACCTCCAACTCTCGGGCTGCAGAGTAATAAACGGCATAGCCCGAGGGCAGGAAATCGTGGTACGTACTGATGGAATTACCATATACGGCAAAGGTTACAGTATCCCTTGACTGCTCCTGTGCTATTGCAGGCAGAGACAGGAGAAACAGTATACCCCATCCCAGCCTTATTAGGCTGAGACAGGGAGTATGTAGTTTTTTTATGTGTTTCATAGTCTAAAAGGTCAATGATTATTGTTCGATGCTGATAATGCTTGGAATCTTCTCGAATATTGCCTTCCATTTGGCAGCATCGAACTTGGGACGACGGTCATAATAGTAAACGCCATTCTTCTCTTGCTCCACATCAGTAATCTGAGTATAGCAGAAACCTACTACGTTCTTGCATGCCTTGATTGCATCCACTTCTTTCTCGAGAATCTGGAAGAACTCGTCTTCTGTCTCTATCTGTGCACCATAGCCCCATGAATTACTGCGCTGGTCCTTAGGAATCCAGCCTAAACCGCCAAATTCATCAATCATATAGGGTTGGCCCTCATAGTCTGCCAGGAAGTCTTTCCCCGACATATTACGGTAGTGCGGAAGACCATCCTTGAAAGTGTGGTTCTCTACCAGTCTTTCATACTCGCGACTATAATCGTGTACGCTCCAAATATCAGTTTTCACATGACCGTCACCACTGGCATCGTTAACGGGACGGGTTGGGTCGATAGCCTTTGTAAGGTTATATAAATCCTGAACGAAACGCACATAGGTGCCAGCCTGTGCTCCCCATGTTTCGTTCAGAGGAGTCCAGGTAACAATACAGGGATGATTACGATCGCGTACCACAAGTTCTGTCCATTCGCGTAAGAAGTTTCCTGTTGCTTCCTGATTATTGACGTTCGTTCCCCAAGATGCCTGCTCGCCCCAGCAGATATAACCCAACTTGTCGGCCCAATAGTAGTAACGCTCCTCGAATGCTTTCTGATGCAGACGGGCTCCGTTAAATCCGACAGCCTTACTCATCTCTATGTCGTGCTTGAGATCTGCGTCGGAGGGAGCTGTCCAAATGCCGTCGGGATAGAATCCCTGGTCCAAAACAAGGCGCTGGAAGTAAGGCTGATTATTAAGGTAGAAATATCCGTTGGCACAATGAATCTTACGCATTCCTGCATAAGAACTTACCTCGTCTATTACTTTTCCTGCAGCATCTTTCACAATGTACTTTACATCGTAAAGATTTGGATTCTCGGGGCTCCATAATTTAGGATTCTTGATGGGCAGAACAATATTTGCGCCATTAACCGCATTGGCAGTTTTTGCAGAAACCACTTTCTTGCCATCAAATACCTGGACGGTTAGCGTGTTGCCGTTTGCCTCTGTATAGAATTCCGGACGGACAACCAACTGCTGCTGGTCGATATCGGGAATAACAAATACATTCTTTAATCCCTGTGAACTAACGGGCTCCATCCATACAGTCTGCCATATACCGGTGGTACGGGTATAGTCGCAACCACCTGAGAAGTAGTTCCAGCATTGTTTTCCACCAGGCTGCATACCGCTACGCAAGTTGTCCATTACACGAACAACCAGGTTGGCGCTCTTGCCTGCAGGAACAAATTTGGTGATGTCCATCTCGAAACTGCTTCCTGTTCCGAAGTGTTGCATAACTTCCTTACCGTCTATGTAAATGGTAGCTTCGTAATCTACGGCACCAAAGTGTAACAGGACTTGACTGCCTTCCCATTCCTGGGGTACGCTAATGGTACGTTGGTACCACATGCAATTGATGAAATCTGTGTTCTGAACTCCACTGAGTTTACTCTCGGGGCAGAAAGGAACCAGGATCTTCCCGTCAAACCCCTTGCTGTTTCGGAAATTACGGTTAACGCCAGACTTACCAAAGTCGAAGGTGTAAGTCCATGTCCCGTTTAGGTTCTGCCACTGTGCGCGCTCGAACTGAGGACGCGGATATTCATTACGAGGCGTATCAGCCTTTATGCCTATAATACCGGAAAGGCATAATGCAATTAAAAGGAAAAACTTTTTCATAATGTTGTTGTTTACTGATTATTTCTGTCAAAGGTCAAAACATTTCCCCAAAAAGGTCGCCTTGCACAGGCTTAGCAGTTTCGGCTGCTGTTTCTTTTTTATAGATTTTCTGCAACTCGTTAATGGTACGACGAATCTTACTACGGAAAGACACAGGGCCTAAGACTTCTATGTCGGTGCCGTAAGATAAGACGATACGCTCTATATCATCGCTCATAGGAACTTTAACCTGTATGGTTACATTCCCATCCTGAGTGTTGGTTTGTCGCTGTTTTACCTCGGGATTCTGCAGACGAGTCAGAAAAGCTGCCTCTAAGTTGGTGGAAATACGTACATTTATGGATGTAACAGGTCCGTCTGCAAGAGGTGGAAAAGCAAAGGAGTCTTCCGAGTCACGGGCCACATCCAATCCAAGTGAAGTACGTAACAACGGGTTTTTCCATTCCAGGTTAATGTAACGGAGAATACGCTTGTGCCCACGACGGAAGCTGGGCATCAGACGGGCACCTTTCTTCTTGAAGAAAACGACATCGTTCTGGAGCATTCGCTTACTACAACTCCAGTCGCGGTTTACTTCCTTTAGTCGTTTATTTACATAATAAATAAGACTTCGGGTATTACCCGTCTCATTGGTGGCAGTTCGCTCACCCATAAAAAACTCCAAAACAGGGTCGCGCAGCGCTTCATCTAAGAATTGCCAGCGTAGTCTCTGTAAATCATTCTGTATCATAGTTTACTTAATTTGTTATATATTCTCATTTTCTGCAACAGGCAGAAGCCTCAGCATCCATCCTCCGTTTCCTAAGAAAAGATTACGTCCCCCCTCATCATCAGCATAGCCTTTAGGATATTCGACATGGGCCTGAACACCTACGGGAATCTGTATCTCCCATGAGATAACTCCGTTCTCGTCCCTGTTCCACTCACTTCGGATGGTCCCATAAGGACTCTCGTGAGATACTGTATCCTTGTCTTTGCCGACAAAAGAAGGAATGGAAATCTCTATCCTATTGTATGCAATGCTGGAAGAAGTTTGCCTGATAACTCCTCTGCACCATGATGGTTCGTCGGTATAGAGCCAATATGGCTCATACGTTGTGGAATCGCCCTGAAGACGGCTGTATTCTAACACATCGGCTTGTAGGTTTTGCTTTTGTGCCAGCTCCGTCATTATGCTTATTAGTCCTGTGCTTACTGAGCTATGACTGTCGTATTGGTATTTCATCCACCGTCTGACCATACTGTAATAATCATAGACTGCCTTCAGATCGCCTTCGTCTTTGTATAGGCTGTATAGTACTGCAGCAACACTATCAACGGGAAGTGCCAACGTGTCGTCAGGAACCGGCTGGAAGAGTTCACCGCTGTCAGCCTGTGTCATCTGTAATGTATGCAGCCAACGCAGATAATAGAAATAGTCATGCCGAACATCTGCCTTTGTAACCGGGGTGTCATTCCAATCTGAACCTTTCTTCCCCGTCTCGATTTTCTGGACAGGACTCTGCAAATGCTCGTCGTTGCTCAGCCAGACTTCCAGTTGCCAATAAATTGTGCTGTCATACGGGAATCTGCGTCCCTGGTAAAAAATCTGTACCATGTCGGGACTCTCGCGCCTTTCGCTGTCCCACATTAGAGCAGGTCCGCCCTTCAGTCCTTCGGGGGTGCTGGCTACCTTAATATGATATGCCAACTGACGTACCTCGTTTCCTTCCGTTATTACCTGCCAACTGAATTGCCCTGTGCGAACAATACCACGAGGTTCCAGCATTCTGTTAACCTTAAGATTTGTAAGTTCGGAGGCATAACAGAATACAATATTCAGCGAATAAATCAGCAATAACTGCAGGAAGCACCTCATAAGTTTCTAATTCAATCAGCGGCACAAAGATAGCAATTTATTTCCAAATGTAAACTCTTTATTGGAAAGAAGATAAAGAAAAATCAGAAAATTTTTGTGGTCTCGAAGAAATGATATACCTTTGAAGAAAAAAAATGGAAACCAATCTGATAGAACATCTACAGGAACATGGCGTTAAACCCACATCAGTCCGAATCCTTGTCTGGAAGGAATGTAGTAAATCTCATAAAGCCTTCACATTACAGGATATGGAGGAGCGTATGCCACAGATGGACCGTTCAAGCATTTTCCGTACACTTAGGCTTTTTGCCGAGCATCATCTTTTACACGAGATAGATGATGGAACAGGTTTCCAGAAATATTGCGTCTGCCGATGTGAAGGCGAACAACATCTTAATCATATACATTTCTCATGCAAGAAATGCGGTCGTACTTACTGTTTGGAAGAATATATTATTCCAGTAGTATCTCTTCCAGAAGGCTATTATATGGAAGAAGCAGAATATGTTGTTAAAGGTCTTTGTCCTAATTGTCGATGAATAATTATGCTATAAAACAGCACAAAAAGTGTCTCTGGATAGTCTAAAACCACGATTTTCCCATTTTTCTTCATTTTTTTTATACAAATGTTGTGTTGTATTATTAATATTTGTACCTTTGCGCTGTTTACAAACTTAAAGTAAAAGGTATATGAAAGATTTACTCAATCAGATTGCTGCCGCATACGGCGCATTCGCAAAGGACGCTGCTGCTCAGGCAGAGAATGGTAACAAGGCTGCTGGCACTCGTGCTCGCAAGGTTTCTCTGGAGATTGAGAAAGCCATGAAGGCATTCCGTAAGGCTAGTCTTGCTGCTGCTAAGTAATTTAACTTAACAAGAAAAAACAAAAAGGGACAGTGTTACTGCCCCTTTTTTATTGTAAATTCAACTTTGCCTTGCTGCAAAGAAAATTTATGAATTACAATGCCTTGATGGTTTCAATCATTTTGTCCTTATCGCCTGCGAAATAGTCAGCCAAAGCATATTTCATAGCAAGGTTGGCATAATCCTGACGTGAAATCTTAGATTTGATGAAGATTATAACACCATTCTTTGTAGAAGAGGCATATTTCTTAGCCACCAAAATCTTTATGAAAGTAGCCAGCGTGGTATAGGCCATACTAGAGCCATCAGCCTTAAAGAGTTCCAAGATATCACGAACCTTAGATTGTTTAGAACCAGACTCCTCAAGAGTCCATAACTTTAGCATGATTTCATGCTCTTTTGGAGTTAACAACTTCCTTTTTTCTGTTTTTTTCTTATTTGCCATAGTTAATCCTCTTAGTTATTCTGTTACAAATAATATTTATGCATTGCAAAAATACTTAAAATTAAAGGCTTATCCAAATCTGCTATCAACAACTACGTCCTATTTAACAATTTTTAATCAAACCTTATGATTATTCTGCTGAGTTTCGCATCTTTTCAAGCCTAAAAGCACAAGGCCAAGCTATTAACACATCATTTGTTCTGCGTTTTTGTACAATTGGCGGCATACCCTCTTTTTGTGCTCGTGAGAACCAACTTGATCCGTAGAAAGCATCATTCTGTGAACCGACAGGGCGAACATGACCGTTAATTTTGAGTGTCCCGTCACCTATCAACTGACAGGAATTACGCCAGATAGCCTCGGCCTTCTCACTCCATTGAGAATCATCTGTGAGCTTTGCTAATTCGTTCCAGGCATTTACCCAACGGCATGCAAAGGTATCAAAGCAGTGACGTTGTGTACTAACACTGGTCGCGCCAAGTGTTTTATAGTTATATTGTTGGAAAGCATCTCCTTCTGCATAGTTGATATTGTAATGCCAAAGCCATGTACTCAGATAGTAGGAGACATCAACGGCATCGTTCAAGTAAACATCGTTCTTCGTTATCTTGTACAGTTCGATAGCTGATAACAGTAAGGGATAGGAAGATTCCCTGTCTATGCAGCGAGTATCTAACGTACCGCCTGTACTGAATCCGTTCTTCTTAAAATCGCTTATATAATATATGTACGCGCGTTGAGCACTTTCCAGATATTTCTTGTCGTTGTAATATTCGTATGCCTTCAGCATAGCTGGAATTATATATGCACCTACCCCACCTTCGCGTTCTATGCAACGGCCGTCAATGGTCCATCCTCTTCCATAGCATCCGTTAGGTTGCTGGTCTGCCAACATAAAATTACAGATACCCCATGCCACACCCAGATAGCCGGGACGGATGAGTCTTAGCTCTTTTACCACACGATCTGCTTCAAAAAACTGCAATGCTGCAGTACCCAGATTACAAGCATCCATAACACAACGGCTCTTATTGATAAGTGCGTCAAACTGGGTATAGAACAATCCATTGGGTAACTGACAGTTATCTGCCCATGTGTCAAGCGTGGCAATACCTTGGTCTATGTCAACATGATTACCCGTTTTGTTGAAATCGCGCAAGACACTCACAGCAAGACTAATGTTCTGGCCCAACCAGCCAGCCTCATAGCAGTTGCGTGTTATCTGTTGCCATTCTCCTTTTTCGTTGAGGTTCAAACCAAGGAGGTAGCCCATATAATCGTCATTTTCTATCCAAAGAGAATGATGACAGAAGTCAATACTCTGCTGCCAGATTTTCTCTTCGTCGGGGACTGGCAGTTTCTCAGGTTCAGCCATTAGCCATGCCATATCAAGCATGTGACGATATGCATTATGGTTGGTTTCTTTTCGGGCAACGATAAGAAACATGCTCAGTTTACGAGTCTCACCCTGTTTCATGTTATAGGTACGCTGCCACCCTGGTGCGTACTGGTCTTGTGAACAGTAAGACACAGGCATCTCTTCTTCGGGCCAGATTATCTGATGAGCAATAATATTAGGCTCGGGCTGTATGCCGCAAGAGTAATCGTCTTCGGCTTTCTCGGGCACATTGCCGAAGGTAGCAATAGAGAAATCCTCTCCTTCACTATATATGGCACCTGGAATAGATGTCCGTTTATATGAGAAAGTGTACCATTGCCTGTCGCGTTTCTCACCTTTTGGTTCCATACCACGGCTTAAATGGTTCCCATTATAAGAAACAGCGGGAATCATCCACCATTCGGGCTTGGATACATGTTCGAAACTGACAGTAAGGCGAACATTGGGAACATCCCGTTTAGCGGTAAATGTCCAGGTTAACTCCCACGTATTCTCACTAACCAGTTCTTTCTCGCATTTCATCTTCACATCCAGAGGTGCTGTGGCATTAACAGTACCTATGAGTTTGTCATCACCAGAGAGCAACCAGTCGTTTTTCCAATGGATATTCTCCAGAAAGGCAACCTGAGCCAATCCATCCACTTGCCATAAAGCAAGGAATACTATTAAAATTATTCTTGTATAATTCATTTATTCCGCGTCTTTTTCTTCTTTTTCTGCATTCTCTCTTGCCTTTTGTTCAGCTACAGCTTTAGCTCGCTGTTCACGCAAGCTATATTTTTTCTTTGATTCTTTCTCTTGCTGTTTCAGTTCTTTCTGCTTTGCTTTCTCTTCAGCAACCTGTTCGGGAGTTTTCTTTGGTGTCTCTGCTTTTTTTACCCTGGCAGCTTCCTTTTTTGCTTTAGCTTCTTCTTCGGCTACTTTGGCATTTTCTTTTTTAGCTGCTTTTTCTACAGCCTTCTCTTGTTTCTCTGCAGCCTTATCTGCTGCTTTCTCACTTTTCTCAGCAGCCTTATCTGCTTTCATTTCAGCTTTCTCTGCAGCCTTTTCGGTCGATTCCTTTATTTCCTCCTTTGGTTCCTCTGTTTTTGTTGTCTCGGCTTTCGGCTTTTCTACTTTTTCCTCTTTAGGAGTGTCTGATTTCGGATTCTCAGACTTTGCATCCTTAGGAGCATCTTCCTTCGCTTTATCAAGTTTCTCAACAGCTTTACCATCTTTCCCTTCAGTTTCGCCATCCTCAGGCTTAGCATTCTTTGCTTCTTCTTTAGCTAACTTTGATTTCAGTTTGTCCTCTGCAGCCTTTTCTTTACGGCGCAGTTTCTGCTGTCGCGCAGAAGCACGCAGTTCAGCTCTCTCGCGAGCATTACCTTTCTTGCTCATTATCTTGGCTTTATCAGCCTGTTGTTTAGCCTGATTCTTTGCAGCCTGGGTTTTCAGTTTCTGTTCTGCCTCGAGTTTTTCACGCTCCTCTTTGCTAAGATTAGGTTGTGTTTCCTTTACATTCTGCTTCTTCAGTTCTTCTGGAACGTATGGTTTGGGCTGGTAAAACTTTCCACTTTTCTGTGCAGCCTTAATGCGTTGACGGTCTCTAACTGCCTGAGCACGTGATTTCTCCAGATCCCGCTGCAAGGTACGCATCTCTTTATCAACTGCTTTCTGAGCTTCTCTCGCTTCTTTCTGTCTGGCTTTTGTCTCAGCAATTCGTTCTTTAAGATACTTCTGAATACTTTCAGCATTATAGATATTAACCTCCTCCTGTGCGAATGAAGTCATAGTGCCAAAAAGTAGCACAATTATCCAAAATATTCTTATACTCTTCATGATTTATTAAAATTTCACTGCAAAGGTACGATTAAGTGAGAGAAAAAACAAATTTATTTGATTTTTTCCGAACGTGAGTACACTTCGGCGATTTGCCAAAGGTACGATTAAGTGAGAGAAAAAACAAATTAGGGCATCAATATTTTTTTCCCACCTTTTATATTGATTCCCTTAGTTAGAACAGATGAAGCAGATATCCGCTGTCCTGAGAGATTATATATAAAATCTACCGTCTCCGGGCCTTTCAGGCTATTTGGCTTATCAAATAATCCGGTAACTTCTTCGTCGGTACCGAGCATCTTATCACGGAAAGTATCGATTTCTTTGTTGCTGATGTTGAGTTTGGAAACAAAGTATGTGCGAAACTTCTGTTCCAAGGTCTCCCCCTCGAGTGCTTCGATCATTGAAAACATTTCATCGAGTTGATTTTTGCTACACGGTGTGTTGAAGTAGGAGAAATTGGTCAACTCGTAATCTTTATATATATCACTCTTGCTCATACCAAGTACGCCTTCCAGCAAGAAGGCAAGGGTACCAGTCCTGTCACGACCGATGGCACAATGAAAATAGACGGGCCTGTCTATCTTCACACATGACAGGACAAACTGCACAGCAGTCCTATACGTATTCCTCGAATTGGTCAGACCTTCCATATGACTGGCAGTCTGTCCCAACGGTGTGCGTTTGTAAACACTACCTCTACCCAACACAGACTTTGTGATATTTTTTGCTTCGCTGTCGCTCCGCAAATCCAGATCAGCCTTTATACCGGCATTGAGTAATGCCTCTATCCCTTCTGACTCCAGGGTATGACCACCGTCTAACTCTGCACCTCTGAATATCTTTCCGTATTTAATAGGCCTGCCACATGTCGTAGGCCAACCGCCCAAGTCGCGAACATTAGCAGTACCATCGGCTTTAAGATGTCGCATCCTGCCTGTAGTGGTGAAAGAGAAATTGGCAAGAACGTCGTTAGATGCATATTGTTCATCTTTTGTGATAGCCTCAACTTTACAGTAATAAGTACGTTCGGGAATTAGATTGTAGATTTCGTATGAAGCTGATTCCGCAGGCACTTCTCGAGTCACGGCTTCTGTAAAATCGGGGGACTCGCTCCAGGTAATCTGCTGCGCGTTAGCTGTTGTATCTCGCGTCCAACATATGTTCACTGGCATTGGCCAGTCGCGACGAATTGGTGGATTTACGTTATAGGAACTAACCTTACTGGCATCATTCTCGGTATATTCGAAATCGTGAACAAAACCGCGCACTCTGTCGTTCTCCAGATTGTAATCCATACCGAACATATCGGAAGTTGCAGGATGCAGGTGCCACATTTGGCGTGTTTCTAAATTACCGCCTGCGGGATAGTTATATACCCTCACCCTGCTTCCGGTATAACTATATGGATAGGTTGAACTGCCTTGTATCTTAAACTGTCCTCCTCCAACCCACGTTATCAATTGTCCATAACGTGCATCATCTGTCAGTGATATAGCTCTTCCGTTACTGTTTCCTCCTATTACAGTACCCACATACATTCCGTTGTCGTTACATTGTATGAGCCAGTTTCCGTTCTTACGCGTTAGCTTGAAATAAGGCGGTGTTTCCAAGTCTGTAAGAGCAACCGCCTTCAGCCCGTCTTTACTGGCATTGGATGCATCACCTTGCAGAACATAACCCGGAAAACACACGTTCTCGATATAATAATAGCCTTCATCAAGCGGGTAACAGTAAAGAGCTTCGTAAGCAACCAGGATTCCGTTGATAGCTTTATTGAGTTGTTCCAAAGTAGCATTCTCGTCTAATGCCTGAGCTTCGGCAACTGCATCCCTCAGGGCTTTTACCGTGCTTACCGAATAGCAGCCTGGGTCGGTGCCTACGGCATCTCCAGTCGGCACTTTTGGAATATACTCATTTAGCACCTTTAGTAAGTCGTCGTAGGTGTACTTTGTCCATAAGTCGCCTATAATATTGTAATTACTCCACGCTGCATCTTTAACAAAAGCTTTGTACATCGAGGGACGTACGTGTACGTTTGCTCCTGTAAAGTCGAATGTATAAGAACGCAGCTGGGGCACAGCATCGCAGTTCATATACACCTCGTATTTCTTGCCTCCGTAAATACATAATTTATCACCCCACGTATTGGCAGCAATATTCTCGCCAAAGGTTATCTTTTCAAGAACTTTGTTATAACCCAGTGCTTCGTAGTCCATTACTGTCACGGAATTTGGCACCACAATCTCTGTAAGCTGAGTCTGATAAATAGATTTATATCCTAACTTGGTAATTCCCTCGGGTAAGTTTAGCGCTGTGATATTAGCATACTGGAAGGCATAGTCGGCAATGGCAGTCACGGCGTAGGATTTTCCTTTAATTGTAACATTTGCAGGAATCGTTATCTCGCCACTGTATGTACAAGGATTGGCTGATGAAGGTTGGTTGGTATTAGGGTAAGTAACTGCAACGGTATTGTAGTTGGTAAACATGTATTTGATGCCGTCAACAGTCATATCGTCTGCGGTAGGCAGAAGTTCTCTGGAAGTTGCCGTAATGATATTAGGCACATTGCGTACGGCACCACCACTGAGCCGGTTGATTATACCCTCGCCATTCACCCAAAGTGTTGAAGAACCGCCTCCATCCAAGTTTATGGCATCCGTCATACCAAAATCTTCTGCCAGTTTGAGCATATTTCCCAACGACATGCCAGTAGCACCTTCTATACGGCCCTCAGCTACAACCATATATACTGTTCCGTCTGCACATCTGCCAAGCATCGTACGCGGATGTGGTCCATAGAAACCTTCCCCGCCGATATTGACATCCATACTCACACCACCCCGTCGGATTATAGGTCCGGAAACCACATAGCTATCGTACTTTTTGCCCCATGCTGCAAATTGACCGGCAGTAGTAGATGAGTTGCACGGTTCAAGCGAAAACACTCCGTCCTTAAAGCCTATGATACCATTGCATCGGGCAAACTCTTCTGGGGCTGTGGAAGCTATTTCACTGCCGTAAAGCCAGAGTGCAGTCGTAGAGGTGCATGTGGTCATGTTGAAGTAGCTGCCATTAATGGCTGCCATTGCATCAGTTTCAGCAGCAAGGCTATTGGTTCCTTGCTTTGAGTGCTCCTTGACGTATAGCATGGTTGCCATCGATGATTCAGAGTATCTGGCAATCGATATTATCTGTGCACTGCCGTAGAGGTCTGTAAAACTTGCCTTGCCGTACTCAACTCCGTTGCGATTCTTCCATCCCCAGTTAGCATCTCGTAATATTGACGCATATTTTGACTCACTTCGTGCTATTGCTGTGATGACGAGAAATAACAGCAGAATTGGAAAACGGAAAATTTGTGTAGTCCTTCTCATATCAGTTATTTAAAGATTTTATTGGATTATCTCATATTTTATGCTTTTAACCTGTTCACCAGGTTCTTTGTCTGCCTCTTCTGGCATATAGATAGGTGCGTCTGGTTGAAGCGGCAAAATGCGCAATTCCAGTTTCTTCGTGTTTCCAGGTAAACGCCAAAGACCATATTGAAATGGACGGCCATAGTAAAAATTATCGGCCACTAAACGGTCATCGGCATAAAGACGAGCGCAGTCACCCCGATAGTTGATAGATAATAATGAAGAATGAAAAGTGAAGAATGAAGAATCCTTCGGCAATGTTATTTTATATATGGCAGCCTGCAACCAATCCTCCTCTGAAGGAGCCGCTGCAACCTTTGCATTACCTTTTACAATAGAGCGAAGAGGACCGGCCTCCTTGACTTTCTGAAATTGGATATTATCATCGGTGTTTAAAACGCTTTCTTTTATTTTAAATTTCTCGTCCAATAAAAGTTGTTCAGCTTCTTGATTTGTAAGCAAATATATATTTTCACAAACAGGTTTATTTGTTCCGCCTGGCTTAAGATTTCTGAGTGTTTTACCATTTTGCATACTGATGGTGGTGGGAATACCCTGAATTTGCATCATATAGATTTTACCCTCCCTACGGGCCACCAACTGTGCCGTTGCATAACGGATTCTATCAATATTCACAGGGAAAATTGCCATACAGCCACTGGGAATAGTTAACTTGGGCAGTTTAACACCACAGGCTTCCAGCTGTACGTTTTTCTTTTCGCTGAGCTTGCAGAAACGCTCATAGTTGTTGATGAAAATAAAACCGGAAGTTGATTCTTTACCAGACTTTTTACTTCTTACGCTCCATCTAAGCTGTGTATCCTCACCTTTCTTCAAATTCTGAGGAGACGGGAAGGATGCTTCCATAGGTGCAAGAACATTGCCCCAGTCGTGCATAAAAAGATGCAGAGGACGTAACTTGTAATAGTGGGGATAAGGCTGCCCGAACTCGCCCAGCGGTGCCTGAAAGTCGTAAGTTACAACAGGCAAATCATTATTAGCCGTTCCAGGAGAAGTCTGACACTCATTCAGATTATTAAGCATGCCTTCCGGATTAGAGCCACCATGATACATATAGTAACCCAGAAGATTAGAACCGCTTCCCAACTTGACCAAAGCCATTGAATAGGCATCCTCTGGATATAGGTACGGTCTTCGATGATAGGCCGTAGCCATGCCACCACCCAGTTCGCATGTAAAATAGGGATACTGATTATCGCCTGCATTCACCTTTTCTTCTTGTTGGCCAAGCAAGTCTGTGCCGATGGCTGTAGATGAGCGAAAGGCCTTGAAGTTAAATGCTTTGTAGTAACTGCCGCAGCCTTCGCTGATATCCTTGTCCCAAAACCCATCAGCATAGTCGCCATATAGGGGCAGCATCTCACCAAAGGGCACAGGAGTACGCAACTCAGGCCATCCGGTGCGCGTGTAGAAAGGCAAGTCAAACCCCACTTTCTCAGCAATCCCCTTCAATGTCATCAGATATTCGCCACGACCACGGAATTCATTATCGAATTGGGCTGCAATCACAGGGCCGCCATCTTTCCACTGTAAACCCTGAACCTGAGTAAAGATCTGGCGGTACAGTTTCTCCACATAAGCCAGAAATGCCGGATTTGTATCACGCAGTTTCAAACCTTTTGCGAATATCCAATCCGGGAAACCGCCGTTACGAACTTCACCATGGCAGAATGGTCCTATGCGCAGAACAACAGGCATCTGTTCCTGCTTGCAAACCTCCAGAAAACTGCGTAAAGATCGCTGACCATCCCAACGGAAGATACCCTCCTGTTCCTCAATATGGTTCCAGAAAACGTATGTGGCGATTAAAGTCACGCCACCTTCCTTTACTTTTCTTATCTCGTCAGCCCATTCTTCGGCAGGGATGCGGGAATAGTGCACTTCACCCATTACAGGACAGACACGTTGTCCGTCAATCATCAGGCTCTTACTGTCCCATGTTACAGTAGGAATATCTTGTGCTTTAATGATAATACAGCTTGTCAGTAAAGTAGCCGTATAAAAAATGGTTTTCAGTATATCTTTCATTTATAGATTCATGCTATTTTGTTATATTTTTGTTGCAAATATACACTTAATTTCCAATTAATCATTATTTTTACAGCCGATATTACTAATTAACAGAATTATGAACCTATTTGAATTAGTTAAAGCGAGGTATAGCTGTAGGAACTATCAGCCTACAAGTGTTGAACAAGAAAAGCTGGACTACATCATGGAATGTGTGCGGTTTGCTCCTTCTGCAGTAAACAGACAGCCATGGAAATTCCGAATCATCAGTAACGAAGAAGACAGAAAGAAAATCTGCCAATGTTACAACCGTGATTGGATTTCTACGGCTCCTGTCATCATCATTGCATCCATCCTGCATGACGAAGAGTGGGTAAGATCGGACGGCAAACATCATGGCGACATCGACATTGCCATTGCTGTCGAGCACCTTTGTCTGGCTGCGACCGAGCAGGGACTAAGCACTTGCTGGGTATGTAACTTTGATGCTAAACGTTGCAAGGAATCTTTTGGACTTGCTGATAACGAGGAAGCTGCGGTCCTGATTCCTCTTGGATACCCTGCCGACGAGTGGAAAGAAAAGAAGCGGAAGCCTATCGAAGAAATAATTGCCAAGTAAGGCTTCCGCTTCAGGTATAGCCTGTCCACTTATTACATCTTTATCGGCACTACAACCTTGAATGTGAAGTTACGCCCCATATTATAAACACCACGGCGTCCAGTAACAAGGTTCATATCAGCATACTTCAGACGACTCAGATGATGCTGGTATGCCTTATCCAATAAATTATCTGCGGTGATATATAGTTCGGCAACCTTTTTACCTTTTAACTGGACATCTGTTCCAACCGACAGATTCAGTAGGACGTATGCGGGTGTTGTTGTCTCTGTATCGTCAGCACTGTAGATGTGTGTCTGCTTCAAGTAGTAGTCTATACCTGCGGCGATATATAAGTTGTTAAACAATGAACGATGAGCAGCATCCGTTGTATGGTGATGGGCAACAGTGGTATGTGAGTGGTGCGAAAGTTCCCACTTCAGTTCAGATGACCAACGAGGTGCTGGTGTGAAAGGCAGGTATTTCATATCCGAAGTAATAGGTTGATGATATGATGTAAGCTGGGCATCCACATACGAGAAGGAGTTGGAGAAGTGAACCGAATGAATAGGATGAAAGTCGATTCCCGCTTCAAAGCCTAACAAACGGGCATTACCCTGCGTATAGGCATAAGTAAGATAATCAGGGTCAATAATATCTGCCACCCGATGAATGAATATGTAGTTATTAATGCGGTTGGCAAAAAGGGCAAGTTGTGCAGATACATAACGCGAGGTGAAATCAAGACCAAGGTCAGCCTGCAAGCTGTATTCGGCTTTAAGTTGCTGGTTACCCAATTCATAGCGGATGGAACCTTCGTGTACACCGTTCGATGCAAGTTCACTCATGTTAGGTGTGCGAAAGCCTCGGGCCAGATTCATACGCAGATTAAAATGCTGGTTGATATTGCAGACCGCACCTAAACTGCCTGTCACCCCATTGAAGTGACGGGAGAAATCCTCGAAGCGCTGATTACCATCTTCAATTAATTCATCTCCGTGTAACACGCGATGGTCATATCTTATGCCACCATTTAACAGCCAATGTTTACCAAGGTTTTTCGTAGCTGTAGCATAGATGCCAAAAT
This sequence comes from uncultured Bacteroidales bacterium, assembly GCA_902801485.1. GTDB lineage: Bacteria > Bacteroidota > Bacteroidia > Bacteroidales > Bacteroidaceae > Physcousia. The sequence goes on along the minus strand of CADCIP010000030.1, from coordinate 17,863 downwards.
CGAAAAGTCGGTAGTCGGGAATCAGGTACTCCTCGCCCAGATTACCCGAAGTCTGATACATGCCGCCAAGACCTGTCGAAAACTTCCAGCCTTTCCACTCTTCGGTAACATAACGGAGGTCATAGGTAAGTGTGTGCAGTTTGAAATACAACTCGTAATCGTTCATCGATTCCTCGAACTCCTGACGGCGGTTCTGCTGATATCCGATGATGGCTTTAATATAGCCCGAGGGCAGATTCACAAAGTTATCCCACACAACTTTATAGTGTTTTACCCTTTGGAAAGGTAACGTCATTCCGTAACCATGTCCTGTGAACTCATCATCATGAACCAATTCTCCTGTTTCGAGGTCTCGCTCGCCCTCCACGATACCAGGTGTCAGTTTATAGGCCACCGCTGTCAGTCGCGAATGTCCCCATTTTTTGTTTAAACCCAGCATCAAGCGTCCTGCTAAATCTTTGAACTGTGAACCAGGAACATAGCCATCGTACTTGTTTTTATATGCGTGCGCCAACTTCTGACTGAATCTACCATCCCACACAAATCCATTTTTATTGCCGGCCATATGTAACGAATAATGGATAAGACCATTGTTTGTCTGATACTCCGAGCTTACATTTGCACACATTTCTCCTTCAGCCATCGTCGGCTGAGGATGCAGGATTACAACACCTGCCATTGCATCGGAACCATACATCAACGAGGCGGGACCTTTAAGAATCTCAACTGAGGCCACACTACTGCCATCTACTTCCACACCGTGCTCATCGCCCCATTGCTGTCCCTCCTGTCTGACACCATCACTCATTACTACAACACGATTGTAGCCAAGTCCACGGATAATGGGTTTTGAAATACTGCCACCCGTCGTCAACTGACTAACGCCAGGTTGATGAGCAATGGCATCTATAATGTTGGTAGAAGCTGTAGCCCTAAGCACTTTCGGTGAAATGATAGTTACGGGGGCTGTGGCATACTTTCGTTTTGTATCACCCGTTACACCGGTCACCGTTACTTCGTTCAAGTTCAAATGACGGAAGAAAACATCTGTAGAGTCCTCTGCATGATTATGTATTTTAATACTGTCTTGAGCTGCCATCACCGTGGAAATACACAGCAATGGCAGAATGATATATGTTAATTTCATTCTGTTGTTGATTATTTGAGGTAAATATAAATAATGTATAGAGTGCCTGAAAGAATCAGAACAATGGAGGCCCCCGCGTAACAATAATGCCACAGCAGGCGGCATAATTACCACTCGCATACCATACATTATTATTACTACATACTTGAATATATACCGTGACAGCAACCAAAGTGGCTGTCAGCATAGTCAACGACAGAAACTGGCAAAGAACACAATCATGTGCCCAGACAGCGTCTTGCATCAGATGACCGTGACAACTGTGATGAACGCAGTCTGTACATTCAATCTCGTTTGCCGTATAACTATCCTCATGGACGTGGACAGACGAAAAGACAAGCATTGGCAAATAAATTGCCAATAACACCCAAGAAGCAATATGTCGTTTCGTGTCCTGTTTCACGCCACAAAGGTAAAAAGAAATGAGCAAATAAAAGTCGTTTTTACGTTAAAATAAAATAACCACAAAAAATAAAATCCAGTCTTTTGCGTTTACATCACATAAATTAGGTATCCGTATTGGGTGTTATCATTTTTCGAAGACTCAAACAAACAGGATTTCTCTACCGTGAAAGAGGAAATTTCCTGCTACCAGATACTCCCGGCAAGTGGGAGAGAACTGATCTTCTACGGTGATATGTTCGTGCCCCGCCAAAATACAACGCAGGAGGGGCTCGCTCTTCAAGTACTTGATGAATTTGCGGGTTACCGGGTCTTTGCGCTGACGTTTATAGTCTCCGGTTGGTTCTGGCACTTCACGATAAGTAAGTTTTCCCTTGTCTTTCCAAAAACGACAAGTGGCACGCCAGATGTTATCAGTGTGAAAAGGAACATGCATACACAATACAATAGGCAACCCTTTGGCAACTTCTGCCTTAAACAGCTTTACCTGAGTTTTTGTTACGTATCCGTAAACATCGTCTAGTGTAACGAAATTGACTCCATTTACCACTTGACTGAATAAGGTAGTATTAAAGGGATAGACGCTTTGGATTGTTTCGCGTGTATTGTTCTTATATTTCTCGTTCTTTTCTTCCTTTGGGTCGCTGAGCCACATGTCTGTACTGTACTCATGATTACCCAAAGACCCGATGACACCATCGCCAAAATATTTCTTCACCAAGTCAAAGTTTGCTTCGCTCTGCCAGTCTATCAGATCACCAGTATGAACCACATAATCTACATGTTCCTTTGCCCATGCAAGAGCATCGCCTAGTGCTTCTTCCTGCCTGCCTCCAAATGTTGTGGTCCGGTTATTGTGAAGCTGCTGCTTTTTCTCATTCTCATGATCGTAGGCAGCGGTAAGATGGGTATCGGAAAGATGTAAGACAGAAAAGGGTTTCTCTATTCCTATCTCCACTGTTGCATAGCTGAGGGAAAGCCTCTCGAACCTTCCGCGTTTGGGGAATACCGCAGGATTATCGTCAGCTAATACAGGTAACTGCGAGGTAGCAATCAATGCTCCAGCAGCAGTCATACGTTTAAAGAATGTCCTTCTATCAATCATAGTATATGTTTTTTTCTACCCAGTTGGGCAGGATATTATAATACAAGTATTTACGTTTGCAAAGTTAGGAAATTGTTTTCTTATAGAAGCAAAAGGATAATGTTTTTAACACTTTCTTAATGTAGGAACAGAAATTTGCCAAGAATCGATTGGACCTGCAGATACTGTTATAGTATTCAATCTGAATAAAAAATATAGTTTCTATTGCTTTTTCTTTATTTTTTTGTATCTTTGCACACCCAAAAAGTGTACCTACATTAAAAAAAACATTACGGAAGAGAATTTAGTCAACGGGGAAAATCGAGAGTGAATAAATGAAATATATGAAATGTAAATCATTTGTGCTGATGTTGCTTGCATCAACACTCATGGGATGTAACACACAAAATAACCCGGAGAAGGATACATCAGAGCCAGACTTCCGGTCAAACAAGGATGGCGTTGAAATAGTACCAGAATCCCAAATTGCGAAGAAACTGAAACTGGAAGTCGTTAAGTCAGAAACATTGGACATTCAGTTCCGGACCACAGCCTCAGTAGGGGCAAAGTCGGGCAATATAGCTGATATTGGCCTACCTTTCGGAGGACGTGTTGTTCGCTCGTTTGTCCGACTGGGCGACCCAGTGCATCGTGGTCAGGTTCTCTTCGAAGTCAGTTCTTCCGATTATATGGAGGCTGTTAAGACTTACCTTGAGAGTCGCAGCGCTTCTGATCTTGCTGCAGCCAACCGTCGGAGAAAAGAAACCTTGCACCAGACAGGAATGCTTTCGAACCGCGAATGGGAAGAAATATGTGCCGAAGCCAAAGCAGGTTTGACAACTGCTGCAGCAGAACTACTACGTACCATAGGACTATAAATGAATGAAATAAAACTAACAATAACCAATAATAACACCAATGAAAAATTTGATTAAATCCATTATCTGCAGCATGATACTTTGTTCATACAGTTCAGCTGCATTAGCAAACGTGGTATATAAAGATGCCAACGTACGCTTCACATTGATTGACGAAGGAACCTTGCGTCTGGAGTATGCTCCTGACGGCAAGTTTGTTGACAACAAGAGCTTTATGGCTGTTATCCGTGAGTATCCCGATGTGCTCTACACCATCAAGGACAACGCCAAGCAAGTAACCATCAGTACCAGCAAGCTGAAGCTGGTATATAAGAAAGGTACTTCGCCCCTGAGCGCCGAGAATCTGACCATCAGCAGCAGCAAGGCTATCTCTACCCCATTCGTATGGAAACCGGGCATGCAACAGAAGGGCAACCTGAAAGGAACCTACCGTACACTGGACGGCTACGATGGATCGGAGTTCCAATACAGCAATCCCAAACACGAGATGCCCATAGAGGACGGCATTTTGGCCACAGACGGTTGGAGCTTGATAGACGACAGCAAGAGTCTGCTCTTTGACGGAGCCAAGGACTGGGACTGGGTAACAGAACGCAAGAGTGCCGAGGGGGCTCAGGACTGGTACTTCATGGCATACGGACACGACTACAAGAGTGCTCTTCTCTCCTACACCAAGTTTGCAGGCAAAGTGCCTCTGCCTCCACGCTATACTTTCGGTTACTGGTGGAGCCGCTACTGGACCTACAGCGACAAGGATCTACATGACCTCATCGATAACTTCCATCGTCTGAGCCTGCCCCTTGATGTGCTGGTCATCGACATGGACTGGCATCCTAACACCGAGGAAACAGGCGGCGGCTGGACAGGTTGGGACTGGAACGAAAACATCTTCCCCGACTATAGGAAACTTCTTGCCTACCTCGACGAACAAGGTGTGAAGACCACCATGAACCTCCATCCTGCAGATGGTGTACGTCCCTACGAGAAGAAGTACAACGAGTTTATGCAGCGTTTCGGTAAGAACGACGGCAAGACCTACGAGTGGAGGGGTTCAGACAAGAAATACGTGAAGGCACTCTTCGATACCTATCTGCATCAGTATGTTGATGAAGGTGTTGACTTCTGGTGGCTCGACTGGCAACAATGGGAGAAGGATCGAACAATCAAGGACTTAGACAATGTCTTCTGGTGTAACTATATCTGGTTCTCAGACATGGAACTGAACGGAACGAAGCGTCCCCTGCTCTATCACCGTTGGGGCGGTCTGGGTAACCACCGCTATCAGATCGGCTTCTCTGGCGATTCGTATGCCACATGGGAGAGCCTCAGTTTCCTGCCTTACTTCAACAGTACCGCTTCTAATGTGCTCTATGGTTACTGGAGTCATGATATAGGCGGACATCAGGTCAGGAGATACGGTATGGGTGTCGATCCTGAACTCTATACCCGTGCTATGCAGATGGGACAATACCTGCCTATCCTTCGTAGCCACAGCGCCAAAGACCCCAGCCTGAACAAGGAGCCTTGGTCTTTCGACCAGGCAACACAGCAACGACTTGACAACGTCATCAACGGACGCTATACCCTCATACCTTATATATATACTATGGCTCGGAAGACTTACGAGACAGGCATCTCGCTCTGCCGTCCCCTCTACTATGATAGCCCTGATGCTAAGGAAGCTTACGAGTATAAGGAGGAATATATGTTTGGCGATAATATGCTGATTGTACCTGTTACAAAAGAGATTAATAAGGAAAACGGCTACGCTACTGTTAATCTCTGGCTACCAGAAGGCCAATGGTTGGAGTACGAGACAGGTGAGATGCTACAAGGCGGCAAGACCTATGAACGCCTATTCACTATGGACGAATATCCCGTTTACGTAAAGGCTGGAAGCATTCTGCCCTATTACGGTAAGGTGAAGAACCTCTCAGGCACAGACCAAGCCGTAACAGTTCGTGTATTCCCAGGTGCAGACAAAGGCGAGTTCCTACTCTACGAAGATAATGGAGAAGACAAGAATTATGTCAAGGAATATGCTACCACTCCCCTCTCATACACTCGCAACGGCAATAAGTTGAGTGTGACTATCGGCGCACGAAAGGGCCAGTATAAAGATATGCCTGCCCAGCGTCAGTACTATGTGGCTCTGCCTTGCCAGAAGGCCCCAATCAGTGTTAAAGTTAATGGAACAGCCCTCCCCTTTGGGGGAGCGGGGAGAGGGGCTATTACCTACGACGGTATGAATCTGGAGGCTACCATCGACTTAGGTAAACTGAATTGCTCAGCTGGCACAACCGTAGAGATAGAAATGCCTCAGGAATATGCTTTGGTGGCAGGAACAAAAGCTCAGTTCCGTCGTATTCAGACTGTAGTTCACGACTATAAACAACACGATGGAGGAATGGTTTATACTGCCGACTTCGGCTACTTGGAAGCAACACCATTACGCCTATCATATCATCCTGAAAATCAAGAAGAGGCATTGGCTTCTTTCTTCCAAAAATACAACAACATCAACAAGGTACTGATGGAGCAGATGGGCATAGGCGATAACTACCTTCGTGCAGAGAAGCTACTGAACCTGAAGAGCGCATTGACAGATGTACCTGCTGAGGCTTTTAAGGCAAACGGAAAGACAGGATTCAGTGTCAAATATTTCAACAATAAGACTCTCAGCGGCAATGTAGTAGCAACTGCTCAAATGGAAAAGATTGATATGTTTGAGAGCCAGAGTCCGCGAGAAGGTGTGAATCCTGACGGATGGAGTATGATTCTGGAAAGCGAGCTTACCGCACCAGAAAATGGCGAGATGGTCTTCTCTATCACAGGTGACGATGCATACAGACTAATTATTGACGGCAAGGAACTATGCTCTGATTGGGGTGACCACGCAGAGACATCGCGCCTGGCCACTATTAATACAGCCAAAGGTCAGAAGCACAACATACGCATAGAGTACTACGACAATGAGTACAACGGCATACTGCGCTTGAAGACCATGATGATAAAGAAGCCCTAAGCTTTAAAACTTGTAGTTTAGCGCAACCCTGACAGTATTGGGATTGTGGTGACGTCTGTAAATACTTCCCGTATAGGCTCCCTGAGTGAGTTCTAACACGGGAAGTTTTTTGTATTCGTAAGCCAGACTGACCGTCAGTTTATCATTCAGGAAAGAACGTTCCAGATTAGTACCGAAAGAATAGTTCAGACCTTCATGAGAATACACATCCACCGTCTTACCTTTGGAAACCATAGCTTGAACACCAAACTTTATTTCATAAGGCAGTTGCTGCTCCCACCCCAAACGTCCTGTAATACCCCAATTGGGATTAAAAAGATCTATAGGATAGGCAATGCGTTCGTCCCATAAAACACTTAATGCTCCCCTCAACTTGGTTCTTTCTGCCGCACGCCAAAGTACCTCTGGAGTAAGTTCAACTGCCTTACGCACACCCTCGTTACCCCAAGTGGAAACACGAACATTCTCCTTTACCATCCAGATAGCATTGAATCCATCAGTAACATTAATGTGAGAAAGTGAAGTGGTGAAGTCAACTTTCCTGGTTTTCAGCTCGTATGCCAATACTATTCTATTGATGTGAGCACCTTCCAGGTTCTCGTTACCATAATCCAAGGTGTACGGCCCTATTACCCTATTATTATAAAGATAGTGTAAAGAGGGACGGATAATGAGCATTGCATAGCTGGCCGAGAGTGTATTACTGGGATTTATGTGGTAGGCAAAACGGGCTTGTGGAATAACATCATGAAGGTTTTTCCCGTTCATACGGGTATAGTCATACTCCACACGGGCATTTGCCTCAATAGCCTTTGTCTTGAGACTATAACCTGCAAAGATGCCAGCCGTTTGCGTACGATGAAGAAATTCGCTGTTGTTGTATTCTGATTCGTCCAGCCATTGCCCGTCATACGTATGAATGAAATTATTGCTATACTTAACACCCGCATTCAGCAGATGTCCTTCCACAAGAGGACGTTTCCAGTCGAGCAACACCTCGTGCCTTTGTATCTTTATATCAGAGGTAATAAGATTCTGTCGGTACATGTCAGGTCCGAAACCTGTTGTTTCCGTCAGTTCCTGCAAAGTGTTTTCATTGTCCTTATCCAAACTGTAATTATACTTCAACATCAAGCTCTCCCCTTTCCGGTTGGTTTTATGCAGATAAGAAGCCTGCACATTCACTTCGTTTCTGTCAAGTCTCGGTGTTCGTAAGACAGACTTTACACTCGACCTTATTGAACCGTTGGCATCATATAGATACTCCATACGATTGCCATTAATCATCCTCTCTGTATAAACACCATCTATACCAATCTGAAAAAGGTTACGGTGGTTCAGGCTGTATTGTATATCAGCACCATAATTCATACTGGTTATTTCTTTTTCCAACTCCTCTTCCATCGTGTAATGGTTTCCGGAACCCGAATAGATGAAATCCAGGCTATTGAGTTCTGTGGCATTGTATGGTCTTTTACCAACGATATTCCAGTAAGGCTTTACGGTGAACTTGCCTGTGTTAATCATCAGGCTGACACCGGATTCATAAGCAGGCGTTTCGCCATATCCGCCGCCAACCATTGCTTCTCCCTCTGTTATTGTCTGTGCCTGTGCCAGCATAGAAGATGACACTATTATATATAATATTGTCTTTCTCATACCCTAAACTATAAACCTTAAACTTTATCAAACCTATATTTTTCAATTTTTCATTCTTCACTCCTCACTTCTACCTTCCTTAGAGGGAGGGGTTGGGGGTGGGTCTTCACTTCTTCACTTTCAGCCATCCCACGTACGTAAGCAGCACCACATTCATCATCAGCGCATACAGGATAGCAGGAATGGCAAACCTGCCGTCGTTGAAGACAAAGGGACTGGAGGCAATAGCAATGGCTTGTGCTGCATTCTGCATGCCAACCTCTATGATAATGGTACGGCGTTCTGCCGTTTTTAATCCAATCAGGAAACTCAATACTGCAGCAAAGGAAACAGCCACCAACAGCAGCAATGTAACAGCAAAACCCAGCACACCAAAATTACTTGTGATGGTCTCTTTATGCTGCACAAAGAAGATGCCTGCCAGCAACATCAGTGCAGGAAAAGCGAACTTGGAAAGTACATGGGCTATTCGTGCAGCCAACTTAGGCTTATAATACCTTATTCCAATGCCGATAAGTATGGGCAATAACATAGTAACAAGGTTCTGCATCAGAAGATTCATGATGGGCAGTTTAATGCCTATTTGCTGCCCTACCGCACAGGTAGCCATCTGCATAATCAACGGAAGGGTGAAGAGTGTAATGATGCTGCTCATCGCAGTCAGCGAGACGGAAAGTGCCACATCGCCTTTTGCCAGCATACTAAAGATATTACTTGAACTGCCACCCGGACAACAAGCTATCAATACCAGACCAATGGTAAAGACAGGATCAAGGTGTATGGCCTGCGCAACTACCCATGCCACCAATGGCATAATGAGTTGACCGAAAAGACCGCCTGCAACAGCCTTTCCTCTTTTTATCACCAAAAGAAAATCCTTTGCTTCCAATGTTAGTCCTAAGCAGAACATCAGCAGTGTGAGGATAGGAAGCACAATTAAAATACTTTTCATTTGTTTGTTATCCAAAATTTACCTGCAAAGTTACAGCAATTTTCAGAAAAAAGCCATACATTTGCACCGAATAAACAGATATAACGCAATAAGCAAGCTATAAAGCAATTTTTTAAGCGGAATTTTACAACTCAATAACGTGAACTACAATACCACCAATAAAATTCTATTTATGAAAAGATTTTTATCATTCTCAGCATTGATTTGTTTTGTGATGACTGCCAGCGCACAGTTTAATTTACAGTTTCACTACGATTTGGGTCGTCACATGAACCCCGAGTCAGAAGCGAACAGACAATTATTCACCGTTACAGCAGAGTTCTTCAAGGCCGACAAATTAGGCTCCACTTTCATTTTCATAGATATGGACTACAGAGGGAATAAAGATTACCAGCAGATTCAGTTGAACCCGTTAGATTATCAGGGGCCCATTTCTGCATATTGGGAGATGAGTCGAGACTTCACCTTTGCCAAAGTAAAAAATACCAACAGCAATTTCAGTGCCCACATAGAGTATGATGGCGGACTGAACAACTTCAAATCTTACCAGCAGAGCATACTGTTCGGCCCTGTCTGGAATTGGCATAGCAACGATTATAACAAGACTTTCAGCTTCCAAGCCCTGTATAAACAGTACTTTAAAGCCGGAAATTGCGATGCACATCCCAGTTTTCAGACCACAGCCGTATGGCGTATCAACTTTGCCAAAGGGCTATGCACATTCTGTGGTTACGCTGACTTATGGTACGGATACATACCGGAATTTGATGAAAACGGTATCCAAAAGAAAGGAATCGTGATGAACACAGAACCACAATTCTGGTTTAACGTGTTCGGCAGAGGCAGACAGAACAATATACTGAGTCTTGGTACGGAGGTTAAGATTAATAACAACTTTATATGGAGAACCAACAACAGCACACGTACCTTCTTCGTAAATCCCACCTTGGCCGTAAAATACACATTCTAAGCCAATGTTTTAATCTATTTCCTGAAGGGATTGCAGAATAGTTGAAGCACAGCTTTCGTCAGAAGGTCGGGGAGCATCAGCATTTACGATGCGACCATCAGGACCGACAATAATAAAACGGGGGATTGTTTCCAACTCTATAGCACTGAAGAAAACATCGGCATCTTCCGAAGAAATGCGATACTGCTCCCACGCAGGTTTGTCATTAGTAATCTTCTTCAACCAGGCATCACGGTCCTGATCAACGGAAATACTAATGATGCGGATATCACTATTATCACTCAGACTCTTATACAGTGTCTCCAAATAAGGAATCTCTGCACAACAAGGAGGACACCATGTGGCCCAGAAATCAAGGTAGAGAGTTGTTCCAAATAAACTGGATAGCTGTAAAGTAGTCCCGTCTGTACACTCTAATGAAATGTCTGGCATTATATCATCAGAAACAGTAACAGAAAGGCTATCTGCAGAAGCATCTGCTGTTGATTTACTACTCTTTGACTGGCAGGCTGTTATTGCAACTGATACAAGAAGCAATGCAAGAAGGATTGTCTTAATTTTCATTTTAAGAAATTATTTTAGATAAATTTACCAATGCAAAGATACGAATAAGCATGAATAACACAAAATAAAATAATATATTTTTTTTAGTTTATTGTCGTGAAACGAAAGACAATTCCTCTCCATAAATATATAATGTATAGGGCTATATTCACAGTAAGTAGCATTTTTTTGTTAGTATAAACAACACATCAACTAACATCATTTTTTGCGTAAAATAGTCTCAAAACACCTTGAAATAAGCAATTTAACAAAAAAATATAGCATTTTATAGCAGATTTTGTAAAAAAAGTTTGGCAGATAATGTAAAATGGCATACCTTTGCGTTAACAAATGTGTAAAAATGCATATTAATGCATAACGAAAAAGAAAAAATGATGTTTAATTTTTATAAGTTTGTTATGAAAAAATTTACTCTTTTAATGGTTGCCATGTTCTCTATGGCATACAGTGTAAATGCACAGTACAATGTTGAAGGCCACAAATTCTGGGACAATTGGTCATTAGGTATTGAAGGCGGTATTAGCACAAACGCACATGACTGGAATACTCCTCACGGTGCCGTTGTTGGTATCAATGCAACTAAGGCTATCACTCCTGTAGTTAGCTTCGAATTCGGTATCGGTGCCGGCATCAACAACAACTACAACTGGCGTATGACACATAGTGCAAACGTTTTCGACAACGTAAGTGCTATCGCAAGTACTAAGATCAACCTGATGAACTGGTTCGGTGGTTACAAGGGTGCTCCCCGTTTGTTCGAGATCCAGGCTCGTGGTGGTTTCGGTTACATGCGTGAATTCTGGCCCGACTTTGCTGGCAACCCCACAAAAAGCGGTAACGACCTGAACCGTGCTATTGCTAAGTTCGGTTTCGATTTCGATTTCAACTTGGGTAAGTCTAAGGCTTGGACAATCAGCTTGCGTCCCGCAGTTGTTCTGAAGATGGTCAACGAGGGTAAAATGGTTGAACAGATGTTTACTTATGAGGGTTGTGTTTACCGTGATCCCATTTTCGGACTCCCCGAGTGCGATGCTTATGGCCACAATGTACTTGGCCAGGTTACAGCTGGTTTAACTTATCACTTCAAGACCTCAAACGGCACTCACCACTTCGCAGCTGTTAAGCCTCAGGTTGTAACCGAGACTGTTGAGAAGATTGTCGAGAAGCCTGTTGAGAAGATTGTCGAGAAGGTAGTTGAGAAGAAGGTTGCTGCTGCTGCTGGCAATAACATCTATGTTGTTGAGTTCGAGCAGAACAAGTCTAACCTGAGCAACACAGCTAAGGCTACTCTGGATCAGATTTCTAACGGCACAACAGTTATCCTCGATGCTTATGCATCACCCGAAGGTGCTAAGGCTTACAACCAGAAGCTCTCTCAGAAGCGTGCAGACGCTGTTAAGGGTTACCTGGAGAACAAGGGCGTTAAGGTTGCTGATGCTAAGGCTCACGGTGCAGAGAGCAAGAGCTCACAGCGTGTTGTTTACGTTCGCATTAAGTAATCAAATAAAAAAGATTTATAAACTAATCAGAGCGGCAGGCCACAGCTTGCCGCTCTTTTTATTACATTATTCAAGTTTCATACCAATAAAATGACAAGGATACTATTTGTCTGTCACGGTAATATATGTCGTAGTCCGATGGCTGAGTTTGTAATGAAGGATCTGGTACAAAAAGCAGGACTTGCAGATCAGTTCTACATAGAGTCAGCTGCCACCTCAACCGAGGAAATCGGCAACGAGGTCTATCCTCCTGCCAAACGTAAACTGGCGGAACATGGAATTGGATGTAAGGGAAAGAAAGCCCGACAAATGAGAGACAACGACTATTCCAGATTTGATTTACTGATAGGAATGGATGAATGGAACATCCGCAATATGACCCGTATCTGCGGGGGTGACCCTGAAGGAAAAATTCACAAGCTGTTGGATTATACAAAGAGAAAGGGTGATGTTGCCGACCCTTGGTACACAGGCAACTTCGAAGCCACATGGCAAGATGTAACAGAAGGCTGCCAATGTCTGTTAAATGCCATAGCTGTAGAATAGCGTTGTTTATTCTGTACTTTTATCAACAAAACAATATAGAATAGTGATATGGCCATGAATTTCCTTGAAGAAAAAATCCTAATGGACGGTACAATCAAGCAAGGGAACCTCCTGAAGATAGATAATTTTCTGAATCATCAGATTGACATCAACATTATGCGTCAGATAGCTAACGAAATAAAACACCGCTTCCAAGACGTAGAAGTAAACAAGGTGCTGACGATAGAAGCCAGCGGTATTGCCATTGCAACAATGGTAGGCTGTCTGTTCGATGTACCCATTGTGTTTGCTAAAAAGGGTGAGTCTGCCATCGTTTCGGAAGATAAGTATGAATCGCTAGCCTACTCTTTTACACATAAAAAAATTAACTACGTATTTGTCTCGAAACCTTATCTTCAGGCCACGGACAAGGTTCTGATAGTTGATGACTTTTTGGCTGACGGCCAGGCTTCCCTTGCTCTGATTGATATAGTACATCAAGCAGGTGCACAATTATCCGGCATAGGAATAGCAGTAGAAAAGGGTTGGCAGAAAGGCGGAAACATCCTACGCGAGATGGGCGTCCGCTTAGAGTCCATTGCTATAGTAGAAGAAATGGACTGGGAAACCCAGTCCATCCGGTTTCGTAATCAGCCTAAGTGTAAGCTTTATCGAAGCTGCTGAGCCGAAGGAGGCTCGTTGCCAACAGCAGCACCCCACTCCTTGTTGGGACGACTGCCCATCTTCAACACTAAGGTGGCACCATTCCTGACATCCTCGTGGCTAATCCAGGGACGGTCCAGAGGCTTGCCGTTAAGCGTAGCACTTTGGATGTATTTGTTCTCTTCGCTGCTATCCTGGGCAATAATGTGGAAGAACTTGCCGTTTCCTACATTCACCTTGACATCCGTAAACAGCGGGCTGCCGATATTGTAAACCGGGAAACCTGGCGTAACGGGATAGAAGCCAAGGCTGGAGAATACGACGAAGGAAGTCAGACCACCGCCATCCTCATCACCGGGGATTCCCATCAGATCGTTACGGAACCAGGTCTTCAGACACTGACGAACGCGCTTCTGAGTCTTCCAGGGTGCGCCTGCATAGTTATATATATAAGGTATATGCAGCGAGGGCTCGTTGGCCATAGTAAACTGACCGATATTACCTGTCTGATCGGGCAACTGCGTATAGAACTCACGCTTACCCCGGCCCATACTCTCGGTAAAGGTCTGATCCAGATTCTTAACCAGCTCTTCCCTACCCCCCATCAGGTTGGCCAGATCAGCAAAGTTATGCTGAACATCCCAGCGGTAAGTCCATCCGTTATTCTCGTCGTAAGCATCGCGGGCACCGATACCACCGCCAAAGCGATAGTCAAAATCCGGAAGGAAGTTTCCGTCCTTATCCTTGGGGTGGAAGAATTTGGTTTCGGGGTTCCATACATTGCGGTAGTTATAGCTCAGTTTCAGGTATTTCTGCTGGGACTCCTTATCACCCAGGAACTCAGCAATACGCGACAGACACCACTCGTCGTAGCTTGTACCCAGTGTTACAGCCACAGGCTGACGCTTCTCGAAACCAGACACATTAGGGTCTGTTTCCTCTTCACCTTCACGAAGAGCAGGGATATATCCGTGTTCCTTATAAAATGTATCGATGTATCCGGCAGGCTTTCCGCTCCAGGGAGCCAGCGTTTTCTCCTCGATACCCTTACGGCAATACTCAAAGGCACGTTTGGCATCCACCTTCAAACCCTTATAGAGTGCATCGGCAACCATACTTACACCATGATTAGAGTTCATGCGACGGGTATCTCCTGTCATCTCCGGAAAGGTAGGCATCCACTTGGTACCCATCTGCTCGGCCATACGTAGGTAGCTCTCGATGATGTTCTCCTGCTTCTGAGGCTGGATAAGAGCACGAAGAGGATGAGCGGCACGATAGGTGTCCCATATCCAGTCGTCGGTATAGAAAGGCTGACCGTTATCATCATGGACATTGCCATCGAAGGCCGAGAAATACTTCCCGTCCTCGCTCAGACAGACAGGACGCTCGAAGGTACGATAGTATGAGGTATAGAGAACAGTCTTCTCATCCTCGGTTCCACCCTCAACCATGATATTCTTAAGGGTATTATTCCACTCTGCCCTACCCTCTGCTGCCACCTTGGCAAGATTGAAGGCAGTGCCCTGCTCACGACGGAGATTCTTTTCGGCCTGCTCTTCGCTGATAAGCGAGATTCCATAACGGAAACTAACCTTCTTGGTTCCTACAGGGAAACGGAAGGCAGCACAAGCCTGAGGCTCCTCGGTAATCCATTTGTCAGAGATTTTTCCATCACGAAGAAGACCATTCTGTTCCGGCTCTACATCAAACTCACCGCTCAAATATATTTTCATTCTTCTGCTCAATCGTTGACTGGCAGCAGTATGACGGCCATCAGCCTTCATACGACCATTATCGGTATAAAGCAGAATGGTTACAGGCTTGGAGGTATCCTGGAAAGTAATCTCGTAAATAGCGCTCTGATGGCTGACAGCCATGTGCGCATCTATGCTGTTATCGGCAATCTGCACGCGATAGTCGTAAGACGTAATCTTCTCCTGATCCCAGTTGGTACTAATGATAGGACGTAGTTCACTATCCTGCGTAACACTTAAACGAAAGGCACTGCGTTCACGATGGTTAGTGACAACAATTGGCAGACCGTCTAACAACTCATGTGTATATTCCCCACGAGTAGGATAGATACGCATCAGGCTGTTAGGCAACTGAATAGTTGGGAAACAAGGCACCAACATGTGACTGATGCTGCCAATGTAAGGATTCACATAATCAACCGGCTCCGTCTTAGAGGCTGCGTTAAGAGCGAGAGGAGCCAATAAAATGGCAATTAAAATACCTTTCAATTTCATCTTTATGTGTTTTTGTTTGTATTTGAGTTTCAAAATTACAATTATGCGAGCGGAAAACAGAAACTAACTAAAAATAACAGTTTTATTCTTGTAAGTCAGAATCTTCCGTTGAATATGCTTTGAAACTGCACGAGAGAGTACAATCTTTTCCAGATCCTTACCCTTTAAGACAAGGCTGTCCGGTGTGTCTTTGTGGGTGATTCTTGCCACATCCTGCTCTATGATTGGGCCTGCATCCAAGTCAGCCGTTACATAGTGGCTGGTGGCACCGATAATCTTAACGCCTCTCTCATAAGCCTGATGATAAGGCTTGGCACCTATAAACGCCGGTAAGAACGAATGATGAATGTTTATGATGTGATGGGGATAAGCAGCTATCATCTCATTGCTGATAATCTGCATATAGCGTGCCAGTACAATAAAAGAAACATCCTCCTTCCTCAGCAACTCCATTTCTGCAGCCTCTACCTCTGCTTTGTTAGAATGGTCCTTATTTATGCTCCATACATAATAAGGTATGCCAAACTGATCGGCCACATAACGCAAATCCTCATGGTTCGATATAATGCAAGGAATTTCACAATTAAACTCACCGGCCTTCCATCGTGCCAGCATATCATACAGGCAGTGACTCATCTTGCTGACGAAAATTGCCATACGCGGACGCTTGTCGCTGTAGTACAGGCTGAATTTCATCTGATAACGCTGCGAATACAGTGTAGTTATGTAATCATATATCTTGTCGCGCGGAATCATAAACCCTTCCAGTTCCCATTCTATACGCATGAAAAACATGCCCTCTATCTTATCAACATACTGATCCAGATAAACAATGTTACCCTTGTTATCAGTAATAAACTTTGTCACCTCAGAGATAATACCCTGTTGGTCGGGGCAATGTAAAAGTAATATGGCCGTGGTATATGGCTTGCTCATATTTTCTGATTTTATATTCTGCATCCTACTAGTTATTCCGAAAATTTCTGCAAAAATAGTGTAAATTCCTCAAAAACACAAGAAAGAACCATTCTAACTGCTTCTTCTTTCCATAATTTTATTCAATTTGTTGAAATGTGTGTAATTAAAGAAAACCGCCAAAACCCTATTCTTTTACAATATCTTTCTCGAAGGTGATGCCCTCATAAAGCTCCTGGGTACCTTCGTAGCTTTGGGGCAGGAAATGGAGGCGGACACCCCGAATGTGTTTCTTGGCACGGAAAGCCTTAGGATCGTCCACCTTCTCGCTTTCAATTTCCAACTTCATCATGCCCCAGTCCGGAAGGCGAACGCGGTCACCATCGCGCAGATGATTGTTGACCACTTCGGCCAGACACATAATAACACCATGAATGGTTCCCTGATTGATATGCATACGTTGGGCTGTTTCCTCCAGGATTTGTCTGCTATCAATGGTTTTATCATGCACAGCAACAGCCTTATACTTGCCGAATGTAGGTAATGTAGGCTTGGTCTCCTTTTTGATTCTATATTTCATAATATTCTGAATGTTTACGTTTGTGGAATTTTGATGCAAATATATAAATTTTCCAGAGAATACAGGAATTTTTCAAGAGAGAATGATATTTCTGCATCTTCAACACATTAAGTCGGGCAAAATTCGACAAAATGCCTACATGCCTACATAAAATCGCCTGAAAACCGCATGGTTATCGCGATTCTTGCGCTTTCATGCCTACATGATGCCTACATGATGCCTACATGATGCCTACATTAAATTGAAAGGTAAAAGAGAAAAGAAGTGAAAGAGTAGAAAAAAAAATCCAATGCGTAGCTTGCAAAACGTATCTTTGTAAAACACCATGAAATTCTCTAGAGAATTATCTGCTAAGTAGCCTGCAAACATTTGCTATTAAACGTGAATGCTTATAAATTCTCTAGAGAATTTCTTTACTTGCAAGAAGCATAAAACTTGCCAATACGTTACTCCATTCTTGCTCTCACACTATAAAAACTCAAAAAACATGTAGGCATCATGTAGGCATCATGTAGGCATCATGTAGGCTTTATGTAGGCTTGCGAATACGAAGAACCCATTATTCATCGGGTGTTTTAGCGATTTTATGTAGGCATGTAGGCAGTTTTGTGATTTTTGAGAAAAAGAATCGCAAAAACGATAACGTTACACAGGGCAGACGCTCAATAGTTTTGACAAATAGCATTTTGTAATAAATATGTGTATTATTCGAAAAGATGTTAATACTATAACACACTGGTAATCATTA
>CADCIP010000029.1 GCA_902801485.1 uncultured Bacteroidales bacterium | reverse complement strand
TCGGCATTTCTGGTTGTAAACTCAATCTTTCCGTTCAGCACGTTGCGACGGAAAAGGTAGTTCTCACTAAGGAACTGCTCAGCCTCGAGCATTCCTTCCAGAGGGGCATTCATAGCCTCTCCATTGATTAGAATTTCTTTTTTCATTGTAGTTAAATTTAAAATGGTTAATAAATAATTTTCTCGTGTGCTTCTCACAGAACCAATATCTACGAAAAAGCTCGCAAATATACTATCTTTTTCTGAATCCACCAAAAATTTAAAGGCAAAATAATACTATTTTTTGGGGCCTTTCATCCTCGATTTTCAGAAGACAGGAAATGAGCTTGAGGTCAGACGGGAGGTTGACGGGAGGTTAAAACCATTCAACCTCCCGTCTTCTCTTCACGATAGCCATCGGTCCTCACGCCCCATTTTTGTAATATGGGAGGTTAAAAAGGAGAATCAGAGAACCTTTCCACTGATCTCTTTTCGTTTTTGCTGCAAAATGCAGTTTTCTATTCAAAAAGTTGCAGGAACAATTTCTTTTTCCTACTTCTGCAAGCAGAAAGTGTTATCCACACTTTACACTTCTCAGCAAAAAGTGTTATCTGCATTTTACACTTTCACGACAAAAGTGTTATTCATATTTTACTAAACAAAGAGGTATGAAACGACTATTCGAACGGCACGACAAGTACATCTCCAACGAACGGTCTCTTACTTCATTCTCATCGACACTTTTCCCTTTTCCGGAAGGATGCTGAACACAAGTCCGGGATGATGACGCAGGTCTTGGAAGGTACCGCGATCAAGAGACAACCGGTATGGATGACTCTCCTGCGTAGCCGTCAGTATCTTGCCATTTATAGTCTGGAAGGGAAGTCTGGCTTGAATGCAGCACCTCCACCAAGGATGTTAAAGCCGCCCTGTTTCACCATGTTAGCAGCCAACTCACCCATATAATCGGGCTCATGCAGATGTCTTTTAACATGCCACATCTGGTTAGCAACCATTACCTCTACTTCGGATGTTACCTCCTGAATACGAAGTGCCGATGATGTCAGTTCAAAGAAACAACTTTTTCCAGTTCCCTTTCCAGAAGGTCGCGTGTATAGCCATACTGAAAAGCAGAAATCGCCTCTAACAGCATTGCCGCCAGAATGATAACTACAATCACGGACCGTTTCCTAAGCCAACCCAACAGATGCTTCATACATAACAATTATGGTATACTAACTGCAAAAATAACCAAAATTTCCATATCCGGCATTAAATTTTCAAAAAAATACCACAAAAGTCCATCTAAACAGGTACAATTAACCTGATTCCCGTCTTTTTTCCCAACAGAATGGCATCTATTAGTCTTTAGCAAATAGTTTTACGCACAACTCGCTGTTTTGTAACAAGAAAATCAAGTTTTTTTGAAAAAAATCTCAAATATGAGTAAAATATGGGGCTCAGACAAAAACATTAAACGCAAGATGCAGGATTATTTCAACTCCGCATCTTATTGTACCTTAAGAAGCAAATATGCTTAGTTCTCTCCCTATTACGAATCATAGGCCAATTCCCACACTTTCAGCAAGAACGGAAAAGACTTCGCTTAAGAGAAAGTGAGAAAATAAAGGGCGATTTTGCATTTTTCCTCATGAAAAGTTTGTTCGTAATAAAATTTTCCCTATTTTTGCAACGGTATCGGGGGAGAAATCCCGAACCGCAGTTGCATAAGCTTTTTATTTCGCACTTACCGAAAAGACCTCGGAAATCTCTTTTGGAATAGTTCGATTTAAGAGCAGAGGGAAAGGCTAAGAAAGGCTACCCCCTTAACTTAACAATGAAGCTATGCACCACGCATTGGCGTGGTAGCATTCTTATACGTTAGGTAGGGGTTCCAATTCCGAGGTCTGCCTCTCAGGTAAGTGCATAAGAGTGGCCACGCCATTTTTGTATACTTTTCCACCTTGCTTCTGTTTGACTTTGATTAACGAAATGATGTGTAATACCATACACTAAAATAATATTATTATATACATTATTTATTGTACCATGAGCCGATGAAGCATAGCTAAGTATTTATATGTACATCATAGAACAGAAAAGGCAACCAAGTGCAATGCTTTTTTATGTACATATCAAAAGACTCAAAGCACTAAAATAATCACAAAAACCGACGGGCCGATGGGATATAACTGGCAATAAGAAAAATGAAAAAAATATTAGTTTTGTTAAGCTTGGCTATTTGCGTAAGCATTTGTGTTACAACAGATTTAAAAGCAGACGCAAAGTCTGAGGCCATTGCAACAAATGGTCCAACCGAAGATGAATTTGTAAAAAAAGTGAACGCATTATGTATTGATAATACCGAAGGAACATATGAAAGAGAAACTCGTGAAATATATAAAAAGAAGAACACATGTGGAGGCTATTATGTCTGGTACAATATGAGAGAATACCCTGTGCAAAAGAATACACTTAAAACATACAAGAATGTAAATGTGTCTTCTTATAAATACTATGCAGACTGTTATTGGCACAGATATTTTTTCAACTTGTAATTCGAGAACAATTATAGCGCATAGCAGTGCGGTATAATAACTACATTTCCTAATTTCATTCCAATCCCGTTAAGGGTGATTATGAGAGTCGTTGTTTATAACAAAAAACATGCCAATTGATTCCCGTGTTTTTAAGGACGTAATATTACTTCAATATTGATCCCCGTAAATTCCTATATGCATAACAGATATAAAATAGAAGAGGCCTTAGCAAAAGATTAAATGCAAGTAGTTCTTGAAGACACTTTGATTTGATTGCGTCAAGAATTAATATAAAATGACGCTTTATGAGGTGTGTTGTCCCCTCGATGACACACCTTTTTCTTGCTCTACAGATATTGAAGATAGTAATTTGGTTTGACGACTACGGCATCTGCCACAGGGTTGGTTCGGGAAAAACTTACCGTCCCTTTGTCACCTAGAACAGCACCTTTTTGGAGGGGGGCTGATTGTTAGACGCTTGGCATAATCTCAATATTTTGCACAGATTGCGCCATAATATAGAATTATTATTTGGCGCAATCTAATGTTTTTATTAACTTTGCGCCAAAATATAAATGCTGTAAGATGGAAAATTCAATTGTAGGCCGTGAAAAAGAGATATCGGAGCTGAAGAAATATCTTTCTTCGGAACAGTCAGAGTTCATTGCTGTCTATGGTAGGCGGCGCGTTGGTAAGACATTTCTTATCAAAGAACTGTTGGAGGGACAATTCTGCTTCAGAATGACTGGTAAGGAAGATGCTCGTCTTGGAGAGCAGTTACTGAATTTTTCATATGCACTATCGGATTTCTTTGACGACAATCGTGCGCCGAAGAATTGGACAGAAGCATTTCGCATGCTCTCTAAAAATATCGAGAAGCAAGGGAGTGGCGCAAAAATCATCTTCATTGACGAACTGCCATGGCTTGACACACAGAAATCCAGATTCCTTGGGGCATTGGAACATTTTTGGAACAATTGGGCATACTATCGTAAGGACATAAAACTAATAGTTTGTGGTTCTGCCACCTCGTGGATGCTGAATAAACTGATAAACTCCAGAGGAGGGCTACATAACCGTGTAACTCACAAAATGCTGATATCTCCATTCTGTCTTGAAGAAATGGAACAATATTTCCAAAGTAGGGGTTTCAACTATGAGCGTCCTGAAATGATAGACTGTTATATGGCTGTTGGTGGTGTGGCCTACTATTTATCATTGTTTGACAAAGACAAAAGCGTGGCTGAGAATATCAATAGCTTGTGTTTTACTAACGGAGGGGAACTGACGGACGAGTTTAATAGGCTCTATAACTCGCTTTTCAAAAAGGCAGAGAACCATATTGCTGTTATAAATGCACTTAGCAATGCTCGGAAAGGAATGACGCGTCTGGAGTTAATCAACAAAACCAAACTACTTAATAATGGTAATTTCACTACGTTGCTCAAAGAATTGGAAACATGTGAATTCATACGTTCATATTACCCATTTGGCAAAGAGAAGAAGAACAAAATGTTTCAGCTCACAGACCAATTCTCTCTCTTCTATCTTCACTTCATGAAAGATAAAAGTAATGTCGGAAAGAACTATTGGCTCCAGAAGATAGGTACACCTGAATATGCAGCATGGTCAGGCTATTCTTTTGAAACAGTATGCCTGCATCACATCGAACAAATCGTCAACGCTTTAGGCATAAGTGGAACATTCTATTCGCCATGTTCTTGGGTTTACCGTCCATCGGAAGCAGTTCTTAATGATGTTAACGCAGACGAGGACATGAAGACAGGTGGTCAAATTGACTTGCTTATAGACAGGAATGACAAGACTGTAAGCGTGTGTGAGATGAAATATTCAAGCGGAGAATACGAGATAACGAAAGCCTATGCCAGCCATGTTGAGCAAAGGCTCCGTACATTTAGGAAGGTCACATCCACCAAGAAGTCGTTTTCAATAGTTTATGTAACACCTTTCGGACTTCATAACAATATGTATGCAAGGAAGGTAAATAAACAGATAACAGCAGATGACCTATTCAGAAAAGTGTGATTTGCCTCCGAGTATAATTTTCATACTCTATTCAAATATGACAGTTAAAGATGCTCAAAGATACTCTGTTTCCTGTCAATGATTTCGGTCTCTTACTTCATTCTCATCGACACTTTTCCCTTTTCAGGAAGGATGCTGAACACAAGTCCGGGATGATGACGCAGGTCTTGGAAGGTACCGCGGTCAAGAGACAGCCGGTATGGATGACTCTCCTGCGTAGCCGATAATGTCTTGCCATTTATAGTCTGGAAGGGAAGCTTGGCTTGGGGCTGCACATTCAACTGCATACACCATGCAAGGGATTTCCGGGTACAGAAGGCGGTGAACAGGCCTTCTGTCATCTGCAAGCGGATTTCTCCATCATCGCCTTTCAGCGGCCAACGCACACTCATTCCTTCCTTAGTCTGTGCAATAACCGGCTCGCCACCCTTCAGTTCCCTTAACCGGCCATCTGCCTCGATAGCATAAAAGCGCAGGCTGGCCATATTGTCTGCCGTACTCCACAGGCAACCATCCACGATGGGCAGGGTCATGTAGATACACTCGTTTGAGGTGCACACATTACGCAAATAGTACGATTCTGCATTCTCGTCGAACAGATGTATGTCGCGTATGCCCATGCGGTCGCCTTCCCACAGCACATTGACGCGATAGTAGCGACTGTTAAACCAGATGGTGCGACCTCTGTTATCCGTATAGTCGCTCAGCGCAGTGCAGGCTGTAGCGGGCGTTATGGGATATTTCTTCCGGAAGGCACGGGCACTTTCTATCAATGTCTCCACCCGAAGTTTGCCTTCCCTCTGAAGGGCTGCAATCTGAGGAAGCTGTACCTCGTAGCCCTTGGCGAAGACCTTCCATGTGAAGGAGTTCTCCTGCCCCGCCTGGAAATAGGTAAAGCCCAAGGCAGGATCGTCTGTCTGGCAACGCAGATACCATCGCACCCAGTCGGGCTGTTGCGCGTTAACATAGGTGGGTTCTATGGTGCAGACACTCTGTACGGCACCGCCAATACCTGAACTGTACTGGTAGAGAGGGTCGCTGCCTAACATACGAAACACGGGCACATCTATCTGCCCCTTCTTCGTCTGGGCTGGCATGTAGGCATTCACACGCGAGGGATAGTAGGCACCATGCCAATAGCCGCCCCAGAGGGTATAACCATCGGTACCCTTCTGGTCTTTACAATTGCAACTGGCCTCGATACCATATTTCTCGCGCATATAGATAAGTGTATGGGCATCAATAAACCACGAGCCGATACTATGGGGATATTCTCCGAAGATCTCGCGGAACTTTTCCATAAAGACATCCACCAGTCGCTCGCGTTCCTCTGGCGTATAGCCTACGGAGAATCCCTTGTCGGCATGCCAATCCCACGGATAACGCCCACGCCACTTGTATCCGGCAGCTTCGACGTGCGGCTGGGTGATTTCCCACCATCCGCCTACTTCACATCCATGAGCCATCTCTTCTTTCATCATAGCCTGGTAACGGCTGTCTATCAGGGCATCGTATTGCAAGAGCCATGTACCCTTGAATCCATAACGGTGGATAGCATCAGCCTCTGATTTCACAGTTTCGTAAAGCACAAGAGGCGTTATATTCGGATCACGCGGTTCAATATCGCGGACAAAGTTGACGAAGTTGACAATACGGGGCACGTCTTTCTCTTGCGCCATTGCACCTGACAGTATCTGGCTTGCCAGTAGGCATATCAGTAATCTTTTCATGTTAATAATTTAAGTTTCTGGAGTTATAAGATGAAGTTAAATAGGAAGTTATGCGCTCCGCGCAGGAAGTTAAGCCAGCAAGCTGGCAGGACGTTTGTTCTGCATGTGTAAAACCGTTGTCCTTTTATAACTTCCACGAGCGTAGCGAGTTTACTTCCATTTTTACTTCCAATTTAACTTCCTAAACTTCAGTAATGTTAATAATATTGCGAAATAACAGTCGGTTATTTTATCATTTTCCTACCCCCCTGAATGTAAACGCCGTTAGAGAGCTGAGGGTTGAGAGTTGAGAGCTGGGAGTTAGGAATCTTATAGCCCTGAAGGTTGTAAATATCTTCCTGAACCTTTGAACTATTGAACCCTTGAACATTATTAACTCCCGTAGCATTATCCACCGTAAAACGGTAAGAGCCGGAACCCAGACGGCAGACGGCCTTGCCATCCTCTATGCCCAGGTACTCTATATCGCTGCACTCAGATACGGGCTGTCCGCTTTCCTTCAGTTCATAACCGTCGGCTACGGGCATGTAGAGCGTTGCTGTGGTGTTAGCCGGAATGGTGACATCGTAAGTCATGTCTGCCCCACCCTCGCATTGCCAGGCAGCCTTGACGGGACCATAGATACTCCAGAAATCGGCATCTACTGATGTAATGCGCTTCTGCTGGTAACGCAGCACCTTACGCGTATCAGGGTTAGGACGAAGGATAAAGTGACGGAAACCGGCATTCTCCTCGTCAGGACAGATACCGGCCATGTGGCGGAACATCCATTCGGCAATGATACCGTAGGCATAATGGTTGAAGGAGTTCATGCTTACAGGTCCATAGCCCGAAGCCTTGGTGTAGGAGTTCCAACGCTCCCAGATGGTGGTAGCCCCCTGGTCGATACTATAGAGCCATGAAGGATCGTTGCGCTGTAAGAGCAGGGTGTAAGCCTCATCATTCAGACCATTCTCGGTAAGTGTCTGGTTCAGGATAGCTGTTCCCAGGAAACCCGTATTGAGCTTATAGGCATTGTTGGAAATAGCACTACGCAATGCAGTGACGGTACGTCTGACGGCATTCTCGTCTCGAAGCAGATTATACTTCAGCGCCATCAGATAGGCGCACTGTGTATTGATTTTGGGAACACCCGTCGATGCAATGGCATAGCGAGTCTGCCATTCGGCCTTTATATCCTGGAAGAGCTGGTCGTACTGCTGTGCTTTCTTGGCATAGCTGTCTGTCTCGGAAGTAGAGAGCACACGGGCCATCTTAGCCATCAGCTGGGCATCCAAGGCATAGTAGCACACACTGCAGTAACGCGAGTCGGTATTCACGTAAGCCACCCAGTCGCCGTATGTTGTCTCGCCGCCGTTGTACTTGTAGCTACCCTCCGTCCTGGTAGAGAGGAAACTCATGTAGCGTTCCATAGCGGCCCAGTTATCCTTGATAATCTGCTTGTCGCCCGTCATCAGATAGACATTCCAGGGAACGATAACACCTGCATCGGCCCATGCTGCGGCTCCATGACCCACGCCCCAGGCATAAGGAGCGATGTGGGGGAAGGCGCCGTCGGAACGTTGGGAGTCGCGCATGTCACGCATGAACTTCTCGTAGAACATGCGGGTATCAGCATTGTAGAGGCCTGCCATAGAATAAACCTGCGTATCGGCGGTCCATCCCTGACGTTCATCGCGCTGCGGACAGTCGGTGGGCACACTCAGGAAGTTGCTGCGCTGACCCCACATCACGTTGCTGTAGAGCTGGTTGACATCAGGATGCGAGGTCTTGAACGAAGACTGTTCGTCCATAGCCGAGGTTACGGTCTCGCCTACCACATCGGTCAGTTCTACGTCACGGGTTGTAGTAACTTCTATATAGCGGAAGCCCATAAAGGTGCTGGTAGGATGATAGCTCTCTCCCTCAGGAGCGCCCTTCAGGGTATAGGTAAGGGTAGCTTCTGCACTACGGAGATTCTCGGTATAGACAGAACCTGCAGGACCGTCGTCACCGCGTCCGCGGTCACCTGTTGTGTTAGGCATCTCACCGAAACGGAAACGCAGTCGGGTTCCGGATTCACCCTTTGCCGTATAGCTGACCCATCCGGCAGCATTCTGACCCAGGTCTATGACAGCTGTCTGCCCGGCCTTGAGCAGGAAGCTGTTCTGCCCGGCGAGTTCAGATACAACATTAATCTGACCGAATGTCTTGCCGTTGGGCTTTGTCCCCTCGTAAATGGTTACGGTCTTGGGCATACGCGCCAAGGCAGGCACCGCCTTGACGGCTGGTCCCTCGAAGGCACGGATGGTGCCCTGGAAGTCGCTGCTGACAGCTGTCTTGTACCAATCGGCTTCGTCGTAGTCAGCCTCTGACCAGTTGCTCTCCAGTCGGGCATCGTAGGTCTCACCATTATAGATGTCGCCCTTACGGAGGGCTCCGTTGGTGTTGCAGGACCAAGAAGTATCCGTCGCAACGGTTTCTTCTGTCCCATCCTCATAGGTTATGATGAGCATTCCCCTGAAAGCTACGGGCTTGCTGCCATACATACCGTGGGCAATGCCTCCGTTCCACCAACCGCTGGTTAACTCAGCACCAATGGCATTATCGCCTTCGCGAAGGAGAGCCGTAACATCGTGGGTAGTATAGAAGACCGTCTTGGTAAACTCGGTGAAGCCGGGTTTCAATTCGTCCTGCTCAGTGGTACCGTCATCATAAGTGATTCCCACGCGCGTTCCATTTATATATACGTTATAAACGCCAAGACCTGTGGCATAAAGACGAGCCTTCCTGATGCCGCTCTTTGCAGCAAAAGCTTTGCGGAAGAGTGTTGCGCCGCCCAGCGTACTGCCTTTCTCCTGCCAGCAATAGGTGCCGGGGCCCTTGATATAGAAGCGCCCGTTCTCTACCGTTCCGCCCAAGAAGGTATTATCCTCTGCCTTCTCGAAGTGTTCCTCCAACAGCGTCTCGCCATTACTGGTAACCTTGAAATCGTCAAAATATGCTTCCTCCGGAGTATTACCGTTGTCATAATCCTCACGGAAGCCGAAATCGCCATAGGCAAATTCGCCTGTGCGGGAATCCACCTGCTTACCGTCCACAAAAGTTGTGGCTGTAGCGGCATTCCTGACCTCAACACGGAGAGTGTGTACCTCACCATTCTTGACATCGACTCCCAAGGCATTCTCCGACATACAGGTTGCTCCACCGTTCTGCCAGCGATGAGGACGGAAACGTGGCGAACCGGTCAGGGTGTTAATCTGCCACATATAGTAATTATCATGATCCCTGGCCGCAAAGATAAGGCCGGCAGCCAACTGTCTGACCTCGAATTTCACCTCTACCTCGTAGTCCTTAATAACGGCAACCGAAGTTCCGCTCTTAGGCGTACGGGTACCTTTTATCCATTTGGCACGATTCCATGCCGAAGCGTTCTTCAGTCCCACCTCGAAATAAGCCCGCTCTGTGCTGGTGGCGGCATTTCCCTTGTTGTCGGTAACCGTAACCTGCCAATAATATCGGGTACGGGCCTGGGGTGTGAAACCCGTTGCCTGCACATCTGCCGACTGGTCGCTCTCAATAGTGCCCGATTCCCACACCACATCACTGAAATCGCGCTCGGTGCTGACCCTGATGCTATAGGATGTCTGCATCACATTCCGTTCGGAAGAAGAGAGCACCCAACTGAAAGAAGGAGTTGTAAGGTCAATACCAATGGGATTGGTATATGCCTGAGTCTTAAGATGACCTACCTCAAGGGCATACATACAAGTTGACATAACAAATGTTATGACGAGAGATAAAAACCTGTTCTTTTTCATTATAATGTTAATTTGTCGGTTTACGCTTTGTTTCCTGCTGCAAATTTATGTTATTAACTGGCAGCCGACCTTTAAAAAATGACAATATACCATAGAATAATGACATTTGAAAGAAAAAAAAAGAACATAAGTATGTAAAAAGGGAAAGTATTTGATAGCGGGTATAATATTTCTGAGTATATTTGCATAAGAATATCATTCATTACTCTAAAATATGACAACGATGAACGAGCACCTCAATTATAAGTACCTGCCTTCAGTAGAACACGATTTGGACTGGGGTCTCACTGTCAACTGTGTTGGAACGCAAGAAATTCAGCCCGGAGAGGCTTATCCTCCAGCAGAGCACCCCCTCTCGTACAGATTCCAGCCTGCCGCAGGCCGTATGTTAGACGAATACCAGCTAATCTATTGCTCGAATGGTGCGGGATTTTTCCGCACCGAGACAGCAGGCGAGATGCAGGTGAAGGCAGGAGATGTGATGATGCTTTTTCCCCAGGAACGCCACACCTATCATCCGGACACAAATACCGGATGGAAGGAGTATTGGATCGGATTCCGCGGGCCAAATATGGAAATGAGGGTCAAGAACGGTTTTTTCTCGACGCATCATCCACTCTTCCATCTGCCGATAAGTATGAGCTACGATATCATTCACCTTTTCAATCAAGGCATAGAGGCAGCGCAACACATGGAGAAAGGATACCAGCAACTGCTGAGCGGCTATGTGAACATGATGCTTGGATATATTTCTTCGTACGACAACGCATCGAGCCAGGCAGAAAAAGAAATGGCCGAGGACATGCATCAAGCTTTGCTTTTCATTCACAACAATTATCACAAAGACATCCGATCTGAGGATGTGGCTTTGGCCATCAACTGGGGCTACAGCCGTTTTCGCAAGATTTTCCTGCAGCAAACAGGCATGACACCTTACCAGTACATCCAGGAGACACGCATCAAGCAAAGTAAGTTTCTGTTGCTGAATACAACGAAGCCACTCAAGGAGATTGCCTATGACGTCGGGTTCAGTAACCCCGATTATTTCTCTACCGCCTTCCGTCGCATCACCGGTGTCTCCCCTTTATCTTTCAGGAAAGACGACAAATAAATGCGGAGAAGCATTATTTTGTGAGGGACACACTTACCAAACATCTACATACAGCGGTAAATGATCGGAATAACCGCCCTTATAGGCTGGACCTTGAAAAGTACGCCAAGGTGCACCTTTCTCTGTAAGAAGGAAAGGAAACTTAGCAACATGAACACGATGTTCGCAACTCAACTGCATAAGGGGTGAAACGAGTATATGATCGATATATCCCCATAAACCCTGATAAAAATACGTCCCTTGCGCCCTCTTCAGTTCTTTGCGTCTCTGGGGAACAAGGCTGACAAGATGTTGAAGGATGGGCTGAAAGATCGGGTCGTGCGGTTCGGCATTGAAATCACCCATTACCAGAATGCGTTGTCCTTTCAACTTATCGAGTGCTGAACAGAGCGTCTGGGCTGCAAGCATACGATTCTGCGTGCTGGATATGTTGCCGCCCGCCCTACTGGGGAAGTGCAACACAAAGACATGAAGCAAAGAATCGGAACGTATTTGCTGCCCCCAAACATGTAATATATCACGAGTGGGACGCAGTCCCTGTTCGTCAGAAGAAACCCGTATGGCCTCGGAACCCAAAAGACGGAAGAGGGCCGGCTGATAGAGTAAAGCTACATCCACACCACGGAGATCAGGCCCTTCGTGATGCACATAACGATATTTGGCAGTGCGGAGGGATGAACGGAGGGTAAGATCGCGAAGCACCGTATCGTTTTCAACCTCGCACATACCCACTAACATAGGCCAGCCATCCTGCTCGGCTACAGCGGCTATGACACGAGAAATGTTGTCGAGCTTTCTCCAATATCTCCATGGTGTCCAATGATAGTCCCCTTCTGGAAGGAAATCAAAGTCGTTCTTTAAGGAATCATGTCGGGTGTCAAATACATTCTCTACATTGTACCACATGATTCTTTGTGGCCAAAGGCTCGGAGATGACAAGTTGAGGAATAGGAGGAAAAGAAAAAGACGCCTTAACACATTCATGGTTTAAAGGACAGGGAGGTGACAGTTACTTATTTCTTTCCTGTACTGAAGTGCATTGCCAGCAGTCACCTCATCAAGTAACGCCCAAAAACGGGAACTATGGTTCATCTCGATTAAATGGGTAAGTTCGTGCTGCATGACGTAATCCTGCAGGTGAGGAGGTAAGAGCATCAGGTATAAACTAAGGCTGATATTGCCCTTACTGCTGCAACTGCCCCAACGAGTATGGCTCTTGCGGATGTTAACTTTCCGGAATTGTAAACCACGAGCGGATGCAAGGGCCTGCAATCGTGGCGGCAGGAGCTTCTTGGCCTGCTGACGCAGGCTTTCTGTCTGCTCGGGTGTGAGACGCTGCTGATGTGCGCGCCGCTCTTCTGCACGTTGAGCCATGATACGGAGTCGTGGACGCAACTCTTCTATGGCACGAATCAAATCGGATTTACGCGCCCCTGCGGGAATGGTGCAAACAAGGGCATCTTCCTTTATGCGAAAAACAAATCTTCTGGCCCTCCTGTTGCTGCGCAAACAGATGCGGCCGAATTCCTGGTCATCGAGGAATGTTCCTATATCTTTCATTTTCGGCCACAAAATTACAAATTTATATTTAAGGCCTGGGACTTTAGGCTTTAGACTTTAGTGAAAAACGTTAAAAGTATGTTAAAGAATAGGCAAAAGGACCTGAAGATTGTTTTTTTCAGTATTTTTGTAAACAAACGACCAATGGAAATAATATTCTGCGGTCAGTATTAAACCGGTCAATAACTTAAACTATTATCGAAATGGAAACAATGAACAAAGAATTTGAGTTTAAAGGTGGTTATCTGAATGGCTTCCTGATGATTTTTCTGGATATCCTGTTGTGGTGTGCCACTTTTTCCTGTTTTATACTTGGTATAGTGAAAAGCGATAGCGGGAATTCTTTTGCACCCTGGATTATACTATCTGTACTGCTGCTGATTGCCAGCATTATCTGCTGTTGCGGTTTCTCCATGCTGGAACCCAATCAAGCCAAGGTGATGACATTCTTCGGCAAGTATGTGGGTACCTTCCGCAAAACAGGTTTTTACTGGCTAAACCCCTTTATGAGTGTTAAGAATGTCAGCCTTCGTGCTCGCAACCTGAATGCCGAGCCCATCAAGGTAAACGACAAAACGGGTAATCCCATCCTTATTGGTCTGGTTGTTGTTTGGAAACTGAAAGATACATATAAAGCTATTTTTGATATAGATACCGATGTCTCCAATACAGCCGGAGCTCAAGTGGGCAACTCTGCTACGGCCCGTATGAATAAGTTTGAGAAGTTTGTGGCAGTTCAAAGCGATTCGGCTTTGCGCGAAGTGGCTGGCATGTATGCCTACGACAATGAAGACACCAAGGAGAACGAGGTGATAACATTGCGTAGCGGTGCCAATGAAATCAATGATGTGCTGACCGAAAAGCTGAACGAACGGCTGGCAATGGCGGGATTGGAGGTAACAGAAGCCCGAATCAACTACCTGGCTTATGCTCCGGAGATTGCTGCTGTAATGCTACGCCGTCAGCAGGCTGCAGCTATCATCACAGCACGCGAGAAGATTGTGGACGGAGCTGTCAGCATGGTAAAGATGGCATTGGATAAACTTTCTGAAGAAAGCATCGTGAACCTGACAGAAGAAAAGAAGGCTTCTATGGTAAGCAACCTGCTGGTAGTCCTCTGCGGTGATGAGCCGGCACAACCGATTGTAAACTCGGGAAGCGTGTGAGAGAAAAATGAAAGAATGAAAAAAGCTTAAAAATCTGGTGTCATGAAAAAAACCATCCTTATACTATCATGCTGGTTACTGGGATTAGTCCCCAGCATGGCTCAACAACGAAAGATGGCAGATGTCCAACATATTGCCGACTCTATTATGAACCGTCCCACAAGATGGGGGAAAAGAGCTAAAACCATAAAGACGCAGCGTGTTATTGCTGCATCTGACTTGCAAGACGGCGAACAGAATGGGTTCTACATCTGCAAAGCAGGATCGGACGGATATGCTATTATCTCAGCGGATATACGAATGACACCAGTATTGGGTTTCTCGCAGAGCAGAGGTTTTGACGAAAACAACATTCCAGCCGGACTACAGGAACTATTAGACAGTTATACCCATGAATATGAAGCACTGACAAGTGGAAAACCCATGAGACCGGCCAGACGCAGGATTGAGGGCATCAAGGAACAAGTGGGACCTCTGCTCTCCACCCAATGGGGACAAAATGCGCCTTACAACAACAAATGCCCAGAACTGTACGGAAAACGCTGCATAACGGGATGCGTGGCCATCACCACATCGCAAACGCTTTATTATTACAAGTACCCCGACTCCCCCACGGGGATGGTGGACTATGTTTCGGCCAGTAACAGCATTCCCATTCACGAAAATCTTTCGACCTACAAATTTAACTGGCCTTATATCAAGAGTTCCTATAAAACCGGAGGTACGATAACGGAGTGCGATGCTGTGGCCAACCTTGTTTACGCCTGTGCAGTAGCTGTACAAATGGACTTCGGCATAAGAGAGAGTGCTGCCAACAGTAGCCAGCAAATTAAGGCGTTAGTGGAGAACTTTGGGTACGACAACGACATAGCCCTCATACATAAGAACTTCATGAACACCAACGAGTGGCAGACTTTAGTACTAAACGAGCTGAACAATGAACGACCTATAATATATACTGCTGCATCGCCACAGGTGGGGGGACACTCCTTTATCATCGACGGCTACAAAGCAGATGAGGGAGGCTATCCTTTCTACCATGTGAATTGGGGATGGGAAGGTTACTGCGACGACTTCTTCAAACTGAGCGCATTGGAGGCTGACGGCGATGAATACAGTCAGAATCACGAGGCTATTATCGGCATAAAGCCAGACAACGGGCAGAGAGATTCGGAGTTCTTCTGGCAGGCAAGAGAGGTGATTCTGTCGTCGGCAAGAATTAACCCTAATAATACGCATAAGTTCATTATAACCGTGAACAATATGTACAACTTTAGCTACAAGGAGTTCGTCGGCAGAATAGAGTTTTATCTTCGGGATGCGAAAAACAAGGAAATACTGGTAGGTTCTCAAGGAGTGAATAATGTGATGTTCAGTTACGGATTGAATAGCCTCAAAGTGGAGGGAACCCTACCCCAAGACATAGCTGAGGGCGACTATACCTTAATCATACGCAGTAAGGCTCAAGACAGTCAGAAGTATGAAACGGTGACATATCCATCACCTGTGACACTTACAGTCAGCACAATTACCGAGAAATATACACCCAAGATGCAAGTGAATGAGCTGACAAACGTGGGAGAAGAACTAGACGGACTATCTATGTCTGTTCAAGCCACGCTACCCAGAAACGGGGCCTCGAAGTCCTTTACCGGCTGGCTGCAAATGGCTGTTGCAGATAACGAGGGGAATCTTCTGCAACACTTTGGCAGCGTTTACTACATCAACGGTCTGGAACAGGGTTACTATCAGCCATACGCAGTTACTTTTGAAGGGCAGTTACCCGAGTACCTGCAGGACGGAGAATACCGTCTGTATCTGGCAGCGAACCAAAACGGATATCTGGAATGGGGAAAAGTTACACAATTCAAAATAAATGGTAGTCAGATTGTTGAAGGAATAGAAATATACATCCCTTTCTGGCTGGAAGACGGAAAGATTATCTACCACAAGGCAGGCGAGGAAGACTTGCCTGAATTCTATGCAGACATGCAGGTGACAGATATGCTGGTAACAGGCTTCGATCCGGAAAGCAGACATATAGAGATGTTTATGACAAATGTCATTAACATGGGGAACGAACCTTTCAAAGGACAGTTCTCGATGGTTGTTTATGATGAAGAAAACAACCTGATTAGTGAATTTGGTGAGGTGCAAAAAATCAGTTCAACGCTTAACCACTTCTCCATGCTACTTAACAAGTCCTTTACTTTCAGAGGCAAACTGCCCAACGAGTTGGAAGACGGATATTATACCGTAAAAATTGCAGCCAAACAGAATGGATACAGAGGTTGGAGCCCATTGAAAGGCTGGGTGATGAATGGAAACACTATTGTAAAAAGAAACATAGAGCTGGGCTTTGGCTTCCATATCCTGAACAACAAAATGTACAAGGTGGAGACAGATGGCATTAGAAACGTCAACGATAACGGGAACGATAACGGGAACGGGAACGGAATCTACGACCTTAGCGGACGAAAGGTCAACTCTCAACTCAAGAAGGGTATTTACGTTGTAGGTAGCAAGAAGGTAGTAAAATAAGATTTTCCCCCAACATAGTTGGGGATTTGCAAGAATTGTTGTACCTTTGCAGCCGCTTTATAAAGGTTAATGGTTAAAGGTTAAAGATTAGAGACAAGAAAATGAACATATTGGAATTGAGCGAACAGGAAATTGTTCGCAGAAATAATCTTCAGCAGTTGCGCGATTTGGGCATTAATCCCTACCCCGCAGCTGAATATCCCGTATCAGCGTGGAGCACCGATATCATAAAAGATTTTGTGGACTTACCCATCATTGGCAAGGATGAAGAAGGCAATGATGTCCGTGAGACAGCCACTCCCGAGAACAGCCCTGTAGTAAGTGTGGCCGGCCGTATCATGAGCAAACGTATCATGGGTAAGGCTGCATTTGCTGAATTGCAGGATTCCAAAGGACGTATTCAGGTGTATGTACAACGTGATGCCATTTGTCCCGACGAAAACAAAGATCTCTACAACATCGTCTTCAAGAAGTGCCTTGACTTAGGTGATTTCATCGGTGTGAAAGGTTATGTGTTCCGCACAAAGACGGGTGAGATTAGTGTTCACGTTATGGAAATGACAGTGCTCTCGAAGAGTCTGAAACCATTGCCTATAGTAAAGACAGATGCTGAGGGAAACGTATTCGATTCGTTCGATGACCCAGAACTGCGTTACCGTCAACGCTATGTGGACTTGATTGTGAATGCCGGTGTTAAGGAAACCTTCCTGAAGCGTGCCACCATCATCCGCACAATGCGCAAGATTTTGGATGATGCAGGATATACAGAAGTTGACACCCCTATCCTCCAGAACATTCCTGGCGGGGCAACAGCGCGTCCTTTCATGACTCACTTTAATGCCCTGAACCAAGATATGTACATGCGTATCGCCACAGAACTCTACTTAAAGCGACTCATTGTGGGAGGTTTCGAGGGAGTATATGAAATGGGCAAGAACTTCCGCAACGAGGGTATGGACAAGACCCACAATCCCGAGTTTACCTGTATGGAGCTATATATCAGCTACAAGGATCTGAACTGGGGTATGGGCTTCACAGAGCAGATGCTGGAGCAAATATG
This sequence comes from uncultured Bacteroidales bacterium, assembly GCA_902801485.1. GTDB lineage: Bacteria > Bacteroidota > Bacteroidia > Bacteroidales > Bacteroidaceae > Physcousia. The sequence goes on along the minus strand of CADCIP010000029.1, from coordinate 23,979 downwards.
TACAGCTGTAAACGGTAAGCCAGAAGTAGAAATTGACGGCAAGGTTATCTCATTCAAGGCACCCTTCCGCCGTCTGCCTATTTTGGATGCCATCAAAGAGAAAACGGGCTACGACCTCTACCCCATGAATGAGGACGAGATTCGCGAAGTAGCCAAGAAACTGAATATTGAGGTGGATGAGACCATGGGCAAAGGAAAACTGATAGATGAAATCTTCGGTGAGACCTGCGAAGGAACATTCATCCAGCCGACTTTCATTACAGATTATCCTGTAGAGATGTCGCCCCTGACGAAGATGCACCGTTCGAAACCCGGTTTGACAGAGCGCTTTGAATTGATGGTGAATGGTAAGGAGTTGGCCAATGCATACTCTGAGTTGAACGATCCCATCGATCAGGAAGAGCGATTTAAGGAGCAGATGCGTCTGTCGGAAAAGGGTGACGACGAAGCCATGATTATCGATCAGGACTTTCTGCGTGCCCTACAGTACGGCATGCCACCTACCTTCGGTATCGGTATCGGCATTGATCGTTTAGTGATGCTGCTGACGGGCAAATTTCAAATTGGCGAAGTTATGCTCTTCCCCCAAATGAAACCAGAGGTAAAGGCACCACGCGACAAGGACGAGTTATTCCTGGAAAAAGGAATTCCCTCAGAGATTATCCCCATTCTGCGTAAGGCCGGATACAATCTGGTGGCAACACTTCAAGGTGTTGCTCCAGCAAAGATTCAGCAGCAGATTATTGAAATTGTTAAGAAATATAAGCTGGAAGTGGAGAAACCCAGCCAAGAAACAATAGCGACTTGGACAGTTTAGGAAAAATAGCCGTATTAGGCGGAGGTAGCTGGGCAACTGCCATAGCCAAGATGTTGTTGGAGAAAAACGACAACATCTGGTGGTATCTGCGCAGAGACGACCGCATAGAGGATTTCATACGCCTAAAGCACAATCCTGCCTACCTGACAAGTGTTCTGTTTGATATAAACAGGATTCATTTTAGCAGTGACATCAATGAGGTGGTAGAGAAAGCTGACACGCTTATCTTTGTCACGCCATCTCCCTATTTGAAAGGTCATTTAAAGAAACTCTACACCCGACTGGATGATAAGTTTATTGTTACAGCCATCAAGGGTATTGTTCCGGATGAGAATGTAATATGCTCTGACTATTTCAATCAAGTATATAACGTACCGGAAGAGAATTTGGCTGTGATAGGCGGACCCAGTCACGCAGAAGAGGTGGCCATGAACCGACTGACCTATCTGACCGTCGGATGTGCTGACCAGCAGAAAGCCGAGGAGTTTGCAAATATGCTGGCTAGCGATTATGTGAAGACCAGCACCAGCAATGATGTGATAGGAATTGAGTATGCATCGGTATTGAAAAATGTATTCGCCATAGCAGCCGGCGTCTGTCACGGGTTGAAGTATGGAGACAATTTCCAAGCAGTTCTCATGAGTAATGCAGCTCGTGAAATGAAGAGTTTCCTGAATACCATCTACCCCATTGAACGTAATATCACCAACACGGTATATATGGGCGACCTTTTGGTAACAGGATATTCTCATTTTAGCAGAAACCGTGTCTTCGGCACGATGATTGGGCAAGGATATAGCGTGAAAAGTGCCCAACTGGAGATGGAAATGATTGCCGAAGGATATTATGGCTGTAAATGTATGAAAGATATCATACATCATGTAGGTGTAGATATGCCCATTGTGGATGCTGTGTATAACATCCTGTACGAACGAGCCCGTCCGGATAAAGAGATAAAAAAACTATGTGGGGTGCTCAGCTAAAAGACCCACCTTATATATATAATGTTATAGGACAAAGGTTAAAAAGATAAACATATTATGGTTAAGTTAGACATTTCAAAGGCACCAGTTAATGCCGAAAAATTAGCTGTCTTAGAAGAGAAAGTGAAAGTTGCTCAGCAAACTTTGGAGAACGGGACTTGCCCCGGTAACGATTTTTTAGGTTGGCTGCATCTGCCCAGTAGTATCACAGCAGAGTTCATGACCGAACTACAGAATTGCGCTCAGACCTTACGCGATAATTGCGACACTGTTGTTGTTGCCGGTATCGGTGGCTCTTATTTGGGTGCCCGTGCAGTGATTGAGGCACTGGGCAACAGTTTCCAGTGGCTCATCAATAATGGCGAGAATCCTACTATTCTGTTTGCAGGAAACAATATCGGCGAGGACTATCTCTATGAACTGACAGAGTATCTTAAAGATAAGAAATTTGGTGTTATCAACATCAGCAAGAGCGGAACTACCACCGAGACAGCTTTGGCATTCCGTCTGCTGAAGAAACAGTGCGAGCAGCAGCGTGGCAAAGATATGGCTAAGAAGGTTATTGTTGCTATCACTGACGCTAAGAAAGGTGCAGCACGCTCAACTGCTGATAAGGAGGGCTACACCAGCTTCATCATTCCCGATAATGTGGGTGGTCGCTTCAGTGTTCTTACTCCCGTAGGTTTGCTGCCTATTGCTGTTGCCGGTTTTGATATTGCTAAATTAGTAAAGGGCGCTGCCGACATGGAACAGGCAACTGCTTCCAATGTACCTTTCAGCGAAAATATCAGTGCCCAATACGCCGTTGCACGTTATGCCCAATATATTGAGGGTAAGAAGATAGAAATTCTGGCCAACTATCAGCCCAAATTGCATTTTATTGCCGAATGGTGGAAACAGCTATACGGCGAGAGCGAGGGCAAGGACAACAAGGGTATTTATCCTGCCAGTGTTGACCTGACTACCGACCTCCATTCTATGGGCCAGTGGATTCAGGAAGGTGAACGCAGCATTTTCGAAACAGTTATCAGCGTTGAGAATCCCGAGAATAAGGTTCTCTTCCCCTATGACGAGGAGAATTTGGACGGACTGAATTTCCTGGCTGGCAAGCGTGTAGATGAGGTTAACAAGATGGCAGAGTTGGGAACCCTGTTGGCCCATGTGGATGGTGGTGTACCCTGCATCCGAATCAGCATCGACCGATTAGATGCCTACCACCTCGGCCAGCTCATTTACTTCTTTGAACTCGGTTGCGGTCTTTACTGCCAGCTTTTAGGTGTAAATGCCTTTAACCAACCTGGTGTTGAAGCATACAAGAAGAATATGTTTGCCCTACTCGGCAAGCCTGGATACGAAGCTGAGACGATTGCGATTCGCAAACGTCTCGCATAAGAATAGTGATTAGAGATTAGGGAATAGGGCTTGATACTGACAAGCTCTAATCCCTATTCTTTCACCCCTAATCCTAAAAAGAATGCTAAAAGCCGTCCTGTTTGATATGGATGGGGTACTGTTTGACAGTATGCCGAATCATGCATACGCTTGGAGTCATGCCATGACAAAATTCGGTCTGGCAATGACCCGTGAAGAGGTTTACATGAACGAAGGCAGGACAGGCAGCGCAACCATCAATATTCTGGCACAACACTTTTGGGGACGAGATGCTACAGAAGAAGAGAAGAAACTCATCTATGAAGCCAAAAGCAAAGTCTTTAACAGCTGTCCCGAGGCTAAACCTATGCCCGGCGCGTTGGAAACCTTGCAGGCAGTTAAAGCAAAAGGATTGAAAATTGTCTTGGTAACTGGCAGTGCCCAGACATCTCTTTTGGACAGACTGGAAAGAAGCTATCCAAACTTCTTCAAGCAAGAACTCATGGTAACAGGCTTTGACGTAAAACTGGGAAAGCCTTACCCTGAGCCTTATCTTAAAGGGTTGCAGAAAGCAGGCATTAAGCCGGAAGAAGGCATCGTAATAGAAAATGCACCTTTAGGCGTTCAGGCTGGCCATGCTGCCGGTATCTACACCATAGCGGCTAACACAGGACCATTGGCAGATGAGGTGTTAAAGAAAGCCGGTGCAGATGTTGTTCTTCCCGGAATGATGGATGTCGCCAAGTTTTTCTCAAACTGACGTATCTTCTTCTATATCAGGAGTCGTATCCGGTTCCAAAGTAAAACTTGCGTCGGGACCGATTGTCAACAAAAAAGGTTCCGACATATCACTCTCAGGAAAACTTACACAAACGCCAAATGTGAGTTTCCCTTCTTTGGCCGATATAAATCGGAAACCATCGAGGATTCCATTCTTGCGAAAAGTTTCATCCAGTTGGGAGCCGAAAGAAAGCTTGGTAAAACGACGGCGGAAAAAACCGGCTCCGTCGCGCTTAATTGTCAGATCATAAAAGTTATCCACAAATTTATCGCCATTCTCGTCTATCACAACCTTAAGCGAATCATCGGCCTCACGATGTATGGAATAGACAAAAAGATGATTTCCCATTGTCACACTGTCTGTAAGATCATAATTCTTCATTCGGTGCTCAACGGCCTGCTGTTCAGTGGTTATCAAATTCTGCCCGTCTTTCTTTTCCGTATTATTAACACATGAACAGAAGACTGGGAAAAACAAGCAAAGATAAAATAGTTTTTTCATAACTTCACCTTCTTCTTAGCACCTTTAGACTCGTTTTGTAAATGGTCTAAGGCTGTTACAACATAAACATAAGGTGCTCTCCCTCCTTGATAGGTAAGAGGAAGATTTGTTTCACGTGTGATGCAAAGAATATGGGAAGGGTCCTCCAAATCTATTTTCTCGCCTTTTAGGAAACGATAAACAACATACTGGACAGCCTCGTCCATAACTGTTTTGGCCTTAGGAGCAGTCCAAAAGAGGATAGGCCCATCTTCTGTCCAAACAATAGCTGTCTTTCTGGGCTTACCTGGCGCCCTGTTGTCTATCCAAGGCATCTTAGGCTGCAAAGCAGGTGTACTGTGATACACTTGACGCAACATAGTCTGATAATTACCGGGATTCTCGCATACTGCAGCAGCATACCACTGACAACTGCCATAAATGCCAGGCAAAGAACGCTGAAGCATATATTTTCTGGGCATCTGATGAGAGGCAGGATTCTGTGGGTCGGGAGACTTTACTGTGCGTAAAACATCCTGACCTATGTAAAGAGGACGCTTACCGGCATGAGCACTCCACCAGTTTATCAGCGTTTCATAATCGGCTGTCTTATGACCAATCTCCCAATAAAGCTGTGGAAGATTATAATCGACCCAACCATTTTCTACCCAAGTAAGCACATCGGCATACAGGTCATCATAATTCTGCAAGCCACTGGTGGCACTTCCGTTGGGGTCGTTTATCTGATTACGGTAGATACCGAAAGGAGAAACGCCAAACTTTACCCAAGGCTTAACCGAACGAATCTGATAACACATCTGCTGGATAAACTGGTTAACATTCTGACGACGCCAGTCTGCACGGGACATTCCCTTTCCATAGAGGGCATAAGAATTGTCGTCAGGTATGGCAACACCTGCAACAGGATAGGGATAGAAATAATCATCAATATGGATCCCATCAACATCGTAGCGGCGGACGATATCGCAAGCCACCTGACAGATATAGTTACGGTTCTCCGGATAGCCTGGGTCGAAAAGCATAAGGCCATCGTAATCAAAGAAATGATTCGGATGGCGGAAATACTCATGCGTATTTGCCAGCGCAGTAGTACTCTTGGTCTTGGCACGATAAGGATTTATCCAGGCATGCAGCTCCATATTACGAGCATGGCACTGTTCCACCATCCACTGAAGAGGATCCCAGTAAGGGTTAGGAGGTGTTCCTTGCTGTCCTGTCAAATAGCGGCTCCAAGGTTCCAGCTCACTGGGATACAAGGCATCACCCTCGCATCTTACCTGGAAAAAGATAGCATTGATACCATCTTTCTGAAGATCGTCCAGCTGACTCGTCAGCATCTGTTGCATGCGATCACGGCCCATGCCCTGAAACTGACCATTTACACTCTGAATCCATGCTCCTCTGAACTCCCTTTTGGGGTTCTGAGCTACTGCTGATACTGCTATAAAAAGCAGCAGAATAAACCATTTGTTCTTCATATCGGTACAAAAATACAAAAAAAAACAATACATCTACTAATTCTAAGCATTCTTTTTTATATTTTTGACTATTGTCGAAGCTACCTTTGCCGGGAAATAAAAAGAAAGACAAGCTTTTCTTTTGTTCTTCGCTCGCTTATTCGTACCTTTGAGAACTTGTCTCGAAAGTACTTTCGCTCGGAATAAAAAAGAAAAACAGGCTTTTCTTTTGTTCTTCTCTCGCTTATTCGTACATTTGTAAACAATTTCTAAAGTATGAGCACAGTCAAGACACATAGACCCAGCGTTCTTCTAATCTACACCGGAGGTACAATAGGAATGAGAGAAAATGCGGAAACGGGTGCTTTGGAGAATTTCAACTTCGACCTTCTCCTGGATGAAGTGCCAGAGCTGAAGCGTTTTGATTACAAAATCAGCACCTTCACATTCGATCCTCCCATCGACTCCAGTGATATGGGTTTGGAACACTGGTCACGTCTGGTAAAAATTATCGACAGCAATTACAGACTTTTTGACGGATTTGTCATTCTACACGGAACAGACACAATGGCTTATACGGCTTCTGCATTAAGCTTCATGTTGGAAAATCTGGGTAAACCTGTTATTCTAACCGGTTCGCAGCTACCCATCGGAAAGATAAGAACCGACGGCAAGGAAAACCTGATTACTGCCATAGAAATAGCTGCGGCACAGCATGAAGACGGCACACCCATTGTGCCCGAAGTTTGCATCTATTTCAAGGAGAAACTGATGCGAGGCAACAGAACCACCAAGATAAATGCCGAGCAGTTCAATGCGTTCCGTTCATTCAATTATCCGGATTTGGCAACGGCAGGCATGCAGATTAAGTTCAACGAGGCAGCCATCCGCAGGCCTGATCCCGACAGACCCTTCAAACCGCATTATCTTGTCGATCCCAATGTGGTGGTGCTTACCCTTTTCCCTGGTATCCAACAGAGCCTGGTACATTCTGTATTGAACATTCCCGACCTGAAAGCTGTGGTTATCCGGACTTTTGGTGCAGGAAATGCCCCCCAACTCAAATGGTTCAAAGAGGAATTACGCGATGCCAATAACCGTGGGCTCCTTTTGGTAAACATCACCCAATGTCAGGCCGGATGTGTACACATGGGACTTTACGAAACCAGCCTCCCGCTGTTAGAGGCTGGTGTTGTCAGTGGTTACGACAGTACACCGGAGTGTGCCATCACAAAACTGATGTTCCTTTTAGGGCATAAACTGCCAAAAGAACAAATTCAGGAGATGATGAACAGCAATCTGTGCGGGGAAATTACCAAATAAAGTTGAGAGTTGAGAGATTAAAGTTGAGAGATTAGGGTTGAGAGATTAGAGTTGAGAATTGAGAGTTGAGAATTATTACATCAACAACTGTAAACCGTAAACCGTAAACTGTAAACCGTAAACTGTAAACCGTAAACCGTAAACTGTAAACCGTAAACTGTAAACCGTAAACCGTAAACCGTAAACCGTAAACGACGAACATGGATAATGCCATTAAGATAAAGGGAGCACGGGTTAATAACCTTAAGAACATCGACTTGGAGATTCCTCGTGGCAAGTTGGTGGTCATAACCGGTTTGAGCGGCAGCGGCAAGAGCAGTCTTGCCTTTGATACACTTTACGCCGAAGGACAAAGACGCTACGTGGAGAGTCTCTCTGCTTATGCCCGTCAGTTCCTGGGGCGCATTAATAAGCCCGAATGCGATTATATCAAGGGAATCCCGCCTGCCATAGCCATAGAGCAGAAAGTGACCAGCCGGAACCCCAGAAGTACAGTCGGCACCAGTACCGAGATTTACGAGTACCTGCGACTTCTGTATGCCAGAATAGGTCGTACCTATAGCCCCATAAGCGGTCAGGAGGTAAAGAAACACACCACAGAAGATGTGGTTCAGAGCATGCTTTCCCACCCCGAGGGTACTAAACTGATGGTACTCTGCAAGCCCAAATCCAACATTAGCGTTCTTACCCAGCAGGGTTTTAGCCGACTGCTGGTAAATGGCGAAGTGGTGAGGATTGACGAATACCTGCCTAAAGACAAAGACGAGGTTTATCTGGTTATCGACCGCCTTTCGGCCAAAAACGAGAAGGATGTCATAGCGCGATTGGTGGATTCTGCCGAGACTGCCTTCTACGAAGGGGGAGGCGAAATGATGCTTCTGTTTCTGCCTGACGGAGAAATGGAGAATTTCTGTACCCGATTCGAGGCCGACGGTATGACCTTCGAGGAACCCTCCGATAATCTCTTTGCCTTTAATTCACCCGTCGGAGCATGTCCCGAGTGCGAAGGATTCGGAAAGATTATGGGTATAGATGAACATCTGGTTATCCCCAACAGCGCCCTAAGCATTTACGACGGAGCTGTTGTCTGCTGGCGTGGAGAGAAGATGACAGAGTGGAAGAATTGGTTCATCCGCTTTAACTCAGAGCGAGGTTTCCCCATCTTTAAGCCTTACTTCGAACTGACACAGGACGAGAAAGACTGGCTCTGGCACGGAAGTCCTATTCAGCATGAGCCCAAAGGCAAAGATGGCATTCAGATTCCAAAGGATTGGAAACTGGCACCAGAGGAAAAGGAATGGGGTATGCTCTGCATAGACGAATTCTTCGAGATGCTTCGACAAGGGCAATACAAGATTCAGAACCGCGTGATGCTGGCACGATACAGAGGTAAGACCACATGTCCCAAATGTCACGGAACCCGCCTAAAACCTGAGGCCGGCTACGTAAAAGTTTGCGGCAAAAGCATTTCGGAACTGGTTGAAATGCCCGTCACGGATTTACTGCCTTGGATAGAAAACCTGCAACTTACAGAACACGAGCAGCAGATAGCCAATCGTATTCTTACCGAGATAAAGAACCGCCTGCACTTCCTTCTGGATGTCGGATTGGGGTATCTTACCATGAACCGTCTTTCCAACTCTCTCTCTGGAGGAGAAAGCCAGCGTATCAATCTGGCAACTTCACTTGGGAGCAGCCTGGTAGGCAGTCTTTACATCCTGGATGAGCCGAGCATCGGCCTTCACAGTCGGGATACCGACCGCCTGATTTACGTCCTGAAGGAATTGCGTGATTTAGGCAATACCGTCATTGTTGTGGAACACGATGAGGACATCATGCGTGCAGCCGACTGGATTATAGATATCGGCCCCGAAGCCGGTCGCCTGGGTGGAAATATTGTCTGGCAGGGAGCCCCCTCTGAGATAGATAAAGACAAAAAGATAAAAGACAGAATTGCATCTTCCCATACGCTGGCATTCCTTAGTGGGCAAGACCGTATAGAGTTGCCCGCATCCCGTCGTCCCTGGAACAATTACATCGAGGTAAAGGGAGCAAGAGCCAACAACCTGAAAGGTATTGACGTGCGTTTTCCGCTGAATGTACTCACTTGCGTTACAGGCGTCAGCGGAAGCGGCAAGAGTTCTCTTGTGCGAGACATCTTCTATAACGCCATGAAGCGGCATTTCGACGAAGTGGCAGAACGCCCGGGTGAGTTTCTGGAACTGAAGGGCGATATGAATATGGTCCGACACATTGAGTTCATCGACCAGAACCCCATCGGCAAGAGCACACGTTCCAATCCCGTCACCTACGTAAAGGCATGGGACGAGATACGCAAGCTCTTTGCCAGTCAGCCACTCTCCAAACAGATGGGCTACACCTCGGCCTTTTTCAGTTTCAATACCGACGGAGGCAGATGCGAAGAGTGTAAGGGCGAGGGAACCATCACCGTAGAAATGCAGTTCATGGCCGATCTGGTGCTAGAGTGCGAGAGTTGTCACGGCCAGCGCTTCAAACATGATATTCTGGAAGTCCGCTACGAAGGGCAGAATGTTTATGATATACTTAACATGACCGTCAATCAGGCCATAGAGTTCTTTACAGAACACAAGCAGCGGAAAATCACAAACCTCCTGAAACCCCTTCAAGATGTAGGCTTGGGTTATATCAAGCTCGGGCAGTCGTCCTCTACCCTGTCCGGCGGGGAAAACCAACGTGTTAAGCTGGCCTATTATCTGGGAATGGAGAAACAGCAGCCCACCATATTCATCTTCGACGAGCCCACCACCGGACTTCATTTCCACGATATCAAGAAACTGCTGGCATCCTTCGATTCGCTGATTGAACGCGGGCATACCATAATAATCATAGAGCATAACCTGGAGGTCATTAAGTGTGCCGATTACATCATCGACCTGGGGCCGGAAGGCGGAGAAGCCGGAGGCAATATTATAGCATGCGGAACACCCGAGGAAATAGCAAAATGCAAGCAAAGTTATACGGGAAAATACCTAAAAAAAGAAAAAAAGTTATCACAATGATAACAACGTATTCAGAAAAAACGTAACTTTGCATACCTGAACTAACCTGCTAAGGGGAAAAACATAGGTTTTCATGCTGTAGGGAATAACTTTTAAAACATATAAATTATGTATTCAAAATTTCAAGAACATCTGAAGAAGGAACTGGCTGAGATAGAGGCAGCCGGACTGTACAAGAACGAACGTATCATCGAGAGCCCTCAGGGTGCAGAGATTCTGGTCAAGGGAAAGAAGTGCCTTAACTTCTGTGCTAACAACTACCTGGGCTTGGCTGGCAACAAGGAACTCATCGAGGCTGCAAAGAAAGGTATGGACGAGCGTGGCTTTGGCATGGCCAGCGTACGCTTCATCTGTGGCTGTCAGGACCTCCACAAGAAGCTGGAGCAGAAGATTTCCGAGTTCTTCGGAACAGAAGATACCATCCTGTATGCCGCCTGTTTCGATGCCAACGGTGGTGTATTCGAGCCCTTGCTGACCGACCAGGATGCCATCATCTCCGATGCTCTCAACCATGCCAGCATCATTGACGGTGTCCGCCTTTGCAAAGCTCAGCGCTATCGTTATGCCAATGCCGATATGGCCGACTTGGAGGAACAGCTGAAAGCTGCCCAGAAGAACCGCTTCCGCATTATCGTAACAGACGGCGTATTCTCTATGGACGGAAATGTCTGCCCCCTGGACAAGATTTACGAGCTGGCTCAGAAGTACGATGCTATGGTTATGGTTGACGAGAGTCACAGTGCCGGCGTCGTCGGTAAGACCGGTCGTGGTGTAACCGAACGCTACGACCTTCGCGGCAAGATCGAGATTCTTACCGGAACACTGGGTAAAGCCTTTGGCGGTGCTATGGGTGGATTCACCACCGGTAAGAAGGAAATCATCGATATGTTGCGCCAGCGCAGCCGCCCCTACCTCTTCTCCAACTCCATGGCCCCAGGCTTGGTTGCCGCCGGTATCCGTATGTTCGAGATGATGAGCGAAACCAACGAGCTGCAAGACAAGTTGCACGAGAACACCGACTACTTCCTGCGTCGCATGAAGGAAGAAGGTTTCGACTGCAAGCCCTCCGAGAGTGCCATCTGTGCCATTATGATCTACGACGCTGCCAAGAGCCAGCAATATGCTGCCAAGATGCAGGAAGAAGGCATCTTTGTTACAGGTTTCTACTATCCCGTAGTACCAAAGGGACAGGCTCGTATCCGCGTTCAGATCAGCGCAGCCCACGAACGTGAGCATCTCGACAAGTGCATCGAGGCATTCAAGAAAGTACGTGCCGAAATAGAAAAACTGTAAACCGTAAACAGTAAACAGTAAACCGTAAACAGTAAACCGTAAACAGTAAACCGTAAACAGTAAACAATATAAATCTATAATATGAAAAAAATTCTCATTGTGGGTGCAGGAGGTCAGATAGGTTCCGAACTCACCCGCAATCTCAGGGATATCTATGGCGACGCAAACGTAGTCAGTTCCGACCTTCGTCCCCTCAAGGGCGAGATTTACGAGCGCGGACCCGTTGAGCGCATAGACTCCACACAGATTATGCAGATAGCAGAAGCTGTCAAGAAGTACAACATCGACACCATCTACAATCTGGCAGCCATCCTCAGCGCCACAGCAGAGCTCAATCCCATGCTCGGATGGAATGTAGGAATCGGCTCCCTGGTCAACTGCCTCGAGGTTGCCCGTCTCTTTGGCTGTGCTGTCTTCACCCCCAGCTCCATCGGAGCTTTCGGTCCCAGCACACCGCACGACAATACGCCTCAGGACACCATCCAGCGCCCCAACACCATTTACGGTGTTACCAAGGTAACAGGCGAACTGCTCAGCGACTATTACTATACCCGTTTTGGTGTAGATACGCGCTCTGTCCGTTTCCCCGGCCTTATCAGCCATCTTAGTCTGCCAGGAGGCGGAACAACAGACTATGCCGTAGAAATCTACTACGCAGCCGTTAAGGGCGAAACCTTTGTCTGCCCCCTAAAGAAAGGTACCTTTATGGATATGATGTATATGCCCGATGCCCAGAAGGCTATGATAGACATCATGGAGGCCGACCCCGGCAAGCTAAAGCATCGCAACAGCTTTAATATTACGGCGATGAGTTTCGACCCCGAGATTATCTATCATGCCATCCAGAAGTACTATCCCAGCTTCAAGATGATCTATCATCCCGAACCCATCAAGCAAGCCATTGCCGACAGTTGGCCCAACAAGATGGACGACACCTGCGCACGCGAGGAATGGGGCTGGAAACCGGAATACGACCTCAACCGTATGACCGAGGACATGATTAAGAACCTAAAGATAAAACTTTTGGGAAAATAAACCTTAGTATTAGATAAGCTAGGCTTTCTCTATTACAAAGGTCACGTTATAGCCTCGCAGGGGATTCTCTGCGAGGCTTATTGTCATGCCTTGCCTCATCAGAATCTGGCGGGAGAGAGACAGACCGATGCCTGTTCCCGTCTGTTTGGTGGTAAAGAAGGGGATGAATATCTCCTGCGCCACGTCCAGGGGTATGACATGTCCGTCGTTGGAGAAGAGAAGCCCCCCTTCAAACCTCCCCCCGAGGAGGGAGGCTTTTCTTCCGCTTGTTTCCCCTCTCCTCGGAGAGGGGATGGGGGTGAGGCTGATTGCTTTGGCCTCAGCTTCTATGGCATTCTTTGTCAGGTTGATGAAAACCTGACGCAGAAGGTTTTCGTCGGCCTGAAGAACAAAATCGGCGGGAATGTCAATGTTCCATTGCAGTTGGGGGTAAAGCGTAGCTATCTGTTTGCAGAACGATAACATATTTACATCAGCTATCACAGGTTCCTGCAACTGTGTGAGCTTGCGATAGCTCTCCACAAAGGCAGCTAATCCCGCGCTGGTATCGTTAATGGCACGTATGCCTTCTTCGTAAGGCGAGTCCTTGATGTCAGAGCGCTTCAAGTATGCCTGACTGATACTCTGAATAGGAGCGGTGGCGTTCATAATTTCGTGCGTCAGCACTCGTGTCAGTTTCTGCCACGATTCTACCTCACTATGCGCTACCAGTTTCTGTATCTCTTGCCCCATGTCGTTGAGTGCTTCCTGCAGAGCTTTTTCGCCGAAGAACAGCCCCCGTGTAGGTAGTCGGAACGAGAAATCCCTGTGTCTGATGGCATCGCGCATAATCTGCGCCCGCTCGCGAAGCAGGCATTGATGGCGATACCAATAGAACAAAACCAGCGCAACGCCGGCCAAAACGACTGTTATAATGATAATGGGTATCATAGTCAGTTATTCCCCCTCTCCCCTAAGTTTCCCCTCTCCCCGGAGAGGGGGCAGGGGTGAGGCTTTTACCTTATTATATAATGTCTGTCGGCTGATACCCAGCAGGTCGGCAGCCCGTTTCATGTTTCCGTCGCATTTGTTCAGCACCTTGCGCACATGTTCGCTTTCCAACTGGTCTAAAGGAACTATCTCACCCGCCTTGTCAATGGCATCCTTCAGCACACGGATAAGCTCGTCGTTATCCCACGGCTTGGTCACAAAGTCGGCGGCACCGTTCTTCAGGGCTCGTACCGCTAATTTAACATCGGCGTAGGCTGTGATGAGAACGATGGGAATATCCGGATACTTGCGATGAATGGCCGAGAGCCACATCATACCCTCCTGCCCGGAGTTCACGCCCAGCGAGAAGTTCATGTCCAGCAGGATGGCTGCGGGATTCTCCTGAGCGATGGTTACAAGGGCCTTATCGGGGGAGGTCAGGGTAACTACGCGTTCAAACACACCAGTCAGGCAAATCTTCACAGCTGTGAGGATGGCTGGATTGTCGTCTATGACAAGTACAGTTCCGTATTTCACCTTACATTTACCATTTAATCATTTACTATTTACCATTTCTTTGAGTGCAAAGATACAAAGAAATGAAGAATGAAGAGTGAAGAATGAAGAATTTGCTACCGCTTTTGCGTGTATTTACCCGGAAGTGTCAAAGAATTGGACACAAGTGTGTCTAATGTTTGGACAAACGGCGTTTATGAATTATAAATTATGAATTATGAATTATGAAAAGCCTTACCTTTGCGTCAGAAAACCAATTAAAAGAATTGTTAGTTATGAATTATGAATTAAAAATGCACAACATCCGGATTGCCTGGCGCAATCTCATGAAGTACAAGGTGCAGAACATCATAGCGGTGCTCTGCCTGGGAGTGGGAATGGTGTTCTTTAGCATCGCATTTATTTATACACAGCGAATGTTGGAATCTCAAAGGAGGTATGGAGCCGACCCTCGTCGTGTGGAAGTAATATTCAATACGAAAAACGACAGTATAGCCTTCCTTTCTATTTCAGACATGAAGCGTATTGGCGACAGCCATTTGTCCAGCATTGATTTTATAGACATCAACGAAGGCAAATTTAAGTTTGATGGCAAATTAACAGATCGTGAGGGTATAAAGCATCTCGTAAAAATCAATGGAAAATTGATATGTCCAGAACATCTCAACTACCTGGGTCTGAGGTCTGCCATTACAGGCAAGCCCATCCCTGTACTGAAGCCTGGAGACATTATTATGACTAAAGGCATGTTGGAGCGCACCTTTGGCAAGGATGTGAACCCCATTGGGTTTACTGTGAGCAATGGATTTTTTGTTGGAAAAGTTGTCGCTAACAATGTCATTAAAGATGTAGTGGATACTGGCGACTGGATGCTCACAGAGGACTATCTGATGCTGGTTGCCACCCCTTTCCTGCAAGAATTTAAGGGCGATGATTTTTGCGAAACCCATATGCTAAGCAGTTTTAATGTCATCCTTGCTAAAGGAAAAACGGCTGACGACTTGAAAAAGGATCTGCAAAAAACGTTGCCGGAATACAACATAAAAGTTTTAGCGGATGGGTACGCATCTCGACAGACAAGATTATTGGTTATTTTTACATTCATTCTTTGCAGCAGCATATTGCTAATAGGTTTGTTTGGCTTCCTGAAAACGCAGATTCAGCTATTCCGTCTGCGTCAGCGTGAGATGGGGCTTCGCCAATGTATGGGAGCACAGCGGGAACAGCTTTTCGGCCTGATGATGTGGGAAGTGGCTATTGTCTTCTTCTTTGTCACCCTGCTCACGCTGGGGCTGACAGCGCTGTTGGCAGAGTATGCCATTCCCGTCATAGAAATGGCATTCGACAGACCCTACTCCTTTAATATGCCTCAGACTTATACCACCGAGTTATGGCTCTGTCTGGCTGTCTTTTTGGTTACAGTTGCCATAGCTGCCCTTTCTGTATATGGCGTGATAACCAAACCGCTGAGTCAGGTGGTGGGTAAGAGCCATAAGACGTCCACTTGTGGTCGAGGTCTGCTCATCGTTTCGCAGATGGTCATCTGCCAGTTTTTATTCTTCATCATATTTGCAGGAATGTATTTTACAGAGACTTATGATCCCGATTATCGTCTCAACGCAGAAAAGATCCAAAATGGTATTATAACAGACTATAATGAATGGAATCCTGCTTTCTTGGACAGCATCCAACAGTTACAATATGTGGGTGAAAGTACCCATACGGCTGCAGGATTCCTCCAAGAGGTGCTGACAGACGGTAAAGAACCCTCTGTTCCAGTATATGAAAGGGAAAGAGGAAAGGATAGAGATGGGAACCCTATCTGCGTGTATCAGGTGTTACTGACGGACGACCGCCTGTTTGGGATGTTGGATATAAAAGTTAGTCCCACTGCCACAGATTTAGAATTCTGGACCGTAGGTACCATTCCCGTCTATGCCCCAAAGGAACGCGCAGCAGAACTCAGAAAGAAGTTTGGCGTGAAGCAGCAAGGGGCTCCCGTTTACCATAATATCGAAAAAGGTAAACAGGCAGAACGTGTGGGGTTTGTGGATGGAAGAAAACTTGCTCCCTTCACCCAATATGACGATACTCCAAAATATGTATATGTGTGCGATACATCCTACTTCTCGAATAAGGAATCATTATCGCATCGTGCTGGCATAGGCTTAGAGTATAGTCAGGGAGAATACATGACGCTCAAGCACAGCATTATCTTTATGGCAAGACCCAATCAGTACAAAGCTGCAGTAAAGGAACTGACGAACCTCTATCAGAAGGAAGGCCAGTTCACGTTGGCAAAAGCGCCTATAGAGAATCTGTATGAGGTTTGCTACAAGGAATCTCGTATGGGAGGAATGATGGGACACATCTCAAATGTAATGATGATTGTTGCTCTGCTTTGTATGGTGCTGACGCTCTACTCCTCTGTCTCCTTGGACACACGGGGCCGGCAGAAGGAGGTTGCCATCCGTAAGGCACATGGTGCCAGCGTGGGGCAGATTATGTGGCTTTTCGGCAGTCCATACATTTGGTGGCTTGTTGTCAGCAGTATCATCTTGCTGCCCTTCTGTCTCGGTCTCGAATTCGCGATGTTCGAAAAGCAATACATCAACTTCGAGAACACGATGGAGTTGCTTATTCCCTGCCTATTTAGCATTCTTTTCATAGCCCTCGTTACCCTCCTGACCGTAGGATTCAAAATATACAGAGTGTCGAAATTAGATCCGGCAAAGATAATTAAGAAGGAGTAGACCCCCCTAACCCCCTTTAGGGGGAGTGCCACTCAAAAAGAGAGAATATCAACAATACTAATAAACGAGTCCCCTATAACAAAAGAGCTCCCCCTAAAGGGGGAATGGGGGGTCTAAAATGATTAATAATATGAAAAAAGAACAATTTCCTGCCGCCCAAGACATCCCCCTAAAGGGGGCTTGGGGGTCCATTACCCTATCAAACATCAAAAAAGTTTTCCGTACGGAAGAGATTGACACCTGGGCTTTGCGCGAAGTGAGCCTGGAAGTAAAAGAAGGCGAATTTGTTGCCATCATGGGCCCGTCGGGTTGCGGCAAGACTACCTTATTAAATATAATGGGTCTGCTGGACACACCTACAGATGGCACTTACATGCTTGATGGCAAGGATGTAAGCCAACTAAGCGAACGCGAACGCACCAACATCCGCCGAGGCACCATAGGATTTGTGTTCCAGAGCTTTAACCTCATCGATGACCTGGATGTCTATGAGAATGTCGAACTGCCGCTGCTCTATATGGGTGTGCCGGCTAAGGAGCGCAAGAAGCGTGTTACGGAGATGCTGGACCGCATGGCTATGTCGCACCGTCGCAAGCATTTTCCCTGCCAGCTCTCAGGCGGTCAGCAGCAGCGTGTGGCTGTGGCACGGGCCGTAGTTTCCAATCCCAAGATTATCCTGGCCGATGAGCCGACGGGCAATCTGGACTCCAAGAACAGCAAGGAGGTGATGGATCTTCTGCTACAGCTGCACGAACAAGGCACCACCATCGTTATGGTTACGCATTCGCAGCACAACGCCAGCTTTGCCGACCGCATCATCAACCTCTTTGACGGTCAAGTGGTGGAACATACGGAGCTTTAGGATTGAAGGCTGCAATTGAGCGAGAGCAATAATAAGCTTGTTTAAGCAGAAAAAGTTCCTTTATACCGAGGAAAAATGTTTCTTTCCCTTGGGAAAATTTCCGTTGCAAGCTTTGGGATGTATATTCCAAACTTTGGTATGTACATTCCAAACTTTGCAACGTACATTCCAAACTTTGCAACGTACATTCCAAACTTTGGAATAGAAAAAAGCTATAGGAGAAGAAACATCTTTCTGTGTTAAGAAATAAAAAGGTTAGATAATTATTGTTAAACTATACGGATATCCCGACGGAACGCCGTAACTTTGTTTTCACACGCATACAACATTCAAATGAAGAAACCATTCATCATCGCATTGTTGGCCGTTACATTCTCTATGAGTGCCAGCGCCACAGATTGGAGTGAATTAATCGGAAAAGAGCTAGTTTTGTATAGGTGGGGTAAAACGCAGGACCGATGGTTCTCGGAAATCCACCCCATGAATTCGGTGGGTAAGGATCCTGTAGAAAGGATAATACTATCGGATTCTACACATGTAAAATGGAAATATACCCAACAAGGTAGTTTTGCACGCGAATGTTCCATCGAGGACTCTGTTCTTACCTTCAAAGAACCTATTTTTGGCAATGAACACCTGCGAATCGTGGAATGTGACGGCGAGGTGTTGGTTACGTTAGGCGAGGATAATCTTTCGCGAGCCTTTTCTATTATAAAATCCAAGCCGGAACCTTCTCATCTTCCTGCTTCGGTTGAAAACAAGAAAAAGTTCTGTAATGGCAAATTAGACAACCTTTTGCCCTGCATTACAGATGTCACCTATAGTAGCCGTACGCCTATGGGACGAAACTTCCTGTACAATCGGAAGGCTTCAGAAGAAGATAAGGCATGGCTGGAGAGTACGAAGGAGGTTTTCGATGATTCTAAAGAGCAACAGAAGGCGTATGATATTAATCTTTTCCCTCGCGATGTACCCGTGTTGACCGACGTTTACCACAAGGGTATGATTTCTGGTAACGCTATTTCTGTGCTAACAGATATGGCAACTCTGTACCCCGAATTCATTAAGTCCATCATCCATCAGGAGTCGCCCGATTCATTCGTGGTTGATATGTTCGACCCAGAAGGTAAGCCCATTGTCGTGTGTGTCAGCAATCGTTTTCCTGTGGTTGAAGATGATAATGGTATATTCAGTATAGGAGAGGGTGGTGTATACAATTGGATTTCCATCTTAGAAAAGGCAATTTTTAAGTGGATTCAGGTGTATAGTAGGCAGTTTGGCGTGATTGGCAGCTACAATGCCGAGATGATTACACCGATGTTAACAGGCGATGGCAGAAGCTTCTGCATTCAGTCTGGTCGTCTTGGCGGGAAAGATTTAAATCGTGTGATAAACACATGCTTAGAGAATGGTATGATGGTAAATGGTGTGGCGGATAATCATATCATGAGCCTTATGGATAACAATACAACAATTCCCTCATCCATAGGTCTTCGCGTTATCAGCCCAGGTGCCGCTGCCAAGTACTTCGACAAGAATGCGGTTAAGCCAAATAAGGAGCGTATTAAGGAAGAAAAGGAGGTAAAAATAAAACTCAAGAAGGGAGAAGTCCCCCTGTTGGCCAACTATCCCAGCGCAGATATGAACTCGCTGCCTCTGCATGGTGGCGATGTGCTGATTAGGGGGCGCATTGTGGCCGGAGATCCTCAGGTATATAAGCAGTTTGAAGGAAGAATTTCTTCCATCATGCGAAACTACATCGTCCGTAAAGAAAGGACCACATTGTTTGAGATTAAGGAAGACGGAACCTTCTCGCTCAACCTGCATGTGCCTTATCCCATGTATCTGCTTGTCTATCCTATGGCAGATGTTTATGCTTGCCCAGGCGATACGGTAGATGTAATTATCGACACCACAAAACCATCACGCGAAGAAGGCGTCATACTTGATGGTACAGGATTGAGCGGAGAGGTAAGCAGACTGACACGAAAGATAAGAGACGTGTATTGCGACTTCTCGGCAGATTATGAAGAAATGTCAGGAAGTAGGGAGGCATCCCCAGATACGTTATTGAAATGGAAAGACAAACTGGTGGAACGTTTGGACTATATGGTATGCAAAATGAATGCCGGCCTGCCTGAACTGGAAGGCTGCTCGCCAATGGCATCTGATATCATCCGTACATATATTGTGGCTGCATACATGGATCATATAAGCGATTATTACAACACACCAGATGTTGAGGGTTTTGACAGGGATGCTTTTTGGCGTCAGTACTTCAGTTTTGCAGCACCACGTGAGCGTTACTTGCTAGATAATCCTCTGCTAATGATTAGTGCCGATGAATTCTTCTTCAATAGAGTAGAATACAGTCTCATGCGTCCCTTGCATATCTATTATTCAAATCCTATTTTTGGTGCTGATGAGAAAAGGGCAATGAATGAGATACACGAGAAGCTGAACCTCAGTCCCACGGATTTCACCGCACAAGTATGTGTGCTTCGCAATCTCGTTAGCTATGAGCTAAAGAATGCTGCTGACAGGCCTGAATATGCGACAGATGTGGTAGCAAAGAAATTCTCTGTCATAAATCATCCCGAACTTATGCGTCAGGGTGTGCTGGCATATCGTGAACATATCAAAGACAATGAGGTGAAGGTTGTGGAAGAGAAGCCGATGACCAAGGCCGACTCTATCTTCCAGCGCATCATCGAGCCGTACAAAGGCAATGTGCTCTTTGTGGATTTCTGGGAAATGGCATGCGGTCCTTGCCGTGCAACCATGCTCAGAATGCGTGACGAGGTGGAAGCCAACAAGGACAAACCCGTTAAATACCTTTATATTACAGATGACTCGGAAGAGAAATGTCGCTCTTTCCTCGAACCCAACAACATCAAGGGCGAACACATTCATATCACTCGAGCAGAATGGGGATACATGAAAGAAAAATTCCAGTTCTCTGGCATTCCCTTCGCCGTACTCTTCGACAAGAACGGTAAGCAACGAAAAAATACAACGGTAGAAGAATTGCTGAAAGAATAAAAAAATGAACGATAATGTTAACAGGAACAGACTTTAGCCTTTAGTAAATAAAACACACAAATGAAAAAGGTATTTCTTTTGGTGCTGCTGGCGACATTTGCCATTGCGGCTTATGGCCAAACGGATAGTACTAAGGTAAAAAAGAAGAAGAAAATTGAATGGGTATCCGTACATGGAACAGTAGCCGACAGCTTTACCAAGATGGGGATTCTGGATGTCAAAATCATCTTGATGGAAGAGGACTCGACGGTGATAAGCACTTCAAAAGTTTACGAGAGTTATGGCTACAGTAGCGGCATCGGGGGGTCGGCAAACATCGAGGCCGTCAGCTACCGCTTCTCTCAGAAGCCGAAGAAAGAAACCGGCGGGCTGGACTGAGTGCTTATTCTCCGTTAAAGCGTATGGCCAGCATGGTCAGGTCGTCGCTCTGCTCAGCATCTCCCACAAAACGATGAACGGCTTCTGTCTGGGCCTCAATAATACCCTCCGGGTCGAACTTGTCGGCAGCAAGTGTCTGGCGTGCCGTTTTGGTGAGGCGCAGCTTGCCGAACTGTGCGTGAGTGGCATTTTCTGCCTCTGTAAGTCCGTCGGTGTACATAAAGATGGTGGTTCCGGGGTATATCCGTGCCTCGTGACCTTTGAAGTTCCATCCCGACATCACGCCCACGGGTATGTTGGAATTGGAGGGCAGCACGCCTACGCCTTTTCCGACGAGCAGGGGTTCTTCGTGTCCGGCATTACAATAGCGCATCATACCTGTTGACAGATCAAGTGCTCCGACAAAAAGGGTGACGAACATGTCTGTCTCGTTCATTTCGGCTAACGATTCGTTGATGTCCGCAACGATGGTTTCCGGTTGTTCTTCGTGGTTCGACACAATACGGAAAAGACTGCGTGTAACGGCCATTACCAGAGCAGCAGGCACACCCTTACCGGACACATCGCCTATGCAGAAGAACAGTTTGCCGTCGCGGATGTTAAAGTCGTAAAGGTCGCCTCCGACCTCCTTGGCAGGTACCAGCGAGGCGAAGATATCCACATCCTCGCGTTCGGGGAAGGCCTTGGGCACCATGCTCTGCTGGATTGCCCATGCAATGCGTAGTTCGCTGCCTATGCGTTCTTTCTCGGCATAGGCATCGCGAAGGTTACGTGCACTACGGGCTGTACGGTATATTATATAGCAGAGGAGGATCAGACCGGCAATTCCGAGCAGCAGCATGTACATACCCACCCTCCGGAGGTCGGCGAAGATGTCGCTTTCCTTGCAGACGACAGACATTGCCCATCCGGTCTTTCCGTCAACAGGACCATAGAAGACCATTTTCTTTTCGTCGTCCATCCCCCGAATCTTTTTATAGCCGCTTTTTCCGCTCATCATCTGCCTGTTTACATATTGTAAGGTGGTATCGGGAGCATTGGCAGTGATGTCCTGGATGGTGCGGTTGAGGATATAGTCCTCGTTCGGTCCTACCAGAACCAGTCCGTCGCGCGAAATTACTATATTGTAGCTGTTGGGATAGATTTGTCTGGCGTTTACGACATTCGAGAGCCAGTTGAGCGAGACGTCTGCTCCCAACAGGGCTATAATCTCTCCTTTGCTGTTATGGACGGGGGCTGTATAGCTGCACAGCATCATCCGTGCTCCCGCCTCGTCGAAATACGGGTCGCTCCACCTGCCCCGGCCAGCTTTCATGCCTTCCTGGAAGAATTCAGCCTCCAGATAGTCGTGCGAGGCACAGCCTATCTGCGCTTCCTCTAAAATGCCGTCCTCGCGCCGGGCCACATAGGGTTCGTACCAGCGTCCCTTCTCGGGGTAGTAGTCGGCAACGAACATTACTGCGGCGCCTACAATGATGGGATTCTGCATCAGCACCCTGCGCGAAACGGAATAGAGCGAGTCGGGCTCGTCGAGCATGCTTTCCACCTCCCATATTGTATTGTTGATGGCGGTTTCTACGGCCACCATCACTTTCTGAATTTCCAGATTCTTGACACGCAACTCTGTATTGGCTCTGTGCACCACCTCGCTTTCTATTTCCCTGCGGCCGAACATAAACTGGATGACAGAGATCAGTTCCAGCAATACTACAACGGTGACAACAATGGCAACACTGTATCTTGATTTCATAATGTCCACTCCTTAAATGTCTTACATACATCCATAATATAGTCATAACGCTGGACAATTACCTCATTGAACAGCGACTGGCACTCCTGTACAACCTGATTAGGGAAGGAGTCTGACAAGGAAAGCCAGCTGAATTTCCTGATACACGATACCACTGCAATCTGTTCCCTACGTTGGGCAGCCACATCTGCAGGGAGACCATCCATGTAGTATTCCATTGCCTTATCCCACAGGCGCTTTCCAACCTCGCGGGGAATACCTATGGTCTTTTCATAATCGCCCACAAAATTCACCATTGCAGAGTAGGCATGTCCCAGATCCAGCAACGGATGTCCGTAGCCGACCTCACCCATATCAATCAGCATTAACTCACCTTCCTGCATCATGGCATTCTTGGTTTGCAGATCCATGTGCAACAGACGGTTGCCTGCTGGTATGTAGTCCAAAATATTAAGCAGCATTTTTATACTCTCCTCAGGAAAGTAGCGACGGATATGCTCTACCTGCTTTCGCTCATTTTCTATAGCCGAAGGCACATTACATACTGAAGGAACCTCTATCTGATGAAGTTGCATAAAGAGATCTGCATACTTTCTGGCACAGTCATCCAACTGACTGGGGTGTTTTTTTACGTATGTACTCAGCGTCTGGGCCTTCAGCAATTCGTAAACCAGACCGTAGCACTCCTCTCCGCCTTCTTTCTGCGGTTTCACCTTTACTATGTCGAATGATATTGCCGTTGGCATTCCCAGCACAAAGGCCTCTTTAGACAGCATAATCTCCCTCCGCACCTCGTCCATGGTAGTTCCCTCGCGGAAGACCTTGATTATGGTATCTCCATCCAGACGGAACACCTTTCCCACTCCGCCTATACCAATGAGCCGACAGCCTTCTACACTCAGCAGACGCATAGCTCGTTCTATGGTCATAATTTGTGTGAAACGCGTCGTTTCAAGCACTTCATACACCTGTGGCTGGACGCCTATCACCTTGAAGTTCTTATATTTCTTCACCAATGAGAGTAAGATGCGCAAACCTGAACTGGAAATATAAACCAAACGGGTGGCATCGCAGGTTAGACTGACAATTGACAATTGTGAACTGATA
>CADCIP010000028.1:45587-64529 GCA_902801485.1 uncultured Bacteroidales bacterium | reverse complement strand
TGGGCAAACTGGTCGCGTGCCACCTTCACCCAAACACTATCAATGGAGTCTTCAGGTATTTCAACAATCTGAGCGACCACAAGGGGATCGTTGTAAAACAGCATGATACTATCCGAAAGTGTATCTATGGGCATATTATGAAGCGGTTCTTGTGTCTGTAGTCGCATAGAATCAGCTGCAAGAAAGAAGTTGTCATTCACTGCATACAGCGTTGACTCTTCTGCCGGATAATAACAGGCGGAACATAAGACCAGAGCTATTATAAAAAGATATACCTTACGCATGGAACACTTTCATTTCACAGTTTTTGCAATCAAATTCCAAGCGGAAACGGCGGCCGTCTTTTGAGCAGAGGAAATATGGTTCTTTGTACGGACTCTTTACATGATGGAACTTAGGACACCACCCCATCTGATAGCGCAGGCAGAAACGGCACGTCATTAAGGGCAGCCCATCAGCCAACTTACCTGTTACCTCTAATGCATCTGAGGGCGGAGTGCCACAGGTATCAGCAACAAACTGCCGTGACAAGCGGTTGCTGATATTAAAGTTGAAGCAAGATGCTTTTTCAGAAACCTTTTGTGACTGTATTTTTGAAACATCATCTCTGTACGTCACATTATTATTCATAAGCTTTTCTATAAGACTGCGACGCCAGTCTGCAAGCATACTGCGAGGTATGAACCAAGGCTGAGAGAAGCATATTTCCACATCCTTGGCATAGTAAATGGTATCACCTAACTTGCTGAGCAGATCAGTAATACCCGCGGTTTGATCTGTTCGCGCCAACTGATGTTCAGCCTGAAAGTTCAAAATACATTCATTGCCTCCTTGTACCAGGGCTTTCAGTTCAAATCCATCTTCTGCTTCACTTAGCGTAAAATGTAGCGGAATCTTGCGAACAGCTGTATCGCGAGCCATAATCTTCTCCCACTGCTGGTCGTAATTACGCCAGAGCGTATCACCTTTTTTCACATCAGGCATCTCAGCCGGATAAAGGTGGTTCCCCTCTACCCTATTTACCCTGAAACCTTGCAACTGTCCCTGTGCATCCATGAAACATAGCCCATCTCCATTACTGAAAGGCGTTGTGCCAGCTACAATAATGCAGCCAGGTCTGACTTCCTTCACACGTCCCACCATCTGCCCACGGCTCTTGGGAGTATCAGGGGAAGCCAAATCATCTGTCCTGCCGTGCAGGAAGTAATTGGTAAATCCACGAGAGAAACTACGAGAGGGGTCGGGCGTGAAGAAGAACTCTTCCTCGCCAAGTGATGAACGCTGGTATTCTGTTCTCCTACGCAAGACAGCATCTATCTGCTGACGATAATATGCTGTGATGTTCTTAACGTATGATACATTCTTGAGCCTGCCTTCAATCTTAAAGCTGCGCACTCCGGCATCCATCATCTCCTCAAGATGTTTGCTACGGTTCATATCGCGCAAGGAAAGAAGGTATTTGTCTTCCACAATACTCTCCCCGTTACTGTCCTCCAGTGTAAAAGGTAAACGACAGAACTGTGCACACTCTCCCCTATTGGCAGAACGGCCAAAACAATACTCCGAGGCATAGCACCTGCCACTATACGAAACGCACAGCGCACCATGTACAAAAGCCTCAAGGGGTACATCGGGAACGGCTTGATGAATCTGTCTAATCTGTTCAAGGGAAAGTTCACGCGCCAGTACAATCTGTTTATACCCAAGTTCTTTGAGGGCAACAGACTTCTCAGGAGTCTGGTTATCCATCTGTGTACTGGCGTGTAAAGGGATAGGCGGGAGTTTTAGTTTCAGCAATGCCAAATCCTGTACAATCAACGCATCCACTCCAACCCGGTAGAGTTCCCAGATAAGGTCCTGCGTATCTTGCAACTCATCATCATACAGAATGGTATTAACCGTTACATATACCTTCACCTTAAACTGATGAGCATACTTACAAAGCGTTGCTATATCCTGCACAGAATTCCCTGCCGAAGCGCGAGCTCCATATTTGGCTGCACCTATATATACGGCATCGGCTCCGTGGTCAACAGCTGCTAAGCCGCATTCCAGGTTGCGTGCAGGAGAAAGCAATTCAATGTATGTCATCTATATTGTAAGGTGTCTCTTGATATACGTAATAGTTGAGCCAGTTCTGGAACATCAGGTTACCATGAGCACGCCATGTTACAAGAGGCCCCTGAGCAGGGTCGTCGTTCTTGTAATAATTGTAGGGTTTCTGTATGGGAAGTCCCTTGCCAAGGTCGCGCTTGTATTCTGTGTCAAGGGTATTGGGCGAATATTCGGAGTGACCCGTAATGAAGATTTCCCTACCCTCGCGTGCCATCACTATAGATACACCACTCATAGGACTCTCAGCAATCAGCGTCAGTTCCGGCACTTTCAGAATATCTTCCTTGCGAATCTCGGTATGCCTGCTGTGAGGCATGTAGAACACATCATCGAATCCACGGAAGATAGGCAATGTATTATCCGACATATATTGGGGGAAGATACCAAACATTTTCTGTGGCAGCGGGTACTTGGGTACACCATAGTGATAATAGAGTCCTGCTTGAGCTGCCCAGCAGATATACATGGTACTGGTAACATGTGTACGGGCCCATGCAAATATCTCGCTTATCTCATCCCAATAAGTAACCTCTTTGTAGTCAAGATGCTCAACGGGGGCACCTGTGATAATCATACCGTCGAACTTCTCATTACGCATCAGTTCAAAGTCGCGATAGAATGCCTTCATGTGCTCTATGGGCGTATTTTTGCTGGTATGCGCCTTCACTTTCATAAACTGAATCTCCAGCTGAAGGGGACTGTTGGAAAGGATACGTATGAGGTCTGTCTCTGTAGTAATCTTCAGCGGCATCAGGTTCAGGACAACAATCCTCAGTGGACGGATATCCTGACTGTTAGCCCTTGAATCTGCCAGCACAAAGATATTCTCGCTCTTGAGCAAATCTATGGCTGGCAGTTTATCAGGAAGTTTTAATGGCATCTTTTTCTTAAATTAAGAATTAAGAGTGAAGAGTGAAAAATGAAAAATTTTCAACTTACCAGATAGTAACACGTTCTGATTTAGGTACATACATAGGGTCGTTCTCTGTGATTCCGAAAGCTTCGTACCATGCATCTATGTGAGGCAACTGTCCGTTTACACGCCACTTACCTAACTGATGGGGATCACCCTTCACGCGCTTCTGAATCTCGGCATCACGAATATTCTGGGCCCATACATTGGCATAAGCCAGGAAGAATCGCTGCTCAGGAGTAAAGCCGTCAATATCCTTCAGCGGAGCCTTTGCAGTAGCATTCTTAAATGCCTGGAAGCTGACCATCAGACCTCCGTGGTCTGCCATATTCTCACCCAGGGTAAGAGAACCATTGGCAAAGAGACCGGGCAAAACCTCAATCTTATTATGATATTCGCGCATTACGGCTATACGCTCCTCAAAGCGCTTGGTATCTTCCTCGTTCCACCAAGTTACCAGGTTACCTTCCTTATCATACTTGCTACCCTGATCATCGAATCCATGCGTCATCTCATGACCGATTACCACTCCAATGGCACCATAGTTGAAGGCATCATCGGCATTCATATCAAAGAAGGGAGGCTGCAAGATACCAGCAGGGAAACAAATCTCGTTGGTGGTAGGGTTGTAATAAGCATTCACCGTCTGGGGAGTCATAAACCATTCATCCTTATCTACAGGCTGGTTCAACTTGGTCTTAATCATATCCTTAATCTCCCACTCGTTGATAGCCAGCATGTTGCGGAGGTAGCAGTCACCTATCTCCAGATCGCTGTAATCTTTCCATTTGTTGGGATAGCCTACCTTAACATAGAAAGCATCCAGTTTCTCGTGAGCCACTTTCTTGGTCTCGTCGCTCATCCAGTCCTGAACCTCAATACGTTCACCTAAGGCAATCTGCAGGTTACGCACCAGTTTTTCCATACGCTCCTTGGCTGCAGGCGGGAAATACTTTGCAACATAAAGCTGCCCCAGAGCTTCGCCCAAACCACCTTCTACGCTGGCAACGGCACGCTTCCAACGTGGACGGTCTTCTGTCTTACCGCTCATAACTGTGCCGTAGAATGCAAAGTTAATCTTGCGTGATTCATCGTCGATATAAGATGAAGCCAAATCCATAGCGTGCCACAGATACAAGTTCTGGATAGCTTCGGGAGTCTCTTCCTTCAGAATATTCTCCACCTCGTGAATGGCATCAGGCTGACCCAGAACAACGTTCTTAACCTCACCCTGCTTTATACCAAATACGCCAAAGTAAGCATCCCAGTCGATACCGGGGAACTGAGCCTTCAACTCATCGTATGTGAACTTGTTGTAGTTGGCTTCGGGGTCACGCAAGTCCGTCATACTTTTGCTGGCTTTTGCAATGCGGGTTTCAATTCGCATCACGTCTTCCATAATCCGCTGTGCATCCTTCTCGCCGAATCCACTGTGCTTGCTAAGGTCCACAATATATTTCTTGTAACCCTCACGAATGGCAACCGTAGCGGGGTCTTCTTCTACATAGTAGTCTTTGTTGCCCAGGGTAAGACCGCCCTGCATGATGTTAACAATATTGTTCTTGCTGTCCTTCTCATCGGCACCAATCCATACGCTGAACATACCTTTTACCCCCTGACGCTGCATACGAGGCCAAACTTCATCCAGCCAGTTCTTAGTGATTTCAGGAGAGTTCTGGTAACCGTCACATAACAGGAACTCTTCAAATGCACCCCAGTAATGTTCGTTCAGGTTTACGCTGTCCATGGCAGAGTTGTACAGGGATGCTATCTTCTGCTCTACGCTGCCAGGCTGTAAATCCTTCAAGGCTGATACACTGTCGATAAGACCCTGTAACTGCTTGATGTTATTTTCGCCTAAAACGTCAAAACTACCATAGCGGCTGTACTCTGCTGTCAGCGGATTGGCTTTCTGCCAACCGCCTGTGGCGTACATATAGAAATCTGTTCCAGCCTGATAGGTGCTGTCAAGATTTGCCAGGTTAATGCCAGAACCTAACTCTTTGTTGCCTGTTGTACAGGCTGCTCCCATAGCGGTAAGTAATACCATTGTCCAAATGTTCTTTGTCTTCATAACTTATATAGATTTTAATATTCAACTCTCAACTCTAAACTCTCAACTCTAAACACTCAACTCTAAACTCTCCATCGCCTTCTCCCATTCCTCTTCGGCTGCAGCTAGTTGGGCTTTCAGTTTTCCATGCTTCTCGTAGAGGGTTATATCAGCACTGCCTTCCGGAGTAGAAAGCTGGGCTTCCAGAATCTTCACTGCCGATTCTAATTGTGTTACGTGTTCCTCTGCTTCCTGCACGGCTTTCTCCAGTTTTTTCTTCAGACGAGATGCGGCCTTCTGTTGTTCGTAAGAGAGTGCTGATTCTTTCTGAACAGGTGCCGTTACGGCTTCGTTAAATGTATTCTTCGGCTGAAGATAAGCATTAGAAGTATTTAATTCAGTAAGCTCAGCTATCTGTTTGGTTTTCAAGAAGTCGTAAATTCCACCAAGATGTTCTTTCACCTTCCCGTCACCAAACTCATACACTTTCTCTACCAAACCATCCAGGAACTCGCGGTCGTGACTTACCAAGATAACTGTACCTTCGAAATCGCGTATGGCTTCCTTCAGCACATCCTTGCTGCGCATATCCAAATGATTGGTCGGCTCGTCCAGAATCAGACAGTTTACAGGCTCCAGAAGCAACTTAATCATAGCCAGTCGGGTACGCTCTCCACCGGAGAGGAATTTAACCTTCTTCTCGCTGGCCTCTCCACCAAACATGAAAGCACCCAGAATATCACGAATCTTCAGCCGCATATCTCCCTTGGCCACACGGTCTATGGTGTCGAAAACCGTTATCTCGCCATCCAGGAGCTGAGCCTGATTCTGTGCAAAATAGCCTATCTGAACATTATGAGCGATAGTCAGTTTTCCATCGAAAGGTATCTGCCCCATGATGCACTTAACGAGCGTTGTCTTACCCTCACCATTACGACCGACAAAGGCAACCTTCTCGCCTCGTTTAATGGTAAGGTTTACGTTTCCGAAAACCAGATGTCCGTCATAGCTCTTGGCTACATCCTCGCAGATTATGGGATAGTCGCCACTACGTAGGGAACATTTGAACTTCAGTCGCAGGGATGAGTTGTCCACTTCATCTACTTCTATGGGCACAATCTTCTCTAATTGCCTTATCTTCTGCTGAACCTGAATAGCCTTCGTAGCCTGATAGCGGAAACGCTCGATAAAAGCTCTGGCATCTGCAATCTCCTTCTGCTGATTCTCCAAGGCATGCAATTGCTGTTCACGTCGTTCGGCACGCAGGTTGACGTACTCGTCGTACTTAACTTTATAATCATAGACCTTGCCGCAACTTATTTCCAACGTCCTGTTGGTTACATTATTTATAAAGGCTCTGTCATGGCTGACAAGTACCACAGCTCCAGCACGGGTGCTAAGGAACTGTTCTAACCATTGAATACTCTCGATATCAAGATGATTGGTGGGCTCGTCTAACAGAAGTACATCGGGATGCTGAAGCAACAGTTTTGCCAACTCGATGCGCATGCGCCATCCACCGGAAAACTCGCTGGTGGGACGGTCGAAATCCTCACGCCTGAAACCCAAGCCCTGTAATGTACGCTCCATCTCGGCATGATAATTCATACCGCCCATCATCTGGAAATGCTCGTTCAGGTGGGTGAAGCGTTCTACCAGCTTCATGTATTCCTCGCTCTCGTAATCGGTACGCTCTGCCATCTGATTATTCAGGCGCTCCAGTTCCTTCTGAATCTCATGAATATGTGCGAAGGCCTTTTCTGTTTCCTCTAGCACCGAGCACTCATCAGAGAGCACCATCACCTGAGGCAGATAAGCAATACTGGTATCACGCGGTACAGCTACCACTCCACTTGTGGGTTCCTGCAATCCGGCTATTATTTTCAGCATCGTACTCTTGCCCGCTCCGTTCTTACCAACCAGAGCAATGCGGTCCTTGTCGTTTATGACATAGCTGATATTACTAAACAGAGGACGGGCACTGAATTCAACGCTTAAATTATCTATTGAAATCATTCTGTATTCTTACATTTGGCCACAAAGGTAGTAAATTTTTGTCTTTTTATGCTGATATTTCACAAAATATAAGCATTGGAATAGTTTTTTTCATTAACTTTGTCCACACAATATGATACATTGAACATTATAATTAATAACAAACAACACTAAAATGAAAGTAAAGTATTATCTGCTTAGCATGGCCGCTATTGGCTTGCTCACAGCATGTTCAGGTGAAAAGAAAGGGGCTTCAACCGAAACTGGAAAGGCCGCAACCGAGACGAAAGCCGAGGCTGACCAGCCTACAGGTGATGTGTTCATTTACACCTCAGAGCACAGGCACGATAAGGTTCAGCCCGACAAGGCCAAGGTACTTATCAGCAAGAAGTTGGGAAGTATCAATACCAACGAGTTTGCCGGCAATACCGTTATGGAAGAAATCTGGATTGGCGATCAGGTACAGCACATTGCCAACGGTGCCTTTGAGGGTTGTACCAACCTGAAGAAGATTCATCTGGCCGGTCCCCTGCCCGTAATTAACGACGGAGCCTTCACCGGTTGCTCTGCTCTGGAAGAACTGCACGGAGATGTTTATACCATTGGTGTTGACGGATTCAAGGGCTGTACTTCGCTGAAGAGTGTTATTCTGGGCGAACACGGCTATTGGATTCGCGTAGGTGCTTTTGATGGTTGCAAGAACCTGAAGAGACTCATCCTTGCCGACACCATGAGCAAACTGGAGGACGGTGCCTTTGAGGGTTGTTCCGCAATGGAAGAGCTCAGCATCCCCAACGACTTCAAGAACCGTATGTTCGGTATGTTCCCCAATCCCGAGAAACTGCGTAAGGTTTACCTGCTGACTACCGAATACTACCCCCTGCCTAAGAATTGTCAGCCTAACAAGCAGTGTACACTCTATGTGCCAGACAATTTCCTGAAGCAGTTCCAGGGAGATGAGCAGTGGAGCCAGTTCGGCAGCATAGAGCCCATGAGCAAGAGCCAGTACTACACAGCTGAAGGTTTCCTGAAGTAAGCAAGTACTCAGATACAGGCAGCCCCTTTTCGGGCGAAAGGCTGTCAATGCCCGAGACCGGTAAGAAAGACGGTGTGCCATAAGAATATAATAAACCGTGGAGAGGCTTCTGTCATCCCTCCCCACGGTTTTCTTATATGATTTATTTACGCTTCAGTTATTTACGCTTCAGTATCACGCGGTCGATGCACAGGAAATACATGAATCCGTTTTTGGCCGCTGCTGCTCTTGTAGCCCCATCAATTAGCAAGGTGGGATAGCTGTAACGCAGGTTCTTATAGGAATACGGGAACTCAAAGTCCTCTGCCACCAGTATGGTGTCCACCTTAGTACCATCGTATTCAAAGGTCTGAGATTTCTGTGATAGTACATCTTTTCCATGATCCGCATTATTGTTGTAACGAATGCGAGTGAAAAAGCTCATCTTGGTCATGGCAGATATGGAGTCGATGTAATGCTGGTCCAGAAAATCCTCACTGAGACCATCCTCAGCAATCATTTTGTACCAGTAGGGCACCATCACCACATAAATGTCATACTTCCCGCTTGCTACTCCGCCTTCCAGCTTTATCTCTACGTGAGGGTTCGCTGTGGGACCAGGAGGTGCCAGATAGTAGAAGTCATCCCCGCTTACACGTCCGTACTTGTCTGTGATTTCAGAGAAGAGAGAGTTATTAAAACTGATGGCTTTAGTATCAGGCCCAACCTTGTAATAGGAAGGGGTTTTGTTCTTATAGTAGAACGAGCCGTCGCCTATCTCCACCTCAAAGTCTGGGTTATACATTTCCCTCGGGTAAGCCCATTCGGGAACCACGCAGCAGGTACTTTTGCTCATCCTCTCCTTCCATCCGTTAAAGATGCTGTTCTTATCCCAGGTGGCTGTGCTGCGCAGCGTATCGCCGTGTGTGGTAAGCAGATAGCTTCCGTCCGCAGGCTGTTCATCATCCTTAAACACCAGGGGGCTGATGATGTCCATCTCCATGCTCAAATTGGCAAGCGAATCAGGGTTATTTATGTTTCTGATATATGTGTAGCCCTGATCGCCCATTACCTTATCCTCATACTTGTCGGGGTAAATGTACAATGGTTCCAGCATCTCCTTTGCCTTTGCCCACGCCTCGTTGGTAGGCATTACCATAGTGTATATTGGGGAAGTCTCGTTAATCTGTGCATTCAGGCATTTCAGATACATATCCCATGCCTCCCCACCCTTGGCAGGCACGTAATCCTTATTGTAGAACAGCAAAGACGGATTCTTGGTAATAATGTAATTCTTCAGTTCCGAAACCAAGGGATAGTCCTCAATGAAATCCCAAATTGTATTTCTCAACATGGAGCTCTTTTCGGTAAACGTAATGCTGTCCACCTGCAGAACATTATATTCCACCCTTTGGTTGTTGGATAAATGCAGCACCACCTTCTGTTGCGCCCATCCTGTTTGCATCCCGGCCATCAGAAGCATAGATGCAATAATCTTCTTACTTTTCATCTTATATTATTGTGTGTTAGTAACGTTTCAATATTTAGCTTTCCTTCAGGATATATCTCCCAATCGGAATGCAAAGTTACATAAATGTTTCTGTACAGCCAAGCGATTTATGTGAAATTAAGTAAAAGAGAGGTTCATGATGCTGAGCCTCTCTTTGTTGTAATTTGCAAAAACGTTTTGCAATGCAATTATGCAATATGACCACTCTAAATCACATCAGCTTCTTATATTTGCCCTTGTCCTCACCCTTGGTGATTTTCTGAGCCATACCATCATCCACCAGACGCTTTACCTTGCTGTTGATGTTATTTGCATTTCCTCCATAATCAAAGCAACGGTCAACATCTTCTCGTGTGAAGGGGTCTGGCAGACGGCGATAGCCAATCATCGTCTTCTGGCGGTGATGTTTTCCGGTAGTCTGTTCTGAAAGCAAATCATCATAATACTTCTCACCAATGGACTTGAAGTAATATTCCTGGAAAGCAAGCTGAGCCTTCGCAATAAGCAAGGCCAGATTACGGTCGTGCTTATCTGTCTTAAAGTTAGGACCGCATTTCCACCTTCCGTCAGTGTCCTGTACCATATCATTCCAGTGACGTGATACAATAAAAGGCAATGCATAGTTAATACCGTGCCAGCAGGGACGCTTAATCATATCCTCCTCGCATTTAGAACCGTTCTCTGCTGCATCTTCCATTCGGCGAGCAGTCCACTTATGCAGGGCATCGCTGATATCTTTGCAAGGTATTTCTCCTTTAGTACTATCCAGATTGTATGCCCAATATTCGAGTTCTTTCTCCCACTGTTTATCAGTCTCGTCGTAAACATGGTTCTCCATCATCTCGAAGTTGGAGTCGCCCATGGGTACAAATGTAAAGCGTGAGAGTAAACCGTTTACATAGTTACTTTCAGTAGCTAACTTCGATAGTGCATCGTCGGTTCCAGTATAAACTGCATTATAGTGTACAGGGTATTCTCCTACGGGGGCTGAAGCCGATTTCAGAAGACTACCATGAGGCTCGTTATGGAAACTCTTCAGCCAGAGTGTAAACAGTGCATCCATATACGATTTCTTAATCTGGCGTAAGGTGTTATCCAATTCTGAGTCAAACTGGCTTACGTGCAAATAAGTGTCTTCTTCATCTATTATTTCATGGGCATTGACTTCTGCCTCACGTGCCCCTGCTGCTGAGGTTTCTGGTGGAAGGGCACGAAGGATTCCGTTTGGACGTGGTTTCTTATTCTTGGCACCTCCTCCGTTCTGTTCCTTCTCCAAATTCCAAGCGTTTAGCGCATTTATCTGTACTTGGTCAGATGCTTTGACAGGTATCATAAGTATCTTGTATAAATCCACAGCAATATGTTTGCCTGAGCCCATGCGGCCTATAAGTGCCAGCAGGCTGTTCATGCGGCAGTGTCTGCCAGGAGCTGACCAGAACCTGTACCACATACGTGTACACAGATTCATGCAGAAGGCGCCGCCCACCAAGAGGGCGGCAATGTAGTGTTTACGCTTCTGACGATAGCAAAGTAGTTTTATCAGAGGGTAATATGGGAAGAGTTTCTCTATCTCTCTTCCGATACGCTCCAGCAACTGGATGATATTATCATGCTCCTCCTGCCCCAGGTGTGACATAATCTCTTTATGCGCTTCCTGAACCAACACAATGAACTTACGTCCGGTTACGTCCTCAATCGCCTTTTGCATGTCTTGGGAAGGACGAAGGTCGTTAATCATTTCACCTTCCCTTTTGTGTTTTAGTTTCTGGGCTGCCTCCAGAATGTCCTCAATCTCTTTCACTCCACGTTCTTCAACTACGGCCTTTACCCATGATTGCTCCATTAACAAGGCACGCACCTTTTCAATGTCACCGTCCAAGAGTACCAGTAAGTCGTATGCCAATTTAATGGCCGACTTATGGCGTGAACCTTCAGGTACACCATTAGGGAACAACGCATTTATGAAATCCTTTACCATGAAGCCAAAGAGAATGAATCCTTCTGTATTCGGTACTACTGACTGCGCCAGTTGTTGTGCATCAGTCTTGGCTACGTTAGGTGTTGGTGACTGGACAGAGGCCTGAGCCTTGTCAAAACTATTCTCTGGATTGGTGGGCTGTGTTCTGCCCTCGCGGTAAGCCTGACCAAACTTCTGGTCAAACTCTTTAGAAATAATCTTTTCCATATTAAACAAAACTTAAATATTGAATAAATTTTCTTCGTCAATATAATAAATATCCTTACGTCTTGGGGCATAGCTGATGCGGCTGGCATCAATGCAAGAGTCATCCACCACAGGTTTACCCGTTGAACCGAGAACACCCATCAGTCCTAAGTCACGTGCCAGACAGATTTGGTTGTCGGCAATGTTGCCAAGTTCTGGCCTTGCCTCACACACCAATCTCAGACCTTCGTTCGATGAGGTTGCATGTGCCAATCTCACCTTCCATGGGAAATCTGGTAGCAATGTACGTTTGTAAATCTCAAATGGTGGTATAAGAGAGTGATCAGCGTCGAACATAAAAAGGCCCGACAACTCCTTTATCTCAGCCTGTATGCGGCGTTTACCTTCAAACTGCATTACCGCAAAGATAAAACACGGAAGGGACTGCTTCAGAAAGTTAGTCCACTGCAACAGTTTCTGCTGCGGTGTCAGTTCCTTGAATGCAGCACCTGCTCTGGGCTTAGCTTCTTGCGTAGCACAGAACTTCTTAAATTCGGGGTTCTGTAACCACTCATCAAGAGGGCTACCCATGCTGATAGCAGCATCAACAGCCTGACGGATACTGATTTTTCTGTCAACATCTGCGCTGTCAACAATCTGGTTAAAAACTTCGGGTGTGCAAGGTTGGCATTCTCCCCAAAACTGATTCTCCTGATAACAAAATTTTGAATTTGTCATAGCAATACATTATTTATTATTAGAATTATTAATGATTTCTGTGCGGTGACGGCCAATGGTCACATTCATAGTTGCCTGAGCCTGTAGGAGCTGACGTTCTATCTGTGTTGAGCATTGCAGACGAGTCAGTATTACCACCTCATGCGCATCTGTGTCTAACCACAGTTGCAGCCCTTTGTTGTCATCAAAGAGCATGCGTCCTTCGCAACCCTCTGGCATCTTAGGTTTCTGCTTCTGCTCGCTTTCGGTCAAGAATAGGAACTGCTCATGTAGTGCTGCTACGGGGTCGGCACAGTCTTTTGCGTCAACGTTCAGGTGCAGGCTGTAGCTGGATTCCTTTTCCCCTTCATTTTTATAAAAGGAAGAGCCACCCAGTTGCTTCAGCATACTTCTGTTGCTTGGTTTACTACCCATGGGAATGAATTCGGCGTAGCCATTGTCCCACTTGTTCAGTTTGCCCCTCAAAGTCTCTGCCGGCTTCGTCTTGGGGCGGGAAAGATAATCTTTTGTTTCCATAAATACAAAATTAAAATTATTTGGTGCTGCAAAGGTACGTCAACAAAAAACAAACCCAGAAAAGGGGATTGAGGGGACAACAATAAAACCCCGTAAATCAACAATTTACGAGGTTTATAGGGGATTCTTGGAGGGGACAGAAAGGGGATTGTCCCCTTTATTATTTAAGGAAGAGGAAAGATACTTCTTGTTCTTCTGTTAGTTTCAGTTTGCTTGGTTTATAACTTTTACAGTATTTACATCCCACTATTTCACAAAATGTGCGATACCATGCACTAAATGTATTGAAGTCCCCTCTTCGGAAATGTTTTGATTTATATATCTGATGAGCAATCATAGCAAATCCTTTTGGATCATGTTTAATTTTAAGAAGGGAGATTAGTGATTCGAAACCATTTCTTATAAAAGATATCGTGAAATGCTCCTTTAGTCTAATTTCATCAATTCTTATATAATCTATTTGCTCTTTATAAGCATTCTCCGTATTTTCAATTGGTTGGACATCATCAAGGTGTAAAAGTCTGTTCTTGTATTCGTCAGGGAGGACTACTTTCATTTTCTGCAAAAGATCAAACAAATCTAGTTTGAAGTGTTTGCGCTGCATTAAATCTTTATGTTCAGCTCCTTTAATCCATTCACATATAATAGCTATAAATTCGGATAGAGGTATAACATCCTTCTTTTCTTCTATTTCTCTTCTTTGGACATGAGTAAAAAAACACCAATGATATTTTTCTCTAAAAGCCTTCATATACTCCCTGGAGACACTCTTTTCCTGATGTACAGCATGATGAATAACTTCTGCGAGTGTGTCATATGGAAGTTCTCTCATCAATCTAATTTGACGAGACAATTCATAGAAATCCTCTGCTTCTGGGTTTCTACCTTGTGTTTGCCGGTTAGCAGTTATCCTTTGTACCTCATATTTTAGCCATTTGTCTATGATTTGGGGGGATTTCTCTTTTATTGTGATAGGTTTATCTTCTTTATTATTCTCCATACTCTCATTTTTTTCAACGGCAAAAATATAGAATAAATAACATTTCGACAAGAATAAGAGTAAAAATAAATATTTGGGGATAAAAAAACTCTGCCTATCGCATCCGACAGACAGAGTCTTTTTTACTTCAATTTACGACATAAAAGTGGGCTATATGACATGTTTATTACTTGGCATGAATTATCAAGTCCCTTATAAATGGGGAAATAATGAATTACCCATTATACTCATGCTCAAATCCACAATTACCACAACAATAACATAATTTCTTCTTTCCTAACGCACCACCTAACAAACCTATTGGGCCTAGCAAGAGTCCCCCGACAGCAGCTTTCCCAACACTAAAACCCTTGTTGGAATTATCAACTTGTTTCCATTTCAGAGATTCGCCACACATAGGGCAACATTTTGGAGCTTTCATATATGTCTTAATTTTAAAATTAATAAATTAATAACCTTCTTCAATCATCTTATCAAGTGTGGCAATATCATTTTGTTGTTCCACACTACCTTTATACGACGATTGCCTCTCGCCTGTATATGCATTATGGAACTCGCCATAACCTTCACTTGATTTAGATGAAGTATCACTAAAACAAGAATATAATGTAGTTGTTGCAAAAAGACCGCAAACAAACATCAAAAGTGAAATATTTTTTTTCCTTCTCATAGTTTTAGGTGGATGTTTATATTTACCGACACCCTACGGCTCTAGTTGTTTGTTTTATTGTTTCTTATATCATCTATTGCCTCTCCTACATATCCAGCAAACAATGTAAACAATCCCCCTGATAAGAAATATGCACCAAATAGAGGTTCACTAGTAATTCTTTCATTATTGATGGCTGCAACAATTGAGCCGAATAAGAGGAATAGACCTAAGATAATAAAAATTACACCTATCCATCTGTAAACTTTTGATACTTTGCTAAGACCTGTTGACATAATAATAATGTTTTATAATTAATATATCACCATTTATCCGCCAACAAAAAAAAGAAGGCGCAGGACAACTCCATACGCCTTTGAGGTTCACCACAAACCCACACATGATACGGAAAAGCCTGCACCCTATGGTCGGCTCCATTCATGTGTAGATTGCTCTTTTGTTTTGAGGTGGTGATTTCAAAGGCAATTGAGCAATTATGATTTGCATCCATGATGCGCTGCAAATTTAAGAAAAAATAATTATATGCAAGAAAGATATTTGAAAAAAAGTTTGTATCAGACATAAAATTTAAAAAAGTGTTCATTGTGGATATACTAAACATATTGTCAGCTGTATTCACTATATTGCAAAATTGCATTGCATTTCAATTTTGCTAAGAAGTGAAGGAAAAAGGAAGTAATGATAAGAGTTAATAAATATAGTATAATATATTAATATATAATAAGTTATATAACTATTATTTTCTATTCTACTTCCCCGCCCACCTTATAAAAAGCATTTGCAATGCAATAATGCAATTTCCCATTTTCACGCTCTTAATATAGAATTTTTAATGGGGAAGATAGCCCTCTCCCAGCCCGCTTCCTTTTGATGGCCGGTTTTCTTCCTTTAAGCGGTCCATCCGCTACGAGTAAACAAAATAACGGCTGAAATTGATGATTTTAATGCCATCATAAAATTTTTCAACCAATCTCTTTGCAATATCACAACATCTTCTTACCTTTGCCCTGCAATCCGTAAGGAAAGCATCTTATTATTTGCTCAATCGCTCTCGAATCACCACCTCGAAATAGAATACGAGCAAAAGAATATACATTGGGTACGTGCCTTACTTGGCGCGGACTTGAACCTAAAGTATATTCGGCTTGTGGTGAGCCTGAGAGCGTGTGGCGAGAGTCTGCGCTTTTGTTGTTTTATGCAGCAGGTGCGCAGCTGTAGATGATTAATATCATATTGTATAACATAAAACAACAAATGTCATGAAAACAAAAATCTATTCTCTAATGCTGTTACTTGCAGCTTGTGTATGTTTGTCATTATCCTCTTGTAATAAAGATGAGGACTTTGATTATCCAATGACAACTGTCTATGGAGTTTGGAAAGCAACCGACCTATATGTAGATGGCAAATGGGTAGATATAACAAAATATCCTTATACAAAATTTGCCATGTCAATTACATTTTATGAGAATGGTGATTATTATGGATATGGATATTTAGGAACCGGATGGGGAACATATAAAGCAAGTGGAAATAAAATTACTACTTATGTTGACGGTAAAGTATATGCGACATATACAATAAATTATCTTTCTGATGATTACGGGGATTTAACACTATTGATGGGTACGGAGACTTTACGTATGAAAGTAAAAAAACAACTTGATTTATAAATTTGAGCCGAAGGGCAATGGCATATAATAGCCTAATATACTTATGGAAATATTTCTTATAATTGGACTAATTGGTTGGATTTTTGGTGGGTCTTGGAGAAAATCAAGGTAAATAATTTCAAAAAATTGTTTGTTATTCCCACGCACAAGCAGACACAACAAAGGGAGGAGGCTCAGCAATGGGCCTCCCTTTGTCTTTCGCCCCCTCACATATCCTCTTTAATAATCAGTTTTCATTATTTTCTCTTGTCCA
The DNA here is from genome assembly GCA_902801485.1 of uncultured Bacteroidales bacterium. GTDB lineage: Bacteria > Bacteroidota > Bacteroidia > Bacteroidales > Bacteroidaceae > Physcousia. Next base: position 47,914 of record CADCIP010000028.1, on the reverse strand, counting down.
TTACAGAAAAACCAGTTACCTTTGCAGTAAATATTAGGAATAAAAATCACACATATAATGAAAAAGGAATTTATTTTGACTTTGCTGGGGATTATGGCTGTTTCGGCAAATGCGCAGGTATGTCAGGGGTATGCCGACATGAAGGATTTGAAGGAGATTAAAACACACAGGAAATTCGGCGCTGAGTTCGACCTTTACTTACAGAATGCCTGGGGCGTGGGATTAATGGTAAGAAAAGAACTGAATCCGTATCTGGATTGGAATATCATCGGCGCCTCCTTTATGTCGGGATGGGGACGAGACGAGACCCCGGACAAGGTGGGCACGGTAAATGCCCGACTGATGGGATTACGGGCCCATACCAATGTGTGTAAGAATCTGGGAGTCTATGCCGAGGCAACACCAGGATATACATACAGGTATTCCTCTGTTCATGTAAGCAATTATTATTACGGCAACGGGTTATATTACAGCGGTAATTTGGATTCTAAAGCCCACTACTTCGGACTGGATTGCGGTGCAGGTTTCCTGTTGGGCAAACACCTTGGACTGGGATACAACTTCTCTTTCTTTGTCAACAAGAACGGAAATGACCACATCCATTGGGGACGCATTTCCATCATCTTCTAAAGGGGTCTGAAAATAACTATAGTTTTCCTTTATAAATAATTGCGGAAATATTTGGATTTCTGCAATTTATTTTGTATCTTTGCAAAGTAAAAGAGGAGCAAGAGAAAAGAATAATTCTCAATTCCCAACTTACAAATCGGGAGCGGTCACCCGTAATATGATGGCCGGATTAAGAACACATAAAAACACTTTTTGTTATGGCAACTGAAAGAATTGCTATGGGGATTAATCTCCGAAAGAACAAGAACTCTGTAAGCACGGCTTACGGAAAGTACTACCCCGAGGTAGATACCAAGAAGACGCTCTCGCTGCGCGGTTTTGCCCAGCACATGGTTGACCATGGCAGTATCTACACCAGAGACATTGTGGAGGGCGTACTGCTGAAAATCACCGACTGCCTACCCGAACTGGTGGCTCAGGGCGTACCTGTACAGTTGGGTTCGCTGGGTACCTTCTACCCTACTGCCGAGGTGGAGAAAGACGGTGCTGTACAGAACATCGCTGCTATGGACGGCCTGAACCCCAACGATGTGGTAAAGGCTATCCACATCCGATTCCTGCCGGACAGTACCAAGCTGGACAACCTGTGCGGCCCTCAGTTTAAGAACCGCTGTACGCTGGAGTTCCGCAACATTGTGGACACCATAGAGGTGACTGTTGACGGTAAGAAAAAGAAGATGCAGACCCTGAAGCCCATTGCTACGGCAATAGCCGAATGGAAGGCAGCACATGGCGGTGGCACCAACGACAACGTTAACCCGAACCCTAACGAGGGTGATGGTAACGGCAACCCGGGCGGTGGCGGTAACGACGAGGACTAAGAAAAAACCTCACACTTAACCAAGGATGGCCTCTCCCCTCCGCCCTCTCCTCGGAGAGGGGTTAGGGGGTGAGGCTTAGCTGTCCCCAAGAGCCTCTTGATAGCGGCAGGTGCTATTTCATTACTCCTTCCACGTAGGCCATGATGACGTTGACGGCATCGTCTTCCGACAAGTCGTCCATAGAAAGCACAAGCTGGTAGTGACGGGTGTCGTAACGTGACTTGTCGCTGTACTTCTTAATATAGGCCTCGCGCCCGGCGTCCAGTTCGCTGATGATGTCAATGGCATGCTGGGTGGTAACGTGCTGGCGCTCGATGATGCGCTGGATGCGATGGCTCAGCGAAGCCTGAATAAACACGTTTACGTGATTGGGCCATTCGCGGAATATAAGGAATGTGCTCCTGCCCGCCACAACGCACGACTCCTGTGAGGCCAGACCTTGCAGAATCCGGCGTTCCGTCTCAAACATCGATGCTGTAGTGGGTATATCCTCCGATACAGAGCCGCCTGTAAAGGAATGGTAGAATCGGTTGAACTCGTCCCACCACGATTTTTTCTCGTCGTTGGCTTTCAGGCGTTCTATCTCCTTAAGCGAGAGACCGTATTTCTCGGTCAGACCCTTTACCAAAGCCTTGTCATAGTACTTCACGCCCAGTCGCTCGGCCAGTTTGCGGCCTACCGTGCGGCCACCACTGCCAACCTCGCGATTAATCGTGATGATAAATTTCTCGTTCTTCTTCATTGTTGCTAAATGTTATAAGATATACGTTCGGTGTTCTTTGTTATTCAATCATTTGGGTACAAAGGTAGTAAAAATTTGCCAAAAATCGTGTTCCAACCCGCTTTTACCTTTTTTTTTGTGACATTTGTCAGAAA
>CADCIP010000028.1:0-45536 GCA_902801485.1 uncultured Bacteroidales bacterium | reverse complement strand
CGTACTTCGTGATGGAGGTACGGGATTTTTTTGTATATTTGCAAACGATTTACAACAAACCATTTATTTAAATGTAATAAAAATGAAAAGAATTAACCTGATTTTACTTTCAGTTCTTGCCCTCTGGCAAATGCCTGTGGAGGCTCAGCCTGAAATAAAAACGGTATCTGGCGTGTATGTGGGCGGACATATCCGCAGAGAACGTCCCAAAACCATTACAACCTTGCGCGAGTCGGGATTTACGTATGTACTGCTTTTTAATGTTCACGTTGATCCGGATGGCACGCTGAAAACAGACGGAGAAGTAATCTGTAAGGACGGCGAATATGTCTTCGCAAAACCTCAGCCCAACTATCAGATGGACATCAGAAACCTGAAGACTCCACCCACCAGCATCCAACGCATAGATATTGTTATAGGAGGATGGGGAAATAACTCGTACGATAATATAAAGAACCTTATCAATACCAAAGGAACGGGTGCCAACACGATGCTTTACAAGAACTTTAAGGCCCTGAAAGAGGCGGTACCTGAGATAGACGGCGTGAACAACGACGACGAGCAATGCTACGATCTGGAAACGGGTGCCAAGTTTCATATCATGATGTACAATCTGGGCTATAAGACAACTCTGGCACCTTATACAAACAAGAGCTACTGGCAAAACCTGTGCACAAAAATCAGGGCCAGCAAGCCGGATGCCGTGGACCGTGTTATGGTACAGTGTTACGACGGAGGTGCCGGCAACGTGAACAGGGTTGGAACATGGACCTTCAACGGGGTAAACGAGCGTCATGCAGGTCTGTTGAATTACTCGAACGACTGGAGCGTGGACAAGAACATGGCTCAGTTCCAGAAATGGAAGGACGATGGGGTTGCCACAGGCGGTTTTGTGTGGGTATATAACGACGAGACGTGGGACTTGAACGCCTGGGCGTCGGGCATGAACCGTGTGTTCAAGGCTGTGGAGGTTCCGGAGGAGGATGCTATGGTGGAGGTATTCAGCGGCCCCAGCTATTCGGGCTATAGCGTTAAGCTGCCCGTCGGTACTTTCTCGAAAGCTGATCTGGCTGTATATGGACTGAAGGGGAACGACTTGGAATCCATTAAAATCCTGAAGGAAGGTGCCAGTGCCCGTCTGTACAAGACCACCAATAATGCCGGTACGCTTACCACAAGCCTGTTGTGCAAGGCCAGCAAGAAAACGCTCTCGGCCAGTTACAAGAATACCATCAACAGCATTACAGTAACGTATGAAGACCCTGTAGGTTTAAGCAGAACGGAATCGGAAAAGAACGACGGAGAAGTTACGGTTTATACTTTGGACGGCAAATTCCTGGGACACGGCAAATCTGCCATCCGGAAAGCCGCCAAGGGCGAGACTGTTATTGTTAAAACCGGCACCAAGAGCATAAAGATAAAGAATTGAAGACTGACAGATACAGACTGAGTGCTTTCCTTTTATACTGCGCTATAAACATACTTTTTATCCTTAAGTATGGTATGCGCGTGATGCCTGTCGGTTCGACGGTTGGTGTCTGTGTGTTATATGTAGCATTTACGGGGGCCATTCTGTGCTGTCTGGACAAACTGCTTAGATACCTGAGCTGCAAGTTGACGATTGGCCTGATGGTACTGTCCGTTATTGCCTTAGCAGGCTTGCAGCTACACTTTGACCCTTATACCTTGCAGGTTGACCGATGGTCTGCCATCCATAATTTTCTGGATTACCTGCTGCACGGCGAATATCCATACGCAGCCCAAACGCATCTGGGGGGATATGCCTCTCCCTTCCCTGTATGGCAGATATTACACCTTCCCTTCTTCCTGTTAGGTAATGTGGGACTGTCTTTTGTTGTCTGTCTGCTGTTTTATACAGACAGCCTCAGGCGATTGTACGATTTACGAACCTCTGCCTTTGCCTTTACGATGCTGTTGCTATCCCCAGCTTTCCTGTACGAGGTTTGTGTGCGTAGCGACCTTATGTCGAACTTTCTGTGCTGTGCAGCTATCATCCAGTACCTGAAACATTACAATATAAGATTCTTGCATCACTGGGTGCTGCTGGCAATAATATGCGGACTGATGCTAAGCACAAGGCTGAGCGTTGCCATACCTTTTATTATATATTACTTTGAAGAATTCCTACATGCCGGCATAAAAAGAATCGTTGCTTTTCCGCTACTGACAATGTTTGTGTTTGCGCTTACCTTCCTGCCTTTTGCTATATGGAACTGGAATGAATTATTCTTCTTCAGATACAATCCTTTTGAACTTCAGACCCGGCAGGGATTAATCATAAATGATATATTTATCATTGAGGTGAGTCTCATTACGGCGTGGCTGAGGTGTGGAAAGTGGCATATTTACCTGATGGCAACATCCGGCTGCTTGCTGGCATTGGTGGCATTGAATTTTGTGAGCAAAATGTATATATATGATTGCTGGGGCGAATTGTTCGGTTCGAGTTTCGACATTACATATTTCAACATGGCAATGCCCTTTGTCGTGACAGCTATTGCCCACAGGAAAAATACAGCTTTAGCGATCTGACTCTTTTACATCGTATTGCCGTTGCAATCGCAGCAACTCTCTGTGCAGACGTTTCTGAAGTTTCTCCCTACCCTTCTGTCCATATATGTTGTGCATTTCACGAGGATCATTATTCAGGTCGTACATTTCCCACTGGTCGATTACATCTTCGGGGTTTTCATCGCCACACGGATAGAAATGAATAAGCTTGTACCCGTCGGCTGTACGTACTCCGTAATGCCTTCTTACACTATGTTCGGCAGGATATTCGTAATAATGGTAATACAGACTCTGACGCCAGTTCTTAGGGTGTTTGCCTTCGAGTAACGGCAACAGACTTACTCCCTGTATATCTTCGGGAATGGGTACTCCTGCCAAATCGAGGAAAGTGGGGGCATAGTCGATGTTCTGAACCAACTCTGTGATGTCGCCCTTGGCAACAGGCTTGCCGTACTTGGTGGGCATACGCATCACCAAAGGGGTGGAGAAACTCTCTTCGTACATAAAACGCTTGTCAAACCATCCGTGCTCACCCATATAGAATCCTTGGTCGCTGGTATAAACCACAAGGGTATTCTCGGAAAGACCGGTCTCGTCGAGATAATCAAGCAGCCGGCCTACGTTATCGTCGAAGGTCTTAAGCACCTTTGCATAGTCGCGCATAAAGCGCTGATACTTAAACTCTTTAAGTGCCTGACCTGAAAGTTTACGTTTACGGAAATCAATGGAGAGAGAATCGTAGAACATATCGTATTGGGCTCGTTCGCGGCTGTTGAGCCTCCCGATATATCCAAGATAGGCTCCCGTAAGGCGTGTAGAATGAGCGGGGTCATATACCTTGCAGTCATAATCCATAGTCATATCCACATCGGAAGCTATGGCCATTTCTTGATGCCGGGCAGCCTGACGACCTTCCCAATCGTCGTTGAAATTCTCCGGAATCTTAAATGTCACATTCTCGTACTCACGAAGGTATTTGAGTTCGGGAAGCCAGTCGCGATGGCAAGCCTTCTCGTGCAGGAAAAGAGCGAAGGGCTTGTCTGACTTTTGCTGTTCCCTGAGCCACGCAATGGCCTTATCAGTTAGGATATTGGTAAGGTATCCGTTCTCGTCATGACGTTTGCCGTCCATAGTAATGAACGTGGGATTATAGTACTCACCCTGTCCGGGGATAATCTCGAAATGGTCGAACCCGGTAGGTGTACTTACCAGATGCCATTTACCAATCAGACAAGTGCTGTAACCAGCCTTTTGAAGGAGCTTGGGCATCGTCTGCTGGGAGCCGTCGAATACCCCATGCTCGTTATTGGTAAAGCCGTTCTTGTGGCTATGTTTACCAGTAATCATACAGGCACGACTGGGACCGGAGAGCGAGTTGGCCACAAAGCTGTTTACAAAACGTACACCATCGCGGGCAATACGGTCGAGGTTTGGAGTCTGCACATGGGTTTTATCGTAGCAGGACATCATCTGTGCAGTATGGTCATCTGTCATGATGTACAGAATATTTGGACGCTGCTGGGCATGAAGAAACGGGATAAGCGAAAAGAAAAGACTCACTCCCACCCCCTCCCGTAATGGAGGGATAAGGTTGTGGATGCCTTTTGGCTTGTTTGTTTTCATGGAATGAAGATTGTTTTTACTGTTTAACATCCAATAATTTCTTAAGGAATGGTGCTGTTGCCCCTATGCCGTTACGAACTAAATCTTCGGGGGTGCCTGAGAAAATAAGCTGGCCACCGCCCCTGCCGCCTTCCGGTCCCATATCAATTATCCAGTCGGCACACTTGATAACATCCAGATTATGCTCGATAACTACCACGGTATTTCCCTTGTCCACCAAGCGGTTCAGTACAGAGAGCAGGACACGGATATCCTCAAAGTGCAAACCCGTTGTAGGCTCGTCCAATATATAAAAAGTCTTGCCTGTATCCCGCTTGCTTAGTTCGGTAGCCAGTTTTACACGCTGACTTTCACCGCCCGAAAGCGTTGTGCTGGGCTGACCCAGTTTAATATAGCCCAGACCTACATCCTGCAAAACCTTAATCTTATTCAGGATATTGGGCACATTCTCGAAGAACTCTACAGCCTGGTTGATGGTCATATCCAGCACATCGGCAATGCTCTTGCCGCGGAATCGGACCTCCAGTGTCTCGCGGTTATAACGTTTGCCGCGGCATTCCTCGCAAGGTACAAACACATCGGGCAGGAAGTTCATCTCGATGGTCTTGTAGCCATTGCCACTGCATGCCTCGCATCGACCGCCCTTTACATTGAAGGAGAAACGACCTGGTTTATAACCACGGATGCGAGCCTCGGGAAGTTCGACGAAGAGGTTGCGAATATCATTGAAAACACCTGTATAGGTGGCTGGATTGGAACGGGGAGTACGACCCAAAGGACTCTGATCGACATCCACTACCTTATCTATATATTCTAGTCCATCTATGCTTCGGTACGGAAGGGGCTCGCGTAAAGAACGGTAGAAATGCTTACTTAGGATGGGTTGTAAAGTATCATTGACAAGCGTACTCTTTCCGCTACCGCTAACACCCGTAACACATATAAACTTGCCAAGCGGGAAAGCAACATCTACGTTCTTAAGGTTATTGCCAGTGGCACCATGTAAGACAAGATTCTTACCATTGCCATCCCTGCGTGTAGAGGGTATATCTATACGAAGTTCACCTGTAAGATACTGACTGGTAAGGGTATGCTGCTTCAACATGTCGGTATAGGTACCCTGGAATACAATTTCCCCACCCTTACGTCCTGCCTTGGGACCGACATCGACTATATAGTCGGCATTCTCCATCATCTCCTGATCGTGCTCGACAACAATAACGGAATTGCCTGTGTCACGCAGTTGCTTCAGCGAATCTATAAGCTTGATATTATCTTTCTGGTGTAATCCGATACTGGGTTCGTCGAGAATATACAATACGTTAACCAACTGACTGCCTATCTGTGTGGCCAGACGGATGCGCTGGCTCTCTCCACCGGAAAGACTTACGGAGGAACGCCCCAAAGAAAGATAGTCGAGTCCTACATCAAGCAGGAAATGCAAACGAGTCTTAATCTCCTTAAGTATCTCGGCTGCTATCTTCTGTTGCTGAGGAGAGAGTTTATCATTTAGATGCGTAATCCAATCGTAAAGTTCCTGCAAGTCCATTCGGCAAAGTTCCGAAATGTTCTTACCTGCTATGAGAAAATGCAATGATTCACGGTTTAGGCGTTGGCCCTTACATTCAGGACATTCTGCAGAGCAGCTGAACTGCTCGGCCCACTTCTGCGCACTGGCAGACATATCGGAATCTTGCATTTGACTGATATATTTACCCAGACCGTCGTAAGAAGCAAAGTAATCGTTTGTGAGCTTTGCCACATCAGCAGAGATACGTAACCGGTCGGTACTGCCGTCAATAATCTCCTGCAAAGCATCGTGAGGCACATCGGAGAGGGGTGTATCGAGGGTACTGCCGTACTTCTCTAATACAGCCTCTATCTGCCAGAATATCATAGCAGAGCGCGCTTTACCCAAAGGAGCTATACCACCCTGCCTGACAGACAAGGATTTATCGGGGAAGACCTTATCCTCGTCTATAACGCTTACATAACCAAGACCTTTACATCTGGGGCAGGCACCCTGCGGGCTGTTAAAGGAGAAATCATGCGGAGCTGGCTCCCTGTAGGAAATACCTGTGGTAGGACACATCAACTGCTTGCTGTAATAGCGTACCTTCTCTGTTTCCATATCATAAACCAGCATCAGGCCATCTCCTTGTTTCATCGCTGTAGCAACGCTCTGAACAAGACGTTTATCATCTTTGTCCTGTACCTTCAGCCGGTCTATCACCACCTCAATGTCGTGGTTTCTGTAACGGTCCAGTTTCATGCCAGGGATAATTTCCTGAATCTGACCATCGACACGGACATAGAGATATCCCTTTTTCTGTATATTCTCGAACAAATCCTGATAATGTCCTTTCCTGTTCTTCACCAAAGGGGAAAGAATGCAAATTTTGCGGCCAAGATAATCCCTCAGAATAAGATCGATAATCTGTTCCTCGGTATAACGTACCATCTTCTCGCCCGTTTCATACGAGAAAGCTTCTGAAGCACGTGCATAGAGGAGGCGAAAGAAATCGTATATCTCGGTAGTGGTACCTACCGTACTTCGCGGATTCTTGTTGGTGGTCTTCTGCTCAATACTGATGACAGGACTTAAGCCGGTTATCTTATCTACATCCGGACGTTGGAGGTTACCCAAGAAGTTGCGTGCATAGGCACTGAAAGTCTCAATATAACGACGCTGTCCTTCGGCAAAGATAGTATCGAATGCGAGAGACGATTTTCCGCTACCACTAAGGCCGGTAATAACTGTCAGACGATTTCTGGGTATTGTTACATCAACGTTCTTCAGATTATGAACGCGCGCGCCAAAAACAGAGATCTTACTGTCACTCATTACCATCTGTAGTTTCGGTACCTTCGTTCTTATTATATCCGGAAATTACACTTATAGTCTTCCTGATATTAAATTTACGACCGTCAGCACCCTTAGCACTGACAACCAGAAAATATACACCGTCTTTTACAACTTTTCCTTTGTAAGTGCCGTCCCAACTACCTTTGACATCATCCCAGGAGTATAATCTGTTGCCCCAGCGGTTAAAGACTGCAGCATGGAAATCAACGATACTCTGATAACCATCTTTTGGCTTCAGCTCATCGTTCCACTGGTCATTGTTGGGCGAAATACCATCGGGAAACTCCAGAATACTCTCACTGATACTAAAATGTATGGTTTTAGGATCTTCTCCTTCCTCGGGAAATTCATAATAGACATTTCCGTCTTCGGTATAGAATGTTACATACAACTGGGCAGTGAAGGAACCGCTGATGGTAAAAGTATATTCGACATTCTCATCTGTTCGGTAAATAAGAATATTAGTGGGGTCTGATTCATCCCAGACTTTCCACTCATAACGCGGTGTCCCCCACCCTTCAAGATCAGAAGGGTTTGCCTTGAGAATTACCTTCAAAGGAGCACCAAGTGCTGTAGCTGAAGCCAATTCTAATGTGTCGGCAGTTCCATCCTCGTTTTCAGAAATGTAAAAACCTTCAGGATCTACAGTAGGATCAACTTGTGCCAATGCACAAAAAGGTAATATAAATAAAAGAATGAATGTAAAACGCATAATTAATGATAAATATTTTTGCAAAATTAATGAAATTCTTTTGATGACAGCTATTTTTTAATCTCAAAAAGTCTAAAAGGGCAAAAAAAACACTATCTTTGCAGTTATGAAAAGGCTCATTATAACAATACTCATCTGTATTCCATACATTTTGCATGCACAAGATGCCATGCTGGTGCTAAACAGACTTCATCAAGTAAGCAAGGGGGAAACGCTTTTGGAAATAGCTAAGCAGTACAATGTTACCGAGCAGGAACTCCTTTCGTCCAACCCTGAAGTAAAAAAGAAAGGAAAGTTAAAAAAAGGAACATACCTGATGATTCCAAAGGCTACGCCCCAAGAACAGCCTGAAATAGTATCAGTGGAAACAAAGAAAGAGCCGACTTCGTCCAACATAAAGATCGGACTGATTCTTCCTTTTGAAGAAAAGACTGAGAGAGCCAAGAAAATGGTGGAGTTCTATCAGGGATTCCTTATGGCTGCTGACAGCGTGAGAAAAGAGGGGGGGGATATGGACATCTTTGCTTATAACAGCGGATTGAATGAGTCTGAAATAATGGATGTACTTATGAAACCGGAGATGGCAACACTGGACGTTCTATTCGGACCGGTGGATGAACAACAGTTGCCCGCTGCAATTAACTTCTGCAAAGAAAACAATATAAGACTGGTATTGCCCTTTACAAACGGACAAAGCCTGGCGGGATATCCGCATCTTTACATGGCAAGCCCCTCCTATGATATTAATTCGGCAGAGGCTGTTACACTGGCTACAAGAGTTTTGTGGGACAAAAACTTTATAATCCTGAAATCAAACAGTGCAAATACAAAAGGAAGTTTTTTTACGCAAACATTGTCTGAAACGCTAAAGAAACAGGGGAAAGATGTGCGTGTACTGAATATTGACGGTGATGACTTGGCATACGAATCGGCTATGAACCAGTTCAAAGACAATGTTATTGTTCCAGATAACGTAAGTATCAAAACCCTGAACATACTGATATCCCAATTAGATACTTTCAAACAGAATCATGCAAATTATAATATCTCATTACTGGGTTATCCTGAATGGCAGACATATACCAATGCACTGCTGAATAGTTTCTTCACTTATGACACATACATTTACAGTTCTTACTATTATAATGCGTTGGCTCCGAATACAAAATCTTTCGAGCAGGCCTTCACAAATAACTTCAGCAAAGTGATGATGGTGTGCTACCCCCGATATGCAATGATGGGATTTGACCTGGCCTACTATTTTCTGCATGAGATACGAACAAACGGCGCTACAACGACAAACAGGCATGAGCCATATCAGAACATGTACAGATTTGTAAAAGAAGGTGATAACGATGGCTTCTGTAATCGATTCATTCAACTGATACACTACAAAAAAAACAAACAAATTGAGCTCATCAAATGAAAAGGTTTTCTCTTCTTATAATATTATATACCTTATTTATTATTAATATACTGGCACAAGTAGGAGATTCACGTAGAGATCTGGCCGTAGGTATAAATGGAGGCTACGCTCTGAATCAGGTAAGTTTCAGTCCGAACATTAATCAGAAAATGCATGGCGGTATTACTATGGGGGGAACCGTCAGATATACGTGCGAAAAATATTTCAGTATGATTTGTGCTATACAAGGAGAGGTAAACTTTGCTCAGTTAGGTTGGACCGAAGAAATAAAATACGGAGACAATCAGACCGGTACTTACAAACGAGACGTGAACTTTATACAAATTCCAATTATGGTGAACCTGGGATTCGGTAAAGAAAAAGGCGGTGTGAAAGGCACTATCCTGGCAGGTCCGCATATAGGCTTCTGTCTGGGAGAAAAGACCAAGACAAGCGGTGAATGGACCGACAACGACCTGTTGGCTCGACAAATTACCTTACATAATACGCCTGTACAACAGAAATTTGATTATGGTATAACCTTGGGACTGGGTATGGATGTCAGCACTAAAAACGGACATCACTTTACCCTTGAAGGAAGATATGGGTTAAGTCTGAGCAACATTATGAACAGTACAAAAAAAGATACCTTCAGCCGTAGTGCCAATAATGTTATTACGGTGAAGGTAGCTTATTTATTTGATGTTCTAAAGACAAAGAATTAACGCAGACGATCTAAAGAACGTACCAGTTTCTCGTCCTTCAGGATGCCACGGAAAGCCAGATATAAGAGTATAATGCTTACACACGGCAGTGAAGCCCAAACCGCTACTCTAAAAGATACTTCTGTGTAGAACGCATCTAAGAAATACCAGGCAAAAAAGGCATAAGTAGCATACCATCCTACCAACAGAATCATACAGAAGGTGCATACACGCATCTGCAATGCCCTATACTTGAACAGAAAGATATTCAGGAACGATAGCGTAGACTCTATAAGCAAAATAACAAATAGAGCCCATGAGCCACCACGACTTGATAGCAAATAACATCCTTCGTCCTTAGCGCACCAGCAACCAAGGTTGAACAAACGGCCAGTTTCACCGTCTTCTGAAATGTAATAACCTATACAACTTGACATGCAGACAACTATCAGAATAGTTGCCAACAAAAGGTATAGGGTTTGTATGCGCTGAATCATTGGTCAAGCAGCGTTGCAGCTTCCTTGCTGGGATTGCGAAAATAAATCTTACCCTCAATAAATTCCTGAGTAGCCATAAGAGTTGGCTTAGGAAGCTTCTCGTAGAAACGACTGATTTCTATTTGCTCACGATTTTCAAATACCTCGTCAAGATTGTCCTGAGAACTGGCAAACTCCTGCAGTTTCTTGCTGAGTTCGTTTTTGATATCTGCAGAAATCTGATTGGCACGCTTAGCTATGATAGCAACACTTTCGTAAATATTACCTGTCTCCTCGCACAATTCCATAACATCACGATTGACTGTGTTTGTTGGAGCTGTAGATTTTTTATAGTCCATCATTGTTTATAATTTTTGTTTTTTATTCTTAGATTTTGTCTCATCTTCTTCAATATCATTCTCATCCATAACACCCTTCTTGGAAACAACACGCTCAGCATGGTTCAGAATACGTTTTGCTTCTTTTAGGTACTGGCTCTCGGGGAATTCATTCTCAAAAGCATAATACTCATCAATGGTATCACGAAAACGATCAAGCCGTTTTTCAATAACACTCTGACGGGCTAAATGGTATTTTGCACGTAATACCATGATTGAGAGTTCCTCTTTTCGCTCGGGGGATGCGTAAGGATAATCTTTCAAGGCATTCTGGGCAGTAACAATGCTGGCTTCGTAATTACTACAGCCTGCTGATGTCATATTACCTAGATAAGTGCCTAAATCATAATACAATTTGGCTGACAATAATTCCTTTTCAATCAGTCTGTCCTGAAGATTGAAAATTATCTCCTGGCTCTGAGATTTCAGATTTGTTTCAGGAAAATATTCCAAGAAATTAGAAAATTCTGTCATAGCTTCCATCGTACTACTCTGATCGAGTCTGGTATCCGGAATACTATTGTAGAACGACATAGCACAGAGATATCTGCTTATCTCTACGTAATGTCCCTTCGGATAACTCTGATAATATTTCTTAAAATACTGCGTTGCAGCCTCAAAGTCACCCATACGGTAATTACTCATGCCAAGCAAAAAAAGACATTCATCACCATACTGGGTGCCTTTCAGAGCAGCCAGAACTTGTCCAAAAGCCTCTGCTGCTTTTCTATAATATCCTTCGGCATAGTACCCCTTTCCTGCTTCATATTTATACTCGTAATCTGAAGTTTTCATGACAGAGTTGTAATCGCCACAACCAGCCAAAAAAGGAATAATGAAGAATAATATGAGCCTATATCTTTGCATGTACATACTTTTACGGGGTGCAAAGGTAATAATTTTCCTGAAAACTACAGAAAGTACCGGCAATTAATATTGATTAATACAATATTTTTAACACAAATTCGCTTTCATGCGCAACATTTCGTCTCTTAATAATGCAGCCTCGACAAAATCCAGACGTTTAGCTGCCTCTTGCATTTTCTTTTCGACTTTCTTTATGCGGGCCTCTAATTCATCCTTTTGGATTCCAGTATAATCCTGCTCTGCTACCTGCAAATAGTCTATGGTTGGCTCTATATACGCTCTACTCTCTGATTGCTGCTGAACCTGAATGAGGTCACCCATTGTGCGCTCCTTCTTTATCTGCTGAGGTATAATGTGGTGCTCTTCATTGTATCGCAACTGAATTTCTCTTCTTCGGTTGGTTTCATCGATTGTTTTTTGCATACTCTCTGTAATGGTATCACCATACATTATGGCTTTCCCGTTAAGATTACGAGCAGCTCTTCCAACAGTCTGAGTAAGACTTCTGTGGCTACGAAGGAAGCCTTCTTTATCGGCATCAAGGATGGCTACGAGGCTAACCTCTGGAAGATCTAATCCCTCTCTCAACAGATTTACACCAACCAGAACATCATATTGACCTTCTCTTAGGTCATTTAAAATCTGTACGCGTTCCAATGTATCAACATCGCTATGAATATAAGCCGTTCTGATTCCATTACTGAGCAAGTACTCTGCTAATTCCTCAGCCATACGTTTGGTTAATGTTGTTACCAAAGTTCGTTCGTCGCGTTCAACACGCTGCTGTATCTCCTCCATTAAATCGTCCACCTGATTTTCTGTCGGTCGGACTTCGATAACTGGATCAAGCAGCCCTGTAGGACGAATCAACTGTTCAACCACAACACCCTCACTCTGTTCCAACTCATAGTCGGCAGGAGTGGCACTGACGTATATAACCTGATGTGTCAGTTCGCAGAACTCCTCAAACTTAAGCGGTCTGTTATCTTTAGCAGCGGGAAGGCGAAATCCATATTCCACCAGATTACTTTTACGGGCTTGATCACCTCCGTACATTGCACCAATTTGAGGAACTGAAACATGGCTCTCATCTATTACCATCAGATAATCTTCAGGGAAGAAATCAAGCAGACAATAAGGGCGGGTTCCTGGCTTTCGACCGTCAAAATAACGACTGTAATTCTCGATTCCGGAACAATGCCCCAACTCACGAATCATCTCCACATCATACGTTACTCTTTCGTGGAGACGTTTGGCTTCCAATGTTTTACCGACTTCCTCAAAGTATGCAACCTGTTCACGCAGGTCATCCTCTATCTTGCGTATAGCCTGCTCTTGCATGTCGTGACTAGTCATAAACAGGTTAGCAGGATAAACCTTGTAGCTTTCATAGACAGAAATACGAGCCAAACTAATAGGGTCAACTTCTTCCAGACTCTCTATTTCATCATCCCAGAAAGTTACACGCAGCAGATAGTCACTATAGGCAAGAGCAATGTCGATGGTGTCACCCTTGACACGGACTTCTCCTCGATTTAATGTCAAATCATTTCTGACATACAAGCTATCCATAAGCTTACGTAGAAGGTCGTTCCTGTCTATCCTCTGTCCTACCCTAAGTTCGATTACATTTTCATAAAATGCCGAAGGGTTACCCATACCATAGATACATGATACACTACTAACCACAATTACATCCTTCCTGCCGGAGAGAAGAGCACTCGTGGCTGCCAATCTGAGTTTATCAATCTCATCATTTATAGCAAGGTCTTTCTCAATGTAAGTATCTGTACTCGGGATGTATGCTTCAGGCTGGTAATAGTCGTAATAGCTGACGTAGTATTCAACAGCATTGTTAGGAAAGAATTGCTTCATCTCACCATACAACTGCGCTGCCAAGGTCTTATTGTGGCTAAGGATAAGCGTAGGTTTTCCAACGTTAGCAATTACATTGGCAACTGTAAATGTTTTTCCACTACCAGTAACACCTAATAGGGTTTGGGCAGAAACACCTTGAAGTATACCGTCAGAAAGTTGACGGATAGCCTCAGGCTGGTCACCTGTTGGCTTGTATTTTGATATAAGTTGGAACTCTTTCATGTTAATAGAATACAAAATTACACATAAATATTCAAAATTAAACATACATTTCGTAATAAATATGTAATTTTGACGTCAAAAGTATAAAATGATTAATCAAATAATACAAAAGAAATGAACATTAAAGTATTAAGCATCTTGTTTGCTGCATCATTGCTGACTACGATACCAGCAATGGCAAGGGAAAAGAAAGAGAAAGCCAAGACTGAGCAAACAACACAGCCCAAGAAGCCAAGTAAGAAAAGTAAGAAAGGACAGCCTGAGGCATCGCCTAAAGACACCGTTAAAGTTGAGAAGCCATCTATAGACAGGGACGGCCTTTTTCATGTAACAAAGGAAAAGAATGACTGGTTCTTTCATATTCCCGACAGCCTCTTAGGTAGGCAGTTTTTAACTACCACACGATTCACCAGTACGCCTGCAGGAAGCGGCAAATTCGGAGGAGAGCAAGTAAACGAACAAACCGTATATTTCCAGAAAGGTGTTGATGAACAGCTTCTTTTACGCGCGAACCTTATCATTAATGTAGCAGACAGTACAGACAACATTAGTCGTGCCATTACCATCAGCAACGAGAATCCTATCATAGGTTCATTTAAAATAGAGAGCCACAAAGATGGAAAATACAAAATCAAGGTTACGCAGTTCTTCAACCAGGACAACGCAGCAATAGCATTGCCCCAGAACGCCAAGAAACAATATGAACTTCAGGGTTTGATACCCGATATGAGTTACATAGAAGACATTAAATCGTTCCCTATGAATACAGAGGTTCGCACTGTTAAGACATTTGCCACCAATGGCACAGCCCTACCCTCTGCCAGATATACGGGAAAGGTTACCATCGGACTAAACATCAGCTTTGTACTCTTACCCGAGAAGCCAATGATGCGTAGATATTACGACCCACGTGTAGGTTTCTTTACCGACCGCTTTACCAGCTATACTGATGATCAGCAGCGTGTGGAAACTAAGACTTTTATTACGCGCTGGCGCTTGGAGCCTCGTCCAGAAGATGTTGAGAAGATGCGTCGTGGTGAACTGGTAGAACCCATCAAGCCTATAGTTTACTACATAGACCCTGCAACACCTAAGCAATGGCGTAAGTATTTGATTATGGGTGTAAACGACTGGCAGGCTGCCTTCGAGAAAGCCGGATTCAAGAATGCCATCAGAGCTGAAGAATGGCCTGAGAACGACTCGACAATGAGCATGGAAGATGCCCGATTCAGCTGTATCCGATATCTGGCTAGCCCCATCGAAAACGCTTATGGTCCCAATGTTCACGACCCAAGAACAGGCGAAATCATAGAAAGTCACATCTGTTGGTATCATAATGTAATGGCATTGGTACATGACTGGTATATGATTCAGGCAAGTTCCATTGATGAAGCTGCTCAAAAGATGAACTACGATGAAGAATTGATGGGCCAGCTTATCCGATTTGTCAGTTCACATGAAGTAGGTCACACTTTGGGCCTGCGTCACAACTTCGGAAGTTCAAGTACCGTACCTGTAGATAGCCTGCGCAACAAGGCATGGGTGGAGGCACACGGCCACACCCCCAGCATTATGGACTATGCCCGTTTTAACTACGTGGCACAGCCTGAAGATGGAGTATCGCGCATAGGTATCTTCCCCCGCATTGGAGATTATGACAAGTGGGCCATCACATGGGGATACAAGCCCATGCTGGATGCTCAGAACGAATTGCAGGATCATAAGATGTTGGAGCCTATGGTTTTAGAGTCACTCAAGAACCGCCGTCTATGGTGGGGAGATGGCGAAGGCATATATATAGACCCACGCCGTCAGACAGAAGACTTAGGTGATGACCCTGTTAAGGCCAGCTACTACGGTATTCTGAATCTAAAACGTCTGGCTGATAACCTGCGTCGTTATACACTTGATGACGAGAAAGATATCTACGATGAAAACATTAGAACCATGTACAACCAGATTCGCACCCAACTGATGCGATACTGTGGGCATGTAACCCGTAACATTGGAGGCTATTTGGTAGAGCCTAAGACACAAGGCATGGGTGGAGATGTTTATGAACCCCAACCACTCAGCAAGCAGAAGGCTGCACTGAAGTTTATTGACGAGCAATTCCTGCACGAACCCATTTGGTTGCGTGAAGTATCCTATGCTAAGCGTCTTACCACAGACCCACAATCCCTAACCAACTCTATTGGCGAAAGTGCAGTAACTGGACTGATGAACCGTTTGGACGCGCTGAACAACTTGTATAATCCTCAGCAGTATCTTACAGATTTGAGCAAGCTTGTATTTACGGAGTTAGACAACAACAAAAAAGTTACTCCCTATCGTATTGCTCTGCAGAACAACATGCTGTTCCATCTGAGTCGCGCTTTTGGTAATGGTAACCAGAAGATACATCCTGCAGTCCTTTATACTCTGCAGCAACTCCAGAAGAAGTCAAAGATAGCGTCTGCTTCTGCTCCTGATGCTGAAAGCCGTTCCCACTGGTCAAGCATCTACGACCAGATAGGACGTCTGCTTGTCTGGAAGTAAATACAGACATTATTTCATATACATAGAAAATAATACTGCCTAGTTAGAGAGTAAATAATCTCTAGTTAGGCAGTTTTTTCAAACGTAGAAGTAATTCATCTATATGATAAGTTTCTTCCAACTATTAATATAACCATCCTTAATCAACTTAAAAAGATGAAATATCATTATTTTATATTAGAATATCAGAATAAGAGGGTTTATATTTCCAAAAACAGTAACTTTGTAACCGAGAAATTAACTAAAATACTATATTAACATATAAAACCTTCTTATTATGAGTAAAACAAATACAAAGAAGAATCAAAAAGAGCAAAAGAAAATATCACGACGCCAATTCCTGACTAAAACTGCTACAGGCATTGCTGGATTTATGATTTTGCCAAGTTTTATTGTGGATGGGATTAGGATTGCACCAAGTGACAGAGTCGTAATAGGTTTTGTAGGGTTAGGTCAGCAAGGATGTAGCGACTTCCGTAGTTTTTCCGCATGTCCAGGAGTCCAAGTTGCAGCCTGTTGCGATGTTGACAGTATTAAGCGTGAGCGATTCCGCAGGTATGTAACTAAATGGCAGCAGGAAAAAAAGATGCCTTTACGTTGTGATGTATATGAAGAATATGAACGCTTATTAGAACGTAAGGACATTGATGCTATAGAAATAGCTACACCAGACCATTGGCACGCTCTTATTGCAATTAATTCATTACAGGCTGGGAAGGACGTATATGTTCAGAAACCGTTGGCATATACCATAACAGAAGGCTTAGCAATTCAGCGAGCTGTTCGTGCTAACGACCGAATCTTACAAATGGGAAGTCAACAGCGTAGCAGTCAGGAATTCCAGACCGCAATAGCATTAGTACGCAATGGTTCATTAGGCAATATAAAAGAAATTTATGTACGCGTGGGTGATCCTCCAAAACCATTGGACTTACCGGAAATGCCTGTGCCCGATAATCTGAACTTCAATCTTTGGATGGGACCATTGAACAATCCTAAGATTCATTACAACTCGGACCTATGTCCTGTAGTTAAACTTGACCCTGATCAGAACGAACTGTTGTGGGGAGCATGGCGCTGGTACGAGGAGACAGGAAACGGATATCCAGCCGACTGGGGCGCTCACATGTACGACATTGCACAAGCTGCAATAGGTATGGACGGACTGGGGCCCGTTGAATTTATTCCCCAAGGATACAATGGAGCACAATATGCAACAATGAAGTATGCAAACGGAATTATTATGCAAGAAAGACCATTTACTGACGATAAGGAAGCCAGAGGAATCAAGTTTATTGGCGACAAAGGCTGGTTAAAGGTAGCTCGTGGATATATAGAATGTTCCGACAGCAAACAACTGCAAAAACTACAGGAAGAAATCAAATCTGGACAATATGAGGTGAGTGCTCCCCACATGCAAAACTTCATAGATGCAATACGTATGCATAAAGACCCTATAGCTCCTGTAGAATACGGTTGCAGCACAAACACATTATGCTGTATTTTTAACATTGCACGTGAACTGAAACGTCCTATCCTTTGGAATCCTGCTACCTTAAGTTTTGGCGATGACAAAGAAGCGTTTTGCCATCGTCTTTACTACTATGATTACAGGCGTCCATATAAGCTTCCATATCTGGAACGTCGCGGATAATACAATATATAATTGAAAATGAATAAAACAATAGAAGAGATTCAAAAATTGATGGTAACCAAAGGGTTGACACTATCTACTGCAGAAAGTTGCACCAGTGGAGGAATTGCACGTGAAATAACACGTTTGAGTGGATCATCAAAATATTTTCAAGGTGGGCTTGTTGCATATCAAGATCGACTGAAAGAACAGTTTCTTGGAGTGAGAGCAGAGGACATTATGAAGTATGATGTGGTAAGCGAACCCGTAGCTCGGCAAATGGTTATTGGGGCATGCAAAATGTTTCAAACAGACTATGCCATTGCCACCACGGGATATGCTGGTGATGGTTGCAATGGTATTCCATCAGGAACAATTTGGATAGCATGGGGGTCTTCAGAAAATATTCAGACCTCTTGTCTTACTCAAAACATTGACCGTGAGACTAATACAAACAACGCAATCCAGAAAGCATTGGATTTATTTTTGGAAAGTATTAGGCAAATAGAAAATAAGATAAAAAATTAGGCAAGAGAAAGAAAGGTAGTTGATAGATAACAGATATTAGATTAATGAAGGCTCTCAGAACTGAGAGCCTTCAAATAAAAGTTTTAAACTTTTTTCCTTAGAATTACTTCAGAGAAATAGTCATTGTCTTGTTATCCTCTGTAACATTCAGCTTGTCCTCGCGAAGCAACCAACCCATAGCCAGGTAAAGTTCCTTATCGCTCTTAAGACCAGCAGCTTTCTTAACATCCTTAGATGCCATAGCACCATTCTCGTTAAGTGCAGTCCAAACTGCACCTGCAAGTGTACCTACTGTTTGTGTCATTTTTATCCTTTGTTAAATAAATTGTTGAACAAATTATTTTAGTCAGTGCAAAGGTACATCAACTTTGTCATTCCGCTGTTATAAATATTATAAAATATTTAATCAATGGGCACTTTCTTGACTAATGTCAATTCTCAATTAAAAATTATTTATAATCTTTTGAGGTAAATTTCTGTTGCATAAGAATCTTCCCACTGCGATTGCTATAGTAACGATAACAGAATATTATACCTGCATCTTTACAGTTTTTTAATTGAATACTATTTTTAATTTCAGCAAGTAACTGCTCACGGAAATAGTCATATAAATCTTGTGAATATAAAGAATCAATATCCAACACATCCTTAACAGTATAGTTATAATAATAGGTACGTTTTGTAATACTGAATGTACAACTATCCAGGACAGTGTACTGATCTATTTTCTTTGGGCAGTTCTTCTGGGTAAATTGTTTAGCTTCCTGGAAGATTCGTTCCTCAAAACTTTGTTTTTTACACCCCGTGAGGATAAAGAGTATTAGCGAAAGAAGTAGAAGTAATCTGTTCATATTGTTATGGGAATATGCCCCTCATCATTTATTAGAGGAGGGGGCTTAATAGCATAATTATTTAACTACTTGATTAATAAGACGAACAAGATCTGCAATAGTAATGTGGCCATCACCGTCCATATCTCCATACTCGATATTTATACCTTCTGGAGTTTTCTGTATGAGTGTCTTGGCCAGCATGTCAATGTCGGTAGCATCCAGAATCATATCCTGATTGATATCACCCCAACCAGTTACCTTTGCTCCACTTTGTGGGACAAATGGCAAGAAAATAGGAGTTGGATCTTCTTCGGACAGTTTACTAACGAAATATGAACTTAGGGCTGGAAGGGATGTTAATGTATTGACATGTTCAAAACATGTACCTTCAGCATTCAGCATAAATACGTTTTTCAACGAGGGTTGATAAGTAGAACCATACATACTATATGTGTCGCTACTTACAATCATCTTATCGGAGCCCGAGACAAAGAAAGGCTGATTATGTCCTATGAACGTTATAGTCAGACCACGAAATAAACTATCACAGGCAATGAGATAAGGTGTGTTGGCACGTAAATGTGCAGCAGGCATAAAGATGGGCTTCCCTTCATCATCGATTGAAGTAAACTCAAAAACCCAGAAATGATTCAGAGAATCATTCAAATGATAAGTGAATTCTCCACGAGTTATGGAATCAGCAGCAAAAGGCAATGTTATAGCCTGCCATGCTACAGGTGTCTCTGACGAATCTGGAAATGTATAATGGAAATAGGCTGTATCTGCATCGAAGTTATCCGGAACATAGTATGGATAAGATGAGTAGAAATTAACCACATTTGCATGACCGTCAACAACTATGTTTCCTTCTGTGACTGTACCTGTTGGTATATGAGAACAGTCCATGAAGTAATAAATGGAGTTGGGATTTTTATTAGATGACATACGATTAACTAAGATACCATTTGCATATGTGGCAATTGCTGATGCAGGAGTTGAATAAATCAACTTTGATGCTTGCCCAGCAGCCAATCCGTTATTTTTCCAGTAAAGAATGCCTGCCTTAGGTACCCAAGAATGATCCCAAATACCACCACCGGAAATTGAAGCATTCGGATTAGATACGGCAATGTGATATTTATCATCATAAATAAGATTATTAAACTGGAATGATGCCGTAGCTGTCTTGGAAGGTTCGATAGTCATCTCAACACCTGTAGACTGTGAACTCCATGCCGTAGTACTTCCTTTTGGTTGATGCCATAACTGTAGTTTTAAGTTACCATGGAATACTTCCTTACCTGTGTTACGAACAGTGACAGAACCTACCAATTTATTACCATAGACCACATTGTTTGTTGAATTATGGATAGTAAAACTGTTAACGGCAAGAGATTTCTTCTTGGCTTGAGAAGAAGGAACAACCTCCATAGTGGTCTGCCCTAGAACACCTGTACCATCACTATTACGGCAAATCCATATATTATAGACCCCTGTTTCCGTAGGTTTATAGAAGAAGGAAACTTCAGTAGTAGAACCCTCTTTTATATTAACAATAGATTTGCTTTTGGAATCTTCTTTTTTTGAAGTTTTACCAACATAGAGATAACATGTATGAGAGAACTCGTCAGCATGATTACGGAAAGTGACTTTAATCTCTTGATTCTCGTTTACAGCTCTGGTTCCGGGAAATTTTATGTTGTCAACACTAATATCCTCTATAGGCTTAATATATGAAAGTGTAATATTCTTGGAAGAATCTACTTCTGCAAGAATGTAATTACGCTTTAAATCCAACTCTGGACGCCATATCTTATTGCTGGTAAGTTTGCTGGCAGGGGAAAGACGATAAGTGCCTGGTTGAAGACGACCTTTTATATTAAAACTCTTGGTATAATAGGTGTTCTTACTCATATCAGAGATAGTCTGTGTAGAACCTACTAAAGAGAGTGTATTATCATCATTGATCTTAACAATGCCAGTATTAAAACTGTTAGTAGCACCTGTCCAGTTCAGGAATTTTCCAGATATGGTAGTACCAGAAACTGTGATATCATTAATAGTCATACAAGTTGATTTCTCAGTCTTGACATTATCTGGCAAACGAAGGTTGAACAGAGCTCCCTGTCCCATGCTATAGCCATCGCTGCTACTACTGGCTCCAATACCGCTGTTATCACCAGGATTAAGGATACCAATAAGGAACCAGCCATCGGAACCACCTCCCCAACCCCAATTCACATGAAAGAGTTGCTCGCCATCGAAACCATCTATAACGAAAGCATGCCCTCCACCAGAAGAATGACCTTGAAGAAGAACAGGATAGCCCGAATTCAACTCATCATAAATGAGATCGAACCATTCGTCAATACTACAACTGCTTCGGTCAACCCAATATGCACTATCATCAAAGCCAAACATATTAATTAACACGTCTTTAGCTGCTGAAGTAGCTGCACCGGAAGAAGGACCATAATGCATCTGAACAGCCTGACCGCAATAGTGCATCAGGTTTGCGACAGCCGAATCCTGTGCATTGGCTACATGACCGTTTTCCCAATTATATGTGTCACGGATATTATCCCAATCGATAAGTGTATTACGTGGAATTGCTTTTTGAGAAACTGTCTTCTTCGAACCGTTCTTCTCTGAAGTATATGTGATAGTGTATGCTGGAATAACTGCCTTTGTCTTTGCAGGAAACTTGTAAAAGTTTACCACCTGAGCCATTGCAGTAGCAACACATCCTGCTGCAGGACCAGTTTTCTGCGGCAAGGCTTTGGCTTCATTTTTGTCCTCCTCAAGATAATAGATAGGGCAAGTAATGTTATATGGTTTTCCCTGATCCCAGCGTGATTTTATCAGCACAGGAATACTATGTCGGGTTGACCTGGACATTGCTCTGGCTTTAAGAGTACGCTTGTCAACAGTAATGTTATTATCAGCAAGGAACTTAATCTGATCTACATACAACTGGAGCCATGATTTCATATTATCAGGAATATTTTCTTCATCAAAAGAACCATGATCCACATATCCCAGAATTTCAGGAGTGCGATTATCTCCTGAAACAATAACATAACCATTCCCTCCTTCTGCGTTAAACACATAATAGTAAGTACTTTGAGGATGTCCCTCAACACTCCTCACAGAACGATAAGGTGTTCTACTCTGGCTAAGAATCTTACCTTTGGAAAGCAAATACTGTTGAGCTATGTTGAAAGCACCGGACTTGCTCACAGACTCTGCTCTAACACCAAAGGATACTATTGCAGCCAGAATAATTGTTAAAACAATTCTTTTCATAAAATATTCGAGATAAGGTCTTGTCGGTTTTATTTGTCATAGCCATTGGGATTGTTCTTCTGAAAGTTCCATGAGTCACGGCACATTTCTTCAATACCAAACTTAGCCTCCCAACCTAATTCAGCTTTTGCTTTAGCTGGATTACAATAGCAGGTTGCAATATCGCCTGGACGACGAGGCTTTATTACATATGGAACCTTCAGGCCATTAGCCTTCTCAAAAGCCTTCACAACATCCAGAACAGAATATCCGTGACCAGTACCAAGATTATAAATAGCCAATCCTTTATTCTCCTGAATAGCCTTGAGAGCACAAACATGACCATTTGCCAAATCCACGACATGGATATAATCACGTACTCCAGTTCCGTCAGGAGTATCATAATCATTGCCAAACACTCCCAGTTCCTTACGGATACCGATGGCTGTCTGCGTAATATAAGGCATCAAGTTGTTGGGAATACCATTGGGGTTCTCTCCAATCAGACCGGACTCATGAGCACCGATGGGATTGAAATAACGAAGCAGGACAACGTTCCACTCAGGATCAGCTTTCTGAACATCCATCAGTACCTGCTCTATCATAGACTTTGTCCATCCGTAAGGATTGGTACACTGGCCCTTTGGACACTCCTCTGTGATTGGAATAATGGCTGGATCGCCATAAACAGTTGCACTAGAGGAGAAGATAATATTCTTACAACCATGCTGACGCATTACATCAAGCAACACAAAAACACCGTTCATGTTGGTCTCATAGTACATCAGGGGCTTGGCAACGGACTCGCCAACAGCCTTAAGACCGGCAAAGTTGATAACAGCATCTATCTTGTGCTCTGTGAACACCTTATTCATAGCCTCACGGTCACGAATATCTGCCTCGATAAGAGTTACTTTATGACCGATAATCTTTTCGACACGGCGAATAGCCTCGGGCTGTGAATTATAGAAATTATCAACAACAACTACGCTGTGACCAGCTTTATCCAACTCAATTAGGGTGTGGCTTCCTATGTACCCGGCACCACCAGTTAATAAAATATTCATAAATGATATTATAAATTAATGATTATAGACCAAATAAAGTTTTCAGGCCATTGTCCACGCCACTGAAACCCATAAAGGCCATTGCCAAAAGACCTGCTGTTACGAGGGCAATACTCATGCCCTGGACTCCCTTGGGAACGTTCATCAAACTTAAATGTTCACGGATACCTGCGAAAACTATCAGGGCCAAAGCAAATCCAATAGCCGTACTTAGTGCAAAGACAACACCAGTAAGCAAGTTGGGTTCCAACCCCTGCGAAGCATATGTTCCATTTGCAACCAGAATGGCAACGCCAAGAATACAACAATTGGTAGTAATAAGAGGCAGAAATACACCTAATGCCTGATAAAGTGCTGGAGCAGATTTCTTAAGAATAATCTCTACCATCTGCACTAAAGCGGCAATTACAAGAATGAATGCTATGGTCTGGAGATATTCCAAGCCGAAAGACTCTAATACATACTTCTGAATCAAATATGTAACAATAGTTGCAAGTGTGAGCACAAAAGCAACTGCGGCTCCCATTCCGATTGCAGAATCAACTTTCTTACTTACACCGAGGAAAGGACAGATGCCAAGGAATTGTGATAAAACAATATTATTAACAAATATCGCTGTAATAAATATAAGAATGTATGCCATATTTATCTACGATTTAATAATTTACAATTTATGATTTTATCTTGTTGACAAGAGCAATAAGGTAGCCAAGAGCAATGAACGCTCCTGGAGCCAACACAAATACGAGAGCACCATAATTCTCAGGGAAGAGCGCATAAGAGAATATCTTGCCGGTTCCTAATATTTCACGAACGGCTCCTAACAACGTAAGAGCGATGGTAAATCCAAGTCCCATACCAATCCCGTCAAAGATGCTACTAACAACACCATTTTTGGCTGCAAATGCTTCAGCACGACCTAAAATGATGCAGTTTACTACAATCAGTGGAATAAACAAACCCAAACTGGCATCCACCTCAGGAGCATATGCTTTGATAAGCATTTGCAAAATCGTTACCAAAGATGCTATTACCACTATAAAAGATGGTATTCGTACCATATCGGGAATAAGATTCTTGATAAGCGAGATTATAAGATTGCTGAAAATGAGAACTGCTGTGGTAGCAAGTCCCATATTCATACCATTCAAAGCACTGCTGGTAGTTCCAAGTGTAGGACACATACCCAGGAGAAGCACAAAGGTAGGATTCTCCTTGATTATTCCGTTCAAAAGAACTTTCATATTATTCATAACGTTTCCTCCTTACCTTAATTTAATTAATATTCTTTTTTGTAGCACCACTTACACAATCAGCATCTTTGTCTTTAGATCTAGTCTGATAGTAAGCTTGATTTGCAGCATTTACAGCACGAAGGAATGCTCGGGATGTAATAGTGCTGGCCGTAATAGCATCTACATCTCCGCCATCCTTACTGACTGCAAGTTCTTTCCCGGTAAGATTACGTCCGATAATATCACCCTTCTGGCCTTTCTGGAACCACTCATTTGCTTTTGCACCAAGACCAGGAGTCTCGTGTGTCTCTAAGATACTATACCCCAAAACTACACCATTGGGATCAATACCGACCATAATGGTTAGACCACCGCCAAAACTGGCATTCATAGGATCGACAGACTTTACAGCGACTCCTTTATCTCCGGCATTCATAACAACAAAATTGCAGTCATTAATAGCAATGGTGTCAACCTTCTGGACTTTCACATCACCTCCACCGAGAACTTGTGCAATAGCATCCTGTTCGCTCTTTTCCTTTAACTGTTGTATGGTGTCTTTTGTCAACTCATTTACAGAGGCAAGAGCAGCGCCAGCGACCAAAGCAATACTTGTAAGCACGCAGGCCATATTATACCATGTAGATTTGAGCTTTTTCATTTCTTTACCTCCTCTCCGAATCTTTTTGGTTTACAATATGTATTAATAAGAGGAGTGAATGCATTCATGATGAGAATTGCGAATGACATTCCCTCAGGATATGCGCCCCAGTTACGTATGATTACCGTTAGAATACCAATGCAAACGCCATAAACAATCTGCCCCTTAGCAGTCATGGGAGAAGTAACATAATCTGTAGCCATGAAGCAGGCTCCAAGCATCAGACCACCACTGCATAGTACTTGGGTAGGCATAGCATAAACAGGACTGCATGCATGTAGAATGGCAGCAAATACAGCAACAGTACCTATTATACTAACAGGAATATGCCAGGTAATAATCTTTCTCCAAATCATAAATAAGCAGCCTACCAACAAGCAAAGTGCACTAACTTCACCTAGAGAGCCACCGGTAACACCAACAAGCATATCTTCGAAACTGGGCAACTTGCTCAATACGGTTGGGTCACCAGATGAAATAGCTTCCTGCATAATACTCAAAGGAGTAGCCGCAGTGGTCGCATCAGTATAAGCAAATGTCTGATGTACCTCTGGCCATGTCGTCATCTGAACAGGAAAACTAATCAGCAAGAAAACGCGGCCAACCAAAGCAGGATTAAAGGGATTCTGCCCTAAGCCGCCAAAAGTCATCTTTCCTACGCCAATAGCGAAAAGCGCACCAATGATAATAATCCAGATGGGCAGATTACTGGGCAAATTAAAACCGAGCAAAAGACCTGTTAGAATGGCGCTACCATCCAAAATCGTACAAGTATTTCTGCCAAGAATAAACTTTGTGATGGCCCATTCAAAGAAAACGCAGGAGACAACAGATGTGGCAAGCACAATAGCAGCTCCAAGGCCAAAAAACCATAGGCTGACAATAAGAGCCGGCACTAAAGCAATACATACACCATACATATTCTTCTGTACAGAATCTCCTCCGTGAACATGTGGTGATAATGATATAATTGGTTTCATTGTAATTTAATAATAATCTCTAAACACTAAACTATCAACTCTTAGAAGTTCTGCTGCGAATAATTCCCATGACGGTTGTCTTCCCAACACGAATCATATCAAGCAAGGGACGGTTACTAGGACAAGTAAACTGACAGCTTCCACACTCGATACAACTGACTATATCATTCTTCTCAGCTATCTCCCACTCTTCCATAGCAGAAACTTTACTTAACAAGAAAGGTTCAAGTCCCATAGGACAAGCACCTACACACTTAGCACAGCGGATACATGGCTGTGGTTCAGAACGACGTGCTTCTTTTTCATTCATAAGAAGCAGACCACTGGATCCTTTTGTCATTGGAACCTCAAGACTGAGCAAAGCTTTACCCATCATAGGACCACCGCCAATTATCTTGCCTGTATCTTCAGGTAAGCCACCACATTCGTCTATCAATAGCTGAAATGGAGTACCAAGACGGGCCAGAAGATTACTGGGATTCTTCACACTTTTACCTGTAACGGTAATGATACGGTCAACAAGAGGTTTATTCTTCATTACTGCCTCGTAAATAGCAAAAGCCGTACCTACATTCTGTACAACAGCACCTACATTAATAGGGATAGCAGGGGGAGCAGGAACCTGTCTTCCAATAACCGCATCTATCAACTGCTTTTCACCACCTTGGGGATATTTAACCTTAAGGGAAACAATTTCGATGTTAGGATATTGCTTCGCTTTTTCCGTCATCAACTTTATAGCATCGGGTTTGTTGTTCTCAATGCCGACATAGCCTTTTGTAACATTAACAGCCTTCATAATGAGATCGACTCCAACGAGAATCTCTTCGGGATGCTCTAACATAAGTCGATGGTCTGCTGTAAGATATGGCTCACATTCTACAGCATTGATTATAACACAATCTGCTTTAGAACCCGGAGGAGGAGTCAACTTAACATGACAGGGAAACGTTGCTCCTCCGAGTCCTACAATGCCAGCATTCTTTATTTTTTCTACAATAGTCTTACTGTCAAGCTCAGGACGATCTGATAGACGAACAATGTCTTTTGAACGGTCGATACTTTCTTCCCATTCATCCCCTTCTACATCAACAATTACCGCCATTCGTCGGGTGCCACTGGCATCTAGAACAGCATCAATTTTATTTACTTTACCGCTTACGGAACTATAAATAGGAGCACTTACAAAGCCTCCAGCCTCTGCCAATAGAGTTCCAACCTTAACCACATCGCCTTTCTGAACGACTGGTTTGGCCGGAGCACCAATATGTTGGAACATACTGAAAACAGCCTGCTTGGGCAGAGCAGCCTCACGGATGGGACTACCAGCAGACAGTTTGTTCTCTGCGGGATGAACACCGCCTATGTGAAATGTTTTCATACTTTATTCAGCTTTTGATGGTTCAGCATTCTGCATCGGAGTCTGAGTACTCTGAATTGTTGATTCTTCAGCTTTTGGCTTACGTGGAGGGAAATTAAAGGCATGAATTGCTCCCTTGGGACACGCTTCCTCGCACTTACGGCACATTTTGCACTTTTCCGCATCAATGTAAGCTAAATTGTTCTCAAGTGTGATGGCTTCGAATTTATCACATGTCTTTACACATTTGCCACAACCAATACATGAAGCCTTACATGCCTTGTTGGCAACGGCACCCTTGTCTTTGTTGTTACAAAGAACAACTACCCTACGTCCTTTCGGACCTTTAAGACGAATTTCTATGATTCCTCTCGGACATGCCTTCGAACAAGCGCCACAAGCCGTACACTTATCTTCATCTACGACAGGCAATCCAGTTGTGACATCCATTGAAAGAGCACCAAACTGGCATTTCTTAACACAATCGCCACATCCTAAGCAACCATAGCCGCAGGCCGTTTCGCCCATACCCGTCATTTGTTGAACACGGCAGCTATGAGCACCATTGAACTCTGCATTGCGAGGACGATTTTCACACGTTCCGTTACAACGGACAACAGCAACTTTCGGAGCACTTGCCACAGCAGCCATTCCTAGAATTCCGGCAACCTGCTCCATCACGGGCTGGCCACCTACAGGGCATAACTTGCCCTCCAAACTTCCAGCATCGGCAGCTTTGACACATGCGGCAGCAAAACCGGAACAGCCCGGATAGCCGCAACCGCCACAGTTAGCCTGCGGCAGCACATCTGAAACCTGCGCAATGCGTGGATCTTCATGTACAGCAAACTTGTGGGATATGAAATAAAGTACCAGTGATGAGACTAGTCCTATTACCCCCAAAGTAATTACTGCAATAAGGATTACATTCATAGTTTAATTAGTATTTATATTTATTTTTGTTATTATTTATTATTTTGAATGGTAAAACAAAAGTGTTTACCAATGTAGTTTCTAAACATATATAATACACAATAATAGACAGAAAGAGCTGTCAAAGAAACTAAAACACCTACTAAATCACCCCATAATTTAACGCTAACAAATAGGGAAATCATCATTAAAAACAGGGGGATAAGGTAGCATATATATACCGCACGAAGGCCTTGAACAACAGAACATTCAACGTTTACGATATCACCAACTTCCAATTCTGCCCCATTCAAAGGCAATGATATAATTCTTTCCTTACTCTCGCTACTATTACATAAACGCTGCACAGAACATCCAGAGCAAGCAGAATTTTGAAGGATACGAACATAACACATATTGTCGCAGATATTCTCAACAACACCCTCATGTCTTATTACTTCTGTTTCTTTTGGCATGGATTCTTCTTTAATAGCATACAAAGGTACGTTTTTTTTTCCTTATATACATTATAATAAAATTGATGTATGCTCCCTTTAACACTTTTTAAGCATACATACTCACTAATACATACATCAAAGAAGTAACTTTGCATAAAAAAGATAAAATACATGTATATCAAAACTACAGCCTGCTGCAAAATAAATATCGGGTTGAATATTATATCCAAAAGATCTGATGGATTCCACAATCTGGAAACCATCTTTTACCCCGTTCCACTCTACGACGAGATCTCCATAGTGCAGTCTGAAACTGATAAGATTTCATTGGGAGGACACAAATTAGAGGGTAATCCCAACGACAATTTGGTACTTAAAGCTGTTAGACTACTACGCGAGAATAACTGCTTTGTACCTCCTGTTCACATCTCACTAAAGAAGAACATTCCCAGCGGTGCAGGCTTAGGCGGCGGTAGCAGCGATGCAGCTGCTGTTATAAAAGAATTAAACAAACATCTCGCATTGGGACTGACAAACCAAAAGATGGAGCAAATGATATCTCGATTAGGAGCAGACTGCCCTTTCTTCATACAATGCAAACCTGTTTATGCAGAAGGTATAGGAAACGTTTTTTCACCTATAGAAATTGACCTTTCCGGTTGGCATCTAGTTTTAGTAAAACCAAATGATTATGTATCGACAAAAGAAGCTTATGCTTTAATTAAACCTATTCCATCAAAATATAATATAAAAGAGGAAGTTAAGAAACCAGTTATACTCTGGAAAGAGACAATATTTAACGACTTTGAAAAGAGTGTTTTCCCCCATCATCCAACAATCAAAAAACTTCGTAACCAACTCTACCGGATTGGAGCCTCTTATGCTTGCATGAGTGGAAGCGGAAGTACAGTTTTTGGTCTATTCCGTAACGAAACAGATCTTAGCGAGATTGACAAAGAACATTTTACTTTTGAGTGCGTATTATAAAGGATAAGGAAATCCCTACCAACTATTAGGGAAAATCCACTTAGGAGCTAAATGTTAATTTGTACCTTTGCAAAAGAAACAAAATCCACAAGTTATGAAAAGGTACATTATTTCGTTTTTACTGATATTTGCAACGTGGCAGGCTGCCAATGCAATGAGTTATGAACGTGCTCGCGAAGAGGCATTATATCTGACAGACAAAATGGCATACGAGTTAAACTTGAATGACCAGCAATACAATGATGCCTACGAAATTAATCTGGATTACTTCTTGTCACTGAACAGCGAAGCAGACTTGTATGGAGACTATCTCTCATATCGTCTGTCAGACTTCCGCCATATACTTTACGACTGGCAATATAGCATAATGTTGGCAGCCGATTACTTTATACGCCCCGTATATTGGAGATCTAACGGATGGTATTTCCCTATTTATACTCATTATAATCATGGTTACTTCTATTATAGCTACCCTACTGTTTATTATAGTTACCGAGGTGGGCATGGACGCATTTATCATTATAATGGTTATTATGCAGACAGACGCCCTGCATGGAATGGCGGCTTGCGTGGAAATCAACCAATAGCAGTACGGACCGCAAGAAGTACAGGAAGAAGTTCTTTTTCATCTGGAAGGGGAAGAAGAATTAATGGAGATGGTTATCACATCGATATTCCAGACAGAGGAAACAACAGAACGGACCGAGGTAACTCATTTAGTAACAGCAGTTCAAGAAATTCCAGAAACGATTATCATGGCAGGGGTGGCTATGGAAGGGGCGACATCACCACAAAACCGCGAGGATACAATGGAACAGAAAACCGTTCTACTCGAAATTATGACACAAACAGATACAACGAAAACACAAGAAACTACAATCACAATAGAGATTTCGGAGGTTCAAGGAACACAAGCACAAGCAGAGGATACTACAGTAGTCCTAGCACCCCCAACTCAAGAGGTAGCGTCAACAACTCAAGATATTCAGAATCAAACAGAAGCTATAACAGACCAAGCGTATCAAACCCTGGCAGAGGAGGATTTAACAATCCCAGCTCAAGCAGGGGAGGATTCAGCGATGGCTCAAGAGGGGGATTCAGCGGTGGTTCAAGAGGAGGTAGCAGTGGAGGAAGTGTATCACGGGGAAGAAGATAAAAAATACACACAAAAAGAACGAGACTCAATGCCAACATTGAGTCTCGTTATATATTTGAGCGGAAAAACGAAACTCGATGCTTTTAGAAACTTGAGCTCGTTTTGCTCTTCGAGCGGAAAACGAGACTCGAACTCGCGACCCCAACCTTGGCAAGGTTGTGCTCTACCAACTGAGCTATTTCCGCAATAAACATTGAAAGTGAAGAGGAGGAGACTCGAACTCCCACGCCTCGCGGCACTACCACCTCAAAGTAGCGCGTCTACCATTCCGCCACCTCTCCAAAAGGATGTCTAATTAGTTGTGCCCAGAACAGGACTCGAACCTGCACGCCTTGCGGCACACGCACCTGAAACGTGCGCGTCTACCAATTCCGCCACCTGGGCAATTCTCCGAGCGGGAAACGAGACTCGATGCTTTTAGAACCTTGAACTCGTTTTGCTCTCAGAGCGGAAAACGAGACTCGAACTCGCGACCCCAACCTTGGCAAGGTTGTGCTCTACCAACTGAGCTATTTCCGCAGGAATCAGACTTAATCAGATACCCCTCAATCTTTCAATATTTAATCTATTTCTTTGCCATTCCCCTGAATTGCGAGTGCAAAATTACAACATTTTGGCCAAACTGCCAAATAATTCATCATTTTTTTAATCCATTCTATTGCGATAATCATTAAAATCATACTCTCTTAGCAATTCTTTTGTACCATTTAAGTGCTCAAAAACAATAGAAGGATGTGCAATGCCATTGAACATACAGGTTTTTACTGTAGTATAATGAATCATATCTTCAAAGATAATCTCTTGTCCAATCACTAATGGATGGGGAAATTTCCAACTACCCATATAATCACCACTTAAACAACTATTGCCACCTAAACGATATATATTATCGTCTGGTTTGGCTGTCTTAACTGCATCAAACGGAAGTGTTTCAGCCCCTCGAACCGATGGTTGATAAGGCATCTCTAAACAATCAGGCATGTGACATGTAAAAGATACATTAAGAATAGCCGTGCGAATACCGTGATTTTCCACGATATCCACAACTTGGGCAACCAAAGGCCCTGTTTGCCAGGCAAATGCACTTCCTGGCTCAAGGATGATTCTAAGATGAGGATAACGATTCTTTAGTGACAACAATATATTAATAAGGTATGAGACATTGTAGTCAGAACGAGTCATCAAGTGACCACCGCCTAAATTCAGCCATTTAATTTGGTTGAACCAACGCCCAAACTTTTCTTCTAAATGAACTAATGTGTTTTCTAAAGATTCTGCAGAACTTTCACAGTGGCAATGACAATGAAAACCTTCTATACCTTCAGGTAGCATCTCCGGGAGTTGATCCGCCAGAATGCCAAACCTACTGCCAGGAGCACAAGGATTGTAAAGTTCTGTCTCTATTTCGCTATACTCAGGATTAATTCTTACGCCTACACTGACTTCATGCTTGTTATACGATCTTACCATTGGCATAAATCGTTCATACTGAGAAAGAGAATTAAAGGTAACATGCCCGCTGCAATCTAAAATAGCAGGAAAATCATCCTCTGTGTATGCAGGACTATATGTATGGGCAAGACTGCCAAATTCATGATATGAAAGCATGGCTTCATTCAAACTACTTGCCGTTGTGTGTTTTATGTATTCCCTGAAAACAGGAAATGTCTTCCACAAAGCAAATGCTTTAAACGCCAGGATTATTTCAACACCAGCACTATCGGCAACATGCTTTATTAGTTCCAAGTTGCGCCTGAGAAGTCGTTCTTCAAAAAGATAATATGGTTTCATCAATAAACAAATCTTACATTATCAATCCATAATGTATTTCCCACAGTACCTATATATGCACCGCCATAACTGCTGACAAACTTGACAATCAGATGTGTTGGCGTCTCATTAACATCAGCCCAGCCTTCCTCTTGAATAGGTACATTCTTACCTTTGCTGTTGAGGGCATAAAAAGATCGCTCGCCTTGAACCATACCCATCCAATCTCTGTAAAAGCTTTCTTTGCTTATGTCGCCATAATGAATAACAAATTCCTTACCTTCGGCCCAACCGTTGGTATTCTTGTCAAAACGGACTCTCATAGTTCCTATACGTTGTGCATGAATATTGCCAGTTTCATCTTCCCATCGTTTCTGTAACAAACACATACACTCACCCATATCTTTTCCGTCGATTGTCTGGGTCTTACTGAATCCTGTCTCTTTGATTCTTGTTTTACTTCCTGGATTATAATATTTATAATCAAACTTTATGGCTTTGGGGCGCTTCGTAAAAGGTATACCTAGATTAATTTTTGACCACGGGTTAGAAGTACTAGTTATAGGCTCAATAACATTGCCCGTAAAAATGCAGCCTCCTGCTAGAACACTAATATTTACAACACCAATGGCTTTGCAGTTAACTATATGTGTATACAACTTAGCACACTTCCCGTTGCCATGCGTATCAGGATATACACTAACATTAGTCTTTACAACTCCATAAACTTTTGCAAAAACATTACTGTTTGCCCATGGACAACCACCTTGATTGGTATATGCTCTGGCACCATTGAAAGTACCGGTCGGACCTACTTCATACAATGTACGCGTATGTCCTCCAACTAAAAGGCTCTCCTTAATCGAACGGGTAACCCATGTGTCAAAGTTGCTGAAGGTAAGTTGACCCTCTTCAGCCCATGCATTTGATGTCGTTAGTAACATCACTATAAGTACATATACTAGTCTCATTCACTCATTTTATCTTAAACAGCATGCAAAGTTACACAATTTAAGCGTATTCTTTTGCTCATAACGCAAAAAATGAGTAATTTTGTATAATATATGAATAAAAATCTGATTAACAGCATGGACTCAAAAGTTTTGGGAGCAGATATGCGATTGTTAGAACTTCTTTCACAGACATTTCCCAATAGTAGTAGCGCAAGTACAGAAATTATCAACCTTGAAGCCATAATGAATCTGCCGAAAGGAACTGAGCATTTTGTGGCAGACATACATGGTGAACATGAGGCTTTTTTACACATACTTCGCAACGCCAGTGGAAATATTAAGCGCAAGGTGAAAGAACTTTTTGGCGAATCACTCTCCGACAAAGAGATTCGCGAACTTTGCACATTAATCTATTATCCAGAGAAGAAACTGGAAATGATAAAAGAAAAAGCCGACGAAGACTTGAGCCAATACTATGCTGTCTCGCTATACCGTCTTATACAAGTTTGTCAGTCCGTCAGCAGCAAATATACACGAAGCAAAGTTCGCAAAGTGCTTCCCCGCCAGTTTGCATATATCATAGAGGAACTATTACATGAAAGTCCCATAGATGATGACAAAGAAGCTTATTTTCAACGAATCATAGAGACAATCATACAAACAGGACAAGCACAAAATTTTATTACGGTTATCTGTAATGTCATTCAGAAACTCAGCATTGACCAACTTCATATTCTCGGCGACATTTTCGATCGTGGACCAGGTGCACACATAATTATGGACTATCTGTTAACACGCGAAAACTTTGACATTCAATGGGGGAACCATGATGCACTTTGGATGGGGGCTGCTGCCGGATGCGATCCTTGCATAGCTACAGTTTTAAGATTATCTTTACGATTTGGTAATATGACAACACTCGAAGAAGGATACGGCATAAACCTTCTTCCATTAGCAACCTTCGCTATAGAATATTATTCAGAAGATCCTTGCAAAGAGTTTATTCCTCACACAGAAAAGCCATTAGACGAGAAAAGCACCAGACTGATTGCGCAAATGCACAAAGCCATAAGTATCATACAGTTTAAGCTGGAAGCACAAATGAGGCGTCAATACCCAGAATGGGGAATGAATGGACCCGGCACGCTTGAGAATATTGATTACAACAGATCTGTATATATCTTGGATGGAAAGGAGTATGAATTGAAAGACCGTATCTTTCCAACAGTAAATCCGTCAGACCCATACAAACTCACACCTGAAGAGGAAGATGTCGTAAACAAACTACATCATTCTTTCCGTATATCCGAAAAGTTGCAAAAACATATACGTTGCATATTGTCACACGGATGCATGTATGGTATTTTTAACGGGAACCTTCTATTCCATGCTTCAATCCCTTTAAATGAAGACGGAAGTCTAAAAGAGGTAATGCTCAACGGGAAAAAATATAAAGGAAAAGAATTATTGCATCACATAGGAATGTATATACGTACTGCATTCCAGAATGATGTATCAAAGACCGAACGACAGAAAGCCAGAGACTACTTTTGGTACTTGTGGTGTGGTCCAGACAGTCCCTTGTTTGACAAAAACAGAATGACGACATTCGAGCGGTATTTCCTTGCAGACAATTCGTTATATCACGAAGAAAAAGGTAATTATTATAAGTTAAGAGAGAAACCTGAAATTTGCGATAGTATTCTTGATGCTTTTGATGTCAAGGGGAGCAATCGCCACATCATAAACGGGCATGTTCCTGTTCATGCTTCACAAGGAGAAAATCCTATAAAGGCAGATGGACGCCTGATGGTGATAGACGGCGGATTTGCAAAAGCTTACCATAAAACAACAGGCATTGCCGGATATACACTTGTATATCATAGTCGTGGATTCCTGCTTATACAGCACGAGCCCTTTACCAGTACACGCGAGGCTATCATGAATGAAACAGACATTAAAAGCAGCACTCAAATAGAAGTAATGACCGGCAAGAGGGTTCGTGTCAGGGATACCGACAAGGGGGTTATTCTAAAGAGACAGGTAAAAGAATTACGGGAACTCCTATATGCTTATCAACACGGAATAATAAAAGAAAAATAACTTACCTATGCTCTAGTAATACAACATTCTCTACGTGTTGTGTGTGAGGGAACATATCCACCGGCTGAACCTTTGTAACACGATATAGCATATCAAGAAGTTGAAGATCACGAGCCTGAGTAGCAGGGTTACAACTAACATAGACAATTCGCTTGGGTTCGGCAAACAAAATTGTATCTATAACATCTTGATGCATTCCCGCACGTGGAGGATCGGTAATAATAACATCGGGCCTCCCATGTTTCTCTATGAATTCTCTATTCAGGATATCTTTCATGTCACCAGCATAGAATAGCGTATTGTCAATATTGTTTATGGCAGAATTAACCTTAGCATCTTCTATGGCCTCAGGCACATACTCAATGCCAATAACTTGTTTAGCCTGCTTAGCGACAAAATTGGCTATTGTTCCTGTACCTGTATATAAATCATAAACCATCTCATTTCCAGAAAGGTTAGCAAATCCCCTTACTACCTTATATAATATATAGGCCTGCTCGGTATTTGTCTGATAAAAGCTCTTCGAACCAACCTTAAAACGCAAATCCTCCATCAGCTCATAAATATGGTCAGTACCATAATAGCATTTTACATCTAAATCTCCAAAAGTATCATTACATTTTGGATTATATACATACATCAGACTTGTTATCTGAGGGAATTTAACATGCAACGACTCAAGAAGTTTCATCGCCTCTTCCCTGTCGAAAAGTGACTCTGATAGTATTTCTTCCTCAGCAGCATCCTTGCTTGCCTCAACATGAGCTGTTGGTCCAAACTGTACGGTCACCATCCATTCATCTGAAATAGAATTTCTCAAGACGATGCCTCGCAAGAAACCCTGCTGTGCCCTCAAATCATAAAACGTAAGGTTATTCGTGCGGGCATAATCGTATAACCAGTTCCTGATTTCGTTGTTCAGATTGTCCATCAACCAGCACTTATGTATAGGTAATACCTTATCAAAAGCACCGCTGATATGAAACCCTATTCCTGGTTCGAAGGGTATGCCGTCACGCAACTGTTCTTCTGTAAGCCATTGCTTATTGCTGCAAGCAAAATCCAGTTTGTTACGATATTCCTGTGTTTTCTTACTACCCAGAATAGGCGAGCATTCCGGCAATTCTACCTTACCGATTCGGGTAAGGTTATCCATCACTTGCTTCTGTTTGTATCGTATCTGTTCTTCATAGGACAGGCATTGCCATTTGCAGCCTCCACATACACCAAAATGCTCGCAGAAAGGAACTGCCCTCTGCTGACTGTATTTATGGAATTTTACAGCCACAGCCTCGGCATAATGATGCTTCTTGCGAGTAACTTTCAGGTCAACAATATCGCCTGGAACAACATAGGGAACAAAGACGACTAAATCGTCTATTCTTGTCAAAGCCTTACCCTCTGCAGCAACATCCTGTATCTCTATTTTCTCATATATTGGTAACTGCTTCTTCTTTCTTGTCATAATACGTAAATAGATAATGTTTGTGCAAATTTATGGAATAAATCAACAAAAAACATCATTTTCTTTGGAATAATAAGGAATTTGGTCTATATTTGCAAAAAACAATGAAATAACCTAATATAACAGTTTTAAAATTATGAGTCAAAAACGTGTTTACACCTTTGGCAACGGACAAGCTGAAGGTAGTGCCCAAATGCGTGAAGTTTTGGGCGGTAAGGGTGCCAACCTTGCCGAAATGAATCACATTGGCGTTCCTGTTCCTCCAGGATTCACCATTACCACAGATACATGTAATGAATATTATAAGGTAGGGCAGGCAAAGATTGTCGAGTTGTTGCAAGACGATGTGAATGCCGCTGTAGCACATACAGAAAACCTTATGAAGTGTAAGTTTGGCGATCCAAACAATCCACTTCTGGTATCTGTACGTTCTGGTGCTCGTGCTTCTATGCCAGGTATGATGGATACTATCCTGAATCTTGGTTTGAACGACGAAGTAGCAGAGGGTATGGTAAAGAAGACCGGCAATCCTCACTTCGTATATGACAGCTACCGTCGCTTTGTTCAGATGTATGGCGATGTTGTGTTGGGGCTGAAGCCAGTTAACAAAGAAGACATCGACCCATTCGAAGCTATTATCGAGAAGGTTAAGGAAGAGCAGGGAGTTGTTCTTGACAAAGACCTCTCTGTAGAGTCACTGAAGAAGTTGGTTGAGCTTTTTAAGAAGGCCATTAAGGACCAGACTGGTCAGGACTTCCCTACCGACCCCAAGGAGCAACTTTGGGGAGCCATCTGTGCAGTATTCCGTAGCTGGATGAACGAACGTGCCATCCTTTACCGTAAGATGGAAGGCATACCCGATGAATGGGGTACTGCTGTTTCTGTTATGGCAATGGTATTTGGTAATATGGGCGACACATCTGCTACAGGTGTTTGCTTCTCTCGCGATGCCGGTAATGGCGAGAACCTCTTCAATGGTGAGTACCTGATTAATGCTCAGGGCGAGGACGTAGTAGCCGGTATCCGCACTCCTCAGCAGATTACAAAGATTGGTTCTCAGCGTTGGGCTGAGCGTGCAGGCATCTCAGAGGAAGAGCGCCTTGCCAAGTATCCTTCTATGGAGGAAGCTATGCCAGAGTTGTACAAGGAACTGGATGCTCTGCAGGACAAACTGGAGAAGCATTACCACGATATGCAGGATATGGAGTTCACCGTACAGGAAGGCAAATTATGGTTCTTACAGACACGTAATGGTAAGCGTACCGGTACCGCAATGGTAAAGATTGCCATGGATCTGCTCCGCGAGGGCATGATCGACGAAAAGACTGCCATATTGCGTTGCGAGCCTCAAAAGCTGGACGAGTTGTTGCACCCCGTATTCGATAAGGATGCCCTGAAGAAGGCTAAGCCCATTACCCAGGGTCTGCCTGCATCACCTGGTGCAGCCTGCGGTCAGATTGTATTCCACGCCGACGATGCAGAGGCATGGCATGCCGATGGCCACAAGGTTATCATGGTTCGTATCGAGACCTCTCCCGAAGACCTCGCTGGTATGTCTGCAGCAGAAGGTATCTTAACAGCTCGTGGTGGTATGACATCTCACGCTGCCGTTGTGGCTCGTGGTATGGGTAAGTGCTGCGTTTCCGGTGCTGGTGCCATCAATGTAAACTACAAGACTAAGACCGTAGAAATTGAGGGAGTTGTATATAAAGAAGGTGATTACATTTCACTGAATGGTACAACTGGTCAGGTATTTGCCGGTGAGATTCCTACCAAGGCAGCCGAGTTGAGTGGTGACTTCAAAGCCCTCATGGATCTCTGCGACAAATATACCAAGATGGAAGTTCGTACCAATGCTGATACACCACACGATGCTCAGGTAGCTCGTGCATTCGGAGCCAAGGGTATTGGTCTTACACGTACAGAACACATGTTCTTCGACGGACAGAAGATTATTGCTATGCGCGAAATGATTCTGGCTGACACTGTTGAAGGTCGTGAGAAAGCTTTGGCTAAGCTCCTCCCCTATCAGAAGGCCGACTTCTACGGTATCCTTAAGGCTATGGACGGCTTGCACGTTAACATCCGTCTGCTCGACCCCCCATTGCATGAGTTTGTACCCCATGACAATGCCGGTCAGGAGACTATGGCTAAGGAGATGGGCGTAACTGTAGAAGAAATCCGTAAGCGTGTCAACTCATTGGCCGAGAATAACCCCATGTTGGGCCATCGTGGTTGCCGTCTGGGTATCACATTCCCCGAGATTACAGCTATGCAGACTCGTGCCATCCTTGGCGCTGCTTGCCAGTTGAAGAAGGAAGGATACGATCCACATCCCGAAATCATGGTTCCTCTTATTGGTATTCTCTACGAGCTCAAGCAGCAGAAGGAAATCATCCAGAAGGTTGCTAAGGAAGTATTCGCTGAAGAAGGCGTTGAAATTCCATTCGAAATCGGTACAATGATTGAGATACCACGTGCTGCCCTCACAGCAGACAAAATTGCGAAAGAGGCTGAGTACTTCTCATTCGGTACTAACGACCTTACTCAGATGACATTCGGTTACTCTCGCGACGATATTGCCAGCTTCTTGCCCGTATATCTCGAGAAGAAGATACTGAAGGTTGATCCATTCCAGGTTCTCGATCAAAACGGAGTAGGACAGCTCATCAAGATGGCTGTAGAAAAGGGTCGCGCAGTTCGTCCAGGCATGCGCACAGGTATCTGTGGTGAACATGGTGGCGAACCCAGCTCAGTTAAATTCTGTGCAAAGGTAGGCATGAACTACGCTTCCTGCTCACCTTTCCGTGTGCCCATCGCACGTCTCGCCGCCGCACAGGCTGCTGTGGAAGAGTAAATAATACTCATACATAATTTGCGAAGGGACTTGTCCAGTTGGACAGGTCCCTTTTTAGTATCTTCAAGTATGCTTTCGACGTTTTGGAGATAAAGACGTCGCAGAATATGCGATATTTTACGTTTTTATTTGGTAGTTCAGCATTATTTTTGTATTTTTGCCGCAGAATTTGCGACGATAATAGCTGCGTTATGTCGCACAAAGTACGAAAGCGTTATGTATATACACGAAAGAGATAATTGGACAGACTTCCGTTGGGACACTTCTCAGGTGTCACTTCTTCAGG
The DNA here is from genome assembly GCA_902801485.1 of uncultured Bacteroidales bacterium. Taxonomy (GTDB): domain Bacteria; phylum Bacteroidota; class Bacteroidia; order Bacteroidales; family Bacteroidaceae; genus Physcousia. Next base: position 4,786 of record CADCIP010000028.1, on the reverse strand, counting down.
AGAAAGTATTCCGTATGCAGGGCTTGCTATACGGCAGGCTGAGTTCATTGGGCTTTGACAGCAAACTGCGTGCTATGGCCGAGAACCTGACCTGTGACGTAGTATATTCTTCAGAGATAGAAGGCATACGACTGAACGTTGATCAGGTTCGTTCTTCCATTGCCAGAAGGCTGGGCATTGATAACGTGAAATATACTGCTCCTTCACACTATATTGATTCTGTTGTGGGTGTTATGCTGGAAGCTGTACAAAATTATAATCAGCCTCTCAGCAAAGAAAAACTGTGCGCTTGGCAATCCGCTTTCTTTCCTTCGGGTTATAGCGAAGGAAGCCAGATAGAAATAGGCCAGTACCGAACAAACGAGGAACATATTGTCAGCGGAAGGTTTAGCTCGGCGGCCCGTAGGGGAAAGCCAATGTTCGGATGTGAGAAGATCCACTATATTGCGCCGTCTCCAGATCGTGTAGAAGAAGAGATGCAAAAGTTCCTCACATGGTTCGACAAGGATGAGCCAGTAAGCAGCGTCATTCGTTCTGCCGTTGCTCATTTCTGGTTTGTGAGTATTCATCCCTTTGAGGATGGCAATGGCCGGTTGGCTCGCATCCTTTCTGACATGTTTTTGGCACGTGGCGAAAAGAGTGAGTTCCGCTTCTACAATGTCTCATCACAGATTAACAAGGATAAGAACCACTACTACGACATTCTGGAGCGGATGCAGCATGGCGATGGTGACCTTACTGAGTGGTTGGTGTGGTACATGCAGAAGTTGGTGGATGCGCTTGACGAGGCAGATACTATCGTCACCACTATCTTGAACAAGAGTTTCTTTTGGCAGAAAGCTTCGTCTGTGCCTATGACTGAGCGTCAGACCCAGATGCTCAATCTCTTTCTTGACGGCTACGAGGCAAAGATAACGTCAAAGACATGGGCAACATTAGCAAAGTGCTCAAAAGACACGGCCATACGCGACATACAGGACTTGGTTGACAAGAACATACTGAAAGAGGACATTCCCGGAGCCAAGCGTCCAAGTTACTCCATCGTCTATGATGCAGAGGACCTTTCGCAGTTCTTTACTGAAGTAAGTATTTCCGAGGAGAATGGCATTCCGTATCTAAAGTAAGTATTTCCGAGGAGAATGGCATTCCGTATCTAAAAGCCATATTCAAGGGAAAGAAACCTGTGAGTGAAAGATTGTTGAAACTTGATGCGGAGCGATTCAAGAAAGGAGACCTCCCTTTATCAAATCTGCTTAGTAAGTACTGCTCATATATAGCCCAAAGTAATTGAGGAAATATCACTTTTTCTCAAACCTCTGCTACAGTTTGGCGTACCCTTGTTTTACTTTTGCAGAAAAATCATAGAAAAATGGACAACGATAGAGGACAAAGTTTGATAACCAAATACGTCTGGGTGATTGAAACCATCTATCGCAGACGTAAGATCTCATTCAAAGAACTGAACGAGTTGTGGCTTCGCGATGACATCAGCAGAGGTGTTGATATTCCTAAGCGCACCTTCGACAACTGGCGCTATGTCATCTGGGACATGTTTGGCATCAACATCGCCAATGAAGGGCGTGGAGAATACTGTTACTACATCGAGAATGAAGAGGATATTAGCAAGAACGGACTCCGTTCCTGGCTTTACAACACTTTCTGTGTGAGCAATGCCTTGGCAAACAGCCAGAGCATTAAAGAACGTATTATTTTGGAATACGTACCGTCTGGTCAGGACTACCTTCAGCCCATCATTGAGGCTATGAAGGAAAATCGTGTACTGAACATGACCTACCACAGTTATTGGAAGGACGAGGAGAACAATTTCGATATACAGCCATACTGTGTGAAGTTGTTCCGTCAGCGTTGGTACATGGTTGCTCGCAGCACCTATTCCTATTATTATGAGAAAGGGCCACGCATCTATTCCCTTGATCGTATCAAATATCTTCATGCAACAGACGAGACATTTGAAATGCCAAAGGACTGGACGGCAGAGGATTTCTTTGACGGCTGCTTTGGAATCATTGCTGAACAGTCAGTCAAGATCCAGCCTGTAAAACTGAAGGTATCGGCAGGACAGGCCAACTACATCCGCGACCTGAAAATGCACGAGTCGCAGGAAGAGGTAATGCGCAACGAGGAATACAGCATCTTCACCTTTAATCTCCGTCCAGAGTTTGACTTCCAACAGGAATTGCTTTGGAATGGCGAGGACATGGAAGTGCTCGAACCTATCTGGCTCCGTAAGGAGATTGCGGGGAAGATAAAGAGAATGTGGAACAAATACAAGGAGGACAAATAATATTGTTTGTCGTTTATGGAAAAAGAGATAATTGAGACCTACTATTACAAACCTTCTGACTTCAATCAAGATGGAAGAAGGTATTTGGATGGCAAAACATTCCGTGATTATATCAAAGAATGTGAAATAGACTTTCACAACCGTCATTCCACTGAGTATGCATATAACCTATATGCAAATTCACAGACGATGGCACTTCTTGCTCGTTCCAATAATGCTGCCCCTTTCCTTATATATGGTATGGACTTGACGAAAGGTAACTCTTTTGACCCAATAGAAGACCCATATGTCAATCATGTAATGGACAAGGCAAGCAAGAAAGTCTATGTTTATGGTATCGATTCTGCCTTCATGACAGAATTTGATGAGAGTGGTTATCCTGTGTTAAACGATGATAGCAATATCCTTCCGCTGACATTGCTTGTTGATGACAATATGCGAAATGAGGAGTTTCGTCTGTCTGTGCCTACAACTGATAATGGCGACGAATCGGAAGAAGTTATTATAAACGTACCCATATTTGAATATGCCTGATGGAAACTAAGGATAAAGATAATACTTGGCACCTGATTCGTAATGATAATGGCGAATGGATTTGCGATGATAAAGTTGTATTCCTGTCCCGTTTTGAGGCCGGCATTCTACAGGTGCTTGCTGCTCAAAATGGAAAGCCGTTCTCGATACAACATGGCCCAGACAATAGTATATGGTGCTATAAACATGAGTATGAAGATATAAATTCCCAGCACTATCAAAAATCACAAGCAAGTCCAAGAATATTAAGAATTAAGAAAAAATGAGGATAAATATGAACACTACAGAACCTATGATTTATAAGGGTGACAAGCCTTTTAAAAGAAGTGCACGTACTCATCAATCTGACTTCAGAACAAACTTTCTGAAAGTTCCTTTTGATCCAGATGATAAATATGGGAAATATGGAGCTTTCCTTATGCCAGATGATGCTAACGCTGGACTCAATTTCTGCGAAGAATTCCGGCAAGAAATTCTTGAAGGGATAAAAGAACGTTATCATCGGCTTACTGCTAAGCAGCATGACGGCTTGTTTGCCAATATGTTGCGTAGTGAACATATACCTTGGAACGTGTTTATTCCCATGAAGCAAGACGTCAATGCCACAGCACAGGTCTTCAACAAGATTCTTGATGTTGATGAGATTGATGAGGTGACAGACATCCGAATTGAATGGGCACCAGACAAAACTGAATGTCTGAACGACAACACCTCATTCGATGCATATATAGAATATTTGCATAATGGTAAGACTTGTGGTATCGGCGTTGAAGTGAAATATACCGAAGAAGGATATCCCTTCGGAGTAAAAGAACGTCGTGAAGTAATGGAAAATGAGCAGTCAAAATATGCCCAGGTAACAAAATCATGTGGCTGGTTTATTCCAGAGATAACAAATCAGCCCATTAGAGAAACTGACCTCTGCAGGGATGAGTTCCGTCAAATATGGAGGAACCATATACTTGGGGCAAGTATGGTAGGAAATAAGAATATTGGAAAAGATAAGGTAGAAAAGTTCCATAGTGTAACTCTCTATCCTAAAGGAAATCCGCATTTTGTCGAGATCCTGCCTGCGTACGAAAGATTCCTCACAGATGAAGGACGCTCAACATTTGGATATATAACGATAGAATCTCTTATTGATTTACTTGATCAGTATTTCCCAAAAACCAAAGAATTCCAGAATTGGATTCACTACCTGAGAATCCGATATCCATTCTAAAAGACTAAAATATGAGAGACTTTGCAGCCATAGATTTTGAAACGGCAAACAACGAGCGGAGCAGCGTCTGTTCTGTTGGTATCGTCATTGTACGTGATGGCGAGATAGTGGATTCATTCTATTCGCTCATCCAACCCGAGCCGAACTATTATAACTATTGGTGTTCTCAGGTCCATGGCCTTTGTCAAGAAGATACTGAGGATGCACCAGTATTCCCGAAAGTCTGGGCGCAGATAGAACCCCTGATTAAGGGCTTGCCCCTGGTTGCCCACAACAAGCCTTTTGATGAAGGTTGTCTGAAGGCCGTGTTTCGAGTATACCAAATGGATTACCCTGATTATGAGTTCTACGATACACTTGCAGCTTCACGCAGAGCTTTCCGTTACCTTGAGAACCACCAACTGCATACTGTTGCCGCTGAATGTGGATACTGTTTAGAGAATCATCACAATGCCCTTGCTGACGCAGAGGCTTGCGCCTGGATTGCAAGAGAGATATTATAGATGATATTATACAGGATGTAACATTTTCGATTTTTGCATACTATATTGGTAGAAAAGTTTTATCTTTGCAAGCAGAATCAAGAAGGTATGAAAGAAGATCAAAAGATAGTAATCTATCAGACGGAGGACGGACAGACACAGATTGATGTCCGGCTGGAGAATGAAATGATTTGGTTAACCCGTCAACAATTGGCAACATTGTTTGGCAGGGACTATAAAACC